>JAKQJC010000020.1 GCA_029561345.1 Chloroflexota bacterium | reverse complement strand
GCTATTCCGGCTTATTTGTTCTGCTCAAACAAAAATGGTCCCTGTCCCAGGAACAGAAAACGGCTGTCCTGCAGACCGCCCTGGCTACCTTTCGAGCCTTGATTTACCCCAATGTCCGATCTTTTGTCTGAACCTCAGGGGTTTTTATTTGACGCATTAAACGCTTGCATGTATAATGTTATCTAAGTTCTTTAGCCACTAAAAAGATTACGATCTGACTAACCGGGGCCGCTATGGCATTAAAAGGCAATCTGCGCGATTTCACCATCACTCAGTTATTGAACCTGGTCAACCTGGCTCGTAAGACCGGCTCTTTGATCATTGAAGGTCCAACGGACGTTGCCCAGGTGACCTTTCGTGACGGGAAGCTGGCCTTTGCCCGCCTGGGTCAAACCGACAGCAGTCTGGCTACCATTTTGCATCTCAATCAGAAGATCACCGCCGGTCAATACCGGGTGATCAAGGAACGGGCCGGCAAGATGACCGACAAGGAACTGGGGCTGCTGTTGATCAATGCGGGGTACCTCAGCCAGGAAGATATTCTGGGGAGTGTGCAGCAGTATTTTATTGCCATTATCCGGCAGCTTTATACATGGGTGGATGGCTTTTTCCGTTTTCAACCAGATTTGATGCCGCCAGAGGATAAAATTACCGTCCGGCTGGATCTGGAGAACCTGATCATCGAAGGTTCGCGCCAGATGAAGGAGCAGGAACAGCTCCAGGAAGAAATTCCCAGCCTGGATATGGCGCTGAAATTTTCAGAGCGCCCCGGCACCAATTTGCGCAATGTTTCTCTCAGTGTGGAAGAATGGCGGGTTGTCTCCTATATCAACCCCAAAAACACCATCCGGCAAATTGCCAAGGCCAACAAGATGAATGACCTGGCCATTCGGCGGGTGGTGTTCAGCCTGCTGCAGGCCGGGCTGGTGCAATTGGCCCGGCCCGAAGGCATGCCTGTGGCGCCGGTTACTTCCAGCTCCAGCAGCCGCCCGGGGGCGGCGCCGCTGCCGGTGACCAACAAAGAAGAACAAAAATCGCTGGTGAATCGTCTGATCAGCCGCATCCGTTCATTATAAGCAGTTATTTTCATTAGAGGACGTTGCCCTATGCAAACGGTCAAAATGGTAATTACAGGCCCCTTCAGTTCCGGAAAGACGGAGTTTATTCGCACGGTCAGTGAAATTGACGTTGTGGCCACCGAGCGGAAAATATCCTCTGAGGTTGAAAAAATCAAGGAAAGCACCACCGTGGCCATGGATTTTGGGCGCATCACGGTGGATGATGACCTGGTGCTGTTTCTGTTTGGCACGCCTGGCCAGAAGCGCTTTGATTTCATGTGGGAGATCCTTTCAGAAGGCATGCTGGGTTTTATTGTCATGGTGGACAGCACGCGGCCTGAAACCTTCCGCGAGGCGCGCACCATCCTCGAAACCTTTAAAGCATACGCGCCCACTCCTTATATTGTGGCCGCCAACAAGCAAGATTCTCCGGACGCCTGGGAAGTGGAAGATGTTAAACATGCGCTGCGCCTCGACCCTGAGGTGAAAATCATGCCCTGTGTGGCGCGCAACAAAGAAAGTGTCAAGACCGTTTTGCTGGAACTGCTGTACGGCATTCTGGCTGAAATGGAAAAAAATTAATCCTGTCATCGCTGGGAGTATTCTGTGCCGTCCATCACAACCGATCAGGGGCTCGTTCATTATGAAGTGGCCGGACGCGGACGTCCGGTTATTTTGCTGCACGGCTGGCTGGGCTCGTGGGGGCTCTGGCAGGAAACCATGGGTTTTCTTTCACAAAAGTACCGCACCTATGCGGTGGATTTCTGGGGATTTGGCGAATCGGGCAAACGCCGCAGCAGCTACACCGTGCCCGATTACATCAACCTGGTGGACCAGTTCATGGAGCGTCTGGGCATTGAACAGGCGCCGCTGATTGGCCACAGCATGGGCGGAACAGTCAGCCTGTCGGTGGCCATCCAATATCCCAAGCGTCCCTCCAAGGTGGTCATCATTGGTTCGCCCATTGTGGGCTCGTCGCTGGCCCCGCTGCTGAAGCTGGCCGGGCGGCGCTGGGTGGCCAACCTGAGCTTTTCGCTGTGGGGAGGGTTTTATTTTCTGATGAGCCTCTATGCGCCGCTGATCAGCCGGGCGCCGGGGTTCAAAGAGATGTTCCTGGCAGATCTCTCCAAGACAACCCTGGAATCATTCCTGGTGAGCATTGCCACCCTGCGCCAGGTGGATCTGCGCCCGCAGCTCGACAAAATCAAAATTCCCACCATGGGCATGTTTGGCGATCGGGATAACATTGTTCACCCGCGCCAGTGGCAGCCCATGCAGGCAGGCATCCCCACAGCGCGCATTGAACGCTTCAAGAAAGCCGGTCATTTCATCATGCTGGATGAACCACAGGCTTTTAAAGAAAAAATTCTTGATTTTTTGCAAAGTGAGCCCAACCAGACATGATACCTGAGTCGCCTTCCCCGTTATATCCAGACCAGGTGGGAAGAATTGTTTTGCAGGGCATGACCGAAGTCATTGGCACGGCCGGGGTGAATGCTGTGCTGAATATGGCCGGCCTGTCTTCATTCATTGATAAATTTGCCGAGGCTGACGCCCCCATTCCCATGCTGCAAAGCGACCTGCAGTATATTCAGCACACCCTCGATGAACTTTACGGCCCGCGCGGCGGGCGCGGACTGGCCCTGCAAATTGGCCGGGCCTGTTTTTATTACGGCCTCAAGCAATATGAAGATCGCCTGGGCTTTTCAGACAGCGCTTTCCGCTTGCTGGCGCAGCATAAACGCATTCAAATAGGCCTGGAACGCGCCGCGAAGCTGATGAATGAAGTCTGTTTCATGGATATTGAACAGAGCGAAGATGACCGTTTTTATTACTGGCGCGCGCGCAACAGTTCTCAGACCGGTTCACGCCGCCTGGGCGGCCCAACCTGCTCGATGATGGTGGGATTGCTGCAGGAATTTCTGGCGTGGAGTAGTTCGGGCAAGTATTATTTTGTGAATGAAGTGGAATGCCGCGCCACTGGCGCCCTGGCCTGCCTTTTCAGCATTGATAAAAAGCCGCTGGATTAAGGTGCCGGCATGTTCAAGATCATCCTGCACGACCCACAACCCATCACCCCCTTCAACGAACCGGCTCGCGATTTGCGCATTCAAAACAAACCGCTCTGGCTGCTCCAGCGCGATGTGCTGGCGCCCTATGCCAGCCATGAGATGGAGCTTCCTGAAGGGCTTCCGCTGCCTGAAACCAGCGAAGCCACCCTGGTGTATCGCGACAACCTCTATTTTGACGAGAATTACATCAAAGCGTTTCTTAAAGAAGCCGGCCGCCGCCGCGGGCCATCGCAGGCGGCTTTCACCCTGAAAGATGCCGCTTTCCGCGAACACTGCTTGCCGCTTTCCAACTCTTACAAAAAGCAGGGGGAGATATACCTGGCGGACCTGTGGTATTACCCGCAGGGGCCGCAGCAGAACCAGCCGCTGGAACCGCTGGTGATTGAGCTTCAGGCGCGCGAAATTGGCTATTACCATGTGCCCTCCTATATGGCTTCAGAACAGGGCGACCTGGTGTACCAGGTGCCGCTGCGCAGTCTGATTGGCATTGACACCTGGGTGCATATTTTTGTGGCGGATATGATTTTTGGCCTGTTCGGACGCGGCGCGCGCTTTGAAGACCGCCTGAACCGCGACCCCTGGTTTAAGCTGGATGTGTTGAGACGAGCCATTTATGAAGGAAAACAGGTGCTGGAATGTTCCGGCGTGGTGCAGCTGGGGCGCAACTGCGTGATTGACCCCAGCGCTGTCATTCACGGCCCAACCTCCATCGGCGATAATGTCACCGTTGGGGCAGGGGCGGTGATTGAGAACTGCATCATTGGCGATAACGTTAATGTTTCGCAGGGCTGCCAGCTGATGCTTTCCGTGGTGGGCGACGGCACGTTTCTGCCGTTTCGCGCTTCGCTGTTTATGACCACCATCATGGACAACAGCATGGTGGCGCAAAACACCTGCCTGCAAATGTGCGTGGTGGGGCGCAACACTTTTATTGGGGCCGGCTCCACCTTCACCGATTTCAACCTGCTGGGCGCGCCGATCAAAGCGCGCGACCCGGAAGGCAACCTGGCGCTCTCGAACCGCCCGGTGCTGGGGGGCTGCGTAGGGCATAACTGCCGCATTGGCGCGGGCATGCTGGTTTACCCCGCCCGCACGATCGAATCAGACGTGGTTTTAATTTCCACCAAGGAGCGCCGCGTTCTGGATAAGGACATTCGTTACGAGGATAGCGATCACCACCGCTTTGGCTCTCAACTTCACCCGCGCCTTTATCCTCGCCCGGGGGAAAAAGCCACCGAAACGTGGTAGTATTTTTGTATTTATGGTGTAAAATTTAAGCGGTGTTCAAATAATGGCACTACTTGTGATTTTGCGAACAGTTTTTAGGAGGCTCGGATGGGCAAAGCTCGCCTTTTGATCGTTGAAGATGACCCCGATATTTCCAATATGCTGCGCATTTATTTTGCCGGTCTGGGATACGATGTGGATGCGGCGCTGCGCGGCGGTGAGGCGCTGGAGAAATCACGCCATGTGATGCCCCACCTGATTGTGCTCGACATCATGCTGCCGGATATTGACGGTTATGAAGTCTGCCGTACGCTGCGCACCAACACCCGCACCAGCCATGTGCCGGTCATTTTCCTGACCCAGAAGGATGAACGCAGCGACAAGCTGCAGGGTTTGGAATTGGGCGCGGATGATTACATCACCAAGCCCTTTGATATTGAAGAGCTGCGCTTCCGCGTGCAAAACGCCATTAACCGCTCAGAGCGCGAGAGCCTCACCGATCCGCAAACCGGCCTGCCCGCCGGGCGCCTGATTGAAGACCAGCTGCGCCGGGTGATCCGCCAGAAGAACTGGGCGCTGATGGATATCCGCCTCAATCACTTTGAGCCCTTCAAGGATGTGTACGGTTTTATCGCTGCCAACGATGTGCTGCGCTTTACGGGCATGCTGCTGGGTGAGGTGGTGGATGCTGCCGGAACCCAGAATGATTTTGTGGGCCATGCCGGCGGCGATAATTTCATCATCATCACCAGCGAAGCCAACGCTGAAATGGTGCGCAAACAGGTCAAAGAACGGTTTAACGAAGAAATTCAGACCTATTACAATTTTATGGACCGGCAGCAGGGATTCATTTCGGTGCCGCGGCCTGATGGCACGGCTGAAAATGCCCCGCTGATGACCATTGCCATTGGCGTGGTTTCTCCGACGCAGCAGATGTTTGCCGATATTCGTGAAATTACGGAACTGGCTGCTGAAGCGCGCCGGCAGGACAGCCTGTCGGGCAAATAAATTGTTTTTTGTCGTTTTGAAAAAGGAGAAGCATGGAGCAGCCTGACTTATGGAGCGTTGCGCTGCTGTTGATGGGGGCAGGGCTGATCCTTTTGGGCGGAGGCTGGCTGCTCTTGCGGCTGGCCGGGCGTATCAGTCCCCGGTCGCAGATGTCAGCCTCATCCGAAAAAGCAGCCGTGCTGGCCGATATCCCTGCACATACCGATGCCGTAATCACGGTGCAGTCGGGCGGGCGGGTGATGGGGTTAAATGCACGGGCGCGCCAGATCTATAACCTTCAGGAACAGGAAACGCCCCATTTGGAATGGCTGGTGCGGCGCACGCAGCCGGGGGAAAACCTGATGGCGCTGTGCGCCCAGGAGGGGCGCGGGCGTTTCGTCGTTGAAGGCAAGCTCTATGACGGCTCTTCCTATTTCCTCCCTGTAGATGGAGGATATGTTGTTTTAATCACCCTGCGTTCCCCTGAGATGCTGAACCTGGCTTCTTCGCAGGCAGGCCTGCCCGGCGAAACCCTGCGCACCATCACCGAGCTCAGCCAGACGATGGCCGCCAGCCTCGACCTGCTGCCCACGCTGCAGGCTGTTCTGGAGAACCTCGAAAAGCTGATTGCTGCGGACCGCATGGAGGTGTCTCTTTGGGACGCCAATAACCAGACCTTTGCCAGTTATCACCTCACCGGTACGCGCGGCGTGGACCGGCGGCTGGAACCGCTGCGCGAAGCGCGCAAGCTGGGCGAAGGCTACACGGTTTATCTGCTGCAGGAGCGGGTGCCCCTGCTGGTGGATGATGTGCGCACCCGCCAGGACGGCTACCTGTATCAGGATTGGATCTATCAGGAAATCCGCTCATATATGGGGATTCCCCTGCTGGTAGAAAAGAATTTCATCGGTATTCTGGAACTGGGCGCGGTGCTGGCTGATGCCTTCAAGCAGGACGATATGGTGCTGGGCAAGCTGCTGGCTGGCCAGGCTGCCATTGCCATTCAGAACGCCATGCTTTACCACACGGAACGGCAGCAGGCCGCCGAACTGGCCGGCCTGGCGCAGTTGGCACAGGCCATCGGCTCTTTAAACGAGCCGCGTGACCTGTATAACCGCCTGCTGCAGAGCATTGAACCCCTGCTGGATGTTTCTTTTTTGGGCTTTTTGATTTACAACGAAGGCCAGCGCGTGCTGGAAGCCCAGACACCCTTCATTGGCCTGCCGCAGCAAATTATCCCCATTTACCGCTCAACCATTGCCCCCAACAGCGAAGCTGAACGGGTGCTGTTGAGCCAGGATGTGCTGATCACCGAAGACGCCTCAGAGGACGAACATGTGGCTGCTCTGGGGCTGCAGCACATTGCCCGGCCGGCCGGCATGCACGATTCGGTTTTCTGCCCGCTGGTTTCGGGCGGGCGGGTGTTGGGGTACATTCAGATGGCCAATCACCGCTCGGCCAGCCACAGCTTCAGCGAGGCCGAACTGCACCTGATCACCATTGTGGCAAACCAGGTGGCTCCCATCATTCAGAATGCCACCCTGCTGCAGCAGCTGCGCCAGCGGGCGCTGCGCGCTGACGGCCTGCGGCGGCTGGCTTCACTGGCCAGCTCGTCGGCCACTTTTGATGAAATTTTGGCCTTCTCGCTGCGGGAACTGACCCAGATGATGAAAGTGCCGGTTGGGCTGATCTTCCTGGCGGATGAACACAGCGGCGAACTGCATGCGCACACCCCCTCGGTGTGCGGCGTGAACGCCGATGTGGTGGGTCAGGCCTTTCATATGAATATGGGCGATCCGCAGTTCCATTTCACCGTCATTGGCCGCAAACAGCCCCTGGCGGTGAATGATACCGCCGAAGAAAAAGCCCTGCTGCCCATCTACCGCGCTCTGGCTGAAACCATCGGCGTCACTTCGTTCATCATTGCCCCGCTGGTTGTGCGTGATCACGGCGTGGGCGAACTGTGGCTGGCCAGCCCTGAACCCCATGCTTTTGAACGCAGCGATATTCAGCTGGTTTCGACTGCCGGCGGGCAGCTTTCCAGCGTCATTGAACGGGCCAGTCTGGCAGGCCAGACGGATGAGACCTTGCAGCGCAGGGTAACCCAGCTTTCCACTCTGGCCCGCATTAACCGCGAGCTTTCAACCACCCTCGACTTAAAATACCTGCTGCAAATGGTATACGACGAGGCGGTGCGCGCCACCCATGCCAGCACAGGCGCCATCCACTTCTTTGATCTGGAAAAATCCACCCAGGATCTCTGGGTCAGTGAAATGTCCTACGGCGAAAAATGGGGGCCTCAGCTCAGCCCGGCTGCCCGCCAGGCGCTGGAAAAAGCACAGATGGTGTGCATTGACGATTATGCGGCCAGTGATATCGCCCCGCCAGCGCCGGACGTGGCTTCATCGCTGGTGGTTCCCATTCTTTACCAGCAAAAGCCGGCCGGCATCATCCACCTGGTTTCGAACGAGCCCGGATGTTTTGACGAGACAGCGCGTGAAATGGTGGATGCTCTGGCCACCCAGGCGGCCATTGTGCTGGGAAATGTGATGCAGTACCAGGAACAGCTGCACCGCAGCGAACTGCTGCGCCGCCAGGTGGATACGCTGGCCAGCCTGTCCAGAAGCATCCAGGCTTTGCGCGTGGATCAGTCGCTGGAAAACGCCGTCAATGCCCTGGCCGAAAGCATCCGGCATGCCACGCCTTTCCAGACGGTTCTGATCAGCTGCTTCCATCCGGATGAAGGCACCTTGCGGCGCCTGTGCGGCCTGGGCCTGAGCAGTGCGGAATGGCAGGCGGCCCGCGAAAAGAGAATTCCCTGGGAAGATATTTCTCCCCTGCTGCAATCTCAATACCGCATTGGCGACGCCTATTTAATCCCGGCCGATCAGCGGCCGGTGGTGCCGGCCACCGTCCATATCATCACCGGCGAAGGCTCCCTTGAAAGCAGCGAAGCCAATGCCTGGCACGTACAGGATATGCTGCTGATGCCCCTTTATGCACAGGACGAACAGCCCCTGGGAATGATCAGCGTGGACCGGCCGCGCGACGGGCGCCGGCCGGATATGGCCACCCTCGACACCCTCTCCATTTTTGCCGCCCAGGTGCGTTTGGTGCTGTTGAACCACCAGCGCATGGAAGAGATGCGCCGGCAAACCAGCGAACTGGAAGAAAAACTGCCGCGCCTACAGCATTCATTGGACGCCAACACCGCCAGTCTGCCGGTTTTGCTGCGCAAGGACCTGGAACAGACCCTGTCCATTCGCGCTCTGAACCGCCAGGCTAACCTGGTGCAGGATGCGCTGGAAATTTCCATTCTCTCGAGCCGCGAACACGACACCCAGAGCGCCCTGCGCACGCTGGCCCGCGAACTGCTGATGCGCAAGGGAATGCGGGCAGCGCTGATTGCCGAAGCCAGTTTTTCAGGGCCGCGCCTGATGGATACCCTGGGCAGCCTGCCCGCTGAAACCCAGCCTGAGGCTCACCTGGGTCAGCGCAATCCCATCAGCCAGGCTTTTCAAGATGGCGAAGTGATGGTGGTTACGGATTTGCAGCAGGATTTGGAATGGCATAACAATTCCTTGCTCACCGCTCTGGAAGCCCGCAGCTTCATCTGCCTGCCTGTGCTGGTGGAACAGACTGTGGCGGCCGCGGTGCTGCTGGTTTCGGGTTCAGTGATGCCGCCGCTGACAGAATCAGATCAGCAGGTGTATACGCAGCTTTCGCGCCAAATTGGCACCACGCTGCAAAACTTCAACCTGTTTGAAGAAACCCGCCGCCGTTTGCAGGAATTGGACACCCTGCTGGCCTTCACTCGCCAGTTGGGCAGCCTGGACCGCGACGCCATTTTGAATGCCCTGGTGCAGAGCGCCATGCAGGTGATTTCACATGCCGAGCGCGGCATGGTGCTTTGGTATGAAGCCGATCAGCAATGTCTGGTGCCGCGAGCCGCGGCCGGCTTTGCCGATTTGGAAAGTCTGATGGCAGTGCGTTACAGCCTGAACGATCCGATGGATGCTTCCTTGCCGGCGCGGGTTTACCGCCTGGGCTTTGTGCTGCGCCTGGATGAGATGGATTTTCTGAAAGATTACCGCTTCTCGGCGCAGGACCTGGAACGTTACCGCAAGGCCACCCGCGAACACCTGCCTGTGGCCAGCCTGGCCGCGCCCATTCGCGCCGGCGATGTGACCCTGGGCCTGCTGGTGCTGGATAATGCTTCGACCCAGGGCGTGTTCAAACCGGAGGATGAAGGCCTGGTGGCTTCGCTGGCTCAGCAGGCGGCCCTGGCCCTGGAAAATGCCCGTCTGTATGCCGACAGTGTGCAGCGCGCGGCCCAATTGCAGTCGCTGACTGCGGTGGCCGGCGCCATGACTGCCAGCCTGCACAGCACCGACCTGGTCAGCTCGGCGCTGGAGCAGTGCCGCTCGGTGATCGCCTTTGACACGGGCACCCTGTGGCTGCGTTCCTTTGAATCGCTGCGCGTGGTTTCAGCGCGGGGGTTTGAAGATGATGAGCAGCGCATTGGCCTGTCGGTGGCGGTGGAAGATTCCATGCTGCTGAAAGAAATGGTCGAAACCCGCCAGCCGGTGGTGGTGGGCGATGTGCGCAGTGACCCGCGCTTCCCCTCGCTGATTGAACTGCAGCGCCTCTCGTGGCTGGGCATTCCATTGATCGCCAAGGGCGAAGTGATTGGCGTTTTGGCGCTGGAAAAGACTGAGCCCGATTTTTATCACGAAGAAAATGTGCGCCTGGCGCTGACCTTTGCCAGTCAATTTGCCGTCTCTCTTGAAAATGCGCGCCTTTACGAGGAAAGCCTGCGCCGCGCCGCCGAGCTGGACGAACGCTCGCAGCGCCTGGCTCTGCTCAACCGTCTCTCGGCCCGCCTCAACAGCTCTCTGGATACGCACCGCATCATCACCCTGGCCTCTCAGGAACTGCTGGCGGCCCTCGATGCTTCGCTGGTGTCGGGCATTCTCATCAATGCTGAAGAAGAAGCCGTGCTGCAGGTGGAAGTGCCTGGCGACCCCTCGCAGCCCCGCCCGCTGCGCCAGACCAGCCTGGTCCGCCGTTTGATGGATTCGCAGGGGCTGTATATCGCCAACGATGTGGCGGATGAAATTGAAGACCTGGGCGACATGCTCGATTTCTTCACCGAACGCGGCAGCCGTGCCTTGCTGGCGCTTTCCATCAGCACCGGCAGCACCCTGCAGGGCATTTTGCTGGTGCAGAAGAACGTCCCCTACCATTTCACTGCGGCGGAAATTGAACTTTCGCTCACCATTGGCAACCAAACCGCCATTGCCATTCAGAACGCCCGCCTGACCGAAGACTTGGAAGAGCGCGTGCATGAACGCACCACCGAACTTGAATCCCTGCTGAGCATCATCACCGAGCTTTCAGCGAGCCTGGACCTGGACCATGTGCTGCGGCGCACCCTGCTGGCGCTGAACAAATCGCTGAACTGCCAGCAGAGCGCCATCTACCTGGCGCGCGGCACACCGCTGAAATGCCATTACCGCATTGGCATTGACCTGAACGGCGCCGAAGAACCGCAAAATTCGCCAGAAATAGATATTGCCAGCCTGGTTTTCCGCAGCCGCCGCCCGGTGATGATTGCCGACCTGGGCATGGATGACCGCTGGAAACAATCGCAAGATGCCGAGCTGCCTTTCCGCAGCATTCTGGCTGTGCCGTTGATTCTGGGCGAAGAGGTGCTGGGCGTGCTGGTGTTGATGCGCCGCAATCCATACAACTTCTCGCGCGGGCAGATCAGCCTGGTGGATACCACCGCCCGCCAGATGAGCATCAGCATCAACAACGGCGATCTGTTCAGCCTGATCCGCGACCAATCGGAACACCTCGGCAACATGCTGCGCGAACAGCAAATTGAGGCCTCCCGTTCGCGCGCTGTGCTTGAATCAGTGGCGGATGGCGTGCTGGTGACGGACCCGAAAGAAAACATCATGCTGCTGAACACTTCAGCGGCCAAAACGCTCAACATCGCCTCCGACCAGGCGGTGAACCGCCCGCTGGAGAATTTCCGCGATGTATTTGGCAAATCGGGCCGCACCTGGCTCAGCACCATTCATATCTGGACGGTGAACCCCAGCGTGGACAACCTTGGCGCTTCATATGAGGACCAGGTGACCCTGGAAGATGAACGCATCATTGCCATTCACCTTTCGCCGGTGTTCCTGCACGGGCGATTCCTGGGCACAGTGTCCATTTTGCGCGATGTGACCCACCAGGTGAAGCTGGAACGGGTGAAGGCTGAATTCATCACCAATGTGTCGCATGAACTGCGCACCCCCATCACAGCGATGAAAGGTTACATCGAAATCATGCTGATGGGCGCGGCCGGCGGGCTGACCGAGCAGCAGCAGAACTTCATGCAAATTGTAAAGAAGAACACCCAGCGTCTGAACGGGCTGGTGAATGACCTGCTGGACGTCAGCCGGATTGAGGTGGGCCGGGTGACGCTCAATATCACCCAGGTCAACATTGAAGATATCGCCCGCCAGGTGGTGGATGCGGCGCAGCAGCGCACCAATGAAGAAGGCAAGCCCATGGAGATTCTCATTGAATCGCTGGAGACGCTGCCCAACCTGGAAGCAGACCCTGAACGCCTGCGTCAGATCATCACCAACCTGGTGGCGAATGCCTGCAGTTACACACCTGAAAACGGGCGGGTGGTGGTGCAACTGCGCCCCCTGGATTCGGGCGAAGTGCAGGTGGATGTGCTGGATAACGGCATTGGCATTCCCCCTGCCGAGCAGGCGCGCATTTTTGAACGTTTTTATCGCGGAGAAAATCCGCTGGTCATGGCAACGGCAGGCACGGGCATTGGTCTTTCAGTGACCAAGACGCTGGTGGAGATGCACCATGGACGCATCTGGTTTTCAAGCACCGGCCAGCCAGGAGAAGGCAGTATTTTCTCATTCACCATGCCCTTGAAGCAGCCCACAGAATGAGGTTAAGAGTTTTATGGCGAAGATTTTGATTGCTGAAGATGAACGCGACATCCGGGACCTGGTGAAATTCACCCTGCAGTTTGCCGGGCATGAGGTATTCGCGGCTGAAGACGGCCAGCAGGCAGTGGAGATGGCCGAAGAGGTGAGGCCCGACCTGATTTTATCGGATATCCGCATGCCGCGCATGACCGGTTACGAAGCCTGCCAGAAAATTAAATCGAACCCGGCCATGGCCAATATCCCGGTGGTGTTCCTTTCGGCCAAGGGACAGGAAGCTGAGATTCAGTACGGCCTGGAGATGGGCGCGGATGCCTACCTGTTGAAGCCCTTTGAAATCACTGATTTGGTGCTGCAGGTGGCGACCCTGCTGGCAAAATTTGGAAAATCTTAGGCCTTTATGAGCGTTGTCATTCTTTCCAACGAGATGGTGCATTACGAGGTGTTGGGGCGCGGCCGCCCCATCCTCTTCCTGCACGGCTGGGTGGGCTCATGGCGCTACTGGATACCCTCCATGCAGGGGGTGGCCATTAACAGCCGCGCCTATGCGCTCGATTTCTGGGGCTTTGGCGATTCCGCCAAAGCCCAGGCGCGCTATACCCTGGACGAGCAGGTTTCATTAATAAGTCAATTTGTGGAGCAAATGGGCATCATGCGCATGGCGGTGGTGGGGCACGGCCTGGGCGCAGTGGTGGGCATGCTTTACGCCACGCGCTACCCTGAAGTGGTGGACCGGCTGCTGGCCATCACCATTCCCATGAGTGAAACCACCATCAGCCCGCGTTTCCGTTCCAATAGTCCGGCCGAACTGGCTGACTGGCTGCTGACGCGCCTGCCGGCCACGGAACCGGCACGCACCGATGCACCCAAATGTGATGCCCGGGCCATTCAAGCCTCGCTTGAAAGCCTGCAGAGCATGGGCATTCACGACCTGATCAATGCGCTGCCGACGGCCTGCCTGATGGTGCACGGCCAGAATGACCCGGCGGTGCAGCCCCCGGCCCTGGATGACCTGGCAGCCCTGCCGGAACACACCCATTCGGTTTTGTTTGACCAATCGGGGCATTTCCCCATGCTGGATGAAACCAACAAATTCAACCGCCTGATGGTTGACTTTTTTGCCCTCCCTTCTGGAGAGAACCCGCGCCAGCTCCAGTTGAAGGAGGAATGGAAACGGCGCGTCCGCTAGGAAGGTTCAAATGCATCCGCTGCTTGAAAAGGGCACCATTGCGGCCAACCTGGGAAATAAAAAGGAAGCCGAAGACTGCTTCAGGCAGGTGCTTGAACAGGATCCGCGCAATATTGCTGCTTTGCTGATGCTGGCGGATGTGCTTGAAAACCCTCTGGAAAAACGCGAAGTGCTGCATCAGGTGCAGCAAATTGACCCGGAAAACCGCGGAGCGCGCATGCGCCTGAACCGTCTGGAACCCCGGCCAATGCTGTCTCCAACACCGCCAGTCCCGCCGGCCACCCAGGCGGCTCGTTCACACCATCCGGCGCCGCCCATTGAAATTGTGCCGCCCAAACCGCCAGCCAACCCCAAGCGGATCTGGCTGTGGGTTGGGGGCGGGCTGGGGACGCTGGTGGCGCTGGCCCTGCTGATTTGGGGCGCCAGCCTGTTGGGGCAGCGCTCGCCTGAAAAACTGCCCGCCACAGGGTCGGCCAGCAGCAGTTCATCTGATTCAGCTGGCATGAAGCTTTCGGCGGCCGAAGTGCTGCGCGGCGAGGCGGCGCGGATTTATTTTCCGGCCACCTACCAGCCTTCGGAAGGCATGGAACCGGTGGCGGTGCGCATGGTGGTGGAAAACACCGGGCAAAAGGTTGCGCTCAGCCCGGCCAACCTGTGCGGCACCATGTGGTTTGATGGGTATTCGAGCCTGGCCCGGGTGGCTTTTCGCGGCAACCGCTTTTACAACCTGGTGCTGCTGCCGGGGGTGCGCTTGAAAGCCATGACGGCCCTGACCGAAGCGCCGGCCGGGAAAATTCCCCAAAGCCTGAGCCTCTATCCGGTGGAAAAGCCGGTCAGCGACGCGACCCTGAGCTGCGAAGAATTGACCATCAAGAGCGGGGCGGGAGAATGGGCCCTGAGCTTGAAGGAACCCCTGCCTGAGGTCAAAGTGCCTTTTGGCCTCTTGCCAACCGGTGTGCCCACCAGCCAGAACGGCCGGCTGGAATATCAGGTGGCGGGCAGGTATCATGTGCTGCTGCAAAATTTTCAATTTATTGTCACCAAAGATTTGCGCCAGCCGGATGTCATTTCCACCCAGTTGTGGGTCAATTACGAGGTCAGCAACCTGAGCAGCACCCAGGGGCTGGAATTTTCAACGGAAGACAGCCTGATGCTGGTGGGTGTGGACAGCAACGGCCAGTATATAGAAGAAACCATCAACCTGCCGCTCATCCCTCCCGGCAATACCAGCATTGGTGTGCTGCCGGTGGATTATATCAGCGGACCGGATGGCACTTTTACCAGTGAGTGGTTTTACCTGGCGCTGGTGACTGGGCTGAATGGCGAGCCTGTGGAACAAATTACTTTTAACATTCCCGCAAAATATCAGCGCAGCGGGCCTTGAGCAGAGGAGCTGGCGATGCTTGAGAAAATGACTTTGATGCGCGGCGATATTACCCGTTTGAGCGTGGATGCCATTGTCAACGCCGCCAATAACAGCCTTTTGGGCGGCGGCGGCGTGGATGGCGCCATTCACCGGGCAGCCGGCCCGGAATTATTGAAGGAGTGCCGTCTGCTGGGCGGCTGCCGGACGGGTGAAGCCTGTATCACCGGCGGTTACCTTTTGCCGGCGAAACACGTCATTCACACGGTGGGGCCGGTGTGGCACGGCGGCGGCTACCACGAAGAAGATTTGCTGGCGGGCTGCTACGAAAACAGCCTGAAACTGGCCCGCGATAATGGCCTGCGTTCCATTGCTTTTCCGGCCATCAGCACGGGCGCTTATGGCTTTCCCATTAAAAAGGCCAGCCAGGTGGCGGTGCAGACGGTGGCGCGCTTTTTGCAACAGAATGCCCTGCCCGAAAAAGTGTTTTTTGTGTGCTTTTCAGAGCGCGATACGCTGGTTTATCAGGAAACCCTGGATGAACTGGCGGGAATGGAAAACGAAACATGACCAGGCAGAACAGGCAAAACCTCATCCTGGCGCTGTTTGCGGCGCTGTGCTTTTCAGCGGCGCTGCTGGCGGGCTGCGGCGGGAACCCCACTGCGGAAGCGCCATTTGATTTTGTGGCCACCACCACCCCCCTGCCGGCTTATGAAGCTGGAACGGGACAGGTGTTGGGCCGGGTGACCTGCGCGGGCACCCCCATGCCCGAAAAGCGCGTGCTGTTGTTGATGGTCATTGGCAACCGTTATGAGGTGTATGATTCAGCCCTGACCGACGCCGAAGGCAACTGGTTCATCAATAATGTGGCTCCGGGCGAATATATTGAAATGGTCTCGGAGGCCCAGCCTTTCGGCTCTTTTGTGATTGATTCGCGCCGTTTGCGCATGGTTGAGATGGACAAAGTGGTTGACTTTGGCACCTACAACTTTAACGCCTGCCCGCCAACCCCCACACCAGCAAAATAAGGGTTAAGCGCAGACCGTGGATTCAATGTAAAATAAAAGCAGCAATTTGATTTTTTATACCCACACTGGCATTCACCCCTTCAGGAGGCAACATGGTTGACAAAAAAGAAGAAAACAAACGGAAATTACAGCGCCGTCACCTGATCTACTATTTGCGTGTTTTTGATGACACCACCAATGCCCTGTTGGGCCATTTAGTGGATATCACGCCAGAAGGGGTGATGTTGATCAGCGAAAACCCCATTCCGACCAATGTGGTGTATCATCTGCGCATGGAACTGCCGCAGGATATTCTCGGCCAGGGTGAACTGGAATTTGTGGGCAAATCCATCTGGAGCAAAAAGGACGTCAATCCGCGTTTCTACGACACCGGCTTTGAGATGATTGAGGTGGCCCAGCAGCATTTTACCGTGATTGAGCAGCTTGTGGAGCTGTTCGGCTTTCACGATTGACCCGCTGGCTGGCTGAAAACGGACCATGACGCAGGAACCCTCGCTTGAAGATGAGGTGGTGGCCCTGTATGTGTTGCGCGGATACCGCGTGCAGGATATTTTTTGGCGTACAGACTGGCTGGCTGACTTTTACTTCACTCATCCAGATGGCAAACGGCTGCTGGTGCGTGCCGATGACCGGCGCAACATTGGCCCGGATGCCATTGATGAATTTCACAAAGTGATGGAAGAAGAAGGGGAAATTGAAGGGGCGTATATTACCGGCGGCGCGTACTTTCCTGAGGCGCGCCGCCTTGCGCTGGGCTATCACATTGAACTGTTAAACGGCCGGCGCTTTCAGCATGATTTTGAGGACACCTGGCAGGAAACCCATCCCCCAGCGGCGCAGCCTGAGGTGAGACCCCGCGCGCTGCTGGAAACCGGCCCCCTGACCCTGAAAATGGGCCCGCGGGGAGTGGTGAATCTGAAGGCCGAACCACTGCCGCAGCGCAGTTTGCCGCGTTTTAACGGGCTGGGCTGGTTCCTGTTTGCCATCTTCTCGCTGAGCATTGGTGCTCTGGTGCTGGTGATGATCGGGCGGGTGATGGATGCTCAGGAAGCGGTGCGCCAGATGGCACTGGAGGCGCCTTTTAAAACGCATATCAATGAATATCTGTTTGAACCGCTGCCGCGCCGGGGCGATCCGTATATGCGCGGGCGGGCGGTGACGCTGGACCTGACGACGCGCAAAATATCCCCCCTGTTTTTGAACTTTCCCGAGGAACTGCGCGCCGGGTCGCCGGATGACGTGCAAACGGTGATCTGGCTGGCCTGCGGGGTGAAGGAAATCGGTTACTACGATTCACCGGCTCTAAAAGCCTACCAGAATACCTGCCATGTGTGGGTGGTGGACCTGCATGAGCGGATTGTCAGCGCTGAGGGTGATTTTTCAGGCCCTCTGCCGCCGGCTGAGGTGAGACTGGACGGCAGCGAGCTGCAGATTGTAGGCGCGCCGGTCAATAAAGGCGAAATGATTGCCTGGCTGTTGGAACTGCCGGCCAGGCCGGGCGGCCAGGAGGAGTGAAGGCATGAATTTACCCATGGAATGGCTCGTTGCGCTGGGCGTGGGGGTTCTGGCAGCCTTTATAATGGTTCTGTTTTATGGCATTGGCCTGCTGCTGCGCACCCGGGTGCCGGCACGGATGAAGGTGGCGCGCCAGCGGCTGAACGACCTGGAACGCGAGGCGCGCCAGCTGCGCTCTCAACTTGAGGACTATGCCAGCCGCAGCGAAGGCCCATACATTGAGGATGTGAGCCGCCTGCGCCAGAAGCTGGACAGCGTTGAAACCCGCATGAAAACCCTGCGCGGTGAATACAGCGCCGTGCACCAGCGGATCAATGATGATTTGACCGGTTCATGGCGCGCATGGCTGGGCATTCCCTGGGTCTGGATGTCCATTCAGCAGGATGAGCGACTGCTGGAAAAAGGCGTGGATGAACTGCGCGGGATGACCGGCGAAGCAGCCAATCTGCTGAGCCGCCTGAACAAGAAGGGCTGGGAAGTGGCGCAGATGGCGCAAAACATGCGCCGCACGCTGCTGGAAGCCCAAGATTCGCTGGACCGCCTGGCTCAGCAGGGTGCCGAGGGCGATTCTTTTTCCCAGGCCCTGCAATTGCACGAGCGCCTGCACCAGGTGCTGGATCAATTGCCGGCCTTTTTCTATTCTCCGGATGAACGGGTGGTGCTGGCGCATGCCGACCGCGATTTGATCATCAGCGTTTACCAGGGTCTGACGCCTCAGCAGGCGGTTTTAGAGAACCTGGTGCGGCAGGCCAGGGAATGGGAAACCCAGTTTGCCGATTTGCGCAAAGCCCTGGCTGGCTTGCACCGCAGTCTGGCCGAGGCGCGGCAGCTTTTCAAGAACATGCCGCCGGAACTCAGCCTTGTGGATGTTGAGGAACGTTTGAACCAGATTGACCGCGCCGCCCATACGCTGGATGCCGTGCTGCGGCGCATGAATGTGGATGAAATCCGCTCGCTGATGCGCGAGGTGAACCGCCTGACGCGCGTGGCCAAGGAAATCATCCCATTTTTGCAGAATGCCCGTGACCAGGCGGGTGCTCTGGTGGATGTAATTGAAGAAATCACGGCTGCCCAGCAAACCCTCAGCGCGCATTACCGCAGCCTGGAAGAGCGGACGGTTTATCCCCTGGTGTGGGACCGCACCGGCCTGGCGCTTTCGACCCTGCAGCAGCAGCTCGATATTATCGGGCCGGTGAGCCGCGCCCGCACGCCCGACCAGGTGGCCTATGACCTGGAAGACGCGCGCACCCTGCGCAAGAGCCAGCAGCGGCACGAGGCGGAATATGCCGAAACGGCCTCGCAGTACGATGAACTGGTGGCTTTGATGGATGCCATGGAACCGGTTGGTTTTGAGCAGTGGGGCCGCAGTTTGCGTGCCTTGCTGCGCCAGGCGCGGACGTTTGCCCCTGAAAACTTTGCCCCCGAGCTTTCGGCCAACCAGCTGGGCGCTGAACTGCAAACCCTTTCGGACGACGCGGCCCGGCTGGTGGAACGGTACCTGCCGAAGGGAAAAATTTCTCCGGTGAAGGAATCAGAACTGGAAAAACTGCTGCCGCGTTTTGGCAGCCTGGTGGAACGCCGCCGCCAGCTGCAAACCCGCGAAGAGGCCCTGCATGCAGCCCTGAACGCGCTGCAAAGCCAGGAAGACGCGGCGCGCGAACGGTTGAATAGTATGTTGATTTCGCTGAATCAGGTGGGACTGGTGGCCCAGCACAATGCTTTTCTGGAGGAACATGCCGGACAGGCAGCCCGACCTTATATTAGCCGGGTGACCGAGGCGATGGAAGCCCTGGCGCAGCGCAAAGTGGGGCTGGTGTCCCAGAAGGTAGCGCAGGCAGAGGAACTGCTGTTGGAAGTGGAGCAGGAGGCTGCGGCCTGGGTGGAGCAGATTGGCGAAGAACTGCTGGCGCGGCGTCAGGTTTTGGCTGGCAAGCTGGCCGAACTGGAGGCCATGGCCCCGTTGAACGACCCGCAAATTAATGAAGCGCGGCGCCTGACCTCTCAGACCGAGCCGGCCCTGCCGCGCAAAGGTAAAAGCAAAAACAAGCCGCGTCTGCCGCTGCCCGAAGCGGTGCTTCAACTAAAACACAGCCACGACGAATGGCAGCGCTGCGTTTCGGGAGCCAATGCCCTCGATAGTCTCTATGTGCCGCTGCGCAGCGTTTACCAGCAGGCGGCCAATGTGCGCCAGAATGCCAAAGCTCAGTGGACGGCTGCCAACCAGGCCATGGAATCAACCCACGGCTGGCCGCCGGTTGGCGTTTCAACGGTGGACGAGCAGCTGGCTTTTGAACACCTGGAAATGCAGTGGGCCGCCCTGGCAGCTGCGCCCAGTCCGGCCATCAACCTGATGGAAAAATTGAGCCGCCTGGCCCTGGCTTACCAGCAGCATGCCGAGGCGGTGCGCCAGCTGGCCCAGCGCGCCGGCGAGGAGCGCCAGCGCGTGCAGGATCTGGAGTTGGAACTGGAGCAGGCTGCCAGCCAGTGGCAGCAGCTTTCACGGCGCCTGGCAGGAAACGCGCTGGCCGGACGCGAGATCCAGAAGCTGTTGGATGAGATCCAATCCACCCAGTTGAACCTGAAACGCCAGGCCCGCCAGGGAAACCTTAACCAGCTTGAGGCTGAGCGTGAACTGGTGGTTCTGCTGCGCCGCCTGCAGCTGGCGCGCATTCCGGTCGGCGATGGGCGCGTGGTGGGCATGGATGGGGAGTAGGTTGAATTAGGCCTTTTGCGGCACATTTCCTGCTTATTTCAGTTGCCCCATGCATGAAAATGTGCTTTAATCTTCCACAGGCATTTGCCTGTTTTCAGGCCAGAAGCCATCCTGAATCATTGCTCCCACCTTCGTCAGGCCTGTCTTCTTCCCCATGAAAAGATATGACAATAGACTGAAGATTTTGGGAAAAAGGTAAACTTGTTTTGAGGTTGGCCTGTTGTACAATCATGAGCAGGGTGAATGGGTTGCCCCATCCCTTTGTTCAGGTTACCTGCACGCCATTTTTGCTGACCACCCAGATTGGAGCCTGCCATGCCTTCGGGCGTTTTGCCGCATTACCGCCATCTGCTGGATATTCCTGCGCACACTGCCGAGATCACTCTTCTGGAAGGTGACACGCCGTTGATTCCGGTTCCCCGCCTGGCGGAGGAGCTGGGCGGCGGCTTTGAGCTGTGGGTCAAGTTTGAGGGTCTCAACCCCACCGGGTCTTTCAAGGACCGCGGCATGACCGTGGCTGTCAGCGAGGCAGCCGGACGGGGAGCCAAAGCCGTGATTTGCGCCTCCACCGGTAACACGGCAGCTTCGGCAGCGGCTTATGCGGTGCGCGCCGGCATGCGCGCGGTGGTGCTGATTCCGCAGGGCAAGGTGGCGGCGGGCAAGCTGGCCGGGGCGGTGGCCTACGGCGCAGAGGTGCTGCAAATAGACGGCTCTTTTGATGACGCCCTGAGCCTGGTGGTGGAAATCAGCCAGAAATTCCCCATTGCCCTGGTGAATTCGCTCAACCCCTTCCGGTTGGAAGGGCAAAAGACCGCCGCTTTTGAGATTTGCGATACCCTCGGGAGCGCTCCCAACTGGCTGTGCCTGCCGGTGGGCAATGCCGGCAACATCACCGCCTACTGGATGGGCTTCAGGCAGTATCATGCCCTGAAGCAAACCGGCCTGCCGCGCATTCTGGGCGTGCAGGCGGTCGGCTCGGCCCCGCTGGTGCTGGGTCACCCGGTGGACCACCCCGAAACGGTGGCCACGGCCATCCGCATCGGACGTCCCGCGCGCGGCGAACAGGCCCTGCAGGCCGCCGAGGAATCAGCCGGGCGCATCATTGCCGTGACCGACGACGAGATATTATTCATGCAGCGCCGCCTTGCCGCCAACGGCATCTGGGTGGAGCCTGCTTCCGCCGCCGGCCTGGCCGGCCTGGCGCATCAGCTCCGGCAGGGAAAGCTTGACCTGCAGGGGCAGCGTGTCGTGGCGGTGTGCACCGGCCACGGCCTCAAAGATCCCGATATCATCACCCGCACCTTTCAGCAGCCGGCGCTGATTCCAGCGCGCATGGCCGAGCTGGAAGATTTCCTGGCGGGTGGGAGGTAAAATTATCATGGCTCCAACACCGATTTGCATCCGCGTACCCGCCACCACCGCCAACCTGGGCCCTGGCTTTGACTGCCTGGGGCTGGCCCTGGACCTGTGGAACGAAACCACGTTCACCCTGGAAGGCGAAGGCATTCGCGTGCGCGCCAAGGGCGAAGGCAGCGGCCTGCTGCAAACCGATGAACGCAACCTGGTGGCCCGCGCTGCTTTGCGTCTCTTCCAGGCGGTGGGAGCCCCCCTGCCTGATGGCCTGACCATTCAGGCAGAGAACCGCATTCCCCTGGGGGTGGGCATGGGCTCATCGGCGGCCGCCATTGTCACCGGCCTGATGGGTGCCAATGCCATGTTGAACAACCCGGTTTCAGCGGAACATTTGCTGCGCCTGGCCTCCGCCATGGACGGCCACCCCGATAATGCGGCGGCGGCCATGCACGGCGGCCTGACCATTTCCACCAACCTGGGCGAAGGCGCCCTGGCTCTGCGCCTGGGGGTGCCGGCCCTGAATGTGGTGATTGTGGTGCCGGCCATTCACCTGCCCACCCAGGTGGCGCGGGCGGCCCTGCCGCGCGAAGTGCCTCTGAGCGATGCGGTGTTTAATATCAGCCGCACCGCCTTTGTGATTGAAGCCCTGCGTTCGGGCGACCTGACTCTGCTGGGCAAGGTGATGGAAGACCGCCTGCACCAGCCCTACCGCCTCAAGTTGATCCCGGGCGGTGAGGAAGCCATCGATGCGGCACACCGCGCCGGCGCCGCCGCGGCAGCCCTTTCGGGCGCCGGCCCCAGCATTGTGGCGTTTGCGACCGGTGAGGCGACCCAGGAAATTGCCCAGGCCATGACCCAGGCTTTTGAAGCGGCCAATATCCCATCGCGCAGCCTGATGCTCAAACTTTCGGAGCGCGGCGCGTACTTCGTTTCATAAGCGCTCATGTACACTGAAGCGGAACTGCTGGCCTGGCTGGATCAAAATCATCTCACCTTTGAGCGGATGGAACATCCGCCGGTGTTTACCTGCGAAGAAGCTGCCCGCCACCGCCCCAGCCGCGGCGCGGTCAGCACAAAAAACCTTTTTCTGCGCGACCGGAAAGGGGTTTTTTATTTGCTGATGACCGATTGCAGCAAAAAGATGGACCTGCGCGCCCTGGCGGCCCGCCTGAACACCACCAAGCTGCACCTGGCCTCGCCGGAAGCCATGCTGGACTGCCTGGGGGTCACGCCGGGGGCGGTGACGGTTCTGGCATTGATCAATGACACGCAGCACCAGGTGCAGTTATGGATTGACGGGGATATCTGGGAACGGGAGAGATATCTCTGCCACCCACTGGTCAATACGTCTACATTAATAATTCCCATCAATGATTTGAAGCGTTTTTTTGTCCTCACCGGCCATGGGGTTCACCTGATTCAGGTGTAGGTCAGGGGAAGCGGGAGGAAAAAAAGAGGATCGGATTCCATCGGGCTTTGGGCATAAATCAGGGGGATTGAGGGGTCAATCAATTTTTCTAACCGCAAAGGCGCCAGGGGGCGCAAAGAAAAACCGAAAGAGGGGAAGAGGTCTGCCAGCGGCGTTTCTCTGGGTGGGCCGGTCCGTGGTTGCTCATGATGAAAACCGGCCGCCGAAGAAGGCCCGGTAAATGAACTGCCGGTCGGCCACCTGGCGGTCTTCAAAGGCTTTTGCCAGCGGCGCATCATCATAGGGCAGGGTATGGGCTTCAACTTCATAAGCGCCGCGCGCAAAGCGGACGGCCACATAGCGCGTCAGCGAATGGGGATGGCAGCCCAGCGAGCCGGGGTTGATATAGCGCGCTTTGCCCTGCACATCTGAGCTGGGATGGCGGTGCCCGTAAAAGATCACATCTGCCGGGGTGGGGGCAAACAGAGGGTCCAGTTCGGCGGGACCCGCGTTGGCCGGAATGTTTTGAATTTCCTCCCGCGAGGCGCCAAGCCCGGAGTGCATGAAGGCCGTTTTCACCCCCTCAAAGTCGTGTTCAATCAAATAGGGCCAGGCCGCCATCCAGGCGCGGTGACCGGGGGTCAGGCGGGCATGCACCCACTGGTGGTGCCGTTTTTCATCTTCACCCATCTTTTCTGCATGGCGGCCTGAAATGCCGTCCGCAAAATAGCTGTCGTGGTTGCCTTTGATATGCTCCACGCCGGGCAGGCTGTTCAGCAGGTCGAGGCATTCGGCAGGATAAGGACCAATGCCGATGACATCGCCGGTCTGGATGAGCAGATCGCAGCCTTCCTTGCGGATGGCATGGAGAGCTGCCTCGAGGGCGGGCAGGTTGGCATGGATATCGGTGATGACCACAATTTTGATCATAAAGCGCCTGCAGTCAGGGTTTAGGTTGAAAAACATCCCCTTTCCAGCACAAGTGGAGAGGGGATGTTGCACTCACTCGGCTGAAGCGGCCGGTTCTTTGGGAGCTTCAAGCTGGGCCGGCCTGGGAGCGCGGTAAATGCGGTGCAGCAGCAGGTAGCCGATGACGCCGATGAAACCGACGGCTGAACCGCCAAACCAGGTGGCCTGCGGGCCCAGGCTTTCAGAGGCCAGGCCGCCCAGAACCGGGCCGGTGCCGGAGGCCACGCCCCAGGAGAGCGAATAGAGGCTCATATAGCGGCCGCGTTTGTCGGCCGGGGCCAGGTTGGCCACATAGGTGCTGGAGGTGGGCATGAGGATCAATTCACCGATGGTCATGATGACCATGCTGACCCAGAAGGCCCAGAAATCGCGGCCAAAGGCGATGGTGAGGGTGGCGCCGGCGTAAAAGAAAGCGCCCAGAGCCAGCATCAGCAGGGGAGGAAAGCGCTTGGTGAAGCGTGTGACGAAGTACTGCAGGGTGACCACCATCACCGCGTTGGTGGTGGGAATGAAGCTGTACAGGCTTTCGGGTACTTGATAATTGGTCTTGGCATACACACCCAGCAGCACCCAGATGAGCGCGGCGCAGATTTGGATGGCGGTGAAATCGAGCACAAACCACATAAACTGGCGGTCTTTGAAAATTTCGCCGTAACCGCCAAAGCGTTCCTTGGGGGCGGCTGTGCCGGGGGTCTTGTGTTCGGGTTTGGTTTCACGGCCAAAGAAGCCGATCAGCAGGCCGTAGCTGAGCAGGCCGATGGCCGCGCCGATGAAGGCGATGTTATAGGACACGGTGACCAGAATACCGCCGAGCAGCGGGCCGAGGGCCACGCCAACATTGTTGCTCATGCGCATCATCGAGTAGGCGTCAATGCGCTTTTCGGGGGGAATCAGGTCGGTGAGCATGGCGTCGGCGGCCACGCGGTAAAGCGGGTTCACGGTGCCGTTGAGCGCCATCACCAGGGCAAAGGCGGGCAGGGTTTCGGCCTGGCTCATCAGGGTGTAGCCCAGGGCGTTGAGCGCCAGGCTGCCGACCATGATGCCCTTGCGGCCCACGCGGTCCACAATGGGCCCGGCGATGAAGGACGAAAGCAGGCCCATGGCAGAGGAAAGGGTCATCAATGAAGCGCAAACGGTCAGCGATTGTTGGGTTTTGCCGCTGACGTAAATCATCAGGAATGGCCAGATCATGCTGCCGCCAATGGTGCTGATGAGCATACCCCAGAACATAAGCCAGTACTGGCGCGGGAAATCGCCCATGGCGCGTTTAAATGTGGTAAGCATAGAGAATCCTTCTGAACAAAACAGTCAACTTGAATCTATCCCGCCTGGCGGAAGCGGGTTTATTGATCATTCCAGAAGAAAAGGTTCCATTTTGAGCGCAGCGCCTGCCACACCAGGAAAACCCAGGCGGGCAGCATCACGCCCAGCGAAAGGGCCAGCTCGCGCTGGAGCTTGGGCAGAAGCGGCTGCGGCCAGAGGATCAACGGAGCAAACACCAGGGGTTTGCTGAGGGTCAGCGCACCCAGGCTCAGGGCCAGGCTGGGCAGGCTGCCAGCTGGCAGCAGGGCGGCCAGGCCCACCAGCCACAGCGGATACCACTGCTGGTACCAGGGGCAGGCCAGAACCAGGTAAAAGAGCAGAATGCGCAGGCTGGCCACCGCAAAGGCGCGCCAGGGCTGGCTGCTGTGCATGGCGTTGTGCGCTTCCCACATGGCAAACAGGAAGGTCAGCGTGCCGGCCAGAGAGCTGATCAGGCTGCCGGCCATGCCCTCGCCCATCAGCGGCGAAAGCAGGACAAACCCCAGCGCTGGCAGGGAAGTGGTGTACATCTGCGAGCGGCGGACAGCGCCGAGGGTTTCCAGCCCCTGCCAGTAAGGCGCATAACAGGCGGCGGCCACCAGCAGGCTGAGCAGGCCGGCTTGAACCAGATAGCGGAAACGTGCGCCGCGGGTGACCTGCTGCTGCCAGCCGATGAGCACGGCCACCGGCACCAGCAGCAGGGGAATGAACTTGATTAGCGCGCCGAGCATCAGTGCCAGCACCGCCAGGGTGGTGCGGCGGTGGGCCAGGCAGAAGGCGGCGGCGGTGATCCAGAACACCATCACCATGTCATTGTGGGCCATGCCCAGGGTCTCATACAGCACCAGGGGGTTCCACAGCACCAGCCACAACCCGGCGAAGGCGCGTTCTGGCGCGGTTTTGCGCAGCAGCCGCCAGACCAGAAAGGCCGTGCCCCACATGAAGAGCCCGGCAAGGACCTTGAAGCTCAGGACGTTGACAATGACGCTTTCGCCGGTGAAGAAGGTGAGAAAGGCTGAAAGCATTTGCCAGAGCGGCCCGTAAGCTGCGGGATAATACACCCAACCGGCGTAAGCCAGAAAAGGATCGGCCTTGAATTCGTCTGGAATGTTAAAGAACGGGTTGCCGCCCCAATAGGACTGGATGCGGCCGTCAATGATGTAATCAAAGACATCGGCAGCGTCATACGGATATTGAAAGAGCAGCAGCAGGCAGGCCAGAAAAGCCCCTGCCAGCACAATGCCCCAGGCCAGGCGGGTGTGGGTGCGCTGGGCAGCCCACCAGCCGGCTGCATAGCAGACAAAAAGAGCAATGAACCCCACGCCCAGTTTGGGCGCCAGCGCCGGGTCAAATGCAGACATTTTTTGCAGGTCCAGCAGCGGGGTCTGGTGCAGGGTCAGCAGGTTGGCCACCGGCAGGAAAATGAGCGCATAAAGCAGCAGGCTGACGGAAACCGCCGCGCACAGCACAAGCAGGGGCCGGTTGAAAGCCTTCATTTGTGATAACTCAGTTTCCGGCCTGATCCTGCAAACGCGCAAATTCAGCCAGGTAGGCGGCTGCCAGATCGCTGTTTTCGATGATCAGCAGGTTCTCATCGTTGTTGTTTTCAGCGCTGGCCGTGAAGTTGTAAGAGCCAAGGATGACGATCTTTTTATCAATGATGATGACCTTGTGATGCATCAGGCCGCTGTTGCCGTCTTCGCGCACATCCAGTTTTTTGCGCTTGAAGAAAGCATATTCGGTACCGATGTTGGATTGAATCTGCGAGGCATCCATCACGCCGGCCACTTCCACACCCGCTTTGGCGCGGGCATAAATGGCATTGGCCATATCGTCCGAGGTGAAGGAATAGGCCATAAAGTTGATGCTTTCCTGGGCCTGGTTCAGCAGTTCCACTATGCGCTCATCCGCGCCGCTGCCCGGTGAGAAGAAAATTTCAATGGGCGTGCCTTCCACCGTGGCGGAGGTGATGGCGATTTGATTCTGCTTTTCGGTGCCAAACCGATCCACATCGAACATGGCGTTGAAATCTGCCTGGTAAGCCTCGGCCAGGCGGGTGGAGCGGATGCGGATGAGGTTATTGTTGTCAGAATAGAAGCTGGTGCGGGTGAAATTGGGCGAACCGGTCCACACTTCCTTGCCGTCGATGATGACGTATTTATCGTGCATCAGGGCTTCGCGGCGGTCGCCGACCATTTTGACGCCGGCTTTCTTCAGGGCGTCGTAGGCATCGTTATCCATGTTGTCCGATTCCATCACCACACGCACAGCCACACCTTTTTTGTGGGCGGCGCGCAGGGCTTCGGAAAGGGTCGAAAGGCTGAGGTTGTAAATGGCCACGTCCACGCTCTTTTTGGCCCCGCTGACGGCCCGGATCAGGGCTTCTTCTGCCGCGTTGTTCTGAGCGTCTGGCTCAGTGAAATAGAGATCATACCAACTGCTGGATTGGGGCGTGGGGGTGGCTTTGCCGGGCCTGGGCGTTTTGGCAGGCCGGGGAGTGCTGGTGGCCGCCGGGTTCGGGTCGGGGTTGGGGGTGAGGGCCGCCTGCGCATCGCGGATTTCCACAAGGATGGCGATGGCCAGGTCGAGGCCTTCCTGGCAGCCGCTGGTCAGCAAAATGCCCAGCACGGCAAGCACAGACACAATCATCCGCAGGGGGTTTAGGCGCTTCATGGGGCGGCATTCCTTCGTCAGGGCAGGATCCAGAGCTGGAGATTGCTCAGTTTGAGGTCAAATTTAATGTTTCTGAGTTTGTCGCTGCGGTTGGCTTCAATGCTGAGCACAATAAACTCGGCAAAAGTCACTGCATCCTGCCTGGCGAGGGTGATGGGCAGAAAAGGAACTGCCGGACCCGCCTGGAGGGTGAAAGGCGCGTTCACCAGGCGGGTGCCTTCGGCCAGCAGCTGCTCGAGGGGCAGGTTGTAGGCGGGAATATAGAAGGGGCGGGGCATTTTCCAGAAAGCCAGGCTTTCATTTTCGCGGCCAGAATAGGCGGAACGCGAGTTGATCACCACCTGGCCGCTGGCCACCCAGAAAGGCCGGCCTTTACTGCCAGGGGGGATCGGGTTGAAATACTGAATGGCGGTGAGCTTCAGGCCGGTCTCTGAAAAGAGCAGCCCCTGACCGCACTGCGGGCAAACCCAGGCCACCTCATCAGGCTGGGCCGGAATGGCCGTTTGGCACTGGGTGCAGAGCATGGGGATGAGGCGGACAGATTCAGTCATTCAATTCCTCAATGAGATTGACCACGGCCGAAAGGCCTGAAGAAACAGAGGCGTTCACAAAAGAGGATCCCTCTTTGGGTCCCGCGCGGTATTCATATTGTTCGCCAAAGCGGAAAGCCTGGTAGGCAGCGAACATGATGGCGGCCCCAGCTGCAATGGCTGCAAAGCCAATCCACGCACCGTCATCGCTGTCAGCCGTCAGATAGAGGAGGAAGCTCCCCACATCCACCCCTAAAAAGGCGCCAAAAGCCATGCCGCTGACCATGACCCCGGCGCGGTAAATGGTGTTGCCGGGAGCCTTGCCGTAGAGCACGACGCCAGAAGCGCCGTCCACCACCACCTGATAGCTGCGGCCGCGCCAGGTGTAGCGCAGCACCCAAAGCGGGTAATAGACCAGGCCCAGGCGCAGGCGCGCCACGCGCAAAAAGGTCTGGCCTTCACGGTCCAGCCCGGCGCGCTGTTTGACGCGGGCTTCAAAATCGCTGCGGGCGGCAGCGCGGGCGTCGGCGGTGGAGCCGACCGGTTCAAATACCAGACCTTCGCGGTGCAGGGTTTCAGGGTTGAACGCCTGCAGGGGCACTCCGGCCATGTTCACCTGTGAGACGCCCAGCTCAGCCACGTCACAGGCAGCGCGGTTCCAGGTCATATCTTCGACCACGCGCACCTCGCGGGCTTCGTAATGATGGTGTTTGCCGCTGCCGACTTTCTTTTCGCCGAAAACCCAGCCCATCACCTTGCCCCAGCCCATCCAGAAGGGCATGTAAATGAGAAAGGCTTCGGTGATCTGGGCGCCGCCTTTGACCCCCCAGCCAATGGCCATGGAGGAGCCCAGAAAACTGCGCATGGCTTCTTCGGCCTGCTGGCGGTTGATTTTGCAGGGGGTCTGGAAGCGGCGCAGGCCCAGCTCGCCGCTGACGATGGAGCGCTGGTCGCAGTAGGGGCAGGCAACAATTTCCTGGCCTTCGGGAATATTGAGCACGCCGCCGCATTTGGGACAGGTGAGGCCTTGCAGGGTGGAAGTTTCGCTCATCTGCGCCTCGCTTTCACACTTTGGCAGCCACCCAGGCCGCCAGGGCGAACAGGAAGGGAAATGCCACCAGGCCCACCCCTGAACAGATGGCAACGCCGGTCATCATAAAGGTTTCGTCGCCTGAGATGGCACCGAAGACCGGAATGGCGGCCAGACAGAGATACACGCCCGCGGTCAGCAGGCCCACCAGCAGGTAGGGCGCTTCGGCTTTGGCCGGGAAGATGTTGGCAAACACCTTGCCGGTGCCGGCTTCCACAATGGCGGTGTAGGTCTGGCCGTTATAGACATATTTATAAGTGTAAACCGGGATGTGCACCAGGGCGGTTTCGAGGATGCTGCCGCCGGGGTTTTGCTGATTGGCCCAACCGAGGGCGGTTTGCAGCGGCACAGTGGGCGGCACCGACTGCGAATCGAGGGCGGAATCATATTTGCGCAGATCGCCGGCCGGCAGCGACAGGGTGCGCAGCTCGGTGATGGTGATGGCAGCCGCCGGTTCCAGGGTGATAACTTCTTTGGCGCCCTGGCGGCTTTTAATATGCCACATGGGAAAATAGGAAAAACTGCTGTCGTTGATGCTGGCTTTTTTATCCAGGTCTTTGACCGTGGCGTTGCTGCTCATCCAGCGGAAAAGGGCGCCGCGCGCCTGATCGGGGTTGAGCGTGGGCGCCAGGTGCCAGTGAAAGACAACGCGCGACTTGTCCACATAGACAGCCGCCGCGCAGTAGGGGCAGGTGAGGAAAAGCTGGCCTTCATCAGGATGCAGTTCCCCGCCGCACTGGGTACAGTTGAGGGTGGTGGAAGGAAGCGCAGTTTCCATGGTCTCCATTATAACATTATTAGCCGGTCTCTGAAGGGGAGCCTTACGGAAACCGGTTACGGAGCCGGCTGCAGCTGCAGCCAGCGGGCCAGTTCGACGGCGGTGACGAAGCGCAGGCCGGGCTGCTGACTGAGGTCGGTGAGAGTTTCAGCAAAGGTGCGCCAGTTCAGGTCCTGCACATTGATGGGCAGGATTAACTTTTTGCCTTCAAGGGGAAAGGTCATCCAGCCGTGGGTGGTGTAAAAATCGCTGTCTTGCAGGCTCACTTCCAGCAGCGGGGGGCGGTAAGCTGCGGGCCAACCGGCAGCGGCCTGCCGGGCGGCGGCGGGCAGGCTGGCTTGGGGCGTCCAGCGCAGCCGTACATCTGGCGGCAGGGCCAGGCGCACCCCCAGGCCGGTGAGCACGCTGAGGCGCAGGTCATGATCAAAAACGGGCAGGTCATCGGTGTAATAAGGCAGGGGTGCATAGGCGCTCACCACGCTCAGGCCGCCCGCAGCGGTGGGATCCGCCGCGGCGCAATAGACGGATGTGTCTTCAAAGCGCCAGCGGGCGGTGTTGAGGGAAAGGGTTTCATAGGCGGTGTAAAGCTCAATGCGCTGCATGCGCGCCAGGCCGCCCAGGCGCACACATTTTCCGGCGGCATTTTCCACATAGCCATTTTCATCCAGCAGGGCGGGGTGCGGTCCGGCGTGGTGATAGCGGATGGTGAAGAGTTCGGGGTGGGCGTTGATTTTTTCAAAGAGCTCGGGCTGCCGGGCCATATAGAGGGGCAGGGCTTCGCCGGTGAAGGAAAGATCCACCGGCAGCTTGAGCCGGATGGACAGGTCAGCCAGCAGGCTGAGGGCGCGCGCGCCGTATTGGGGGTTGTAGAAATCGGAGGCGTAGAAAACAAGGTTGACATAGGCCGTGGCAGGCGGCTGCGGATCGACATTTTGCTGCCAGAGGGCCATCAGCCGGGGATCGAGGGTGGCGGTGGCGGTGGGCCAGGGCGTGGGGGTGAGGCTGGGCAGGGGCGTGGGGGTAAAAGTGGCAGTGGGCTGCATCAACCTGGGGCTGGGGGTGAGGCTGGGGCGGCGGGTGGGCAACGGCGCGGGAGTGGGCGTAAGCGCCTGGCTGCAGGCGGCCAGAATCAGCAGCACCATGACTGCTAAGAGTAGAAATACAGAGCGTAAACAATGTTTTTTCATGAGGCCGCCTTGATTTTATTGTAGCAGGACTCGGGTTAAAAGGATAAGCGCAGCGTCTGCCAGTTGAGCGAAATTCACCCCGCAGAAAAACTGCGGATTGGCCGGGTTTTGCCTCCGAAAAACCTCTTTTATAGGTTAAAATAGACGGAGAGGTGTTAAGTTATGTCTAAATGGCAGCGGCTGCTGGTCTATCTTTTGTTGAACGTGTTTGTTTCAGCCGCCACCACCCTGCTGGTGCTGGTGATCTGGAATGCCGCCAACCCGGTTCCCCGCGCCGTCTCAGCCGGACCGCTGTACCCCCTCACCCCCACCGAACTCAGCGGCGCCACCGTGCTGATTGAGCGCACGCCTTTTCCGACCCTGGCGCCAGAGCAGACCCTTAACCTGATTGAAAATATTTACGACGGCGGCCGGTTGAGCGATGAAAAGATTGTCCTCAAAAACCGCAGCGGTATTGACTTGCTGATGACCGGCTGGCAGATCAGGGAAAGCGACACCGTGCTGTTCACTTTCCCCGATTTTGTTCTCAACAACGGCGGCATCGTCAACATTTACAGCCGGGCCGGACAGAATTACGGCCTGCAGCTCTTTATTGGCAGCAGCGCGGCGCTCTGGGAGCCCGGCAAGGGCAGGGTGCTGGTGCTGGCTGACCCCCAGGGCACTCCGCGGGCCACGTACCGGGTTCCCTAAAAGGAAGCGCATGTCACAGGCATTTTACCGAAAATACCGTCCCCATTTGTGGGAAGAAGTCGTCGGACAGGAGCACATCATTCAGACCCTGCGCAACGCCGTGGCGGCCGATCGGGTGGCGCATGCCTACCTCTTCGCCGGGCCGCGCGGCACTGGCAAGACCACCTCGGCGCGCTTGCTGGCCAAGGCAGTCAACTGCCTTGAAGATGATCCTGCCAAACGCCCCTGCGACCAGTGCGCGCACTGCAAGGCGGTGAATGAAGGCCGTTTCATGGACCTGATCGAGATCGATGCGGCCTCCAACACCAGCGTGGACGATGTGCGCGATTTGCGCGACAAGATCAATTTTTCTCCCAGCCAGGGCAAGTTCAAAGTCTATATTATCGACGAAGTGCACATGCTTTCCACGGCCGCCTTCAACGCCCTGTTGAAGACCCTGGAAGAGCCGCCGCCGCATGCCATTTTTATTCTGGCCACCACCGAGGTGCATAAAATTCCGGCCACGGTGCTTTCGCGCTGCCAGCGCCACGAATTCCGGCGCGTTTCGGTGCCCGAACTGGCGCGCCTGCTGGGCAACATTGTGACCCAGGAGAAGCTGACCGTGGATGCCGAAGCCCTGACCCTGATTGCCCGCCAGGCCACGGGCGGGGTACGCGATGCCGTTTCCCTGCTCGATCAGCTGGCCTCCATTGGCAAGCCGGTGGACCTGGCCCTGGCGCAGACCGTGCTGGGCACGGCCACCAGTCAGGCTGTGGTGGCCCTGGTGGATGCCATTTTGAAGAAAGATTCTGCGGCCGGGCTCAACCTCATCCAGCAGACGCTGGACGCAGGGGCTGACCCGCGCCAGTTTGCCCGCCAGGTGGTGGATTACCTGCGCAGCCTGATGCTTTTCCTGCTGGGCAACGCTGCCCAGGTGGATGCCACCCAGGATATGCGCGCCCAGATGGCCGCCCATGCCCGCGCCTTCAAAACCGCGGAGCTGGTGCGCTGCCTGCGCGCCTTTAACCAGGCCACCAGCGACCCGCGCGGTGCATGGCAGCCCGGCCTGGCGCTGGAACTGGCTTTTGCCGATTGCCTTGAGGCCCCCCAGGCTGCCCAGCCGGTGGTGACGGTGGTGCAGCAGGCGGCCCAGCCGGCTGCGGCAGCCCCGGCGGCTGCGCCGCAGCCCTCCCAACCCCGCCCAGCCGACGCCCCGGCGGCCCAGCCTGCCCCGGCTGCACCGGCTGGCGACCTGGCCAACACCGGCCTGCAGGCGGTGATGCAAAACTGGGTGAAGATCCGCCTGGCGGTGAAGAAGCACAACGGGCGCACCGAGGCGCTGCTCAATTCGGGCAAGCCGGTGGGCGTGAAGGACGGCGCTTTGATTCTGGGCTTTGCCAGCGAGGTGCTGAAATCGAAGATGGAAAGCGATGAGAACATTCAAATCACCCGGCTGGCCATTCAGCAGGTGCTGGGCGTGACCCTGCAAATTCGCTGCGTGGTTTCGGCGGGAAAGGCGGCCAACCTGCCCGCGGATATGGAAGTGGATGCCGGCGGCATGGTGGATACGGCGCTGCGCGACCTGGGCGCCGAGGTGGTGCAGGCCAAGAAGATCAATTCGTAAGGGCCTGCCCTTGCAGAGAACCGGCTTATGGTTTTTCAGGCAGCAGTGCTGCCCTTGAAACGTTGAATCAGGAAAAGTACGTTGACATTAGCACGTTAAGAAACCCACCCCCCGGCCCCCGCCTGCGGGCGGGGGAGAAAGATAATGGATGTTTTTTGCTCTGCAAGGCGGAGCAAAAAACATGTGCGGTCCATTGTTGGGCGTGAAGTGTCCTCATCGGAGGGCGCAGGCAGCGCGGCTTCGGAAATGGCCTTTTCAGGCGGCAGTTCTGCGCCTGAGGAGATACAGGTATTGAAACAGATGATTTATTGAAAGAAGGAGAAAAAACATGGCAAAAGGTTTTAATCGCCCAATGGGCGCCGGTGGCGGCGGCGGCATGATGGGCCAGTTGAAGAAAATGCAGGAACAGTTGATGCAGGCCCAGGAACAGCTGGCCCTTGAAACTGTCACGGCAACGGTGGGCGGCGGCGCGGTCAAAGTGACCATGACCGGCGACCAGAAATGCAAGTCCATTGTGATTGACCCCGAACTGCTGAAGGATGTTGATGCTGAAATGCTGCAGGATATGCTGCTGAGCGCGGTGAACATGGCGCTCGATCAGTCGCGCGACATGGCGGCGGACCGCATGGGCCCGCTGGCGGGCGGCCTGGGCAATATGGGCCTCGGTTTCTAAGATGCCCGGACTGGCTGAACCGGTTCAGAACCTGGTGAACGCGCTGGAACGCCTGCCGGGAGTGGGCCCTAAAACGGCCTCGCGGCTGGCGTTCTATTTGCTGCAGGCGCCGGAAGATGTTTCGCTGCGCCTGGCCGAGGCGCTGGTGAATTTGAAGCGCAGCACGGCTTTTTGCCCGCAGTGCTTCAACATCATGCTGGTGGGGCAGCCGATGTGCGACCTGTGCGCCGCGACGCAGCGCGATGAGACCAGCCTTTGCGTGGTGGAAGAACCGCTGGATATCCTGGTGATTGAGCGCACCGGGGCTTTCCGCGGGCGTTACCATGTGCTGCACGGCGTGCTTTCACCCATTGAGGGCGTGGGCCCGGATGATTTGAAAATCCGTCCGCTGCTTGAGCGGGTGCGCGGGGGGCAATTTAAGGAAGTGATCCTGGCGACCAACCCCAGCATGGAAGGCGACGCCACGGCCCTTTACCTGCGCCAGCAGATGGCCGGATTGAACCTGCGCATCACGCGCCTGGCGCGCGGCCTGCCCGTGGGCAGCGACCTGGAATATGCCGATCAGAACACCCTGCTGCGCGCCCTGGCGGGCCGCCAGGACCTGCTCTAAACCGGAATGGACAGCGCCTGGGTCAAATTTAGAAGGCTGGGCTGGCACCAGCGCTGGCTGCTGCTGGAGGCGGCGCTGACCCTGACCGCTGCCCGCCTGGCCTTGCTGCTGCCGTTCCGCTGGCTGGCGGGCACCCTGGGTCGCCGAGGCGGCGAAACCCCGCCCGAACTGCCCCAGGCGCAGCTCGATGAAGCCAGGCTGGTGGGCTGGGCGGTGCGCGCCGCCGCAAAACGCACCCCCTGGAAAAGCGCCTGCCTGGCTCAGGCACTGACGGCGCGCTGGATGCTGAAACGCCGCGCCATTCCGGCCACTTTTTATCTCGGCGTGAATCGCAAGAATCAAAACATAGCTGCCCATGCCTGGCTGCGCAGCGGCCCGGCCATTCTCACCGGTGCGGAAGGCCGCCAGGATTACACGGTGCTTTCCACCTTTGGGGATGATTGATCTTTCCCCTTGCAAGCTGAAAATCCCCGTATCATAAAGACCCCATTGGAAGGAGTTGCCTGTGTCACCTGTGCTGTTAATGGACCTGGATGAAACCCTGCTGGATAATCGCATGGAATCTTTTTTACCGGCTTATTTGCAGGCACTTTCGGCCCACCTGGCGGCTCACACCGAGCCCAAACGCATGGTCAAAACCCTGCTGGCTGGCACGGAGGCCATGGCGCGCAACCTGCGCCCTGACCGCACCCTTCAGGAGACCTTTGACGCCGTATTTTTCCCGGTGCTGGGCCTGGAAAGGCAAGCCGTTCAGCCGGTGATTGACGCATTTTATGTTGACGAATTCCCCAAACTCTGCCAGGTGACCCGCCCCATTGCGGGAGCGGTGGAACTGGTGAACGCGGCCCTGGAACGCGGCTGGCAGGTGGTGATTGCCACCAACCCGCTCTTTCCAGAAATGGCCATTCTGCACCGCCTGGATTGGGCCGGCCTGACCCCCGCGCTGGATAAATTGGCGCTGGTATCATCCTATCAGGCCTTTCACTATGCCAAACCCCACCCTGAGTTCGTGATGGAATGCCTGGCGCGCCTGGGCTGGCCTGAGGGACCGGTGGTGATGGTGGGCAATGACCTGGAAAATGACATTGCCTGCGCTGCCCAGGCCGGCCTGGCCTCGTTCTGGATCACCCCGGATGGCGGTGGCAGCCCGGCAGGGGCTGCCGCCACAGGGCATGGCGCGCTGAAGGATCTGCTCCCCTGGCTGGACGCGGCGGATGCGAAAACCCTGGAGCCTGATTTTTCATCTCAAAGGGCTCTGCTGGCTGCCCTGCGGGCGGGTCCGGCCGGACTCACCAGCCTGGCTGGCCGCGATTTGCAAAAGCGCCCCGCGCCAGGAGAATGGAACGCCACCGAAACCCTCTGCCACCTGCGTGATGTGGAAGCGGAGGTCTTTTTGCCGCGCCTGCGGCGCGCCCTGCGCGAAGATGCCCCCGTGTTGGCCGGGCTCGATTCAAAGAACTGGCCGGAGGAGCGCGCCTATGCAGCCCAAGATCCGTGGGCGGTGCAGCAGGCTTTCACGGCTGCGCGCATGGAACTGCTGGCTGAACTGGACAGCCTGCCCGAGGACGCCTGGAAGCGTACCATGGTGCACCCAAGCGGCAGCCAGCTGACGGTGCTGGAGCTGGTGGGGCGTATTGCCGCCCATGACCGCAACCATGCCCGGCAGGCGCTGGCCGCGGTTTGTTCCTGAAAAACGCCCGCTTGCCCAAAATGTACTGCCTCCGACCGGGTTACCGGTCGGAGGCAGCACATTATTCTGGAAGGTCTGAAGGCGCAGCTGGCTTATCTCCCACAACCATACAACAAGCAGAGAATCAAGCCGTTTCAACGCAGTTGCGGCCGTTATTTTTGGCTGTGTAAAGCGCAGCATCAGCGCGCTGCAGCATCGTATCCATGCTGGCGTCTGAGTGCGGATCAAACTGCGCCACCCCCAGACTGACGGTGATGTGAATATCCTGATCTTCAAACTGGAAATGACGCATTTCCACCAACGCCCGCAGGCGTTCTGCAGTCTGTACGGCCAGTTTCAGCGAGGTGGACGGCATGGCGACCACAAATTCTTCGCCGCCGTAGCGCCCCACCATATCCACGCTGCGCAGGCCGGAACGCACCAGGGCTGCCAGGTCTTTCAGTACACAGTCGCCAGCCAGGTGTCCAAAGCGGTCATTCACCTGTTTGAAATGGTCAATATCGAGCATGATGACTGACAGGGGATGGTGATAACGCAGGGAAAATTGAATCTCATGTTCCAGCAGACCGAAGAAATGACGGCGCGATGACAGGCTGGTGAGGCTGTCGCGCTGGGCCAGTGCTTGCATTTCGCGGAACAGGCGGGCTTTTTCAAGGGCAGCCGAAATGCGCCGGCCAACCGCCACCAGCATCAAAATATCACCCTGGCTGAACCCGTCAATGCCGCCGGCCAGCAGCGCCAGCACGCCAAAGGCTTCAGGCCCGGCCTGCAGCGGGATAAACCCCAATGCCGGCGGATTCAAGTATTCATGAGCTTCATTTTCAAGCAGTAAATTTCCCTTTTCATCTGTGAGCATGATCACATCGCCCCGGAGGGCTTCGTTGGCCATTTTTTGCAGCAGTGCCGCGCCCGGCCCCTGCATCAGGTCAAAGGGGTGGCTGGCCCCGCACACCAGGTTCTCATCCTGCGATAGAAAAATGGCGCAGCCTGAGCCTTGCAGCACTTCGTTGGCTTCGCGAACCACTTCCGCCAGAATGGCATTCATTTCCATGGTGCTGTTCAGCGTGTAAGAAAGCTCGTTCAGACGCTCCATCCGCTGCAGGTTTTTACTCAGTTCGGCGTTGGCATTATCTGTGTTGCGTTTGGCCTGCAGCAGGGCGTGTTCGGTCTGCTTGCGCCCGCTGATATCCTGAGCCAGGACCAGCACCCGGTCTTTGTGCAGGGGCGAAATGGTGATGCTGAGCCAGATTTCCTTGCCGTTGATGGCGACGGGAAATTCCATTTCCACAGAGATATGCTCATTCATCACCTGCCGCACCTGCACCAGAAGATCTTCGGCCAGGGGGGCGGGGAACAATTCATGCAGGTGGAGGTTGAGCAGTTTTTGCGGCGCAATCTGAAATTCTGCCAGGCGGGTCAGCGGAACTTCGAGAATTTGGCCCTGCCGGTCAATCACACAGACCAGGCGGTCCATGGCAGCAAACAACGAGCGCAGTTCTGTTTCGGAGCGTTTCAGGGGAGTGATGTCGCTGATCAGCAGCAGGCTGCCGATAAAGCCGTTGTGACGGTCATACAGCGGTGAAAGATTGCAAAGAAAAACCCGTTCATTGATCTGGGTTTCACATTGAGAGGCCTGCTGCCCGGATTTCTGGCAAAATTCAATCATATCGGGGAACTGTGCCAGCGCGCGGTTCAATGGCTGGCCCACCCAGTCATTTTGCGGATCCAGCTGCAGCACCCGGAGGGCGGCCGGGTTGGCGTCGGCTATGACCAGATGCGTGTCAAACACCAGGATGCCGTCTTTCAGGTTTTCCACCAGCGCGTCGCGGGCAATGGGAGTGAGGGAAATCAGGTGATAACGGAACAGCGCCCAGCTGAACAGCAGGCCGATGAGGGTGAAGGTGAAAGGAGCAAAATCAATCTGCGGCAGGGGCGAACTGCCAGTGAGGTAGAGAAAAATTTCCGTCAGCATCAGCAAAAGGCCGATGAGAATAACGCTAATTTGCATGCGGTACAGGCGGGCAGAGTGCCAGAATTTGCCCATCAGGATAATCATGCTGAGAATGAGGCAGAAATAGATGTTAAAAGCACTGACCCAGTAAAACGGGCCGCGGCCCAGGCTCAAAACAGGAAAAGGCCCTGAAGTGTCCACGCTGGTGTAAGTGTAATAAAGATGATGCCAGTCGTTGGTATATAGGGCTGTGATGATGACCAGGGGGAGGATAAAAAAGATCAGCAGGCGGCGGCCCAGCCAGGCTTTGTGTCCGGCGTAGCGCAGAGCAAACCAGATCCACAAGGCCGGCAGGGGCGCAATGGCCAGGTATTCCACCCGGGTCCAGAAGAGCATATCTGGCAGGGTGCGGCTCGAAAGCTCCATCATATATCCCAGGGTGTAAATGAGCATGGCCAGCATCAGGCGGAAAAATTCCAGGCCGCCGATCATATTGCGCCGCCGCCAGGAAAAAACGCTCAGCGCCCCCAGGATCAGGGCCGGGAAGAGCAGCAGAAGGGCAAAAGGGTTTATTTGCATTGGGGTCTGCGGATTAAAAGACTTCAATGCGCGGTTCAACCACCAGGGTGGCCTTGATGGAATTGGCGATCAGGCTGAATTTGTGGGCGGCCTGGAGGGCGCGCTGGGTGTGCTCGACCACCACATCATGTGTTTCGCCGCCAGCGGCCACCCGGATGGTGGGAAAGAGGTGGATCTCGCTGAACCATTCCACCCGTTCAAGATCTTCCTGCACGATGGCTTCTGCCTGGCATTCATATAAAATCAGGCGCAAATGCAGCCGGTTGGCGGCCCAAAGAAAGGCGCTGAGGAACGAGGTGTTCACCGCCGCCATAAACGCATCTTCTGAAGAAAGCAAAGAGGCCTGCTGGGAATCAAAATTCACTTCCACGCCGCTGCCGGTCACCAGGCGGGCGCGCTGTTCTCCCTTCCAGCGGATATGATTGGAAAAATTACCCATTTTCCTCTCCATCCCTTCAGGATTGATGCCAGGCGGCGGCGGAAAACCCCGACGTCAGACGGTATTGTGTTCTGTAACGGTCGCCAGTTCTGTCAGGCGGTTGAGAACATGCTGCGTTTCCTGGCGTTCCTCTGCGGTCATATGATCGTTCAGAACCTGAAGCCATTCCTCTAGTTTTGAGATGATATTTTCCACAATTTCGCGGCCGACTGGAGTGAGATTGACCAGCCGCACGCGGTGGTCAACCGGCGAAACATCCCGCGTCACCCAGCCAATCTGGACCATGCGCTCCACCATCTGGCTGGCGCCAGCCGGGGATATTTGCAGCATGTCTGTAAAATCCATGATTTCGTGTTCACCATTGTAATAGAGGTGCATCAGGACATTCAATTGCAGCATGGATAACCCGGATGAACGGGCTGCACGGCTGACATTATGCATGGAGATTCGTAGAAAAGTCGTGGTCCAATTCAGAAGTGATTTTGAACATGATTGATCTGTCATAATTTTCCTCCACTTATAGTATATACCATGAATGCTTGCAGATCCAAAAGAAATGATCAATAAAATATATAACGGCCCAATCTGTCAGGTAAACACTGCTGGCGGGGCAGTTTGACAATGCCGCATTTCAACCTGTCCTGCTAAATCTGCTTAATGAGGACCCATTTCCGTAAAGGGTGACAGGTGAACAACCGCCTGTCCCAGGGAAAGCACGGGGGCAGCGAAAGGCGTTTCTTGGGAGCGTTCCGGCATCATTGGCAAAAATCGTGTAAAATAAAGGCAGGGAATTATTCATTTTTCTGTTCCATTCCCCTGAGAGGAGGTTTCTCGATGGAGCAAAAGCGTTTTTGGGTGGGCCTGGGCCTTTCAGCCCTGGCTCTGAGCGCTGTCATCCGCTGGAAGCGCCAGCAGCGCGCCCGCCGTTGGGATCTGGCTGTGCGTTCGGCGCCGCGCCGGGTGGCCCTGGTGACCGGCGCTTCCAGCGGTATTGGCGAGGCTTATGCCCTGCGGCTCGCCCACATGGGTTATGACCTGATTCTGGTGGCGCGCCGGCTGGAAAAACTGCATGCCCTGGCCGAACACTGCCGCCGCGGCTACGGCATTCAGGTGCGCATTCTTACGGCAGATCTTTCCACCCCTGAGGGCATTGAAGCCGTGGAAAAAACGATCAATGAAAGCGTGCGGGTGGATTTTTTGGTGAACAATGCCGGCTATAATTTGCCAGGCACCCTGCTGCACCTGAGTGTGCCGGAAATCACCGCCATGATCACCTGTCACGATGAGGCCAGCGTGCGCCTGAGCCGCGCCGTTTTACCGGGCATGATTGCCCGCGGCCACGGCGCCATCATCAATTTATCATCCATTTCAGCGTTCCTGCCCAAGGGCGGCGATGCCACCTACTGCGCCACCAAGGGATATCTGAAAATCTTCTCCGAGTCGCTGGCCCAGGAACTGGCCGGCACCGGAGTGAGTGTGCAGGCGCTTTGCCCCGGCCTGACCCACACCGGTTTCCATGACATTCCTTTCTACAAGGAAAGCGGCATCATGGAGCGCCTGCCGGCGGTGGTGTGGATGGAACCGGATGAGGTGGTGGAAGCTTCGCTGCACGCCCTGGCCGTGGGGGATGTGGTCTGCGTGCCCGGCATTATCAACAAGGCCATGGCTCTGATCGGCCAGGCTGGCCTCAGCAGCGCCATGTTCAGGGCGCTGAATGCCCTGTCGGGCAGCAAACCGATCCTGTAAAGACGATGACCGCATCATCCGGCCCCGCAAGCAACTTTGCGGGGCCGGATGCATTTTACGGGATCTGGTCAAAGCGCCGGGCAAAGGGGCTGCCTGTGCGCCAGAAAACCGGAATATGCTCCAGCGGCGCAGGGCATTGAATGGTTTGCCCGCCTGAAAAGACCGCCCCCGTCCAGGCATCCATCCAATCAGCTCCGGCTGGCAGGTACACCGCGCGTGAGCGCTGCCCTTCAGCCGTGATGGGCGCGGCCAGCAGGTCAGGCCCGAGCAGGAAGGCATCTTCCACCGTCCAGGCAGCCGGGTCGCCCGGGAAGGCCATCCACAGCGGGCGCATGGGCGGCAGGCCGGTTTCGTGGGCGGCCTGGTTGAGTGTATCCAGGTAGGGGCGCAGTCCCTGGCGCAGATGCAGCAGGTGGCTGAGGATGGGCGTGGCGGTCTCGCCGAACGACCAGACCTCGTTGGGCGCGCCGCTGATGCCCGCCCCGGGAATGCTGAGGTCCTGCGGCTCGCGCAGGCCGTGGACGCGGAACACCGGGCAGAACACCCCGTACTGGAACCAGCGCACAATCAGCTCGCGGAAGGTGTCGCTGCGCGTGTCGCCAAAGAGGAAGCCGCCGATGTCGGTGGTCCACCAGGGGATGCCGCTGGCAGACATGCTGAGGCCGGCGCGCACCGAGCGCGAGAGAAAATCGAAGGTGGAGGGGATGTCGCCGGACCAGATGACGGCGCCCGTGCGCTGGCTGCCGGCCCAGGCTGAACGCGAAAGGGTGACCGATGCCGGATCGCCCTCATAGAAGCCCTGCTGGTGCAGCAGAGGATAGATGCAGCCCACCTCGAGGGCGCTGCCCAGGTGGTAGCGCAGGTTATCGTGGGTGACCGGGGTGATTTCGGGTTCATCGGCGTCGAGCCAGTACCCGCGCACCCCCAGGTCGTGGTAGCCTGCTTTGATCTTTTCCCACAGGTAACGTCGCGCTTCGGGGTTGGTGGCATCGTAATAATGCAGATAGGTGGGGCCGTCAGGGTAGCGGTCGGTCAGCGAATGGAACACGTTGATATTGCGGTCAGCACGCACCAGCAGGCCGCGCTGGTTCATCTCGGCAAAGTTTTCCGAGAGGGGGTTGACCGCCCCCCACACCGAAACCATCACTTCCACCCCATCTGGCGCAGTTCGCGCACCATGCCGGCCGGGTCGGGCCACTGCTGAGGGTCAAATTTCCAGTCGCCCATCATCGTCCAATGGAAATAATCAATCACCAGAACGCTCAGGGGCAGGCCGCGTTTTTGATATTCGCGGGCCACCGCCAGCACCTCGGCCTGATCGCGGTAGCGCAGCTTCGATTGCCAGAAACCCAGCGCCCAGCCGGGCAGCAGGGGCGGGCGGCCGGTGGTCAGGGTGTAGGCGGAGAGAATTTCAGCCGGTGTGCCAGCGGTGAGATAATAATCCACCTGGCGGCTGCCCTCTGAAATCCAGCGGGTGGCATTTTCGGCCAATTCCACCCGCCCCAGGGAGGGGTTGTTCCACAAAAAGCCGTAGCCGCGGCTGGACATGACGAAGGGAATGGCAATTTCGGTGTTGGTTTGCTGCAGGCGGATGACGCAGCCTTTCTGGTTCAGGCGGCCGTGATGGTGCTGGCCCAGGCCAAAGAAGGCTTCGCCCGGCTGGGCGGAAAAACTGGCCTCAATCTGGTAAAGGTCAGAGCCCGGGCGAGCGGTGAAGGCGCGCGCCGGGTAAGACCAGAAATAGCGTTCGGGTTCTTCCAGCAGCAGGGCGCCGCTCTGGGCATTGAAAAAGCGCAGGCGGCCGGCGGCTGAAAGTTCCACCCGCACCCGTCCGTTGGTGAGAACAGCCCCCTCCCGGTCCACTTCCCAGCGGGGATCGGCACCCGGCGGCTCGCAGAGCAGCGCCCCGGGCCGCTCAACCACATCGGCCTGCTGGGTGGCGCGCACCCGCACCCCATCCTTGCCCCACGGCTCGATCAACAGGGTTTCATAACCGCTGCGCAGCAGCAGGTGGTTGCCTTTACGTTGAAAAGGGAGCATGTTTAAACCTCCAGATCAGAATAATGTGAGTGTAGCGATTTTGACGGAGATTGTCAAATCAACAAAGCAGGCTGCCAGTGTGTGACAGTCTGCTTTGGGGGTCAACCTGGCCAGGTCAGGGCGTGCCGGTCAGGTTTTTCAAAACTTCCGGCAGAAATACTTTGGGCGGGGGGTAATAGGCCACCCGCACGCCGCAAATCCTCAGATTCATCACTGGATGTTGCGGCCAGGCCAGCACGGTATAGGCATTATCGCCATTCTGGACCGTGGCGGTGATTTCTGGGCTGATGTTGTACCCAAAGCCTACACTGGCGCTGGCCGATTCGACGTAGGTCAGGTCAATGGCCGCCAGTGTGGGTTCGTAGGTGGTGATGGATGCGAAAATGGATGCCGTGGCCACGTTATCAAAATAATAAACGCGCAGAAATTTGATGACGGAACCCTCAGGCAGGTGCAGTTCATCATTCAGCACCGTGGTTTCGCTGGTCGCATCCAGATAGGCGCAGCCGGCTGAGAGGTATACTTTTTTCGCGCTTTCCTGGCGCGGCTGCAGGGTGGCGCCGGAAATCATCACGTAGGATAAACCGCGCCGGTCGTCAGGCGCGCCGCCGCCCCCGGAAGGATCGGGGGATGGCTGCGCCAGAGCCGGGACGGCCAGCAGGGCCAGCAAAACCAGAGACAGGGCAGGCGCCAGAAGGCGGTGGATGAGGCTTTTTTTCATGAATGATCTTTCTATCTGAATGCGCTGCTAGGGCCGGGGAGGAAGATAGGCCACCCGCATGCCGCAAAACTTAATTTTGACTCCGCTCGCGCCAGCCCGGACGATTAATGCGTACGCATAAGCGGAATTGTCCACCGTCAGGGTGACCTCCGGACTGTCCATATAGCCCAGGCCGCCGGTTGCGGTTACGCCTGTTGCCAGGTAAATATAATCATACACATTCAACCCTGGCTGGTAGTAGGTTAAATAGCCCATGAGCTGCGCGTTCGGATCATTATCGTAGAAATAGAGGCGCAGATATTTGATGGTGGCGCCATCGGGAAGCTGCAGCGGGGTGTTAAAAACTTGATCGGTGGCCGTGCTGATGGCATAACTGCAGCCGCTTCCAGCGTAGACAAGGGTGGATAGATTGTCCCGGCCGCGCAGGGTGGTGCCGGAAACGGTGTAATATGAATAGGGTGAGACCAGCGCGGGATCTTCAAGAGGCGGGTTTTCATCAGGGGCCGGTTTTCTTTCAGGCTCGGAAGGAAGCGGAACCAGGCTGCCCTCAGAAGATGCCGGGGAAGCCTCTGCGGCTGGTTGAGGTTCCTGAAGGTAAAATACTGAGGCGCCAGTAATGTGAGCCGGATTGGCGCCTTCTTCGCTGGGGGGTGACATGGTTTCGGCAGAGGCCGGGACCGATGCCAGCAGCATGATCAGACCCAGAATCAGACCGGTGTTTATGAGGACCGGAATAAGCTTGCGCATGATATGTCTCCTATGTACGGTTCGTGGATGTTATATAGATTGTAGGTCTGAAATGCAGATTTTACAACAGGGCCAAACTATTGCCAAATTGCGCCATTGCCGTTATACTGGGCGCATGATGAATTTTCCGATTTCTCTGGTGATTAACATGAGCGTCTGCGGGCGGGGTGTCTATTCGCGCGCCTGCAGCTTGCCGGTTTAAATCCGGCTGGAATTCTCTTTCAAAGCCTTGCCGCGGCGCGTTCAGCCCGCGGTTTTTTTATTTTCAGGAGCAAGTATGAAATCTTTTGGTACAACAGGCAAAAACGCTTTTAATATTCTCTGGGCCGGGCAGGCTGTTTCCCTGCTGGGCACCGGCCTCACCCGCTTTGCTGTGATGATCTGGGCTTACCAGGTTGAAGGCTCGGCCACCGCCCTGGCCCTGCTGGGCTTTTTTGCCTGCATCACCTTTGTGGTGGTCAGTCCGTTCGCGGGGGTGCTGGTGGACCGCTGGGACCGCCGCAAAGTGATGTTTCTGGCAGACCTGGGCGCCGGAGTCATGACGGGGATGCTGCTGCTGCTCAATTTGAGCGACCGGCTTGAATTGTGGCACCTCTACCTGGCCGAAGGGCTGGCCGGAGCCTTTGAGGCTTTTCAGGAACCGGCCTTCTCGGCTGCCATCAGTTTGCTGGTGCCCAAAGAAGAATACACCCGTTCCAACGGCCTGCTGGGGCTGGGAAAATCGGCAGCGCGCGTGCTGGCACCGGCTTTTTCGGGGCTGCTGATGCAGGCGGGCGGGTTGAACAGCGTGATGACGGTGGACATGATGACCATGGGCCTGGCTCTGGGCGGCCTGGCGCTGGTGCGCATTCCGGCTCCGCAGCGCACTCAGACCGGCCAGCAGGCACAGGGAAACTTCTGGCACGAACTGCGCTTCGGCTTTGGTTACATCTTTAACCGGCCTGGCTTGCGCGGCATCTTGATCACCTATTTCAACATCAACCTGTTCGGCACGCTGACTTATTTTGCCGTGCTTTCGCCTATGATTCTGGCGCGCACCGGCGGCGATGAGGTGACGCTGGGTGTGGTGCGCACGGTGATGGGGCTGGGTGGAATCTGCGGCGGCCTGTTCATCAGCCTGAGGCGCGCCCCCTGGCGAAAAACCCGCATTTTCCTGTGGAGCACCCTGCTGTCTTTTCTGATCTGCGACTTCATGACCGCAGTCAGCCGCTCGGTTTGGGGCTGGTCGCTGGCGGGGTTTGTCTCCGAATTGACCATCCCCTTCATTGTCAGCCCCTACTATGCGCTGTGGCAGGAACAGGTGCCGCCGGATGTGCAGGGGCGGGTGTTTTCGACCCGCGAAATGGTGCAGATCAGCTCACAGCCGGCCGGTTATTTGCTGGGCGGGCTGCTGGCTGACCGGCTCTTTGAGCCGCTGTTCCAGGGACCGGGAATGCTGACCTGGCTGATTGGCTCAGGGCCAGGCGCCGGCATGGCCGCCATGTTCCTGCTGACCAGCCTGCTGGGTGGGTTGACCGGCCTGACCGGGCTGCTTTCGCCTGCCATCCGCCGGCTGGATGCGCCAGCCCAGGAAAGCCCTCTCCCTGCGCTGCCTGAAGAAGCCGGTCAGGCCGTGGTGTTTTCAGATGAGAGGGTGAAATAGAAAGTGGCGCCCTTTTCGGGTACCGCTTCCACCCAGATGCGGCCGTGGTGCCGCGTGATGATGCGGTTCACCACGGCCAGGCCAATGCCAGTGCCTTCAAATTGATCAGGTGTGTGCAGGCGCTGAAAAGAATGAAAGAGCTTGGCCGCGTAGGCCATCTCAAAACCGGCGCCGTCGTCGCGCACAAAATAGACCGGCTGCCCTTCCTGTGAGCGAAGCTGCCCCACTTCAATGCGCGCGGTGGGGTGGCGAGCGGTGAATTTCCAGGCGTTTTCGAGCAGGTTGGCGGCCACATTGCGCATCAGCACCGGATCCGCCATCATGGTCATCTCAGGCTGGATGATCCATTCCGTTTTTCGTTCCGGCGCGCTGGCCTGGATATCGGCGGCCAGTTCACGGCACATGACGCTGAAATCAACCGGCTGCAGGTGAATTTCACTTTGCGAAATGCGCGCCAGGTTCAGCAGGCCGTCAATTAAATCTGCCATATGGGTGCTGGCGTTTTGAATGCGCTGCAGATAATTTTTGCCTTCGGCGTCGAGTGAGCCGGCGTAGTCTTCCATTAAAATGCGGCTGAAACCGCTCATGCTGCGCAGAGGGGCGCGTAAATCGTGGGAGATGGAATAGGAAAAAGACTCCAACTCGCGCAGGGCCGCTTGCAGTTCAGCCGTACGCTCGGTCACCCGCTGCTCCAGGCTGGCATTCAACTGCTGGATGGCCTCCTGCGCCTGCAGGTGGGGGGTGATATCACGGATGGAACACAGCAGCATGCGCCGGTGATTCATTTCAAGGAAACGGGCGTTGATTTCCACCGGAAAGACCGTGCCGTCTTTTTTGCGGTGGTAACGCACGGGAATATTGACCAGGCCGTCGCGGGTTTCAATTTGATGCTGGGTGTCTTCGGGCTCGGCAGATAGATCCATGGCCGTGCGGCAAAGCAGCTCTTCGCGTGTGTAACCGTAAAGATCCACCATGCGCTGGTTAACCTCCACATTTTTGGAAGTGGCCACATCAATGAGCACAATGGCATCGGAAGCGATGTCAAAGAACATCTGGAAGCGCTGTTCGCTTTCGCGCAGCGCCTGTTCCGCGTTGCGGCGCTCGGTGATATCGGTGAACACGGAAAAAGAGGCGGGCTGGCCCATAAATTCGATGATGTTGGCAGAAATCATGGCCCAGCGCTGTTCGCCCCGGGTGTTTTTGAGCGCCGCTTCAAACTCGGTCACCCGGCCTTCCTGCTTCAAGGTGGCGCTGAAGCGGGCGCGGTCTTCCTTGTTGTCCCAGTAATCCACGGCCGCCACGTTGACTGCCTGTTCGGCGGGCACGCCGAAGAAAATGGCGGCACGCTCATTGATAAAAAGCACCCTGCCATCCAACAGGGAGGTGACCACCACAGGAAACTCGGCGTTATCCACCAGCAGGCGGTAGCGTTCTTCGCTTTCGCGCAGTGCCTGTTCGGTTTTCACCCGCCCGGTGATATCGCGAATGGAAGCCAGCAGGGTGCGGCGGCCGTTGAGCATTAAATAGCGGGCGTTGATTTCCACCGGAAACACCGTGCCGTCTTTTTTACGGTGGTAGCGCAGGGGAACGTGCACCAGGCCGTCGCGGCTGCGCACCTGTTGTTCCGTCATTTCCGGTTCAGCGGAAAGATCCGTCACCCTTAGTTTCAAAATTTCGTCACGCGTATAGCCGTATACATCCACCATGCGCTGGTTGATATCCAGGTATTGGAGGGTATCGACGTCCACCAGCATGATGGGGTCAGACTCGAGTTCAAACAGCAGACGGAAACGCTGTTCGCTCTCGCGCAGGGCCAATTCGGTCTGGCGCCGCTCGGTGATATCGTTGAAAACAGTGAAAATGGCCTGCTGGCCCTGGTAGTCAATCAGGTTGGCTGAAAGAATGGTCCAGCGGGAAGCGCCGCCCGCATTCATGATTTCCACCTCGTAATTGATCACCTGCCCATTTTGCATCAGCCGGGTCAAAAAATCTGCGCGGGCTGCCTGGTTTACCCAGGAACCAGCGGCGCTTTTCCCAATGATTTCCTCCACAGGCAGACCAATAAAATCGGCAGCACATTTATTGATGAAAAGGACAATACCTTCGTCTTTCGATGAGACCACAATGGGGAAAACAGCATTGTTGATCAGCAGACGGTAGCGTTCTTCGCTCTCGCGCAGGGCCATTTCAACCAGGCGGCGATCACTGATATCATTAAAAAAGGTGACAATGGCCTGCTGACCATTGAATTCAATCATCGTGGCCGAGAAGAGCGCCCACCGCGGCACGCCATCAACCCCAAAGATTTCCGCTTCATAATTGGTGACCTGCCGGTCTTTTAGCAGGCGGGCCTGGAAGGCGGTGCGGTCATCTGGATTGACCCAGTGCGGGGTAAGAATCCTGCCAACCAGTTCCTCAACAGGCATCTTCCAAAATTCGGCCGCGCATTGGTTGGCGAACAGAGCCTTGCCATCAACCAGTGATGTCACCACCACCGGAAATGCGGCATGGTTGATCAGCAGACGGTAGCGCTCTTCGCTTTCGCGCAGTCTCTTTTCAGCCTGCTTGCGTTGGGTGATATCCTGAACCAGCGAGATAAAATAGAGCGGCATTCCTTGCGCATCAGGCATGGCCATTGCGGTGATATGCACATCCACCAGCGAGCCATTCTTGTGGCAGTACTGCTTTTCCAGATTATGCCCGTTCATGTCCCCCTGGATGATGCGGGTATAGACTTTCATCTCATCCACCAGGATAGCAGTCGGGGTGATCTCATTCCAGGTCATTTTGAGCAGTTCATCGCGGGTGTAGCCCACAATCTCACAGAAGCGATCGTTGACGGCCATGAAATGACCGTCAACCGCGGTGATGCAGGCGCCGACCATGGGCAGGTCAAATAAAATGCGGAAGCGCTGTTCGCTTTCCCTGAGAGCTTCATCTTCAGGCCGCAGCCGCATACTGGCACGGGCAACGGCCAGGCCGTGCGAACCATCCTCCAGATGGGCAAAGGAAAGGCTCAACGCTGCCGGAAGGGAGGATCCATCGGCGCAGAGCAGGCTGGTGTCAAAGGTGATGCCAGGGAGCGGCGTGTCTTGCGGCGGCCGGTTGAGCAGGCTGTTGAGAACTGGCAGGGCTGCCGGGTCCAGCAAATCCTCCAGCGTCATGGTCAGCAGAGTGGGGAGGGGGTAACCCAGCCGGCGCACGGCAGCCTGGGTGGCGTCTTCAATGGCGGTGGAGGGGACCTTAAATCGAAAATAGATATCACTGCTCTGGTCAAGCAGAGCGCGCCATGAGGCTGATTCCGAAAAAGTGGACTTGGGCAAGTGCCTTTCCTCCGATGATGGCGCTGAACCGCACCATATCCAGGTCATAAATAGGTGACAATTTCATTATAGCCAGATTACTGGGCCTTGTATAACAAAAAAACGTGATTTTTTAGCATGGGTGAAAAATTGTTACAAATGGAGCAGATTTTGCTGCCCGGTGCAGGTCAAATCATAGCCAGACAGACCTGCCATGGCGGCGGCGCCTTCTTTGGCCAGCCAGGCAAACAGGCTGCTGAGGGGTGTTTCGCTGGCAGCTGCGGCGAGAGCCACCAGGTCGTACTGCTCCTGCACCAGAGGAATGAAGGCCAGTTCATAGGCGGCGGCGGCGCTTTCAAGGCCCAGGCCAACATTGGCTTCGCCTTCGGCCACGGCCCGCGCCACTTCGGAATGGGTGTTCTTCTCAATCTCATACCCCTTGATTTGCTCCGTGGGCAGGTTCAGGTTTTGCAGGGTGGCATCCAGCCAGACGCGTGTGCCAGAGCCGGTCTGACGGTTGGCGAATATCATGCCTGGTCTCAGCAGGTCTGGCAGCCCCTGCGCCTTGAGCGGATTTCCAGGCAGGGTGATGAGGCCGATGTTGCGCCTGGCCAGGTGTACCTGCAGCAGGGTCTGCCCGGGAAAGATGCGCCGCAGGAAGGGGACATTATATTGACCGGTTTCAGAATCCCACAGGTGGCAGCCAGCCAGATCAGCCCGGCCGTCTGCCAGGGCCATCAGGCCGCCCAGGCTGCCGTTAAAGCTCAGGTGCAGGCTGGCGTCGGGGAGAATTTGCGGCATATGCGAGGAGAGCCAGATGACAGCCATATCGTGGCTGCCGGCGAAGCGCAGATTGTGTGATTCGATGGGCAGGGCTTCCGGCTCCTGCAAGGCGCGCCAGCGGTCGAGGGAAAGATCAAAAGCCTGCTGAATTTCGGGCAATTCATAACCGGCAGTGAGCGCTTCCAGCAGGAAGGCCTCGGCGCGGTGGACAATGCCGGCGCGGCGCAGGGGCAGACGCACCTGAGGGGTGCAGAGGTCCAGTTCAGAGGCCACATGGGTGCCGCGCCCGGCCCGGCTGATCACCAGGCCCTTGCCGGCCAATTCCTGGTAGGCGCGCTGCACGGTGCCAGGTGTGCAGTGCCATTCCTGCATCAGGGTGCGAATAGAGGGCAGCCGGTCGCCGGGCTGCAGGCGTCCCTTGAGAATTTCCTGACGGATGGTTTCGGCGATTTGTTTGTAGAGAAAGGTTTCATCCATGGGCCTGTCCTATTTAGTCGATCAGCATGATCAAATCTGTCATTTTTAACAGAAGGCCAGACATTCTTTATTTTATCAGAAACCGCACAGGATTGCTCCAGGCCGGAAGGTATGATATATTTTTGTCACACCGAACCTCTTTGGAAAAACCTGGGACCTTATGATCTCCATCAGCCTTAACCACGTCAGCCTGACCCTGGGCGCCCGAACTATTTTTTCTGATTTGCAATGGGAAATTCAACATGACCAGAAGATCGGTCTGATTGGCCCCAACGGCGCGGGAAAATCTTCGCTTTTCAAGCTCATCATGGGCCTCCTCAACCCGGAACCGGGGGGGAGCGTGGTGCGCATGCGCAATGTGACCGTCGGTTACCTGGCGCAGGAGCCGGAACTGGATCCGGGCCAGACTCTGCTGGAGGCAGCCATGAGCGGCAGCCAGCAGATGGCTGAAGTGACGGCGGAACTGGCGCGGGTGGAGGCCAGCCTGGGCGACCCCGAAGTATACGGCAGCGAAAAACGCCTCTCGCGCGCCCTGGAACGCCAGCAGGCTCTGCTGGAGCAATATCAGGCTCTGGGTGGAGACCAATACCCCCAGCGGGTGCGCGCCCTGCTGAGCGGCCTGGGGCTGGCCCCCGGCGACTTCGACAAACCCCTGGCGGTGCTGAGCGGCGGCCAGCGCAAGCTGGCCGGGCTGGCGCGGCTGATCCTGGCGGCGCCGGATGTGCTGCTGCTGGATGAACCCGATAACCACCTGGACCTGGCTGCCAAGGGCTACCTGGAGCAGTTGATCCAGGCTTACCCCGGCGCGGTGGTGATCATTTCGCATGACCGCTATCTGCTGGACGCGGTGGTGACCCAGATTGCCGAGCTGGAAGACGGCCGCCTGAGCGTGTTCGAGGGCGATTATTCCACCTTTGCTCTGGCCAAGCAGGAGCGCCTGGCGCGCCAAAACGAGCTTTACCAGGTGCAGCAGCGCCAGATTGCCCGCATTGAGGCGGCCATCAAACGCTATGCCATCTGGGCGAAGACTTATGATAACCAGAAATTCGCCAAACGCGCCCACGCCATTCAGAACCGCCTGGATAAGATGGACCGGGTGGAACGCCCCGTGCTGGAGCGGCGGCGCATGGAACTGCGCCTGAACGGCTGGCGCGGCTCGACCAAGGTGCTGGAACTGCGCGGCTTGCGCAAGGCTTACGGCCCGCGGGTGATTTTGCAGCCTACCGATTGGGTGCTGCGCCACGGCCAGCGCGTTGGGATAATTGGCAAAAACGGCGGGGGAAAATCGGTGCTGATGCGCATGCTGCTGGGGCTGGAAACACCGGACGGCGGCGAGGTGATTCTGGGACCGAGCATCACCACCGCTTACTACGCCCAGCAGCACGAAACCCTGAACCTGGATCAGACCGTGCTGGACACGGTGCGCCTGGTGGGGAATATGAGCGAGAGCAATGCGGTTTCTTTTCTCAACCGCTTTCTGTTTCCTTACCGGCAGGTGCTGCAGCGGGTGGGCGAGCTTTCGGGCGGCGAGCGCAGCCGTCTGCAGCTGGCGCTGGTGGTGCTTTCGGGGGCCAACTTCCTGCTGCTGGATGAGCCGACCAACAACCTGGATATTGCCTCGGCCGAGGTGCTGGAAGCCGCGCTGGCCGATTTTGAAGGCACGGTGCTGGTGATTTCCCACGACCGCTATTTTCTGGATCAGGTGGTGGAACGGGTGCTGCTGCTGGATGACGGCCGGCTGGTGGAATATGAAGGCGGATATTCCGATTACCTGGCCGCCGCAGCAAAGCCATAAACAAACCCGTCTCCAGACATAAAAACAGAGCGGCCCGCTGATCATCCGCGGGCCGCTCTGCTGGTTCAGGGGTTTCAGGCAGCCATCGTTTCCACTGCCTGGTTCTTTTCCTTCATCAGCCACACATAGCCATCTTCAAGGCCGGGCTGGGCGGCGGCTGCGCCGGGGTAGCTTTCAGGGTGCACCCCCACCAGGCGGTACTGCACGCCTTCGGCCAGGTGCAGCATGGACACCACGCTGAGACCGTTATCGGGGCGGCGCGGTTCGGCTGTGGTCACGGTCCAGACGTGACCGGCGGCGGCCTGGGTGAGGGCATTGGGACTGCCGCGGAAGAGGATTTGCCCGCGCGAAAGCACGGCCATATCGCGGCAGGTCTGGCCGATATCCTCAACGATGTGGGTGGAGAGCAGGATGATGCGCTCAGAGGCCAGGCTCACCAGCAGGTTGCGGAAGCGGATGCGCTCCTCAGGGTCGAGGCCGGCGGTGGGCTCGTCCACAATCAGCAGGCGCGGGTCGTTGACCAGGGCCTGGGCGATGCCGGCGCGGCGTTTCATGCCGCCGGAAAAGCCTTTCAGCTTGCGGTCGGCCTGGGCGGTGAGTCCCACCATCTCCAACACCTCTGAAACGCGGGCGCTGCGGCGGCGGGCGTCATCCATGCCTTTGAGGATGGCCATGTAATCCACAAACTGGCGCGCAGTCAGTTCGGGGTACAGGCCCAGCTCCTGGGGCAGGTAACCCAGCATGCCTTTGACGATGGCGCGGTTTTTCGCCCCGCTGATATCGTACCCGCCGACGACAACCCGGCCGGAGGTGGGGCTGGCGATGCCCGCCAGGATGCGCATGAGGGTGGTTTTACCGGCGCCGTTGGGGCCCAGCAGGCCAAACATGCCGCTGTTAATGTCCAGATCCACCCCGTCAAGGGCGTGAACAGCCTTTGCGCCGGAGCGGTAGGTTTTCTTAAGCTGGTTGATTTGAATCGAAATGGTCATGGTATTTTCTCACTTTCAGATATAGCGCTCCTGGCGGTCGAGCAGCCAGCAGGCAGCAATGAGGCAAAAGACGCCCAGGCCCACCAGACTGAGCTGGTTGACGGGCAGAAAGGGGTCTTCGGGAACGTGGATGCTGTAAAAAAGATAGACATGGCGGGCCAGCGGATGGGTGAGGAACCAGCCGCGCAGAATCACCTGGGCGATCCACACGCCGCCAACGGCCAGGGCGCCGCCTGTGGGTGCCGCCAGGACAAAAGCCAGCAGGCTGCCCAGGCCCATAAGGGCCGCGGTGGGGCAGAACCAGATGAGCTGGGTGACGATGAAATTGCCCAGACCGGAAAGGTCAACTTGCAGCCCGGCAGCCGTGCCTTGAAAGCCCAGGGCGGTGAGCAGGCTGACCAGGAAGATGGGCGCCAGGCGTTCCAGCAGCAGGCGCCAGGAGGGGCGCGGGGTGGCAAACATCAGCTCAAGGGCCGGGTCATCTAGCACGGCATAAGCCGAAAGGATGCCCGCCAGCATGGGAATGATGGCGGCCAGGTAGGCCTGGGCGGCGGTGAATGCGTTCACCGAGCCGCGCAAGATGACCAGCATGATCAGAAACAAGGCCAGGAAGGCGGCCGGAAACCAGTACTGGTCGGCGCGGCGGCTGAACACGGCATAGCGCAGGGTGACGAGAGAAGCGTTCATGCCAGCCTCTGTTTGCGGCCCAGCACGGCTGCGCCAAAGCTGAGGGCGGCGGTGATGCACAGGCCCAGCACCAGCAGGTTCAAAAAGGCCATGATGGGCGGGTAGCTGGCGGTGAAGGGCAGGTTGGGCGAAAAGAAAGCGCCCATCATGAATTCGCCGCTGGGGGTCAGCAGGGTGCCGTTGAGGGTGGGCAGGACGGCCGGGTTGAGGAAATTGCCCCAGAACCAGTAGCCGGTGAAGAGCACCTGATAGACGCGCACCGGCATGATCAGCGGGCAGACCAGCGAGAAGGCCGTCAGGAAGGCGTAGGCCGGCACATTGATGGCCAGAAAGCCGAGGAAAAAGCGCGGCACTTCATTGAACGGCAGGCCGTTGGCCAGCAAGGCGATCACCAGGATCACCCACAGGGAGAAAACCGGGGTGAGCACGGAGATCAGGCTGCCGAAATATTTGGCCAGCAGGTAGGAGATGATTCCCAGCGGCGTGCTGTTTTGCAGTTCGGTCATGTTCAGGCGCTGGTCGCGCACCAGGCGGTCGGCGATGAGAATGCCGGCGACCACCGGCAGGAGCAGGTTGAGCTGAAAGAGGCTGAAGCCGAGGGTGCCCACGGTTTCTTCCATACTGGTGGTTTGCCCGGTCAAGGGAGCGGATATTTCAAGCAGGTAAGGCAGCGCCAGGAGGCCAAAACCCAGCCAGAAGCTGACGCGGCGCAGAGACATGCGGATTTCATAGGCCGTCAGGCCCAGGAAGCGTTTCATTGAGTGAATCCTCCAGAAGGTGGGGTTGAAGGCTGCAAAGGTTCAACCGGTTGATCAGAGCCCGGGGTTGGGCATGCGTTTCTGGCGGCCCGCAAGCCAGAGCGCCAGGCCAACCAGCGCCGCGGCCAGGCTCAGCAGGGCAGATGGATTTTGCCAGAGCGCCACATAGCCTTTGAGAAATTCCCCAAACACGGGAAAGTGATTGGCCAGCTTGCCCGAGAGCAGGCCGCTGCTGATGAGCTGGGCCAGCCACATGCCGTAGGAGATGCCGATGGCGATGGAAGAGCGCATCAGCATGGAAAGCAGCAGGGCCAGGGCCGAAAGGAAGGCCATGGGCGCCAGCCAGCCCAGGATGAGGGCGGCGAGCACAGTTTGCGGAATGACGGCAGTGAGGATGAAGCTGGTGAACAGGGTCAGGCCGAAGTTGTAGGTGAAAACAAGCGCCAGGCGGGCCAGCAGCACCTGCCAGGGCGAGGTGGGGGTGGCCAGGGCCAGCTCAAGGCCGGGGTCAAATTCAGGACCGTAGACCACGGCCAGGCAGGCAGCCGCCGTCAGCGGCGCCACCACGCGCAGGGCGGTGGAATCGAGGAAGGTGACGGAGACCAGCAGGCCGATGAAGATGATGATGGCCGAGGTGAGCCAGATTTCAGGCTGGATGAGGCGCGCCTGGGTGCGCAGCAGCAGCCCGGCGCGGCGCAGCACCGCGCCCCCGGTTTTGGCCAGGGCGCGGTCGGGCAGGTTGGGCGCCGCTGTGACGGTTTGCGCCTGTGCCGCCACTTCGTGCCCGACCGCCTGCCAGAGCAGCAGATCAGCCTGGCAATCGGGGCAGGCGGCCAGGTGGCTTTCCACCCGACGGCGGCCGGGTTCATCCAGCGTGCCGGCGGCATAGAGCGGCAGAAGGTCGTTCAATTCAGCATGTACATCCATCATTCCACATCCTTTTCGCTCACGCCAGCGCGGTTGAGCGCCCCGCGCAGAGCGGTTTTGGCATAGGCCAGGCGGCTTTTGATGGTTCCCACCGGGCAGGCACACACTTCGGCTGCTTCGGCCAGGCTGAGCCCCTGATAAAACACCAGCTCCAGCACAGTGCGGTGTTCCATCGAGAGAGCTTCCAGGCCGTTTTGCAGCAGGCGGTGCTGGTCGCGGCGCGCGGCCTGCGCGGCGGGGCCATCTTCAAGCGGTTCAGCAGGGGCGTTGGAATCCAGCAGGGGCAGGTCGCGCTGGCGGCGCAGCCGGTCGAGGGCTTTATGGTGCACAATGCCCAGCAGCCAGGCGATCACACGGGATTCACTGCGAAAACGGCGCGCGCCGCCCTGCCAGACCGCCAGCAGGGTGTCCTGTACCACCTCGTCAGCGGCAGCCGGGTCGCCGGTCAGGCGGAACGCAAAAGCAGCGAGCCGCTGCCCGTATGCGTCATAGAGCTCGCGCAGGGCGTCGGCGTCGCCAGCCGCAATGCGGCTGATCAGGTCGCGTTCAGTGTCTGGCAGGGTCATCATCTGGCTGAGAGAGCATTCAAGTGGTTCCATGTTATTGTATCATCAACATCCTGTGAACTTTTGCAGCCTTTCATAGAGTATGTCGCAGCAGAGAGACAAAAGGTTCAAAATTGGGGCAGGAAGGCATAAAAAAAGCCCCGAGCAGAGCCTCGGGGCTGGATGAAAGCATTCAGGCCGGATTATACCGAGAAGGCCAGGTAATAAAAGAGGGCGCACAGGAAAACGGTGATGATAATCCCTTTGTTGTAGGCTTTTGAAACCTTGCCTGCCTTGACAACAGCCACAGCAGACATAAGGATGCCGCAGCCGCTGAAAGCCAGCGCGATGATCAATTCGGGGATATAAATGAAGGGTAATAATTGAGCCAGGACATTCATGAAATAATAACGCTTTTGAGGTGACCGCCGGCGCAGGGCATCCGGACGTCTCAGCTTTCAAGTTCAGGCCACCGGTTTCCTTGAAAGGTTTTGTGAGGACCCGGGTCTGCCTCAATTTCAGGCGGCAGACCCGGGGAAAAGTAAAAAGCTTACTTCAAGAGGAACAGCCAGCTGTTCGAGAAGGCGCAGGTGGTGGTGCCGGAATCCTGCCAGGAAGAGAAGGCAATCAGGCCTTCATCCAGCTTGTCAGAAGTGATCGAGCGGTATTTCTTGCCGTTGATGTAGGGGGTGAACTTGTTTCCCTCAACAACAAGGGAAAGGATGTTGGTGGCGCCGGCTTTGTCGCTGATATTTTTGTCAAAGATCACGTTGTTGTAGAGGTTTACTGTTTCGCTGTACTCTTGAAATTCCAGGTCGAAGGCAGGGGCGCCGGAGAGGCGCATGATGGGGAACATATAGCGGCTGCCCTCGTTCAGTTCAGGTTTCAGGCGGAAGGTGATGGCGCAGCCGGCGAAGCCAGCCGTGCTGTCCCAGGTCACTTCGGTCTGGAGGACAAAATTTTTCACCTTTTTGAGGGAGAGGACATCCAGGTTTTCTTCCCGATAAGCTTTGGACACAAAGGTCATGGCCTCATCTTGGAACCAGAAAAGAGAACCCTGGTCGGGGGTGAAGCCCATCTTTTCGAGGTCGGGGGCAATAGCAGCCAGCTTGTCGGCGGCAGCCTGAGTGGCAGTGGCGGCAGCGATCTTGGTCTTGTTGGGGGTGGGGGTTTTGGTGGGTTCCGGGGTGGCCGTGGGTTCAGGTGTGGCGGTGGGCTCTGGGGTGGCAGTGGGTTCCGGGGTGTCGGTGGGGGCTGCCGTGTCGGTGGGGGCGGCAGTGGGAACTTCCGTCGGGGCAGCCGTTTTGGCGGCGGCGGTATTGCAGCCGGTGATCAGGACGAGTACAAACAGCGCAACAAACAGAACCTGAAATGCAGGCGTGCGGAACAGATGGCGCGGGTCGAGCTTCATGTTTTCTCCTTGGGTTGTTATGAACAGTTTAATGTGGTGCAATGATTTGGGCGAAATATCCCCCCAAACAAAACAGCCCCTGCCCAAAGCAGGAACCGTTAATCCCCTGATTATCAACTTGATGCAGATTTAAATTGGAGAATCTGCCCTGGAAAGTCCCTGATGCAGAGCGGGCGACGGGATTCGGACCCGCGAATATCAGCTTGGAAGGCTGATGCCTTACCACTTGGCGACGCCCGCGTAAAATGAATTATACCGGATAAGGAAATTTCCGGCAAGATGCAGATGGAATTTTTTTTCTACATCCAGGGGTTGATCACCTGCACCCCGGCGGGCATAAAATCGGCCACGTTGCGCGTGGCAATGATCAGGTTGTTTTGCAGAGCTGTGGCGATGATCAGCGAATCCATCACCGGTATGGGCTGGCCGCCCGCTTCCATGCGCGCGGTGAGCGAGCCCCAGAGAAAAAGGGTGGGCGCATCGAGGGGGAGAATGCGCGGGCCAAAGCGGGCCATCAGGCCGTTGTTCATCCACACCAGCAGGCCGGTTTTGCGGTGTGATTCAGGCAGGCGTTCTATGCCGCGCTGAATTTCACCGATGGTGATGACGCTGAGATACAATTTTTCTTCGTCAATGCTGTCCAGCCAGTTGATCACCCTCTGATTGGGCTGGCGGCGGGTAAATTCAGAAAGGACACAGGTATCGAGGAGGTAATTCATGCTTCGATGCCGATTTCGCGGGGCAGGCTGCGGTCGCGGTCCACGTTGATTTCTGAGCCTGCCAGAGGCGAGGCAAGCAGAAAATGCGACAGGGGAACCTCGGGGCGGGTGAGCCGCTCGTATTCGTCAAAGGGGATCACCACCACCGCCTTGGCGCCGCGGCGGGTGACAATTTGCACGCCTTCCGTCAGGGCGCGGTCCACCATTTCGGAAAACTTGCTTTTGGCTTCCTGAAGCTGCCAGATGTTATCCATTTTGCGCCTCCTTGTAATCTAGTCAGACTAGTCTGACTAGATTATAGCGCGAAGCAGGCTGAATTGCAAGAGGGCTGGCGGCTCAGCCTTCGCCTTTTCCCTGCTCAAGGGCCAGCAGGCGGCGCTTGCGTTCCAGGCCCCAGCGGTAGCCGCCCAGGGAGCCATCCTGGCGCAGGGCGCGGTGGCAGGGGGTGACCAGCGAGACCGGATTGGCAGCGCAGGCATGCCCCACGGCGCGGGCTGCCCGCGGCTGACCGATGCTTTCGGCAATTTCAGAATAGGTGCGGGTTTGTCCAAAGGGAATGGCGCGCAGGGCCTGCCAGACCCGGCTCTGGAAGGCGGTGGCCTGCACATCCAGCGGCAGGTCCAGAGCGGGGCTGCCGTCCAGATATTGCAACACCGCAGCAGCCCAGGCAGCCAGGGCGGCGTCATCGCGCACGAGTCTGGCAGCGGGGAACTCTACCCGCAGGGCGGCTTCAAGCAGGGCATCCGTATCGCCCAGCGAGAGCATGCACAGGCCGCGTTCCGTGCCGGCCAGCAGCATGCGCCCCAGCCAGCCATCCACCAGGGTGTAGCGGATCAGCAGGCCGGCGCCGCCTTTGCGGTAGGCGCCGGGCGTCATGCCTAGGCGGGCTGCGGCGTTTTCATACAGGCGGCTGCTGGAGCCGTAGCCGGCACCGTAAATGGCATCCGTCACGGCCTGGCCTTCGCGCACCCCGGCTTTGAAGCGTTCCAGGCGGCGCGCGGCAGCGTATTGGTGGGGGGTGATGCCTAGTTCAGCGCGGAACAGGCGGCGCAGGTGCGAGGGGCTGAGGCCCAGCTCGCGGGCCAGTTCGGGCAGGGGCGGCGAGTTTTCGGGGGTTTCATCCATGCGGCGGCAGGCCTGCTGCACCCAGTTTGAACGGGCTGCCTCGGGCTGGCAGCGCTGGCAGGCGCGGAAACCGGCGGCTTCCGCCTCGGCGGGCGCGGCAAAATAGCGCACACCTTCGCGGCGCGGGCGGCGCGAGGGGCACACCGGGCGGCAGTAAATGCCCGTCGAGAGCACAGCATAGACAAAGGCACCGTCAAATTCAACGCTGCGCTCGCTCACAGCGCGCCAGAGGGTGGGTTCATCGGGTAAGGGCTGCATGATTTTCTTCCTTTCGTTATTGCGGTCAGCATGCTGTGATGATAGCACAGGCGCGGCCAGCATGCCATCCGAATCTGACTTTCAAAAGCCCTGCCCGCAACGGAATCATTCAAAGCGGGTTTTCTTTATCAGTTCCAGGAACTTTTTCCGGCTGTCGGCCGTCTTACATAAAGCCGGTCCCGCTTGAATTTCAAATTAATCGCCCGCAAAACCTGCCCGGAGGTGTAAAATGGAAGCAATCTCTGCTGTCATCTTTTTGTTCAGCATCGTTTTTGGAGCCATGTCGCTGGCCACCCTTGTCACGGATAAGAAAAAACCGCAATGATTTTACGTATTGGCATTGAAAATAACATTGAAGGCCGTTCCCTGGCCTGGGCATTGGACCTGCCGGGCTGTTTTTCCTATGGACCCGATTCGGGCTCTGCCATCATCGCCATGCCGCGCGCCGCGGTGGATTACCAGGCCTGGATGGAAGCACACACCCCCGATCCCTGGCTGAAACTGGGCGATTTTGATGTGCGCCTGGTGGATACCTGGGATGTTTATTTCATTGATGACAGCCTGGCGGTGGCCGAGAAGGGTTACGAGGTCAACGCCTGGTTTCGCGACGATTGGATCCCGCTGTGCGAGGAAGAGATCAGCCGCGGGCTGGCGCTGTTGAACTGGAGCCGCATGGATTTGCTGGATGCCGTGAAGGGGCTGCCGCAGAAGGTGCTGGAAGCCCGGCTGCCCGGCGAGCGCTGGCATATTTCGGGCATTTTACGCCATGTGGCCACAGCTGAAAACTGGTATCTGGACCGTCTGGGCCTGGCGGCCTGCCCGCATGCCGACCTGCCGCAGGAGGCGGCGGCCCGCCTGGAACTGACCCGCGAACACCTGAGGCGGGTGCTGCCAACCCTGGCCGGGCGCGCGGACCTGGTGCGCGGCGTGAATGGCGAGTTCTGGTCGCCGCGCAAGCTGCTGCGGCGCGCCGTCTGGCATGAACGCGATCACGTGGCGCATATCCATAAGCTGGTGGCGGCGATGGCGGAGAAGGCCTGACTGGCGCCAGCGACTGACAGTACAATGGATAAAAAAAAGTGATCCTTTTCGGGATCACTTTTGTGTTTAATAAACGGCCGGATCTTCTTTTTCGGCCCGGCGCTCCTGCCAGCCTTCCACCACCCGCAGGAAGGCCACCCCGCCCAGAATGAGCAGGCTGCTGCCAATTTGCGCGCCGGAAAGGGTTTCGCCAAGCAGGAAGAAGGCGGTGACCACGGTGAATACCGGCTCAACGGTGACGATGAGGTTGGCCACGCTGGAGGGCAGCAGCGAAAGGCTGACATTGTACATGCCAAAGCCCATCACGGTGGGCACAGCCGCCAGAATGAAGAGAACCCCCCAGCCCGGCAGGGAACTGCCCAGCCACAGCAGGTCGGCGGGGGTTTGGGCTGAACCGGGCAGCGGTCCGCCCTGCAGCAAATTGGCCCCCAGCAGAAAGACCGAGGCAAAGGCGAAGGTGTAGATCAGGGTGGTCCAGGGGCTCAGGCCCCGCTGTGAAGCCGAGCGGCCCATCAGGCTGTAGAGGGCATAGGCCAGGCCCGAGAACAGCCCGGCGAGAATGCCCCCCAGGTTGCTGTTCCAGGCTTCGGCAGTATAGGCGCCGGAAACCAGCACACAGCCGGCGATGCAGGCGGTGATGACGGCGATTTTCAGCCAGCCGATGCGCTCCTTGAGGAACCACCAGCCCAGCAGGGCGGTGAAGGCCGAGGAGCAGTAGGCCAGCACAGTGGCCACGGCGGCGCCGTTGAGCGCCACCGAAAGGGTCCACAGGGTATTGAAAAACGCCAGCACCAGGCCGTAGAGGGCCAGGTAAGCCAGGTTGCGCCGGCCGGCTTTCAGCAGGGCCGGGCGCAGCAGGCCGATGGCCGGCAGCAGGGTGGCCACCACAAACACATCACGCCAGAAGGCCAGGATAAGGGATGGAAGCTGGTAGGTCTGGGTGAGGTGGCGGATGAGGATGGCGGTGGTGGAAAGGAAGGCCGCCGCCAGCACAGCCGTAAAATACCCCCGCGCGAGGTGTGCGGGGGTTTGGGAATTTTGGGTGGAAACGGAAAGGCGCGCTGAAGCCATTTCAGGCAGCCGGGGCGTCCACATCAGCGGGCAGGTGGAAGGTCAGGCGGCTTTGGCCTTCGCGGTAGGCGCTGGCGAACAGAGCAGCCGCCACCATGCCCATGTAGGTGTAAATCACGCTCATCACGATGGGCAGCAGACAGCAGAGGATGACGGTGAAATAGAGGATCTGCATGGCAAACATGGCCACCATGTAGAGCCCCATCACCACCAGCCAGGCGAGGAAATAACCGCTGAGGTTGGCGCGCATCACCTTCCACCATTCGCCGATATTGAAGGCGGCCAGGAAGCTGTCTTTGGCAGCCAGGTGATTCAGGCTGACGGGCATGAAGGCGCCGATGAGCAGGGAAAACAGCATGCCAATGCCAAACATCACGAACATGGTGGCCATCATGGCCAACATGAGAAAGACAATCAGGCCGGTAGCGTCGCGGGAGAACCGGTCGATAAAGGGCACCATCAGAGACGGCATAAAGGAAAGCACCAGGCCGGCCATTATGAAGATGGCGGACGGCAGGTTTAGAATGAAAGCCGCCCCCAGGGCTTTGATGCCGCGCAGGCCAAAACCGCCAAAATCGGACCAATCGGGCAGTTCCGGGCTGCGGCCGTCGAGGATGACACGGCGCATGATCTCCACCAGGTAGCCGGCCAGGAAAATGACCGGGATGATGGGAATGACATAGTTGCCCAGCATCAGCAGGCAGGCAACCGCGAAACGCCCCTGCCAGCCGTTCCCGCGGAAGGGAAACATCAGAATTTGTTGCAAAGAATCAGTGGACATCAGAAACCTCCCCGAAATGAATTGAGCCAAAGCCGTTCAGCTTGCGAACGGAGGATACACAATCAGGCGGCAGCCGCCTGGACGAAGGCGCGGAACAGGGTGCGCATGGTTTCCATGCTCTGCAGCCATTCGGGGTGCCACTGCACGCCGAGGCCGAAGGGATGACCGGGCAGCTCAACGCCTTCCAGCAGGCCGTCAGGCGCGTAGGCGGTGGGGCGCAGCACGGGGGCAATGGTTTGCAGGCCCTGGTGGTGCAGGCTGTTGACCGGGGTGTCGCCGGCGCCGATGATCTCGGCCAGGCGGGTGCCGGGAAGCACGTTGACCGTGTGAGGGCGGTGATCGCGGGGAATGTTGGGGTACCAGTCGTGGCGCTGGGCGCCGGGGAACTGGTCGCCGATATCCGTATAGAGGGTGCCGCCGAGGGCCACATTGATGACCTGAATGCCGCGGCAGATGCCCATGAAGGGTTTGCTGTTTTTGGCGGCCATCTGCACCAGGTTGATCTCAAGGTCGTCGCGGTCGAGGTCCACTTCATAAACGCGCGGGTGGGGCTGGCCGTTGAAACGGGCGATGTCAATATCACCGCCGCCGGAAAAGAGGATGCCGTCGAGACGGTCAAAAAGGCCGGCGTAGGCATCGGGCGGGGTGTTGACGGGGATGATCACCGGCAGACCGCCGGCGGCGATGACGGCGTTGACATAGGCTTCGGTGAGGGAGACGACGGGCAGGCCGCTGGCCGATTTGTCGCGCGAGCCGGTGATTCCGATCAAGGGTGCGGGCATGTGGAAACCTCCAGAGGGATGGAATTGGGTTGAAACGGCAAAAGGGCGCAGACGCCAAAGCGCTGCACCCTGAATGCCTGAGGGGTTATGAATGATCTAGAATTTCTGCTTGAGGCGGGCACTCTTACCCGTGCGATCACGCAGGAAGAACAGGCGGGCGCGGCGCACAACAGAGTGGCGTTCGACCACCACTTTGTCCACCCGCGGAGAGCGGGTCAGGAAGGTGCGTTCCACACCAATACCGTTGCTGGCCAAGCGGCGCACCGTGAAGGATGCATCGTTGCCAGAACCGCGCACAAACAGGACCGTACCCTTGAATTCCTGAATACGTTCCCGGGTGCCTTCTTTAATCTTCACATGCACACTGACCGCATCACCCGGGGTTAATTCGGGGATGTTCGGGTTGGCAGGCGCCTCTACGGCTTTCAATAAGTCGCTCATGTCAAACAATCCTTACCAGCATAAATTTCAACAGGCAAAGCCTGAAGCGGACGAAGATTATAACATGCCTTTAGATGGGCGTAAAGGATTCTTCCGGACCAAGAATCGGGCGATTCACCGGGGAAATCATCTAGGATAGGATACCCTTTCGGGGGCATGTTCTTGCGGGTCCATTGTACCACAAGGTTTGAAAGTCTTCCATGATGATTCTCCCCTGTTAACCACTCGAAATTCACCTTTACTGCTCAGCCAGCGGCGTTTGCTTTATTGACGGAACAACCGCAACATTACTTTTTTCTGCCCCGCAGATTAAATAATTTGGGTGTTCGTAATGTGGGCCAATCCTTTGCCCCTAAGACCAGAGGCGCTTTTTTATGTCCCAGATATTTTTCGAAATAGTTTTTTCTGCCTTCACCAATCCCTCGGATTGCCAAAAGCACTTCCAGATAAGATTCGAAATCTGTGATTCGACTTGCCTGCCAGTCGATGTAATAGTCTGATAAAAGGAGAACTTTGGGATTCCCGTTTCCCTGTTCCATAAAGAAAGACATGCATTCATAAGTGCTGAAGAGATCAAAAGGACGTAATTTTTGGACAAAATCAGCGCTGTCGTAAGTCACCCTGGCAAAATTGACAGACGGGAGATCGCATAAAATAACCTTTTTCCAATCCAAATCAAAAAAGATGGCTTCAATGGAAGGAATTTTTATTTGCGCAAAAGGAATTTCCTCGTCTTCGGGTAATTCAATGGCATAATCATCATACTTATCTATAATTGTGTCCAGCTCATCATCAGGGAAACCTGATTTTATTCCCCACCGCAGGTTTAATCCATTGGTCTGTTGAAAAAATCCCTGAATGGTCTCCGACAGCGGCACTCCAAAGGCGCCATTGATGGCAGTAAAAGTCTCGGCCTGGGCTGATGCATAAGTCGTAAATTCCCGCAGCTCCAATAATGGATGGTTGGCAATTTCATCCGCCATATTTCTAAAAAGTTCCAGGTAATTTTTCATCCACAACCCCTTTGAAACATGATCAAGGCAACTCAGAAAATTGAAAGATCTTAACCATACCGGTCGATCCAATGTGTTACACCATGAACAGCGAGTAAAATTATACACCCGCCAATAAAATTGGATCAATAACAGGAAGCCTGCTTTCCCCAGTGCGGCCTGGCTCTGGCGGGAAAATTAGCCGGAAGGTACTGCCGGGCTTATCATCAAGGGGTTCCAGCGTCTGAATAAAAGGGAAAAAGGCGGTTATGTTCCTTTCAAAACAACCGCCCCGCGTCAGCGGGGCGGTATGGGTTAGAGCCAGTGATTGCTTATTTCACCCTGGCAAACAGGTCGTTTTCGCGCGGCTCTCCCGGCTGCACGGCCGGGTAGGCACGCATGAAAGTTTCATATTGGCCAAACAATCGGCTGATGAACCCCTGAATGCCCTTGTTCATTTCCTTGCCGCCCTGGCTGTGATGGCAGGCCGCCGCATCGTCGCGCACCTGCATGACCGGCGCGAAATTGATGGCTGCGTGGGTGGGAAAATGCACTTCGGCAATCGAAACCAGGTCAATGTCGCCGTTTTTGCCAAAGCGGCGCGGGTCGCGGCCGAACAGGCGCGAAACAAAAACCGCCGCCCGCAGAAAGGTCCGCCCGATGGTGTGAAAATAGAGTTTTTGCGCGGCAAAAGGCGGCAGGCCGTCGGGGTCGGCAAAGCCGGGATCTTTGGCCAGGTCAAAGGCGCGCACGGTGGCCTGGTGAATGGCGATGTGATCAGGGTGGCGGTAGCCGCCGATGGGATCAAAGGTGAGCACCACCTGGGGTTTGAGCTTGCGGATGAGGTGGGCCACTTTGGCGGCCACCTGCGCAAGGGGGGCGGCGGCCAGCGCCTGGGGATGGGTGTTATCTGGGCTGCCGGGCATGCCTGAATCGCGGTAGCCCAGGAAATACACGCCGCTCAGGCCCAGCTTGCCAGCGGCGCAGCGCAGTTCCGATTCGCGCAGGTCGGCCACCGACTTAAAGCCGGTCATCAGTTCAGGGTTCACTTCACCCACTTCGCCGCGGGTGGCGCAGGCCAGGTGCACAGCGGTGCCTTTGCGGGCGTAAAGCGCCAGCGTACCGCCGGTGCCAAAGGTTTCATCATCGGGGTGGGCCAGCACCGCCAGCAGCACAGGCGGTTGGCCGGAAGAAAGTTCAACAGGTTTCAGGGGTTTCATTTTATGACAGCATTTCTACCCGCGCGGCGGGTTCAATCATTTTTCATCAGGGCCAGACGCCCCACAACCGCACGGTGCTGTCGATGGAGCCGCTGGCCAGAATATTGCCTGCCGGCATAAAGAGCAGGTCTTCGACCATGTGGGCATGACGCGCCTGACTGAAGATAAAGCTGCGTCCGCCCAGGGCGTAAAACAGGATTTCCTCGGCGTAACCGATGGCCAGCAGCCGTCCGTCAGGTGAAAAAGCCAGGTCGCCTGAATAGCGCTGCAGGCTGGTTTCCCAGGTGATCTGCCCGTTTTCGGGCAGCCAGAGTTTAAGTTTACCATCAACTGAGACAGATGCAAGGAGATCTTCCACCGGCGAAAAGGCCAATCCGCGCACTTCAGAGCCGTGTTCAACCTTGTACAGCAGCTTGCCGTCTTTGATCTGCCACACCCACACCTTGCCTTCGGGCGAAGGCGCCGCCAGCAGCCTGCCGTCCAATGAAAAGGCCGGGTCCACCTGGAACTTGTAATTATGCTTGGTCAGCACCGGGTAAAGCGTTTTGAACACTGAGCCGTCGGAAAGCCATTTGAGGGTCACCGCTTCGCGGCGGCGGCTGAGCGCCACCAGGGTGCCGTCCGGCGAAATGGTGCCGCGGGCGGCGGCGGTGGCCTGATCGGCGGGCAGCTCCTGATCGGTGCGAATATCCCAGAGATGGTACTCGGTGGTTTGCACGCCCGTCAGCACCAGCGGGCTGCCGTCTTCGCCAATCACCAAAATGGCGTCATGTTCGGTTTGCACAAAGCCGTAAAGATTTTGCTGGTTGCGGCCGTCCTGCCCGCCGAAAATCACCACCCGGTCGCCTGCCAGGGCTGCGCCGCGCTGCCAATCGGGCGAAAGCGCGGTTTTCAGCGGACGGTAGCTGAAATTCAGCGTGGAAGCGGCGCCCTGGTCATCCACATCAACCATGTGAATTTTAATTTTGAACGGCGAGCTTTCAATCACTGCAGCCTGCCGGCCGTCGCCGGAAAAGCCCAGCCATTCCACCTCGCCAAAGCTGCGCGTTTGCTCCCAATCGGCCGCATCCCAGAACTGCACCACGGGAATGCCGGTATACATCGGGTATGAGGCCACTGCCAGGGTTTTCCGGTCGGGTGACGCGGCAATGTTCAGCACGTAGCCGGTGATCTTTTTCTGGCGCACCAGGCCCCAGTTGGGCGCCTGCCAGGCCTGGATGAGGGTGTCGAGCTGGTTGGCAGGATGATCGGTGGTGATCAGCAGGCTGGAATCGGCGGAGAAGGCCGCGGCATCGCCAATTTCTCCCAGGTTTTGCTCCAGCTCCCAGGTGTCGAAGCGGCGAATATGCACTTCCTTGCCAGAGCCCGCGCCTGAAAGCGCCAGCCAGCGCCCGTCGGGCGAGCAGACCGCGCTTTTGGCGCGCATGGTCAACACCGGCTCGCCGTCACTCAGGCGCCAGATGCGCAGCCTGTCGTAGCTTTCGGCCAGCAGGTAGCGCCCGTCGGGCGAGAAAGTGCCGCGCCGCGGGATGAAATTGGCTTCAAAGAAATGCAGGTTTTCCCAGGTGGCCGTGTCGTAGAGATACAGGCCCGCGGCTGAGGTCACCACCAGGCGGCTGCCGTCGGGCGACCAGGCGGCGTCAATCAGGCGGCCCTTGCGCCAGGCGGCGTATTCGGCCAGGCGGGCGGCGTTCACCGGCTGGATAAGGGCAGTCGGCGGCAGGGGGTTGGCGGCCAGCTCGCCCAGGGCGGCAGGGCTGCCGTTCACCGGCTGCAGGATCACGGCTTCATAAATACTCAGGCTGGAACCGGTGGCGTCGGCTGAGAGGAACACCTGCTCTCCGAAGAGGGCTTCAGGCAGGTCCACCGCCGCCAGGGTTTCACCGGCCATGTTGAACAGGGCCGCCTGTGGGCCGCTGACGCGCAGGGAAACCAGGCCGTTGGCGGGCAGCTCGCCAGCCGGATAGGATTGCTCGGCCCCACTGGCTGCGCTGCGGTAATGCAGAATCAATTCCCGGCCGTCCTTGATTTCAAGGCTCAGGTAGGACGGCAGCGAAAGGGGGGTGTTGCCAGCTGCGCCCGGCGAAAGATAAAACGCGGTCTGCGGGCCAGAGGCTGCCAGGTGCAGGAACAGGCCAAACCCGTTCGCCGCGCTGAAGGCGGCTTTGGTGCTGGCGCGGCTGTTATCCAGAAACAGGCCGTCATTGCCCAGGCGCCCGCCGCGCCATACCCCCGGCTGCAGCGCCTGCGCGGAGCGCACCCAGGGGGCCTGCAAAGCCGGCAGGGCGGGCAGGTCCGCGGGGGCCGGTTTGAGGCTGGAAAGGGGCGTCAGGTAAAGCTGCTGCTGGCCGTAAAGCCCGGTATGGCGCACCAGGGCCAGTTCCCCCCAGGCGCCCAGAGCTTCCAGAGCCAAACCTGTGGAAAGGTAGGCCGGTCTCTCAAAGACCAGGCCGCCGCGCACTTCATGAATCTGCGCATTGCTGGCCAGGGTCACAGCCTGGCCGGCGGTTTCATTGGGCGGGTAGGCCAGGTTGAGCAGGGTGACCTTCTGGCTGGCCTGGGCTGTAGTTTCCAGCCGGAGGGTGGCCTGGTGAGCCGGGAAGAGGGCCGCTTCGGCGGGCAAGGAGGCCGCCAGCGGCAGTTCCTGCAGGCGGCCATTCAAAAGGTGCACATCGCGGGGGCTTAAAATGAGCAGGCTGAAATTGCCGCCAGGGCTGAGGCGGCCCAGGGGCAGGGTTTGCCCGCTGGCCTGAAGAACCAGGCTTTCAGGATCCACCCTCAGGCAGGGGTCGGCATCTTCCAGCCCGCAAAGACTCAGGCTGCCGAGGCCGATAAAGGAAAAATCAAGGCGCAGGGGGTAGCGAATGGTGAAAGGTTCAGATGTAAAGCGGTAAGCTGTGCTGCCTGTCAGGTTATCCACCCGGAACGTGCCGCCTTCGGCTATCCCGGCGGCCGGGTAGAGGATGGGCAGCAGGTCGTATGAGATCCAGTTGGCGCTGAATTGCGGGGTGGGGGTGACGGCCGGGGCTGCCTGAGGCGTGATGCCGTCAGCGGCGGCGCGCGTCCAGGTGGGGGCCAGGGTCATTTTTTGCGCGGTGGGGCCGGGGGTTGCCGTTAAAGCTGGCACGGTGGCAGCGCGGACAGGGCCGCAGGCTGCGCTGAAGATGAGCAGCAGGACCAGGCAGGTGAGCAGAATGCGTTGATGTGACATAGCCTCAGCTCTGCAAGTGTTGTGCCTAATACTGCCGCACCGCAGGGTCCACTTCGCGGGCCCAGGCATTGATGCCGCCGCGCAGCGAAGCCACACGGCAGAAACCGCGGCTGACCAGGTTTTCCACCACGCGCATGCCGCGGATGCCGGTGCGGCAGAAGAAGACCATCTCGGCCTGCGGGTCCAGTTCCACCGTTTGGGCCAGAATCTGCCCGTAAGGGATCAGCTCGGCGCCGGCGATGGTGGAGACCTGCTGTTCCACCGGTTCGCGCACATCAATGAGGCGCGGCGGGTTGGCTCCGGCCAGGCGGGCCGCCAGTTCAGCGGGGGTCACTTCAAGGGCTGCCTGGGCAGCCGGATCTGCCGGTTTGAGATGGCAGAAATCTTCATAGTCTATCAGGCCGGTGATTTCCGGTTCTGCGCTGCATACCTTGCAGTGTGGGTTTTTCCGCAGGCTCACCTGTTGAAAGCTCAAATCGAGGGCGTCATAGAGCAGCAGCTTGCCAATCAGGGGGCTGCCGGCGCCCAGGATGAGTTTGATGGTTTCGGTGGCCTGCAGCGAGCCAATGGTGCCGGGCAAAATACCCAGCACCCCGCCGTCGGCGCAGGTGGGGGCCAGGTGGGGGGGCGGCGGCGCCGGGAAAAGGCAGCGGTAACAGGGACCGCTGCGCGCATCAAAAACGCTCATCTGGCCGTCAAAGCGGTAAATGGAACCGTAAATGTAGGGCTTGCCGGTCAGCACGCACAGGTCGTTGAGCAGGTAGCGGGTGGGGAAGTTATCGGTGCCGTCCACGATGATGTCGTAACCGGCGGCAATGTCCATGGCGTTCTGACTGGTCAGGCGGGTGTGATAGGGAACGATTTCAATTTCAGGGTTGAGATCCGCCAGGCGTGTGCGGGCCGATTCCACCTTGGGCCTGCCGGTGGCGGCCGAGCTGTGCAAAATCTGGCGCTGCAGGTTGGATACATCCACCACATCGTCATCCACCAGGCCCAGCCGCCCCACGCCAGCGGCAGCCAGATAAAGCGCAATGGGCGAGCCCAGTCCGCCGGTGCCCACCACCAGCACCGAGGCTGCTTTCAGCTTGCGCTGCCCTTCCAGCCCCACTTCGGGCAGCATCAGATGGCGCGAATAGCGCAGCAGTTCGGCCGGGTTCAGGTCAGCAGTCATGAAAGATCTCCTTGGGTGAAGATGGGTTGGGTTAATAACTTGATTATATCATCACCCGTCCATCGCCTTGTTGATCGCCCTCAATTCAGGTATACTGAAGGCAGTCCGGCTGCCCGCAGTCGCAGCCGCAGGAGGAATCATGCTGCTGTTATTACCCCTGACCGTTTTTATTGCCCTGTATATCCTTTTCTCTGCTTATCAGCGCCAGAAAAACCGCCCGGATACGGACTGGCGCAGCCCGTTGATCCAGACGGCAGCCACTTGGGGCGCATGGATGACCCTGACCTCAGAAGGATTGTCCTTGTTTCACGGATTGAATGCCTTCATGGTATCTCTGAGCTGGGCGGCGGCGCTGGTTTGGGTGCTGATCTTCGGCTGGCGTTTGGGTTTGCTGCGCCTGCCGCCAGGCAGAATCGGCCTGACCCGTTTTGACGGCCTGGCCCTGGCCGGCGCCGGACTGGTGATGAGCCTGCTGCTGGTGGTGGCCATCCTCAGCCCCACCAACAACAACGACGCCCTGCAATATCACATGCCGCGCGTGGCGCATTGGATTCAAAACGGCGGCCTGCAGCACTATGTCACCGCTTATGATCCGCAGCTGATGAATCCCATCTGGGCTGAGCTTCCCATTCTTCACTTTTACCTGCTGTGGGGTTCGGATCAGATGGCAAACCTGGTGCAGTGGCTGAGCCTGCTGGGCTGCCTGGCTCTGGTGGCTGGTCTGGCGCGGCTGCTGGGCGCGGGGCGCCTGGGACAGTGGCTGGCCGCGGCTTTCGGCCTCAGCCTGCCCATGGCCCTGCTGCAGGCCAGCAGCAGCCAGAACGACCTGGTGGCGGCCTTCTGGCTGCTGGGCATGCTCTATTTTGCCGTGCTTTCAGCCCGCCGCGATCTTTTTCCAGAAGAAACCCTGGCTCTGGCGCTCTGCCTGGCCCTGGGGCTGCTCACCAAGGGCACATTCTATCCCTATGCCCTGCCGGTGGTGATCTGGCTGCTGGCGGTCTGGCTGCGGCGGCGCAAAGGGCTGGCTTTTTTGGCTGCCCAGGCGGGGATCAACGGACTGGCTGTGCTGGTTCTCAATCTGGGATACTGGGTGCGCAACACCATCACTTATGGCGGACCGCTGGGATCCTCTGATTGGGTGGCCAACCACACCGCCGGGCAGAGCGGCGTGCTGCCGTTTCTGGCGGCGCTGACGCGCGACGTGCTGATGAATTTCGTCACCCCGTTTGATTCCGTCAACGCGGCGCTGCTGGACGGGCTGCGCGCTGTCTTTGGCAGTGTGGATCCCAACCTGGCCGAGTTTCAATTTATCTGGAGTTGGAACCGTGATGACCTGGCCGGCAGCCCGCTGCATTTTCTCCTGATCGCGTTGACGATCATCTTGCTTTGGGCGTTTCGTAAAAAATGGACCGGGCGTCTGCAGGCAGCCTATGCCTTGCTATCATTGAGCCTTTTGGCCTGCCTGGTGGGGGTGCTGCATTTCGATCAGTACGGCATGCGCTACCAGCTGCCTTTTTTGATGAGCTGGGCGGCGGTTTTTGGCCTGGCCGTGGAGGCCGCCGGGCGGCGCCGCCTGGCGCAGGCGGCAGTTTTTCTGCTGTTCCTTTATGCCCTGCCCTATGCCCTGATCAACCGCACCCGCCCTCTCATCGCCATGCGTGACAATTCACCCGACCCATTCACCATCCCCTGTGTGGGCCAGTGTACCTCTGGCAGCATCCTGCTGGAACTGGCTGAAAAGACGGTTTTTGGCTCTCTGGTGGATTTCCGCGAAGGTTTCCTGGCGCTCAGCCGCGACCTGCTGACCCTGCCCTGCCGCGAGGTGGGGCTGCAGATCGATTCGCATGACCCGGAATACCTCTTCTGGTTTTTGCTGAAGGCGCCGCAAAGCGGTTACAAACTGGAGGTGATTTACACCACCCCGCCGCTGGAGCGCTACCGCGACCCGGCTTTCAAACCCTGCGCCATCATCTGCACCTTCTGCGGCGATAAAACCCGCCTGCACGGCCTCGAACTGTATCAAAATTACGGCTCAGCCCAGCTCTTCACCGGTTCCGCTTACACGGTGGCGCCTTAATCGCGGTCTGACTTGCGAAATTTTTCCAACTCGGCTATATTAAAGACACCACTCCTGATTGAGGTATGCCATGACCACTGCGCCGGCCAACTCCAGGGGCAAAAAAGACCCCAAACAGCCCCCCCAATCCACCCTCGACTATGAAATCCTGCTGGGCATTGCTTTCCTTTTAATGGGGTTAACTTCGCTGCTGAATGACAGCCTGCCTTATTCCTACCTGGATGCGGCGGCCTGGGAAGGCTTTGGCTTCGGCATGATTGCCCACGGCGCCACTCCCTGGAGCAGATTACCTCTATGGCGCAAGGCCGTTGCCATTGTCATGGCGGTGCTGGGCATCACTGCCTTTATTGCCCGCACCGTGCTGAGCCTGCCGGCATAGCCTGCCAGGGCAGAACGATTCCACCAAAAAGAGCTCCCCGGAGGATATCGGGGAGCTCTGGCTTTAAAACGGATGCGACCAGCCGATCAACTGCTTCAGCTCTTGGCCAGGGCCTGATCCAGATCTTCCAGAATATCTTCCACGTTTTCCACGCCCACCGAAAGGCGCACCAGCCCGTCGGTGATGCCCATGCTCAGGCGGTCTTTCTGCGGCACGCTGGCGTGGGTCATGCTGGCGGGATGCTGGATAAGGGTATCCACATTGCCCAGGCTGACCGCCAGGGTGGCCAATCTGACATTGTTCATCATGGCTTCGCCGGCCTTCAGGCCGCCCTTCAATTCGAAGGAAATCATGCCGCCGTAGTGCAGCATCTGCTTCTTGGCAATGGCATGGTCAGGATGGCTTTCCAGGCCGGGGTAATAGGTGACGTCCACTTTGGGGTGATCTTCGAGGAAGCGGGCCACCTGGATGGTGTTTTCGCAGTGGCGCTGCATGCGCAGTTCAAAGGTTTTGAGGCCGGTGTTGGCCAGCCAGGCATCGAAGGGGCTGGGAACGCCGCCCAGAACCTTGAGCATGCCGTAAAGCGGCTTGCGCACATAATCGACATGACGGCTGATGACTGCACCGCCGACCACCTGACCGTGTCCGGAGAGGTACTTGGTGGTGGAATGCACCACCACATCCGCGCCCAGGGTGAGCGGGCGCTGGCAGTAGGGCGAGGCGAAGGTGTTATCCACCATCAGCCAGGCATTGTAACGGTGGGCAATTTCAGCCACCGCGGCCAGGTCCACCAGGGCCATGGTGGGGTTGGCAGGCGTTTCAGCATAGGCCAGGGTGGCCTGGGGGTTTTCTGCAAAGGCCTTCTCCCAGCTGGCGGCCGAATAATCCTTCAGCCACACCACCTTGATGCCATATTGGGGGGCCATATCGTGCAGGAAGGTGAAGGTGGCGCCGTAAAGAGCTTCCTGGGCAATCACCGTGTCGCCGCCCTTCACCCGCGCCAGAATGGCCGAGGTGATGGCTGCCATGCCTGAGCCGAAAACCCAGCCGTCCACCACTTCTTCCACGGGGCGTTCGGGCTGCGCGCGCAGCAAATCGAGGCCTTCCAGCACGGCATATTTTTGCGCCAGCTGGTCGAGGTTGGGGTTGTTGATGCGCGTGTATACATAACCTGGCTGTTCGCCTTTAAAAATGGAGGCGCCGGTGGCCACATCCGGGAAGCTGAAGGTGGATGTCTGGTAAATGGGGGTGACATGCGCATGCTGCGCGTTGTGTCCTTCAGCAACATGGGTCACCACGGTGCCCAAGCCAAACTTGGATGAGAAATCGCTCATGGGCTCTCTGCTCCTTAAATAAAATGATGCCTGCCGCAACAGGCCCGGTTAATCCCGATTTGGCGGTTGATCCGCGTGAAGTCAAAAAACATCTTAAAAATTATACCCCCGTTTGACCTGTTTCTGGCAGGCCGAAATATCGCCTGTTTGCGGTCATTTGTCATACAGGTGCGGCAGCAGCGGGCGTTCTTCGTGCTCAAGCAGCTCTCCGCCGCGATAGAAAAAGTGAAAGGTGCGGGCGGGTTCTCCGGCCAGCATGGCCGGCAGAAAAAGAGGAATGTTGCTGACCACATCTGGCGCGCTGAAAACCCACTGGCGCGGTTTCCAGGCCAGCTCGCCTTCCACGCAGGGCGGCAGGCTGCCTTCAGGGGCGGCCGCCGTGAACACCGCCATGCCGCCAAGGGGGAATTCAAAGCCCTCCCAGGTCACCAGGCCGCCAAAGCGGGCTGAAGAGAGGGTGAAGCCGGTTTCTTCGCGCACTTCGCGCAGGCAGGCCTGCAGCGGGGTTTCGCCCGCCTCAATATGCCCGCCCACGCCGTTCCACAGGCCCAGGTTGGGCGCCTTGTTGCGGTGCAGCATCAGAATTTGATCGTTGCGCGTGAGAAAGCACAGGACATAAAGGAGGGGGAATGTTTGGCTGGACATTATTTTTCACCTGACGGCCTTCATTCTATCACCACCGGTAAAATCAGGACAGGGCAAAAAACTTACTGCCTACCCAGGAAAGCCGCAATATCTTCTCATCGCATCCAGGCGAGATAAAAAACCTTCTCCCTCGCGGCATGCAAGAGGAGAAGGTTTGAAAATTCAATTCTGGCGTTTGCTCAGGGCTCAGCGCGTGGCAAACCAGGCGTTGTAATCTTCCACCAGCTGGCGGTTGGAGGTTTTATCTTCCATCGCCTCGAGATAGCAAATTGGAAATTCAAAGTAGCGGCCCTTGAACTTGATGTGCGCCGTCACCCCATACATATCATCCACCAGCGCCACGCAGGTCACCAGTACTTTGTCGCCAGAGTGGATGAATTTGCCTTCTTCAAATTCCACCACCTGGGCTTCGAAGGGCAGCGTCAGCGAGGTTTTAAGGTGGTGCCGCCAGGTTTCGAGGGCGCTCAATTCGTTTTCTTCGCCGTCATCCATCACCTGCTGGATGCGCATCATCTGATCCTCAGGGTAGGTGCGGCTGGAGCGGGCAGACAGTTCGCGGTAGGCTTTTTCGGCCTGCTCCTGGGTGTCGCGCGGCTGGGTCAGCTCAAGCTGGTCCAGGTTCAGCACCATCTCACCCCAATCCTGCCCGTTTTGGCGGCAGTGATCCATATAGCGGCGCGACATGCGCCGCAGAGTGAGGCTGTCCCAGCGCACAATGGCGGCGGCCTGGCCGTTTTCGGCCTGGATGATCTCCATGATGCGCCCCTGCCAGCCTGCCAGGTCAATGCCCTGTTCATCGTCTTTGACGCCCAGCTTCACCGCCACGGCATCGGAAACTTTAAAACCTTCTTCAGCTTCGGGTTGAATGACACGGAAGGCAGATTCATCGGTGATATCCCAGACCATGGAATGAATATCCACGTGAAACCACTGGTCAAACTGTTCGGCAGAGCGGTCAGCCGGCCAGGTGCTGCGGTTGGCGCACCACGAGGCCAGTTCCATTTCAAACAGGTTGGGCTTCACCTGCTGGATGAATTCGGTCAAGTCCTTTAATGAAGGCAAATCCGGAATCAAGACCGCCGTGCTGTCATTCTGCGCCGTTTCAAGTGTGATGGATGAAAGACTTTGAATCGCCTGATTCTGATTAATCCAATCCACAAAGGGTTGTTTGGGCTTGATCACAGCAGCACTACGATTGACCAGGTCCATGGCTCCACCTCCGCGCCTGATGGCGCAGCCCGCGGCAAAGCGGGCTGCGCCGGAACATCCTTACCAATGATTGGTGTGAATACGAGACGGGTTGAAACGGTCAACAGCGGGCGGCTGCTCGCTTGGGTAACCGAAAGGCAGCAGCCCCAGGGGAACAATATGCTCGGGCAGGTCCAGCAGTTTGCGGAACCCGTCCACACGTTCGGAATTGGGGTACACCCCCAGCCAGACTCCCCCCAGTCCACTGGCATGGATTGCCAGCAGCATATTTTGCATGGCCGCAGAGCAATCCTGCACCCAATAATCTTTATGTTTCTCCAGGCTCAAATCTCCGCACAGCAGCACCGCCACCGGGGCCTGCAGCACCATGCGCGCATAGGGATGGAACGCCGGAATGGCGTCCAGCAGGCTGCGTTCGGTGATGACCACAAACTGCCAGGGCTGCTGATTGCCGGCCGAAGGCGCCGCCATGGCGGCCCGCAGCACGGTTTCCAGCAGTTCATCCGGCACCGGCTGCCCGGTGTAGGCGCGAACGCTGCGGCGTGAGAGAATGGCCTGCAGGGTGTTCACAGCAGATCAGCCTTCGATTTGCTGGATGGCGTCCGCCGGGTTGACGTTGCCGTAAATGACCGCCATCACGCCGGGGAAGTAACGGTCCATCGTCCACACGTTGGCATACACCAGATTGTGCACCAGTGGAGAGGTGAGTTCGTCATTTTCAACATCAATGCTGGTTTTGTAGCGCACTTCGCCGTCAGAATAGTCCATCTCAAAGTTGCCGTTCAGCAGGCCGTAGTTGGCGCGGGTGATGAATTCGGCAATGGCAGGGCGCTTCTCTTCTGGAACATTGATGGAAGAAACCGAGTAGAAGATGAAAATTTTCTGCTCTTCGCGCGCCTGTGCATAGCAGGTCCAGTTGCCAGATTTCCCACGGAAGCCCATGCGCAGGATGGTCTTGCCTTCAAGCTGGGTGTAATTCCAGTCATCTTCGGTAAAGAATTTTTCGAGTGCTTCAAGGATTTCAGTCATTAGAGTCTCCTTCAAATATGATTCGTATCGCTTCGGATAAAGCTGGCTTTTTAACAGCCTGACTCTATTATACATCGAATAAAAAGTTGTCAAACCCGCAAGGCGCATCTTTTGGCGATTTTTTACAAAAATAGCCGCTGTCTTGCCTGATTTATCAGCCGGCAGCACAAAAAAATAGCCCTGCTTCACAGCAGGGCCTGAAAAGTGGCAGGAAGAGGAGGTTACCAGCTCCGCCCGTAGAGGGTTTCGCGGATCTGAATGACCTGGCGGCGCAGCGTGTCATCGCGCTCAACCAAATCGGTCATCTTTTCGCAGGCATACATCACCGTGGTGTGGTCGCGGCCGCCCAGGGCGTCGCCAATTTGCGGCAGCGAGAGGTTGGCGTCTTCGCGCAGCAGATACATGGCCACCTGCCGCGGCAGGGCGACTTCGCGCGAGCGGTCGCGGGCCAGAATCTGGTCGGAAGTGACGCCAAAAACCGAGGCCACCACCTCCAGCACCTTTGCCGGATCAACGGTGGTGCGTTGGGGACCAAAATCGACCAGAGCCGAGTTGACCAGTTCCGCTGAGAGAGGCTGTCCGCTGAGATCAGAGAGGGCCAGAATGCGGGTGAGCGCGCCTTCCAGTTCGCGGATGTTCGACTGCGCACGCCGGGCGATGGCTTCCAGAATGTCACCGGGCACCTGGCGCGCACTGCGTTCGGCTTTGGAACGCAGAATGGCGATGCGCGTTTCCAGGTCAGGGGGCTGAATATCGGCGATCAGGCCCCATTCAAATCGGGAGCGCAGGCGGTCTTCAAGGTTGGCCATGGCTTTGGGCGGCCGGTCCGATGAGATGACAAGCTGCTTTTCCTGCCCATGCAGGGCATTGAACGTGTGGAAGAATTCTTCCTGGGTCATTTCCTTGTTGGCAATGAACTGGATGTCGTCAATCAGCAAAACATCCACTTCACGGTATTTTTCGCGGAATTCGGGGGTGGTGTGGTTGCGGATGGCCTGGATAAGGTTGTTGGTAAATTCTTCCGAGGTGACATACATGACGTGCATGCCCATGGGCCGCAGAGCGTTGCCCATGGCGTGCAGCAGGTGGGTTTTGCCCAGCCCGGCGCCGCCGTAGAGGAAGAGCGGGTTGTAGGCACGCGCGGGGCTTTCGGCTACGGCCATGCAGGCGGCATGGGCCAGGCGGTTGCTGGCGCCCACCACAAAGTTTTCAAAGGTGTAGCGCGGGTTGATTGTCGGGTTGGTGGGCAATTCAATGGCGGCGGCCGGTTCTGAGGCTGTGCCGGCAATGACCGGGGCGGACGCCGGGGCGCCTTTCTGCTGCACCACAAAAGCCACCGAGGCAGGGCAATCCACCAGGCCGCTCAGCATGCGCGTAACCGTGCTGGAAAGACGGTTATCCAGCCAGTCGCGAACATAGGCGTTCTGCACCCCCAGGGTAAAAAGACCGTTCGAATACGAGATCAGTTCTGTGCTGCGCACGTACGTATCGAAGGCGGCTTTCGTCATATCCATTTGAAGCTGACCCAGTGCGGCTTGCCAGGCTTGTTCTGCATCCATCATTTTACAACCTCAACCAATGTGATAGGGCGCCAGGAAAGACAGAGGAACATAAACCCACTGCCTGGGCAGTGGGGCATAATAACGGCTTTGCACCCTTCGTTCTAAACTGTTATGTGCTGCTGGGGAATGCTCACCCCGTCCAACAACAATTCTATTTTACCCACATCCACCCCCTCAAACAAGATTAAATACCCTTTTGAGTCTAAAAAAATGACGTTCTTTAAGGTTGCCAACGTTAAAGAAAATCACCCCTGCGTCTTTTCTTAAGGATTCTTTTCTTGTAGTCATGACCCCTATATATGGGGGGTGTTGGCGCGTTCCCCTCCTGCATATAGGTTTTATGAGGATAGTTTCTGAACGACTACAAAAACATGCAAATTCGTTCTAAGATTCGGATTGAATCACCTGCACCTGATTCACAGCTGCCAATCGCCAAAAATGGAATCTGATTAACGGCTTATTAACCGGCCAGTTCAGGTGTGTTTTGAATCCACTGCGCCGTGCGCCGGATGCCTTCCTCAAGGCTCACCTGCGGCGCCCAGCTCAGGTCGCGCTGCGCCTTGCTCACATCCAGCACCACCGCCGGCACGTCGAACTTGCGCGCTGCCTCGTAGTGCACCTCCACCGCCAGGCCCAGGCCGCTCTGAATGGCCTGGATGATTTCATTCAGGCTGTAGCCGCGCCCGCCGCCCAGGTTGTAGATCTGCCCGCTCAGCTGCGGGCGCTCGAGGGCCGCCTGCAGCGCGCTCACCAGGTCGCCGATGTAGAAATAATCGCGCACCACCTCGCCATCGCCCCAGATGTGAATCGGTTCGCCGCGCAGCGCCCGGTAGGTGAACACGTTCACCGCGCCCTGGCGCCGGTGGGGATTCTGATAGAGTCCGTAAGGCACCGATGGGCGGTAAACCAGGTAGTTCAAACCGTACAGGTGGCGGTACATTTCAAGGTATTTTTCCACCGCCAGCTTGGCGATGCCGTAAGGGTTGATAGGAAAAGTGGGAGCGTCTTCCAGCACCGGCAGGCTGGACGGAATGCCGTACACCGTGCCGCCAGAGGAAAGGAAATGCACGCGCTGGATGCCGGCATAAGTGCAGGCTTCCAGCAGGTTGACCGTTGGCAGCAGGTTGGCGGTGATGTCTGCGCGCGGGTCTTTGAGGGCGGTTTCGTGAATGGTGGCCCAGGCAGCATGAATCACCTGCTCGGCGCCGCAGTCCACCAGCGCCTGGCGCACCAGAGCCGGGTCGCTGAGATCAGCCTGGATAAATTCCACCCCTTCGGGCAGGGGGCCAAATTTGCGCGGGTAAAGGTCATAAACGGTGATGCGGTGCTGGCGCTGGCGGGCCAGGGCGTCCACAATGTTGGCGCCGATAAAACCATTGCCGCCGGTGATGAGAATATGAGTCATGATGGTTGGGCGGCAGGGCTGCCCCCGCCGTCATCTCCCTTCAATTGAAGTTTTTTGTCATTGGTTGGCCGTATCTATTTTTCACCGCGAAGGGCGCGAAGAGCGCAAAGAAAGAAAAAACCGTTTTCTTTGCCGTTTTTTGGCGGTCCAAAAAATAGCCGAGCAGTAAAGTTTTCGCGGCTTTGCAGCCGGTTTTTCACCGCGCAGCCAGCCGGGTTACCAGATGCCCGGGAACAGGCGGAAGCGCACCCGCGCAGCATAATCAGCGTAGCCGGGCAGGTCTGCCCGCAGCAGACGGTCTTCCAGCGCGGTGCGCAAAATGAGCAGGGCCGCAGCCAGCACGCCGAAAGCGAATGACGGCCACGAGGCCAGCATCACCGAAACCGCCAGCTCATACACCAGGGCGCCCAGGTAGGCCGGGTGGCGCATCAGGCGGTAGGGGCCGCCTGAAACCACCGCCTGTCCGCGGTCAGTTTGCAGGCGCACCGTGCGCGAGAAAAAGGCGTTGACATAGGTGGCCCAGGTGAACCAAGCGTAGCCCGCGGCGCTAAGCACAAAAGCCGCCGCCTGCACGGCGGGTGCAAACCCGCTGCTCCAGCCGTAGCGCTGGTCCAGCCCGGCGGCAATATACTGGAACAGGGTGACCAGCCCCAGCAGGCTGACGATGGCCACATCCCATTTGGGCGTGTCTTTCTTCGGGTTCAGCCGCTCGGGCAGCAGTTCGGGTTTGATAAAGATCACCAGAATGGCCGTGGCGGCCTCCCAGCCGGCCATCACCGCCAGCGCCCCCCAGCCTGGCAGCCAGTCGAGGCGCCCGGCCGCCCAGAACAGGGCCACTGCCATGCCCAGCAGGCTCAAAACCTCGCGGGCCAGGTAGCCGGTGATCTGTTTTTTTCGGTCAGGGGAGGGTTGTTCAATCATGTTTGCGGTGAACCGCCTGCCAGGCGGCCAGCCCCAGGGCTTCAAACAGGGCCGGCACGCCTTCGCCGCTGGCGGCGCTGGTTTGCACATAGGCGCTGTTCAGGCGGCGCGCCAGCTCGGGCCCCCAGTTTTCGCTGCCGGGGGTGAACAGGTCGCTTTTGTTGCCCACCACCACAAAACGGATGCCGGGAACCAGGCGGTTGACCTCGCGCACCCACTGCGCCAGGTTGATCAGCGACTGCGGCACGGTCAGGTCATAAACCAGCGCCGCGGCCAGGCTGCCGCGGTAAAAAGTCTCGCGAATGGTCTGAAAACGGTCCTGCCCGGCCATATCCCAGATGGATAGTTTCACCGGCCCCTCGGGCAGGTCCACCTGGCGGGTTTGAAAATCGACGCCGATGGTCATGATGCGCGACTGCTCAAACTTGCCTTCGTAGTAGCGCCGCACCAGTGAGGTTTTGCCGACATTGCCGTCGCCGATGATGACCACTTTCAGCAGGGGGATTTGCGTCATGGGGCAGACCTATTGGGCGCGGCGGAAGAAAATTTCCTGCGGGCAGACCAGGGCTTCGGGATCCACCGGCGGGTTGTTCAAAAGCTGGGCATTGGCCTGCTCAAAAATGCGGTGCAGCTCTTCAAAGGTTTGCATCTGGCGCGCGGCCGGCTCGGTGGAAAACAGCACCAGGGTGGTGCTGACCTTGCCGGGCACAAAGGCCAGCCACTGCCCGCCCTGAATCTGGGTGGAACGGATGCCGGCGCCAAAAATTTCCTGGCTGGCCGACTGGTAGGCGTGCAGCATGGGCACAAAGAGGGCCGGATCCACGCCGAACTGCCCCACCGTTTTGATGGGCATGCCGGAACGAATGTCATAGATTGAAAAACCCACCACGCGGGCGGCATTGCGCATGCGGATAAGGATGGACTGGCCTTCCTTCACGGCGTTGCGCCATTCATCTGAATCGGGATCCAGGCTGAGGATCTGCTCAATGGACTGGATTTCGGCCTGGTAATGGGCATAGAGGTCCTGGAACTGCTTGCGGTTGATGCTGCCGGAAGCAAAGCGCTCGGCCAGCAGGCTGATCTTTTCACGCAGGCGCGCCAGGTGAATCTGGGCCTCTTCAGCGGTCGATTTTTTGGCGGTCGGGGCAGATGGCGTGGGGGGGGCCGGGTGGGCGCCGGGCAGCGGGCGCGAGGTTTCGATCTGGGCGGCGGTGGAGCGCGCCGAAGGCAGGGGCTGGGCCGGGGGCGGCGTTTGTGGGCGCTGGGCCGGCGGTTGAGATTGCGGGTGCGGCGCCGGCCGGGTTGGCGCCTGAGCCGGTGGTTGGGCTGGCGGCTGGGGTTGGGGACGCGGCCGCGGCTGCGTGGGGGTCTGCGCGGGGGCAGTTTTGGGCGGTTCGGCCTGCGGGCGCGGCATCATTGGCCGGGCCGGGGCAGCCGGAGCGGGGGTTTCTTCCTTCTTTTCCATTCCCAGTAAGCGGCGCAGCCAATCGAGCATGGGTCATCCTTCTCTAAAAGAGACTGTGGTTGAGGTAATTAAACATCAAAAAGCCGAAAATATCAATCCTTTGAGCCGGGCAATCAGCGGCCGGTGCGGCATGCAAGCGGGTTATAATAGAATCAGATGCCACACCGACCCACAGGAGAAACCCGATGAGCAAAATGGAAGATTACCGCGCTCAACTGCGCCAGATGGCCGCCTGGGACGCTTACCTGCTGGAAAATTCCGGCCTGCCCGGCCCGCGCGGCAACCTGGAGCTGGCCCATGCCGTGGCCGCCGAAGGCAGCGCGGCGCTTTTTGAGCGCTACCGCGCCTATACCCCGGAGCTGGCCCCGGTCAATTCGCCGCAGGAATTTCTGGCCTTCTGCGGGGTGCTGGGGCTGGGCAAGCTGATCGCCGCGGGGGAACACGCCTGGTTTGCCACCCTGCGCGCCGCCGCCGTTGATCCGCGCTGGCGCACCCGCGAGGCCGTGGCCATGGCCCTGCAAATGGTGGGGGATGTGGATATGCCGCTGCTGCTTGCAGAGATGACCCTCTGGAGCCAGGGCAGCCCGTTGGAGCAGCGCGCCGCGGCCGCCGCCCTGTGCGAACCGCGCCTTCTCACCCGGCCGGATGAGGTCCGCGCGGTGCTGGGCATTTTGAGCGCCATCACCGCCTCCATCAAAGACATTCCAGACCGCAAAACGGAGGCTTTTCAGGCTCTGCGCAAGGGCCTGGCCTACTGCTGGAGCGTGGCTGCCGCAGCCCTGCCCGAGGCTGGCAGGCCCGCCATGGAAGCCTGGTTCGCCGACCCTGATAAGGACATCCGCTGGATGATGCGCGAAAACCTCAAGAAGAACCGCCTGCAGCGCATGGATGCCGCCTGGGTGCAGCAGGCGCAGCTGCGCCTGGGGGAATAGAATTGTAAGCTGTGGCCGGATGTACAGCGGCATGCCCGCAAAGTTTCAGGAGGATTCAATGAAACCCAAATATATGCTTGCAGCAGTCATTTTATGCCTTGCCTGCCTGATTGTTTTCTGTATCTTAACTTACGGGAATTTTCTGCCCAAAAAGGAAATGAATCTTTGTCCAGTGGAAGGATTATTTCTCGATCGTGAAGATCTGTCTGGTGACGTTATAGTAAACCCTATTGACACCAATTTTTCTGATCATGCTATTCTTGGAACTCGAGATATTTATTACAATGGATTAGACCATGGACAGCAATATGTCTTGGAATACCCTGATAATGCTAAAGCTGCAGAAAGATATAGAAAAGCCAAAAATAATCTTTTTGATCCGGATAATTTATATCTTCCGGCTTTCGATGAAGTTGACCATTCTGTTGTCTGGAAAGTGCCTGATATTGTATTTGAAAGTCATGCGGATGAATCTTATTATGCCTGCGGAGAAAGCGATCAAGGATATGTTTGCCGGTATATCGCACGTTACGGCAGGCTGCTCACCCGGTTATTCCTGGACATAAAGCCCGTCACCGGCCCAACCGTCACCAACTTTCAGGAAGCTATCACGGCGATTGATCGAAAAATGGCAAAATGCATTGCAGATTATCCGGATGAAAGGTGAAGATACTATGAAACACAAATCCATTCTGGCAGCGGTCATTTTATGCCTCGCCTGCCTGGTCATTTTCTGCCTTTACCTTGTCTTTGGATTGGGATATTTCCTGCCCGTAAAAGAAGTCAAACTCGACCTGTGTCCTATGGAAGACTTATTTCTCAGCGGTGAAGATATGTCTGGTAATGCTGCGGTGAGTTCCATCAGAGGTCCAACAGACGACGATCCCAAAAGAACGGGCTACCTCGACGTGTATTACAACGAATTGTTTCATGGTCACCAATATGTTACTGAATATTCTACGATCGCCCGAACTTCTGAAAGATATAAAAAAGCAGAGGGTAATTTATTTGACCCGGATAATTTATATCTTCCAACTTTCGATGAAGTTGACCATTCTGTTGTCTGGAAAGTGCCTGATTTTGAATTTACAAGTCATGCGGATGAATTTTATTATGCCTGTGGAAAAAGCGATCAAGGGTATGTTTGCAGGTATATCGCACGCTACGGCAGGCTGCTCACCCGGCTAAACCTGGACATAAAGCCCGTCACCGGCCCAACCATCGCCAACTTTCAGGAAGCTATCACGGCTATTGACCGGAAAATGGCGAAATGCATTGCCGATTATCCGGATGAAAGGTGAAAGCCGCCGGCTGTAAGCCTTCTGTACGGCCGGATCAGCCGGAATCCGTTATAATTCAACCCTGTCATGATTCTGTTTTAACCGTCTTACAGGTATCCGCATGATCGTCCTTGCCCTGAAAATTCTTCTGGCCCCCCTGCTCATTGCCACAGCCACTCTGGCCGGCCGGCGCTGGGGCCCGGCAGTGAGCGGCTGGTTTATCGGCTTTCCCATCATTTCCGGCCCCATTTCCATCACCCTGGCCATGCAGGACGGCCCCAATTTTGCCGGTCAGGCAGCGGTTGGCATGTTCGGCGGGCAGACGGCCATGTGCATTTTTGCCGCCACCTATATCCTGGCAGCGCGCAAATTAAACTGGTGGCAGAGCGCCATCCTGGGCGTTTCGGCCTTCATCGCCACAGTGATGATCTGGCGCGCGCTGGCTTTGCCGCTGCTGCCCGCCTTTGCCCTGCTGATCGGCGCCATTTTTGTGCTGAGCTGGCTCATTCCGGCGCAGGCCGTGCAAATCAAAGGGCAGGTGTCGCCCAAATGGGACCTGCCTGCCCGCATGGTCATTGCCGTGATCTTTGTGGCCACCCTCACCGGGCTCTCCAGCGTGCTGGGCGCGCAGCTTTCGGGCCTGATTTCGGCCTTTCCCGTGTTCGGCACCATCCTGGCTTCCTTCACCCACAGCCAGCAGGGCGGCCAGGCTGCCGGCCAGCTCCTCAGGGGCACCATCGTCGGTTCGCTGGGCATTGCCAGCTTTTATCTGGTGGTGAGCGTGTTCCTGCCGCTCACCGGCAGCCTGTGGGTTTATCTGCCGGCGGCGGCCGCCTCGGTGGTGGCCAATGTCATTTCCATCCGCTTCACCCGCCCGCGGGGCGCTTAATCGCGCAGAAAATCCGCCGCCGTGCGGATGAACTCTTCCGGTTTTTCGCGCTGCGGCCAGTGTCCGGCGTCTTCAATGATGTGCAGCTTTGCCCCGGCGATGCGGCGCTTTGCTTCTTCGGCGCAGGCCAGCGGCACCCCGGCATCGTAACGCCCGTGAATCAGCAGCACGGGCATTTTTAATTCACCCAACCGGTCAATGTACACGGTGCGCAGGCCGTTCCAGAACATATCGTGGCGCTGGGTGTAGGTGAAAGCCCGCCCGGCATGGGGTTTGTGCATTTCCAGCACCAGCTCATCCATCAGGGCGTCAGGGATCACCTTTGGATCGTGCACCACGTTGACCATGGACCACTTGGCCATGCTCCGGCTGGAACGCATCAGCGCCCAGGTGCCTTCCATGATGCCCGGAATCTTCACCATTAACCAGCTCAACTGGTGCATGGCCACCTTGCGCTGAATGCCGTAGCTGTCCACCAGCACCAGTTTATCCACCCGCTGTGGCGCTTTGAGCGCCAGACCCAGAACAATGGACCCGCCCAATGAAAGCCCCATCAGGCTGGCTTTTTCCAACCCCAGCGCATCCAGCACCGCGGCGGCAAAATCCACCAGGGTGTCAACGGTGTAGGGGATATCCGGGCGGTCGCTGTCGCCGTAGCCGATGATATCAGGGGCAAAAACGCGGTGGCCGCTTTCGGCCAGCGGGCCAATGACATGGCCCCATGAGATGCGTCCCGAATCGGCCCCTGCGCCGTGAAACAGCACCACCGGCGATCCGCTTTCGCCCGCGCTGAGCAGGTGAACGCGCCTGCCGTTGACATTAATAAAGCTGTCTTTAATCTCCATATCCAAAATCCTTCTTTTGTTGACTTTCATTTTCCTGCCAGCTGCAAAGGCCTTTTGCGGTTGTGTCAGGCACCATCCGGGTGAACGGCATCATACTGCCGGTTGACCACATCCACGGCCAGGCGCAGAGCCTGCTTGCCAGCCTCGCTGTCGCCGTCCTCCAGGGTCATGCCCCGGCCCAGCACTGCCTCCAGCACTTCTTCGACCTGCTCCAGCGAAGGTGCCTCAGCGGCCGGAATGACGGATTCGATGCCGGTGAAGCCGTAGGCGATCACCGAGAGCAGGTAGGCCAGGCTTTCGGGGTTGAGGTCTTTGCGCACCAGCCCGGCGGCCTGCATGTAAATGATGAAATCCTTGCCGAAGCCGAAGCGTTCCACATAGCGGCGCGGGTCCTGCTGGTGGATGAATTTGCCCAGCACGCGGCTGTCCTGCGTGTAAAGGGCGCGCATCAGCGGGTTGGCCTGCAGCGCCTGCAGGGAATGGGCGTACATGCGCGTCAGCGAGCCGCCGCGCGGGTCGGCTTCCACCCGCGCCAGCAGGTCGGCCATCAGGCGGCGCATTTCGCGGGTCACCAGGGCGTCGAACAGCGCTTCCTTGCTGCTCCAGTGCAGGTAAACCGCGCCTTTGGCCACGCCGGCCTCAAGGGCAATATCGGCGATGGTGGTTTTATCGAAACCCAGGCGGGTGATCAGGCTGGCGGCGGCGTCCAGAATGCGTTCGGGGCGGTTGACGGCGTTTTTTCTGACCATTTGTGACCTCATGACCAATTTTGTTTTTCTGGTCATATTGTAGCGTGGTTTCCGAAAAGAATCAAGAGGGGAAAACAAAAGCCCGCCTGTAACGGCGGGCCAGACAGTTCCATCATTATCTCACCACTTCAACAGCACATCTCCAGCGCCCGGCAGATCCACCGGCAGGCGCACCACCTGCGCGGCCGGGCTGCTCCAGCCGGCCGGCTGGCCGTTCAGCAGCACTTCCTTGGGCAGGGCCGGCAGGCGCACATCCACCTCGCCCGCCGTGCTGTGGCCCAGGTCCAGGCGCAGGCGCAGTTCATGCGCGCGCACCTGCCACTGCGCCACCTCCATGCCCTGCGAAATGTGCAGACTGCCGCCCAGATACTGCGGCTGGCCGGTCTGCAGCGGGCGCAGCGCCAGCACATGGCAGCCGTGCGGCGCCAGGGTTCCCAGTTCGGCCTGCCCGCCGGTCACCTCCAGCAGGCGGTCGTTCCAGAACGAGCGCGCCGAATAATCGCCCGCCGGCAGGTCAAATTCGCTCACATCCAGGCTGGCCTCCACCGGCGCGTCGCTCCAGTTGAACAGGGCCAGCACATGCCAGGCCCCCGCCGGGCCGTTCAAATCGAGGCGCAGGCGGCGGGGATGCCCCTCGTCGAACCAGTCCACCAGGCGGGCGCGCTGGCCCACCGGCGGCAGCAGGGTCTGCGCCAGGCTGATGCGGCCGGCATCCAGTTTGGGCATATCGTCTGAAAGCAGCAGCGAGCCGCCCGTCAGGGCGATGGCTGCCGCCAGGGTTTGCACTTCGGTCAGGGTCAGGTGCGAATCAGCGCGCACCAGCAGGCAGTCGGGGTCGTTCAGCCACCAGCGGCGGTGCTGCGAGGCGCGGCTGAGAATGTTGTGAATGGCGTTGCGCGCCGAAGGCATGTGGGGTTCGCGGTTGAAGAAGAGCTGAATGCCGCTGAACTGCGGCGCCCAGTTGCCAGAAACATCGCAGCTGATGCGCATCATCTCAAAAATGCCCAGCGAAGGGCCCAACGGCGCGCCGCAGCCCAGCAGCAGGGTGTCGGGTCCGGCTGCGCGGCGCAGCCCTTCCAGGCCCTGGCGCAGCACCTGGGCGCGGGTGCGCGTCATATCGCGGCGCACGCCCGGCAGGGCAGCCGCATAGAGAAAATCGAGCTTCAGGTAGGGATAACCCCATTCGTGCGCCGCCTTGCTGATCACCTCGCAGGTGTAGTCAAAGGCTCCGGGAACAGTCAGGTCGAGGCCGGTGCACAGGCTGTTCCACACAAAGCCCGCATTGACCGGTTTACCGCGCGGCGTGCGCAGGATCCAATCGGGGTGCTGGCGGATCAGGTCTGATTTGGGGTGCACAATATACGGCGCCAGCCACAGCCCGGGGGTCAGCCCGGCTGCGCGGATATCGCGCGCCAGCCCGGTCACCCCATCCGGAAAGGTTTTGCGGAAGGTGAGCCAGTCGCCCACCTGGCTTTCAAAGCCGTCGTCAATCTGGAAAAGGGTCACCGGCAGCTTCTGGCGCAGTTCCACAATGGCGGTCAGGTTGCGCCGGATGTCTTCAGCCGTCACCTTATCGTAAAAATAATACCACGAGCACCAGCCCACCGGCAGTTCAGGGAATGGTTTGATCTCGTTTTCCCGCGCCACCATCTCCAGGTAAGGCCCCAGAGGGTCCGGGTCGTCCAGGTCCACCGGCATGAAGATGGCCCAATCGGTGTCCATAGCCGCGCCCGGCAGCAGGCGGGTATCGTCGCCGTTGGCCCACAGGCTGAGGGCCGGAGCTGGCCGGGTCCAGGCTTCAATGGAGCCAAAATGCTGCTTTTGCGAAAGAAAGCCCGCCACCAGGCCGCAGCGGCTGCCGCGGTCGCCAAAAACGGCGAAGAAATCGGCGGCATAATGTCCGGCGCGTGCGGGATGCGGGGTGTCGCAGTAATCCACCATCGGGTTTTGCAACGGTCCCAGCCACGAGCGGTGCTGGCCTTTGTCCTGCCCGGTGGTGGTGGTGTGGCTCCACGACTGCCAGCCGTTGGCATGAAAAGCCATATCCGGGTTTGCGGCGCCAAAGGAAAGCTCTCCGGCGCCCGCCTGCAGCAGGGTGATGCGCTCCAGGGTCACCGGTTGGCTGCCTGTGTTTTCCAGATGCGCCCTGAGCAGTAAAAAGGGCTGGGCTTGACCCAAAGCCAGAGTCAGCGTGCCTTTCAGCGGCGACTGCTCCCAGGTCAGGGTGACGGCATGCAGCGGGCCGTGAGCCGATGGCGCTGCCGCCGGGTCGCCCGCCTGCAGGGGGCCTTTAAACAGCTGCCGCGAGCCGTCTTCCAAACGATAGGCAATGGAAAAACGCGCGTTTTCCAGGCGCAGTTGACCGCCTGCCTGCGCCAGCGAAAAGCCCGCCGCTTCGGGGTGCAGGGTCACCTGCAAGCCGGTCGAAGTCAGCTCAATTGTCATGGGAACCTCCTTGCGCAGGCCGTGACGGCCCAATCAAAATCAGAAATGCGCGCTCATCTTCGCGCAGGGAAGGGCGCAAAAAACGGCCCTATGCGTCAATAAAAATGGGACCCTGGCGCAGCACCGCCAGTTTATCAGCTGTGCAATCCACCACCGTGGAAGGCAGGCCGCCCGGCACTGTTCCGCCGTCGATGATTAAATCCACCCGTCCATCCAGCTGAGCCAGGGCGTCAGCCGCGCTGAGCGGGTTGGCCCCGCCCGAAAGGTTGGCCGAAGTCACCGCCAGAGGACCGGTGCGGCGCAGCAGATCAAGGGCAAAGGGATGGTCGGGCATGCGAATGCCCACCGTGGGGGTTGGCGAAAGCGCCTCAGGCAGCTCAGGCCGCCGCGCCACCACCAGGGTCAGTGCGCCAGGCCAATGCCGCTGCGCCAGCTCGCGCGCGCGTGCCGGCAGGCCGGGGGTGATCTGCGGCAGGTGGTCGAGGCTGCCCAGCAGCACCGGAATGGCTTTGGCGGCATCGCGGCCTTTGGCTTCAAAAATGCGTTCAATGGCCGCCGGCAGGCTGATCAGCACACCCAGGCCGTAAACTGTGTCGGTGGGGAACACCACCAGGCCGCCGCGCTGCAGGGTTTGCACAGCCTGCGGCAGGGCCTGGGGATCGGTGGACTTGAGAACAGGGGTAGGTGTCATCAATTTATCTCAAAAGCGAACCAGAATGAACCGGTATCCCCGGCGAGGATTCGGAACGGGCTTTATCGGCATAATGGGCGGCGATGCCTTTAAATTTTTGCTCCGCCCGCAGAAAGGCCTCCACAATTTGCGGATCAAACTGGGTGCCGGCGCCTTCTCGGATGATGCGCACGCATTCCTCGTGAGGCAGCGGCTCCTTGTAAGGCCGGCGGGTCGCAAGCGCGTCATAGACATCGCACACGGCGGTGATGCGCGCCGAAAGCGGAATGTTTGCGCCTTTCAGCCCTTCCGGGTAGCCGGTGCCGTCCACACGTTCATGATGGTAATAAGTCAGCTCGCGCGCGGTCTGCACAAAACTGATGAATTCACCTGCGCCTGCCGATTCTTCAATCGCCATGAGTATTTTACCCCCAATTTCCGGATGTTTTTTGATTTCATTAAATTCATGGCCGGTTAAAGGCCCTGGTTTCAGCAGCACCTGGTCCTGAATGGCCACTTTGCCAATATCATGCAGGGGAATGGCGCTGATGATATCTTTTTTAAGCTGCGGCGGCATATCCAGTTCCTGCAGCAACAATTCGGCATAATAGGCCATCCGCTTCAGGTGCTGGCCGGTGGCGTCGGGATCGCGGTTTTCGGCCAAATTGAGGATGGCTTTAAAAGCCGATCGCTCGAAAGAAAGCATCTGATGTGATTTCTGCCCCAGTTCAATTTCGCGCTGCTGCAGGGTGTCGTGGAGAAAATAGACAAAAAAACCGATTCCCAGGAAGAAACCGCCGCGCAGCAGCCATCCGGTCAGGCTTTGCGAAGTATGATTGGCCACCGAAAGCGGCATCATTGGCCCGGACATAAGAAAAGCGGCCAGCAAAGCCGTGATCAGCACCTGCCACCACGAACCGGTCATGGCAGCAAAAAGGATCGGAAAATAAAACAGGTGGGGTCCGGCAGTGGAAGTGCCGCCCATCATATAGACCACCTCGTAAAGAACAAGACACAGCAAAATAGAAAAGCCTGTGATGAGGCATTTATGGAGAAATTGCCGCCTGGCCATGAGATTCCTTTCTCGCAGAGAGGGCTGTAAAGTTTAACGTACCGGATAGACTCATTATACGCTAAATAAAATAATAATGGCATTCAGATGGCATAAAAAAGACAGACTCCTTACAAAGTATGGAATCTGTCCGCCGCAAGAAGCATTGTTTTCAATCAGCACAGCAGCTGCTTGGGGTTTTTGCCACCAAAGCTGGGCAAAAACCCAAAAAATGTACCGTCTTCCTCGCCCACAGGCGGGCAACTATTAATGAAACATTGTCAAATGAGAGGTTGTTTATCAGGTCGCGTGGGCGCGCTGCACCAGGCCCTGCTGCCAGGCATACACGGCCGCCTGAGTGCGGTCAGCCAGGTGCAGTTTGTTGAGGATGTTGCTGACATGCCCCTTGACCGTGTTTTCGCTGATGGCCAGATGTCCGGCAATCTGGCTGTTGGTCATGCCGTTGGCAATCAGCTTGATGACATCCAGTTCGCGTTCGGTCAGGTCTGAAAAGAGCGTATCATCGCTGTTGCTGGCCAGGGTTTCGCCGCGCAGGTTGCGCAGCACGCGCGCGGCGATCAGCGGGTGGAGGGTCACTTCGCCGCGCACCGCCCGCTGCAGCGTTTCCACCAGTTTATCCATTTTCATGTCTTTGAGAATGTAAGAGGTGGCACCGGCTTTGAGCGCCGGGAAAATGTGCGCGTCATCGTGGAACGAGGTCAACACCACCACCTGGGTGCGCGGGCTGATCTTTTTCACCTTGCGGGTAGTTTCCACCCCGTCCATGCCCGGCATGATCAGGTCCATCAGCACCACATCCGGGATCAGGTCGGCCACCATGCGCACCGCTTCTTCACCCGAGGCAGCTTCGCCCACCACGTCAAAATCGGGCTGGGTGGTCAGGTACGAGCGGATGCCGCTGCGGACCACTTCGTGGTCATCAACAATGAGAATGGTGATTGGAGAGGTCATTTTAGTCGCTCCAGTGCGAAAACAGGTTTATCGAATTGCTTGAAAGGGATCAGGACGTGAATGGTGGTGCCCTGGCCAGGCCTGCTGGTGATATCCACCTGGCCGCCGATGCTTTCCGCGCGTTCAGCGATGGAGCGCAGGCCCATCCCCTTGGGTTTCTGGCTCAAGTCAAAGCCCTGGCCGTTATCGGCCACCCGGATTTCGAGCATCTGGCGGTGATACTGAATGGCCAGCTCCACCTGGCTGGCGCGGCTGTGACGCGCCACGTTGGCCAGCGCTTCCTGTACAATGCGGTAACCGGCCTGTTCAATTTCGAGGGGCAGGCGCTGTTCGTTTTTAATTTCCACCGCCGCGGCGATATCGTTGCGGCTTTCCCACTCAAAGGCATATTCGCGCAGGGAAACTGCCAGGCCTTTTTCCTTCAAAGCCACGGGATACATTTCCTGAATCAGGAAGGTCAGTTCCTGAATGACATCTGAAACCAGGTTTTCGGCTTCGCCAAGATGCTCTTTGGCGCGCTGAGGGTTGCCGCTCATCATGCCGCTGGCCGTGCCAATTTGCGCCATGGCGGCAAAGGCTTTCTGTTTGGCGCTGTCGTGCAGTTCGCGCGCCAGGCGGTTGCGTTCTTCGATGATGGCCAGTTCCTTATTTTGCTCGAACAGCTGGCGAATTTCCACCGTGCGCGCCGCCACCTGCCGTTCCAGTTCGCGTTTTTGCCCTTCAACGGCATGCATGCGGAAGCGGAACACGCCAAACACCATCCCTGCCAGCCCCAGCACGCTGGCGGCATAAAACCAGCCGGTCTGCCAGAAGGGCGGGATGACCACCACCTTGATGGATTTTCCCGTCTCGTTCCAGACTCCATCTTCATTGGAAGCCTTCAAATGCAGCACATAGGTGCCGCCGGGCAGGTTGGTGTAACGTCCGCTGCGCAGGGTGCTCGCGGCGTGCCATTTGGTGTCAAAGTTTTCCAGCATATAGGCATACTGGTTGTGCTTCGGGTCGGCAAAGCTGAGGGCCGAGAATTCAAACTCAAACGAGTTGTTGGGATATTCCAGGGTGATCTGGTTGAGGGCTTCGGGGGCGGCGGTGGTCTCAATCGGCTCGCCGTCGCGTTTCAGGGCGGTCAGTGCCACCGGCGGCACAAAGCTGTTCGTGCGGATATTTTCCGGGTAAAAAACATTGAAACCCTTCACTCCGCCAAAAGCCATGGCCCCATTGGCCAGGGTGGCATGAGCGCCCATATTAAATTCGTTGGACTGCAGACCGTCATTGATGGTGTAGGTTTGCACTGTTTCCGTCTGCGGGTTGAAACGTGCCATGCCGTTGTTGGTGCTCAGCCACAGGTAACCGGCAGCGTCTTCCTCAATGCCGTAAACCACATTGTTGGGCAGCCCTTCTTTTTCGGTGAAGGCGCGAAAACTGTTTTTGACCGGATCGTAGCGGTTGAGTCCGCCCGATGTGCCGATCCACAGGGTGCCGCGGCGGTCGCGGGTGATATCCAGAATGGAATTGTTGCTCAACGATCCGGAATCCTGCGGATCATTGACAAAGTAGGTGAATTCGCCAGTTTCAGCATCCAGCCGGTACACGCCGTTATCGAAGGTGCCAACCCAGACGATGCCCGCCGGGTCGTTGTAAATATCAATCACCGCGTCGAGGGTGGCAGCCGGGTTGGCCGGATCAATAAACCGCTTAAATTTCAGAGTTTCAAGGTCCAGACGGTTCAATCCCTGGGCCGTGCCCACCCAAATTTGCCCTTCCATATCCTCGCTGATGGCATAAACAATATCGTGCGAAAGCCCGCTCTCGTCTTTGGCGGCCTGAAAATGGGTGAACCGGCGGCTGTCTTCATTCCAGCGTTCCAGACCAAATTCAGTACCAGCCCACAGGGTGCCGGTGCTGTCCACAAACACGGACCAGGCATTATTGGTGATTAAAGAAGCGGAATTTTCCGGGTCATGGCGGAAATGGGTCATTTCGCCAGTTTTCGGGTCCATGCGGGTGATGCCGCCGCCGTTGGAGGCCAACCACAGGTAGCCTGCCTTATCAGCAAACATGCCAAAAGGCACACCCCAAAACCCGCTGTATTTTTCTGTGTTGCTGCGGAAGGTCGCAAACTGATCCTGGCCGCGGGTGTAGCGGTTGACCCCGCCGCCGTACGTGCCCACCCACACCACGCCGCTGCGGTCTTCATAAATGGAAAAGATGGTGTTACTGCTCAGGCTGTCGGCCTGCATGGGGTTAAAGTTGAAATTGGAGATCAAACCACTTTCAGGGATCAGTCGGGTCAGGCCGTAGCGGGTGCCGGCCCAAACCGCGCCGTTGTGGTCCACCAGCAGGGCATCCAGCGGCCCTGGCAGGAGGCTTACGTTGTTGTCGTCCTCATGCTGAAATTCAGCGATGACTTCCTCATTCTGCACATTCAGGTGATAGAGGCCCATTCGGGAACCCACCCACAGGCTGCCATCGGCCGCAGCAGCAAGCTGGGTGATGGTGAGGTCTTTCAAGACATCCACACGGGTGAAGCTGGCATTGGCAGGATGAAAACGGTTCAGGCCGCCATCTGTGCCGGCCCAAAGCTGCCCCTGGCCATCCACCAGCAGCGCAAAAACTTTATTATTGGACAGGCCGCCCGAGGTGCTCTGATCGTTGAAATGAGACCAGATTTCGGTTTTAGGATTGTAGCTGTCGAGGCCAGAATCGGTGGCCACCCAGATTAATCCCTGCCGATCTATAGCCAGAGCGTTGATGTTATTGGCCACCACGCTGTTGCTGTTTTGCGCGTTGTGCATGAAGCGGGTAAACACGCCGGTAACGGGGTTGAAACGGTTAAGGCCGCCCAGACGGGTGGCCAGCCACAGGTTGCCGTCCTGATCTTCGACCATGTCTTCAATCCAGCGGTCGCTGAGGCTGTTGTCGCTGCCGGCTTCCGGGCGGTACACGGTGAAAGTGTAGCCGTCATAGCGGTTCAGGCCGTCTTCAGTGCCAAGCCAGATGAAACCGCGCTGATCCTGAAGGATGCATTTCACCGAACTTTGCGAAAGGCCCTCTTCAAGATTGAGATGTGAAAAAGAGAGAGTCCCCAGGGTGTTAACGGGAAGATCTTTAGCAAGGGAGGCGGGCGCAGGCGCGGGGGTGGATGCAGGCACGGCAGAGCAGCCTGCCAGCAGGCTGGCGAGGAATGCCACAAGTGAAATCATCCGGAAAAATCTTTTCACCACACCACACTCTTTCTTTTTGCGATCATTATTCCGGCTGGTTCAGGCAGGGGAGGGTTTGTAAAAGACCCTGATGGGTCAGGGTCTCAGGCTGCGGGAAACACTGTCCTGCTGGTTCGATCTTTTATGTTTTCCGGGGTTCACCCCTGGCCTTCCCTTCCCTATTGGCCTGTGAGAAGGGAAGGCGCTGGAGGATGAACCATTCCAAACATGCCGGAAAAAATTCAATCAGGCGCATTAAGCGCGCAAAAACAGTATAGCGCATTTCATCTGCGCTGCACTCTACCGCTGGAAGGTATTTCCCCCTACCGGAGTAGGGTTTTAATTGCACCCGCACACCTACCCCGGAAGGGGGGAATGGCAAGATTGCGGCAACTTTTTAGAATGGCCTGACGCAACCAGAGGACCGCAGGCAGAACCATCCCTGGCGGGGAGAATAAACCCTTTTGCAGGCTCGTGTTTTTTTAAATCATGGACGTTATAGTCAATGTGCCAGGCCAGAGCGATGGCAGACCGGCATCCCGAATCTCCATTTTTTGTTCTCCTCCAGAAAGTGAATAAAAAAGCGCTGATGAGGGGCGGGTTTGGTTGAAGAATCTGCGGCTTCAACCAGGTCTAACCCGCAAAAACTGGCGAACGGCGCCCTGGGAGACCTGCGGCTTCCAGGGCGCCCGCCAGACACATTATTCGAGACGCCGGTCTGTTATCGCTGCCGGGGCACCCATTTCTCAATTTGCATCATATAAGGAGGTTGCTACCAGTTTCAATGCTTATACCCGCCCCTTTTGATCGCATCCTAACCCAATTTTTGTTCAAGGAGAAGAAATGAAAGCAAGATTGAATTCTGTTCTGGCTGTGCTGATCATCGTCAGCCTGCTGCTGGCGGCCTGCCAGCAGGAAGTGGTGAAAACTGTCACGGTTAAAGAGACCCAGGTGGTCAAAGAAACCCAGATCGTGACCGACGTGCAGGTGGTGAAAGAGACCCAGGTGGTTCAGGTTCAAGTCACCCCCACCCCTGCGGCTGTGGTACGCCGCGGCGCCTGGGTGGATACCATGGTCTTCACCTCCATTGATCAATCGGCCAATGCGGTGGCGCAACTCCAGGCCGACGCCCTCGATCTTTACGCCTATCTGGTGGAAGATCCTGATGTGAAGAAAACCGTGGATGCGGATGCCAACCTGGATTACCGCTTCTCTTACGGCTCATGGGACAGCATGCTCCTCAACCCCTCCGGCCCCACCTTCAAGGACGGCCGGCTGAATCCTTTCCAGAACCAGAAAATTCGCGAAGCCATGAACTGGATGATTGACCGCGATTACCTGGTGCAGGAAACCGTAGGCGGCATGGGCATGGCCAAGTACGTCATTCTCAATACCGCCTTCCCCGATTATGCCCGCTACGCGGACCTGATTCGCCCGCTGGAAGCCAAATATGCCTATAATCTGGAAAAGGCCCGCTCGGTGGTCAAGACCGAAATGGAAGCCATGGGCGCCACCCTGAGCGCAGACGGCAAATGGACCTTCAACGGCAAGCCCGTGGTGCTCATTGGTCTTATCCGCTCGGAAGATGAACGCCAGGAAATTGGCAATTACTTCAGCGATCAGCTCGAAGCCATCGGCTTCACCGTGGACCGCCAGGTGCGCACCCGCACCGAGCTGGCCCCCATCTGGCAGCAGAGCGATCCCACCGAAGGCCAGTGGCACTTCTACACCGGCGGCAACTACTATCCTGTGATGCGCCGCAACGACGCTTCAGCCTTCGCTGAAACCTACACCTCCCTGACGGCTTCCACCACGGCGGAAGAAGCCTTCAATCCTTCCCCTGAATTACTGCAGGTGGCGCAGGATCTGTTGAACAACAACTATTCCAGCATGGAAGAACGCCGCGAGCTGTTTGCCAAAGCCCTGGTTCTGGGGCTGGAAAACTCGCAGTACATTCAGGTGCTTTCCACCTACAGCTTCTTCCCCCGCAAAGCCAACCTGGAAGTGGCTTCTGACCTCAGCTCTGGTGTGGGCGGCTCGGCCCTCTGGCCTTACACCATCCGCTGGAAGGGTCAGGAAGGCGGCGTGGTGCGCAGCGCCAATTCCGGCATCCTCACCGGCCCGTGGAACCCCATCGCCGGCCAGAACTGGATTCAGGAACTGATGCTCATCCGCGGCACGATGGATGACGCCGCCCTCACCGATCCTTATACCGGCCTCAACCTGCCCCAGCGCATTGAAAAAGCTGATGTGCAGGTGGTGAAGGGTCTGCCCATTGACAAGACCCTCGACTGGGTTTCTCTGGAATTTGTCGACAAGATCGACGTTCCCGCCGATACCTGGGTGGATTGGGACGCCAAAAAGCAGGAATTCATCACTGCCGCCCAGAAATGGCCCGACGGCATGACCGCCCGCTCCAAGATCACCGTCACCTACCCGGCTGACCTGTGGAACATCAAGTGGCACGACGGCAGCTCGTTGAGCATGGGCGACTTCGTCACCTATATGGTCCAGACCTTTGACCTGGGCAACCCCGACAGCCCCGCTTACGATGAATCGCAGGCTTCGACCCTGGAAGCCCTGATGCAGCACTTCAAGGGCGTGCGCATCGTCTCCACCAACCCGCTGGTCATTGAAACCTACGAAGACCAGGTGGATCTGGATGCGGAAAACCAGGTTGGCAACTACTTCACCAACCGCTGGTGGCCCATCACCAACACCGGCCCTGTGGCCTGGCACTCCTTCAATATCGGCCTGATGGCTGAAATTAACAAAGAAGCCGCCTTTTCGGCGAGCAAATCTACCGAACTGGGCGTGGAATGGCTGCACTATATCGACGGCCCCAGCCTGGCCATCCTGAAGAAGAACCTCGACAAGGCCATTGAAGAAAACAACATTCCCTATGCGCCCACCCTCAGCAAATTCATCACCGCTGATGAGGCCAAGACCCGTTACGCCAACCTGCGCAACTGGTTCACCACCAAGGGTCACTTCTGGATCGGCACCGGCCTCTTCTACCTTGAACAGGTCAACTCGGTGGAAGGCTCGGTGGTCATGCAGCGCAACCCCGATTTCCCCGATCCCGCCGACAAGTGGTCCGGGTTTGGCGATGCCATGTTCATCACCCTCGACACCACCGGCCCCGCCAAGGTGACCGCCGGACAGGAAGCCAAGTTTGACGCCGTTTTGACCTACAACAATGCGCCCTACCCGGCTGACAAGGTGGACAGCGTGTTCTTCCTGGTCTATGACGCCGCCGGCAGCCTGGTGATGAACGGCTTTGCCAACGCGGTCTCCGAAGGCCAGTATCAGGCCGTGCTGAGCGCCGAAGACACCAAGAAACTGGCCGCTGGCGCAAACCGCATTGAGTTCATTGCGACCTCCAAAGCGGTGGCCATGCCCGTGTTCTCTTCATACGAATTCGTGGTGGCAGCCCAATAAGCTGCGGCCAAGGTTCAGGGCCTGCCAGGGGAATGGGGCTTCTGGCAGGCCCATTTTTTCAAAGAGAGGTGACCCAATGGCAGCGGTAGCTCAGGCTCCAGATATGAATGCCAATGTTCAGGTAAAAAAGAAAAACAGCAGCGCGGTCTGGCGGATTGTGCGTTACGCCCTCATCCGCCTGTTGACCCTGTTTATCACGGTGGTGGCAGGGGTGTTCCTCACCGTGATGATCGCCAACATGGGCGGATATGTGGACCGCATCCGCATGGGCGATATTCAGGAAAGCGTGGCCATGGGACTGCGCGGCAACCCCGCCTATAATGCCCTCAGCGCCGAAGAGCGGCAGAAAAGGCTGGATGCGGAAATTGCCATTCAGGCTGAAGCCCAGGGGCTTAACCGTCCCTTCATGGTGCGCACCTTTGAATTTATGCAGAATGCCATGACGTTGAACCTGGGGCGGGCGCTTAAAATGACCAGCGACAGCGGGTCGCGCCAGGTGCAGGCCATCATTCTTGAACGCCTGCCACCCACCCTGCTGCTGTTTGGCAGTTCCAATCTGCTCTTATTCTTTGCCGAATTGTTTGTTGCCCTTTATCTTTCGCGCCGCTATGGAAGCTGGCTGGACAAGGTGTTTGTCACCCTGGCGCCGGTTTCCACCGCGCCCGCCTGGTTCTTCGGCATCTTCCTGATCCTCATTTTTGCCGCCTCGCTGCGCATTTTGCCCTTCGACGGCATGGTGGATGCGCCGGTGCCGAATAACCTGTGGGATTACTCCCTCAGCCTGCTGCGCCACATGGTGCTGCCGGTGATGGCGGTGGCGTTGAACTCCATTTTCCTCAACATCTACTCGTGGCGCACCTTTTTCCTCATCTACTCCAGCGAGGACTATGTGGAAATGGCCAAGGCCAAGGGGCTCACCTCGCAGGATGTGGAACGCAACTACGTGCTGCGCCCCACCCTGCCCACCATCATCACCTCGCTGGCCCTGATGCTGATCGGCATCTGGACGGGTTACCCGATCCTTGAGACGGTTTTCAACTGGCCCGGGCTGGGAAGAGCCTTTTACCAGGCCATCCAGTTCTTTGATACGCCGGTGATTGTCGGTCAGACCGTGATCTTCGCCTACCTGCTGGCCATCACCGTCTTCCTGCTCGATTTCGTCTACGCCCTGGTGGATCCCCGCGTGCGGGTGAGTCAGTGAGGTCAGGCATGAACACGATTAAGAAAAATTTTGCTGAATTATTAAGATACCCTTCGGCGGCCTTTGGCATGGTGATCGTCGTCATTTTGCTGGGCATCTCCGTTTATACCATGTTTGCCATCCCATATGATGAAGCAGTGCGCCTGTGGCGCGGCGGCGAAAGCGTGTGGTATCAGAACCCGCGCCAGGCCCCGCCCGCCTGGTTCAACGTCTTCAGCGCCAAAAAGCTGCCGGTTTCCTTTGCCATGAGCAGCGCCAGCAACCAGTCGGCTCGCACCGTCACCACGGATGCGCAGGGCAGCTCCGAAATTGTGGATACCTACACCTTTGATTTCCAGTATGATGAATTTCCACAGGAACTGGCCCTCTATTTCACCGCCAAATTCGGCGCCAAGCAGCCCTTCACCGCCATCACCTGGCTGACCCCTGACGGCCGCACCATCAACGTCACCACCATGTCGCTTCGGGCTGACCAGGCTTACCGCTTTGCCCAGGACGAGAAATTCAAACGTCTGATGAAAGGCAAAGAGCCGGTGGAAGCCCTGTTCAGCGATCCCAATGCGGCTGAACCCACTCCGCTCAAAGGCACGTACCAGCTTGTCATCACCACCAGCACCTTTGAGAAGGATTCCACCGTGGATACCGAACTGGTGCTGCACGGCCAGCTTTACGGCTGGGCCGGCACCGATCACCTGCGCCGCGACCTGGGCATTGCCCTGCTGTGGGGCACGCCCATTGCCCTGGCCTTTGGCCTGCTGGCGGCCCTCGGCACAACCCTCACTTCCATGATCATCTCCGCCTTTGGCGTGTGGTTTGGCGGCTGGGTGGATGAGGCCATTCAACGGGTGACCGAGCTGAACCTGGTGCTGCCCTTTTTACCCATCCTCATCATGATCGGCACCTTCTATTCGCGCTCCATCTGGCTGATGCTGGGGGCCACCATTCTGCTGAACATTTTTGGCGGGGCCATCAAAACCTACCGTGCGGTGTTCATGCAGGTGAAAGAGTCCCCCTATATCGAGGCGGCCCGCTCTTATGGGGCCAGCGATGCCCGCATCATCTTCCAGTATCTCACCCCGCGCATCATTCCCATGCTGGTGCCGCAGCTGGTCACCCTCATCCCCACTTACGTGTTCATCGAAGCTTCGCTGGCGGTGCTGGGGTTGGGCGACCCGATTTTGCCCACCTGGGGCAAGGTGATCAACGACGCCCAGGCCAACGGCGCGCCTTACCAGGGCCTGTATTACTGGGTGCTGGAACCGGCCGTGCTGCTGATGATCACAGGGCTGGCTTTTGCCCTGCTGGGCTTTGCGCTTGACCGCGTCTTCAACCCGCGGTTGAGAGGAGTTTAGGAAGATGGCTGAAACAGAATTGCTGCGTATTGAAGATTTGATGCTGCATTTTCGCACCTCACAGGGCGCCGTGCAGGCCGTGGATGGGGTCAACTTTGAGCTGGCCACCAACCGGGCAGTGGTGGTGCTGGGAGAATCGGGCTGCGGCAAAAGCTCGCTGGCCAAAGCCATTTTGCGCCTGCTGCCGCGCAATGTCAGCCGCTATTCGGGCAAGGTTTTCCTGGATGGCAAAGAGGTGATGGCGCTGAATGATGAGAAGTTCCGCAAGGACGTGCGCTGGGTGGGCATCTCGATGGTGCCGCAGGCGGCGATGAACTCGCTCAACCCGGTGATGCGCGTGGGCGACCAGGTTTCAGAACCGGCCATGATCCACCTGGGCATGAAGAAAAAGGAAGCCCTGGGGTTGGCCAGCAAAATGTTCCAGCACGTGGGCGTGCCGGTGGATTTTCTTGACCGCTATGCCTTTGAGCTGAGCGGCGGCATGCGCCAGCGTGTGGCCATTGCCATGGCCCTGGTCACCTCGCCGCGCCTGATTTTGCTGGACGAGCCCACCTCGGCGCTGGATGTGCTGACCCAGGCCAACATCTTCAACGTGCTCAAGCAGATCAAGCAAAACCTGGGCATCAGTTACATTCTCATCACCCACGATATCGCCACCTCGTCTGAGCTGGCGGATGACGTGGCGGTGATGTACGCCGGGCAGATTGTGGAAGTGTGCGATGCAGAGCGTTTCTTCCAGGCGCCCCAGCATCCCTATTCGCGCAAGCTGATGGCCAGCGTGCCGCGCCTGCGCGGCGAACAGGAACCCGAATTTATCACCGGCCAGCCGCCCAGCCTGCTGGCCCTGCCGCAGGGCTGCCGCTTTGCGCCGCGCTGCCCGCTGCGTTTTGACCGCTGCCGCCAGGACCCGCCGGTCATTAAAAAAGATGGCCGCCTGGTGAAATGCTGGAAATATGCCTGAAAGGAAGCCAGCCATGATTGAAACCAGAAGTAACAACATCCTGACCCAGGCTGTGGTGGCCGATCCGCCGCCCCTGCTCTCCATCAAAGACCTGCGCGTGTGGTTCGAGCTGCGCCGCTGGGCCTTCAGCCGCGCCGGCTACGTGCGCGCCGTGGACGGGGTCACTTTTGACCTGGGATACGGCGAGGCCATTGGCGTGGTGGGCGAAAGCGGCTGCGGCAAATCGAGCCTGATGAAGACCATTTTGGGTCTGAACATCCCCACCAGCGGCTCGGTGACCTTTGAAGGGCAGGAAGTGGCCCGCCTGGACCGCAAGGGCCTGCGCTGGTACCGCTCCAACATCGGGTATGTGCAGCAGGATCCCTTTGGCGCCCTGGCTCCCTTCATGAATGTGCAGCGCATTCTGGAAGAAAAGCTCATCGTCGGCGGCATTCAAAGCCCTGCCGAACGCCTGGAACGCATTCGCAAGGTGATGGGCGAGGTGAAGCTGCACCCGGCCGACGATTACCTGGAAAAATTCCCCCATATGCTCAGCGGCGGGCAGCAGCAGCGCGTGGTGATTGCCCGCGCCATGCTGCTGGAGCCCAAGCTGATTGTGGCTGATGAGCCGGTGTCGATGCTGGATGCCTCGGTGCGCGTGGAGATCCTCAAGCTGCTGCGCGGTTTGCAGGAATCGCACAACCTTTCGGTAATCTACATCACCCACGATCTTTCGACTGTGCGTTATTTCTCGCGGCGCATCTTTGTCATGTATGCCGGGCAGATTGTGGAAAAAGCCCTGGTGGATGACCTGCTGAACAATGCCTGCCATCCCTACACCCAGGCCCTGCTGACCGGCACCTCTGAGCCGGACGCCGCCAATGCCCGCACCTTCAAGGAGATTCCCCCCGGTGAACCGCCCAGCCTGGTGAACCCGCCCGCCGGCTGCCGCTTCCACCCGCGCTGCGCGCGGGCCATCGCCGGCCTGTGCGATAAAGAACAGCCGCCAGAAACCTCTCCGGCGGAAGATCACCTGGTGAGCTGCTGGTTGGTTCAAAAATGATGCGCAACCCGGTTAACCTGATCTATTTGGGGTTTGCCCTGGTGCTGGCGGGCGCCGTGCTGCCCTTCTTGATGGTGATTCACGTGCTGGAATCGACCTTTTTCCTCAATTTCTTTGCGTTCATCGCCTCGGTGCTGGGGCTGTTCCTGGGGCTCATCGGCGCCTCGAGGGTGAGCCGGCTGCCAGGCCGGCGCCATTGAAACCAGCCTCCCTGAAGGGCCACGCCTTTCAGGGAGGTTTTATGAAAATAGAAGGCGGAAAGTAACTGCTTGTATGATATAAGAGCTACACAAGGACGCTTGGTAGCAACGGAACCGGTAGAATCTGTGTAACTGCTGAGGGTAAAACCCTGAGACTGAGAATTAGATCGCCGGTTCTAAGTGAATAAGCACAAAGGTTGGACGGTATCGAAGCACACGCCCACAAAGGCAGGATGCTGTATAACAAGGTACCGTGATAAAAGTCAAGCTTTTGACGCAGCCCAATCAGGGTCAAAAAACGTATTATGCTTGATAACACCATACACCAAATGGAGTGGTTTTCGGATAACAGCAATAATGATGGCAGAGTTATGTTTTTTAGCCTTACGCAATGGTTTAACAAAGCTTTGAATGACAGGATTATACCGCATGGCCGATACCGCTGGCCACCACAAGGCGCCACGCAGGGAACCATTGCCAACTTTGGAAATATGAGAAGCAGTTACGGCGGAAAAATCATCCATTAGCCCCACTGCCAGCAATCACCAGCCGGGGCGGTTCAATCCGCGCAGGGTTTTCTGCATGCGCCAGGCCGGCTCGCTCACGTAGCGCAGCATGTCGTTCTGGTCAATATACGACCATTCCCCCGGCTCGGCTGCCACCACGCGGTAACCCAGGCGGTCATAAAGACGCTGGGCCTTGTAATTGACGCGCGCCACATTCAGCGAAACCATGCGGAATCCGCGCCTGAACAGGTCATCTTCAACGATGGCCATCATCAGCGTGCCCAGCCCGCCGCGCCGGTAGGCCGGACGGATGCGAAAGCCGTGCACATAGGCGCGGGTGGCGCCGTCAGCCAGCTCGGGGCGTTCGCTGTTCAGCTGCACAAAAAGCTGCCCAATCAGCAGCTCGTTGGGAAATTCCGCCACCCACAGCACCGCGCCGCCGTCTTCATAGCGGGCATAGGTATCGGCAAAGAGGCGCCGGAAATGGGTGAATTCCCCTTCCCATTCCAGAGCCGGCAGGTCAGTGCGCTGCATCAGGCGGATGCGCACGCGGCTTAACCAATCAGCAGGGAGCATCATTTTCGACGGTGTACCTCGTATTCGGCGGGGTCCAGGCGGGTCAGCAGATCATCCAGCAGGGCGGTTTCTTCTTCCGCGCTGCTGATGCGTCCATCCAGCCAGGCGCCGCGCAGGGTTTTCAGCACCACACGGTAAAGCGGCGAAGGCGGCAGGCCGCGCGCCTGCAGGGTTTCGCCATCGGTGCGTGGATGCACATACTGCCAGGTCTGCTGGTAAGCCAGCAGCGGCTGGCGCAGGGATTCATCTTCGGCCAGGCAGGCGGCCGCGTAGATGGCCGCCGGGGGCAGCTCGTCCAGCCGCTCCACCACGGCGCTGGGTGGGGCCCCTTTCAGCCCGGACAGGTCTGCCAGCAGGGCGCTGGCGGCTGTCAGGGCACGCAGCTGGGCGCTGGAAAGGCGCAGTCGCTCGGCTATCGAGGTGATGCGCGCCAGGGGCAAGCCGCCCAGCCACAGCAGGTAAAAGAGCGTTTCGCGGGAGGGAATGCCCCCCTGAAGCGGCCAGTTCCATTCTTCGGCGTGGTTTTGGTGCAGGCGGGCGGCAATGCGTTCGTCCCAGGGCAGGTCAGGGTGAATGGCCGGCAGAATATTCAGCCGCGCCAGGCGGGTGAGCATGGCCAGCACCCGGGGTTCAGCCATCATCAGGTTCAATTCGTGCTGGATGCGCTGGCCTGACACCTGTTTGAGCATGGGCAGGGCTTCATCCATCAGCTGCAGGGTGCGGTTTTCAATGCGGAAGTTGAAGCGCTGTTCAAAGCGCACCGCGCGCAGCAGGCGGGTGGGGTCGTCAATGAATGAAAGCGAGTGCAGCACCCGCACCAGCCCGTGCCGGATGTCATTTTCCCCGTTCCAGTAATCATACAGCTCGCCGTAATGGCGGCCGTCGAGGCGGATGGCCAGGGTGTTGATGGTGAAGTCGCGGCGGTGCAGGTCCAGCTTGATGCCGCTGCGTTCAACGGTGGGCAGGGCGGTGGGGTAATCGTAGAACTCGGTGCGCGCGGCAATCAGGTCGAGGCTTTCGGGCAAATCCGCCGGGTTGAGCAGCTCGCCGCCGCCCAGGGCCGCCGCCAGGTTGCCGCGCACCTCGCCGGTGAACCATTTGGCCGTGCCAAAGCGGCTGTGAGCCACCACCCGCCCGCCGAACTGATCGGAAAGGGCGCGGGCCAGGCCAATGGCGTCGCCTTCGGCCACCACATCAAAATCGAGGGTGGGGCGCTCCAGCAGCAGGTCGCGCACAAAACCGCCCACCACATAAACCGGGGTGCGGCGCGCGCGCGCCAGGGCGGCGATGGTTTTGAGCAGGGCCAGGTGCGCCGGCGGCAGGGCCGCTTCAAGGCGCTCGCCCAGGTTTTCGCGCTGCAGGCGGTTGGGCGGCAGGGTGAGGGTTTTCAGCAGGTCGGTGCGGGTGACAATGCCGGTTATTTCGCCGCTGACAGGATCCACCACCGGCACCTGCCCCCAGCCGCTGTTGGTCATCACCTGCTGCAAATGTTCAATGGAATCGTCCGGTCCCACCGTCACGCAGCCCGCTTCCATCAGGCTGGCCGCCGGCAGGTTCAGCTTGTGGCTCATGGCGCGGTCCACGGCGCGGCGCGTCAGCAGCCCCACCACCTGTTTGTTCTCATCCACCACCGGAAAGCCCTCGTAGCCGTAGCGCTGCATCATGGCGGCAGCCTCGGCTACGGGCGTGCGCGGCGGCAGAACATGAGGCTTGCGCGACATCATCTGCGCCACGGTGATGGAGGGGCGCACAATGCCGGGCAGCAGGCCAATCAGGCGCTGCCTGACCTGCTGCAGGCGTTCGGCAGAAGGCGTGGCATTGGGGGGCAGCAAGGCCGCCGCGGCCCATTCATGCCCGCCGCCGCCAAAATGGCCCATCACCGCGGCCACGTTGATCTGGTCGGTGTGCGAGCGCGCCACAATGCGGATGCCCTCGCTGGTGGCCACCACCAGGAACAGGGCATGGGGATCATATTGATCGCGCAGCTTGTGGGCCACGCTCGAAACCTCGCTGGTATTTTCAGCAGAGGCGGCGGTGGCAATCATAATCTTCAGGCCGTGCAGGCTGACCGTTTCAATGGTGCCCATCAGTTCGTCATACAGGGCGCGCTGCTCGGGCGAAAGGGGTGGATTTAAGAAGCGCCCCAACAGGGTCAGGCTGGCGCCCTGCTCCAGCAGGTAAGCCGCCGCCCGCGCATCACGCGCTGTGGTATTGATGTAAGTCAGCGAGGAGGTATCTTCATAAATGCCCAGCAGCAGCAGGGTGGCCTGCACCACCGTCAGCGGCATGCCGCGTTCCTGCATTCCTTCCACCATCAGGGTGGTGCAGGCGCCGGTGTGATCGGTTTTCACCTGCCATTCCGGCGACAGGCCTTCGCGTTTCTTGTGATGATCCAGCACATCAATGCGGGTGTGGTGGCCCAGGCCGCGCAGGGTCACCAGCGACTGGGTATCCACCAGCAAAATATGCCCGATGCTGCCGGCGGGCATGTCGCGCGCCTCAACAAAGGGCAGTTCGTGGCCGTAAAGGGTGAGAAAGGCGCGCCCGTTGCGGTTGATGCGGTGCGGCAGCACGGGGATGGCGCTTTCATCCAGCAGCCAGGCCCCCAGCAGCGACCCCAGGGCGTCAAAATCGGCCTGCTCGTGGGTTAAGATCACCCGCAGGGCGTGCAGATCATGGTTGGACGGCGGTTTCAAATTGTACCTGACCATCCCGCACCGCCATGATGACGGCTGTCTTGACCGGGTTGTGCTGCCGGTCAAAATAGATCACCCCGGTCACACCCTGATACTGCATGTTCTGCATGGCGGCGGCCACCTGGACCGTATCCAGCGAGCCGGCATCCTGAATGGACAGCAGCAAAATCTGGGCCGCATCGTACCCCAGGGCCGCCAGGGCATCGGGGGTTTTGGGCGAGCCGTCATTGTTTTTATACAGCGCGCCAAAACGCTCGTTGAAATCCGCTTCGCCGGGGTGCGCCGGGTCGTAGTGGCTGACATAATAGCTGCCGTTGGCGGCTTTCAGGTCCAGTTCGGATGATTCCCAGCCGTCAGCGCCGATGAAGGGCATGGTGAGGCCGGCCTCGCGCGCCTGGCGCATCAGCTGGTTGACCGCGCCGTAATAATCGGGTAAAAACACCACTTCGGGCTGTGCGGCGGCAATGGCTTTGATGATATTAGAGAAATTGGTTTCGCCCGTGGCGTAGCTTTCGCGCGCCACCACCGCCCCGCCCAGGCTGGTGAAGGAGGTTTCAAAGGTATCGGCCAGGCCCGATGAGTAGGCATTCTGCACGTCATAAACCACCATGGCCGTGCGCATCTTCAGGTTTTCATAGGCAAAGCGGGCGGCGGTGCTGCCCTGGAAGGAATCGATGAAGGCGGCGCGGAAAGCCAGCGGGCGCACCTGCCCGTTGGCGTCCATCGTCACGCTGACATTGGTGGCCGAAGGGCTGATCAGCAGCGCGCCCTGGCTGCCGGCATATTCCGCCAGGGGAATGGTGGAGCGCGAGCAGATATCGCCGATGATAAACCGGGCGCCTTTGGCGATGAGGTCCTTGCCCGCCTGCAAGGCCGGGTCAACCTCGCAGCGCGAATCGATCACCACCGGCACAATTTTGGCGCCCAGCAGGCCGCCACTGCGGTTCCACTCTTCAATCGCCATCAGCGCGCCGTCGCGCGACATGATGCCGAAGCCCGGCATGCTGCCGGTGAGGGGCACCACAATGCCCACCAGCACTTCCTGGCCGCTCAGGGCGTTGGGATCCACTGGCGGCAGGGTGGGTGCGGCCTCCTGGCCAACGGGGGTGGGGCTGGCCATGCGCGGATAGGTGGGCGCGGCGGTGGCGGCTTTGGCCGTGGGGGTGGCCGCCGCAGATTTCTGCCCGGAGGTGGGGGTGGGGGTGAGGTTATCGAGGCCGGAGCTCATGGCCACCATGACCACGATGGTGATGACGGCGCACAGGCCAAACACCAGGCCGCCAGCCAGCAGCCATTTCCACCAGCTCGATTTTCCCTGCGCGGGCTGCTGGGCGGTGGGGTAAGGCAGGCTGCCGGGCGGCGGGGTCAGATGCACCGGGCCGCTGCCGGGCTGCTGCTGCTGGGTGAGGCGCACCGGCCCGCTGCCGGGCGGCATGGCTCCGGCTTGGTAAGTGCTGGTGGGCGGCGGGGTCACCTGGCCGGTGGGCGGGCGGGTTGCGCCGTATACGCCGGAAGGGAAGGACATCTGACCGGTGCTGGTTTGCACAGCCGCTGAAAAAGCCGCGGCAAAATCGCCGGCCCGCGCCCAGCGGTCAGCCGGCGCCTTGGCCAGGGCTTTGAACACAGCGGCTTCAACCCCTGGCGGCACATCCACAAACTGGCGGATGGGCGGGGGCGGGCTCTGCACATGGTCAATCAAAATCTTGGTGGTCACACCCTCAAAAGGCGGGTGGCCGGTGATCATTTCGTAAGCCATGATGCCCAGCGAGTAAATATCGGTGGCGCCGGTGAGCGGTTCGCCCTGAATTTGCTCGGGAGACATATAGGGCGGCGAGCCGATCAGCACGCCGGTGCGGGTGACGGTGGAGGTTTTTTCGGTGGCGCGAGCCAGGCCAAAATCCACCAGCTTTGGCACCGGGAAGGGATGGTCGGCGCGCGGGGCTGCCAGCAGCACGTTGCCGGGCTTGATATCGCGGTGGATGAGGTTGGAGGCGTGGGCAAAATCGAGGGCGGCGGCCGTGCTGCGCAAAACGTAGGCAATTTCCTCAAGGCTCATGCGGCCGCGCAGCATGCGCTTTTCTAGCGATTCGCCGTCCACCAATTCCATGACAATATACGCGCTCTGGCGGTGCTGGTCATCGGCCACAAAATCATAAACAGCCACAATGTTCGGATGCCCGCCCAGGGCGGCCACGGCGCGTGCCTCGCGGGCAAAGCGCTGCATCGAATCGGCCTCCAGCGCCAGCTCGGGGCGGATGGTTTTGAGGGCCACCCGGCGCCCCAGGTTGGGGTCGTAAGCTTCCCAGACCGCGCCCATGCCGCCTTCGCCCAGCTTGCGGCGCAGCTCATAGCGCCCCAGCTTGCGGGGGGCGGGCTCAATTTGCACCAGGCTGCCTTCATGGGCGCCGGCGGCCAGCAGGGTTTGTTCGGGGGCAATCTCCTGCCGCTGACCCTGATCCATCAAAATGAAGCGCCAGGCCTGCGCGGCGTCAAAGCCCACGGCCTGAAGCAGGCTGGCCGAAAAATCGCGCAGCGGCACATTCGCCGAAAGCTCAAGCTGTCCCAGCGAGCGTCCATGTTCATCCTGGAAGGTCAGGTGTAAGGTGGTCATATCTGGCCTCTTTGCGGTAAGATACCTCAATTATACAACGCACCGCTGCAGATGGGGGTAAAAAGGCCTTGTGATATGGTTTTATCTGCCGTGAGAAAATTCGTGCCAATCAACATTTCTCTCATCACTCCCAACAGTGTATAATCCTATACAACAGCTCAATTATGAACAGGATCCGTGGATGGGAGCAGCAGCAGATCAGGCCATGCAGCAGTTCGGGGCGCAGGTGATGTTGAAACATCTCTCCGCCCTTGAAAAAGAGATTCCCGGGGTGCGCCGCGCCCGGGATATGGAGTGCATCCACCGCATGCGCGTGGCTTCGCGCCGCCTGCGCAGCGCCCTGGTCCTCTTTGCCCCCTGCCTGCCCAAAAAGCCGCTGCGCGCCTGGCGCGGCGAAGTGCGCGCCATCACCCGCGCCCTGGGCGCCGCCCGCGACCTGGATGTGCAGCTCGACCTGCTGCGCAGGTTTTACCAAGGGCTGGATGATGCCGCGCTGCGCCCCGGCGTGCGCCGCCTGATTTTGCGCCGCACGCAAACCCGCCGCGCCGCCCAGCAGGGTGTGCTGGCGGCCATGGACGGTCTGGCGGCAGCCTCGCTGCTGGTGGATCTGCGCACCACCCTCACCCCCTGCCTGCCCCCGCCCGGCGCCCCCCTGCCCACCTCCCCGGCCCTGCTGGAACACGCCAGCCGGCAGATCACTTTCAGGTTGGACGACTTGCTGGTCCTCGAACCCTGCCTGCAGCACCCGGAACAAACCCTGGAACTGCACGCCATGCGCATTGCCGCCAAGCGCCTGCGCTACACCCTGGAAGCCTTTGCCCCGCTGCATGCCCCCGCCTTTACCCCGGTGATTGCCGCCCTGCGCGAGCTGCAGGACAGCCTGGGCGATATTCACGACTGCGATGTGTGGCTGGCCAGCCTGCCCGGGTTTATGGAAGAGGAGCGCACCCTGGTGGAACGTTACTTTGGCAGCGCGCGGCCTTTCAAACGCCTGCAGCCCGGTTTGGACCATTTCGCGGCCAGCCGCGCCGAAATGCGCGGCCTTGAATTTGCCGCCCTCAACCAGCGCTGGCAGGAACTGGCCGCAGCAGGCCTGTGGACCGGCCTGCGCCAGATCATTCAGGTTTTGCCCGCCCATGACCCGCATAGCCCTGATCTCTGATATTCATGCCAACCTGCCCGCCCTTGAGGCGGTGCTGGCCGACGCGCGCAGCCATGAGGTTGAAGCGATCTGGAATGCCGGCGATTCCGTGGGCTACGGCCCGCATCCGGCAGAAGTGCTGGCGCGCATCCAGCAGGAAAACATCATTTCCATCCGCGGCAACTACGATACCCGCGTGTTGACCATCCGCCAGGAAAAGGAAGATACCCGCAAGCCGCGCCGCCCTGAAAAATGGCTGGCTTTCAATTGGGCCTATGACCACCTGACCCCCGAAACCCACCGCTACTTGAAAAATCTGCCCGAACAGCGCCTGGTGATGACGGCGGGCTGGCTGGCCCTGCTGGTGCACGGCACCCCGCTTTCGCCAAAGGAACACCTGCGCCCCGAAACCCCGCCCGACCATCTGCGCCGGCTGGCCCGCCAGACCCCTGCGCGCATCATCCTCTGCGGGCACACCCACCTGCCCATGGTGCGCCAGTCGGAAGATACCTGGTTCATCAACCCGGGCAGCGTGGGACGCCTGGATGACGGCGACGCCCGCGCCAGCTATGCCCTGCTGGATCTGGCCCCCGGGCAGCTTGAGCTGAAATTCCGCCGTGTGGCCTACGATGTGCCGGCGGTGGCGGCCGCCCTGCGCCGCGAAAACCTGCCGGAGGCTTTTGTGCGCATGTTTGAACTGGGCCGCAGCCTCGAATGGGTCATTGAAAATGACCGGGAGGGTGTCTTACGCACAACCCCATCAATCTGAAAGGCCCCATCCGCAACCTGCGCCGCTGGGGAGATATCCAGGCCATTCTGCTGCGCTATGGTTTCGACATGCTCTTTGACCAGGAGCAGATCCGCGAACTGCGTCAGCTGTTCAAAGACCGCCTGCACCTGCGCCTGGGCGAATTCAACGACCGCAGCCTGCCCGAACGCCTGCGCCTGATGCTCGAAGAGCTGGGACCCACCTATGTGAAGCTGGGGCAGGTTGTTTCAAGCCGCACCGACCTGCTGCCGCCTGATTGGATTGCCGAGCTGAAAAAGCTGCACGATGCCGTGCCGCCTTTCCCCTATGAACAGGTGCGCCAGACTTTCATTGAAGACCTGGGGGCGCCGCCTGAGATCCTTTTTGCTGAATTTGATCCTGTTCCGGTGGCCGCCGCCTCCATTGGCCAGGTGCACCGCGCCCGCCTGCTCAACGGCCAACCGGTGGTGGTGAAAGTGCAGCGTCCGGGCATTCACGATGTGATCAACGCCGATATTGAGATGATCTCGCGCCTGGCACGCCTGGTGGAAGCCCGCACCGCCATCGGCCGCAAGGCCGGCCTGCGCGATATCGTGGCCGAATTTGCCCTCTCGTTGAATGAGGAGATGGATTATCACAACGAAGCCACCAATGCCGACGCCCTGCGCCACAACCTGCGCAAGGCACCGCGCATCCATGTGCCTTACATCCATTGGGACAAGGTCACCACGCGCATTTTGACCATGGAGGCGGTGGAAGGCATCAAAATTGACGATATGGAAGCCCTGAAGGCTGCGGGGGTGGATCTCAAGCTGCTGGCCGAGGATATGATCAAGAGCATTTTCCAGCAGCTGCTCATCGACGGCTTCTTCCATGCCGATCCGCACCCGGGCAACCTCTTTGTGATCCCCGAAACCAACACCTTGGTGTTTATTGACCTCGGCATGACCGGCCGCCTGCTGCCCGAACAATGCGAGCAGATCAGCAAAATTGTGCGCGCCCTGGTGGACCGCGACAGCAAGGAAATTGTGCGCCTGATGCTGCTGGTGGGGGTGCCTTACCAGAATGTGGACGAAAAAGCCCTGCGCCGCGCGGTGGACCGCATGATTGGGCGTTACCTCAACGCCAGCCTGTCCAGCATTTCCTTCTCGCAGCTGGTCAGCGATGTGTTGAAGGTGGTGTTTGAACACGGCATCCGCCTGCCAGGCGAATTTTCGCTGGGGGTCAAGGTGCTGCTGCAGGCAGAAGGCATTGCCTTCCAACTCAACCCCGATATCCAGATTGTGGATGTGGCCACGATGATCTGGCGACAGGTGGCGCTGAAACGCCTCGATCCGCGCTACTGGCTGGACCGCGGCAGCGATGACGCCCACGAAGCCATCCGCATGATTGATTCGGTCAGCCACAGCAGCGAAGCCATCCTCAAGCAGATTGAAAAAGGCGCGCTCAAAGTGGGGGTTGATCTCACCGATTTAGACATGGACCAGATCTTCATCATCACCAACCGCATGACCGGCTCGCTGGTGCTGGTGGGCATGCTCATTGGTTCGGCGCTGGCCATGGGGGTTTCACCCAACCAGTCGTGGAATTTCATTCCCCTGCTGGGGGTGATCGGGTTTATTGCGTCCATGGCGCTGGGCGGCAGCCTGGTGTGGATGGTGTTCATTGATCTGCTGCGCGGGCGCAAACGCCGCAAAAAAGAATAGTGAGCCGGGTGATCCAAGATGAGCAATCGAAAAAAAGCCAGCGGAGGGCTGGCTAATGAAGAAGCGGGGAAAAAATAGACAGGGTTTCAGCGGAACAATTCGCGCCAGTAAACCAGGTAGTTTTCAATGTTATGATCAGCCGGGATGATGGAGCGGCTTTCGTGGTCATAAACCCGGCGGCCGGTTTCAAGCAGCTGCAGGTAGCGGCTGAAAAATTCGCGGTAACTGCGCCCCAGCACCACAAAATCGCATTCGGTGACGTTGAAAATGACCTGTCCGGGTGTGCCTTTGGGGCCGGGGGCAAAATCGAGCCACAGGCTGCATTCCCCCTCGCTGCTGGCAAAGGGGATGCGTTTGGGATGAAAAACGGCGTTGGCAATTTTCCCCTCTTCCTGCCAATCTGAGAAGAAGGCCTCGCTTTCGGCTTTGTATTGCAGATAGTAACGATACTCGGTTTTCCACTGCTTAACGATTTCAGAGATGGGCAGCAGTCCCATGCCGTCAGGCAGCCAGCCAAATTCCCAAAAATGTTCCTGCCCATCGTGGATCAGCCACGATTGCAGAAAATCGCCTGGAAAAGTGATGTTCATGGCGCTCTCCGCGGCGGCCAGGTCGGCCGGGGCGGCGCCTTTTCTGAAACCGCGTTCTTCGGCGCTCAACAGGGTGTGGGTGGTGAACCAGAAGTCAAGCCTTTCCCAAAGATCTCGCATGCTGCACCTCTCGTCGGGATACGATACTAATATTCGGGCTGGCGCAGGAATTCCAGCGTCAGGTGTTTCTTTTCCATGGTCTGCTGCAGCTGGCCAACCTTCCAGCCGAAGGCATCCGCAGTGCGCTGAAGATATTCCTCATAGGGCAGCGCGTCAATATCCTGACCGGCAAAAGCCTGCTGGTAACGCACCAGTTGAGCTACAACTGGTGGATGTTCCTGGACTGTTTTTTGAGCTGCATATATAAAGAAAATGCTCTTATTGATTATATATGAAAATTAAAAAGCAGGCCGGTAACTGCGCAGTATAAATGAAATGAAGAAAAAAATCTTCAGAAAACCTGAATTGGAACAGCTTTCAGTTTTTTCTCCCGACCGGGTTGTTATCTCGATCGTTTTGCTTTAAACCCGCCCCCCTGTGAGAAGCGCATAAACCCTGGGCGTGATTTTCTTGACCAAAACGCCGGCTGCAAGCGAGATGATGACGGTCAAAAAGGTCAGGAAAAAGTAATGCAAAAGAATATAACCGCCTTCCATTGGAATGACTCGGACGCTGACTTTCTTCAATATGGTCAGCAGAGGCTCATGGAAAGCATAAACAAAGAAGGCATATCCTTCCAACCAGGCCAGGATGGAGAATACCTTTTCATTCCTAATGAAATAGAATGATATTCTGAGGAGAAATAGAACCCCAAGCACCAGATTGATGAAATGAATGAAGCTAAAACTCTTTAAAAAGAATACTTCAAAGAAAATGGTGGCCGAAAAACCTGCCAGAAAATCCCCGATTTTGATTTTGTCCAGAGATTCGATGGTCAATTTGTACTTGACGATGTAATAACCCAGGGAGAAAAAGAGCAAGGCTTCAGCTGAAACCAGGTATAAATTGGTGTAGGTGATCCAGAGCACGGATAATATGATGAAGGTTCCAAATGGCAGGCGGTCTATGAACCATTTAAGGATTGGGAATAAAAGAAAAGCAGTAAACAGATCGCGAATGAACCAGAACTGGTAAACCAGGGGGTATGGCGCTCGTGCGGTAAAAAGACCTGCAAACACATCCACCCAATCCAGCCAGTCAAAATCAGCCACGATATTGAGCGGATTGGAAAAATATACTTTGGTGAAAGAGATGTTTTGCGCCAAAAAATAAAAAAGAACCGCCAGAAGCGACCAGAGCATATAAGGCAGCAGGATGGATTTGGTCTTTTTTTTCACCACCGGCCAATAGGCGGCTTCTTTCATAAAAAACAGGTAACCGGATAATAGAAAGAAAAGAGGGACTGCTGAACGGGAAAAGACATCCGTGACGATGACCCTGATAATTCGCGCATATTCAGGAATTTGATAAACCGTTGTCGAATCGGCGTATTTAACTTCGGAAACGGTGTTATGGATAAAAACCACAAAAACAATCAGCAAAAAGCGCAGCGAAACGATTCTTTTGGATAATTGACCGCCAATTTCGGCCATAACCTGCCTCTTTTCATGATGATCACGTTTTGAACTTTTTTTGTCATTGTTCAGCCAGCCTGGCAAACACCACCAGCTGAGTCCCAGTCTTCACGAAGTGGAGGCCGCCTGCCCTTGCCAGAGGATTGACGCCAGTGTGAATATTTTGCGAGTCAGGTGGGCTCCATTGGACCAGATCAGGAGGCGAATTGATTGTTTCTTTTTACGCCGCCGAGCTGCGGCAGTATTGTTATTAAACAGCCGCCGCAGGATCAAAGCGCAGGCGCAGAATCTGCTCGCGCAGGCTGGCGCGGGTGCGCGGTTCAAGCCGGGTGCGGAACGAATCCACCCCTTCAAGGCGGCACCCCAGGGGGGCCAGCTGCCCGGCAGCTTCACTGGCCGCATCCACCATCTGCCCGGCTTCGTCCAGGTAATCCCGCGTCACCAAAACCAGCAGGGCGCCGGGTTTCAGGCGCCGGCAAACGGCCTGGAAGGTCAGTGGAAGAAGACCGGGCTGGCTTTGCGCCCGGCGCAGGCGGGTGAGCTGCCAGCGCGAGCGCAGCAGCCCCAAAATGGCACCTGGCAGGCGGGTGGTGCGGGTCAGGTCTTCGCCACGCCGCGGCAGCACGCTGATCACACCGTCAATCAATCCCTCCGCAGGCAAATCCGCAAAACGGGCGGCCACACAGGCGGGCGCTGCGGCGGCAGCCTGCAGCACAGGCAGGTCGCGGGCCATCTGGCGCACGGCTTCCAGCCAGGGCAGCACCAGGCGGGCATCATTTTTCTCAAAGGCCACGCAGGGCTGCGGCTCATAGCGCAAGTTGCCGATTTCGTAAATCACCAGGTTGGCCAGGGCCAGTTCCATCAGCCCGGTTTCGGCGGGCGCGGCATTCTGGCGGATAGCTTCGAGGAGGGTGAGGGTTTTATGGAGCGGCAGGTCGCCCATGGAGCGGGCCAGGGGCAGCTTTTCGGCGGCTGGCGGCAGGCGCCGCAGCGCGCTGGCATTTTGCGGGCGGCGGTAAAAAAGCGGGGTGGGGTCGTCGCTGAGGCCCTGGGCGGCAAATTCGGTCAGAGCAGCCCGCGCGGCGGCTTCGGCGTGAGCCACCAGGCTGGCCGGTTCGGCAGCCCAGTTCAGGCGCGCCTGGCTGGCAAAACGGTTGAAGGGATCGGATTCAACCCCCCAGGCCTGCCAGCCCAGTTTGCGGGCTTCCACCAGAAGGGCGCCGTCGCGGCAGAAAGGGTCTAGCAGGCGGGCGCCCGGGGTCTGTTCAAAACGCAGCAGGTAATCGCGGGTGATGGGCGGGGGGAAGGAATCGATCAGACGGAACCAATCGTGGGCCGGGCGGTCAGATGGGGCCATGCGGTTGATTTCGCAGCGGATGTGTTCGCTGTTGTATTCCATCATTCCTCCTGTGGGTCGCCGGCGGTCAGCAGTTCGCCGGCCAGGGCTTGCAGGGCCTGGCTTTCACCTTCGTCCACATGCTGGCTGCGCCAGTAAACATCCAGCAGTTCCAGCGGCGAAAGGCTGCTTACCTCGCGGTCCTGCGGCAGACGCACCCGCGCACTGGCCTGAGGGCGTTTGATGAAATGAAACTCAAAGGCATCTTTCATGTAGGCGCGCAGTTCCTCTTCAGGGATCATCGGGTCCCAGTCGCGCGGGTAATCGAGCACCAGGCGCACCACAGCGCCCTGGCAGGTTTCAGGCGGGGGGAGGGCGCGGCGGATTTGCCCGCTGATATCTTCATTGGACTGCAGGTCGAGGTAGCGGCCGATGAAGGGGCGAATGCCTTCCAGCTCGCGCCAGTCCACGCGGGTCTGACCGCGTTCCACTTCAACGATGACGAAATACTTGTCGTCGCGGGCTTCGCCAAAATCAACCCGTTCGATGGAACCAGGGTAGATGACCGGGGGGTGCTGGCCTTCGTTGAGGTTTTGCGCCTTGTGGATGTGCCCCAGGGCCACGTAATCAAGGCGCGGATCGCGCACCACCGGCAGGGGAATGACCACATCATTGCCCAGCATCACCAGGCGCTCTCCACCATAAGTTGCGCTTTCCACAGAAGCGTGGGCAGTCAGCACCACCGGCAGAGCCGGGTCGGCGGCTTCCAGCCAGCGGTTCACCAGGTCAGCCAGGTCCTCGCCGATGGCGGCATAAACCTGCCCGGCATCGGCTGTTTCGCCGCCGCCGGCGCTCATGGCGCGCGAGCGGGAGATCCAGGGCAGAGCCAGCACCTGCAAAGGCAGCCCTTCCAGCTGGCTGGGACCAAGAAATTCCAGCTTCGAGAGCACGCGAATATGCGGCACGGCCAGAGTGTCAAATTCGTGCATGGCGCTGGCGCGGCCGGCCGCCGGGGAAATATCATGGTTGCCCACCAGCAGCAGGGTGGGAATGCCTGCCCGCGACAGGCGCATGATGCGCCGGCCCCACTCGCGCTGGAAGGTGGGCGCAGGTGAACGGTCCTTATAGGTGTCGCCAGCAAAGATCACCAGGTCCACCTTTTCTTCAATGGCCGTAGCGATGATGGTATCCAGCGATTTGAGAAAATCGAGCACGCGCAGAGGCAGTCCGCTGATGGGGTCATGGCGGCCGTAGTTGGCCATATCAATGTGGGCGTCGGCAAAATGCAGCAGCCTGATCAAGGGTTATCCTCCAAGGATGGCCAGTTCATCCAGCGCGGGGCGGAAATCGGCGTGGACTTTCAGAGCCTGGTTGAGGTCGGCAATGGCGCCTTCCTTGTCACCGAGGGCGGCGCGGGCGCGGGCGCGCCAGACAAAGCTCTCTTCCAACACGGGCTCGTTCATGGCATCCAGGGTGGTGGTGGCCAGGTCAATCACATCCTGGTAGCGCCCGGTAAAATAATAGGCAAAGTAGGGGCCAGTCTGGTACCAGACCATGCGCCAGGGGCGGGTTTTTTCAGGGATGGATGGGTAAAGGCGGAAGGCTTCGTCGAAGGCGGCCGCGGCCTGGCTGTATTGGCCCATGCTGGTAAGGCTGGAACCGAGGTTGTACCAGGCGAAATACTGGTCGCGGCCGGTGAGGGTGGTGGTTTCAGCTTTGGCCTTGTCGGCGGCGAACTGCCAGTTGGCCATTTCATCCCACTGTTCGCCCATCAGGGCCATCACTTCGGCCTCGCGTTCAGCCGGGTAGATGATCATATATATAAAATTGAAGGCGCGCCAATTCGCGTAGATGTCGGGGCCGCTGAGCCTCTTATCCGGCCCCTGGTAGGAATCCTGAGCCAGAAAGCTGTCGTCATCCAGGTCGTAGCTGGTGAGCACTTCGTAGTGACCCATCCAGCCGTCAAAATCCACCCCTTCAAAGCCTTTTTCAATCAGCACGGGAAATCCGCTGGCAATGAAGCGCCGCAGGGTTTCCAGGTCGCCGCCGTGTCTGATCTGCACGCGCAGGTTGGTGTGGTCCTGCACATAGGCGGCCATCTCATAGGGCATGACGTTTTTATCGCGGTCATTGGGTTTGAGCACCGGGGCGGTGTCGGTTTGGGTGCCTTCCCAGCCCCAGAACGAAAGGGCCATGGCCAGGGTGGCCGGGCCGCAGTTATTCCAATGCTGGTATTCGTGTTTCACGCCTTTCAGTTTGGCCTGAAGCGGCAGCGGGGTGGGCGTGGGGCTGGGCAGGGGTGTTTCAGTGGGCGGCGGGGTGGGCGTGGCGGTGAAGCAGGCTGCGCCGCAATCGGGGGTGAGGGTGGGGGTGGGCGGCAGCGGTGTGACAGTGAGGGTGGGCAGGGCCAGCGGCGTGCTGGCCTGCGGCACAAAGATGGCCTGTTCGGGCGGATTCAGTGCATATTTGATACGGGTGCGCAGTTCATCCACCCGCCAGGACAGCCGGCTGTACACCGGCGGCAGAAAATAAATGCCGACGCAGGCGGCAATGGCAATCAGCAGAAATGCGACGATTTTGAGGATGTTTTTCTTCATGTTCCCCATTATATCATCACCTGCGCAGACGTGTTTGGGCAGCCGGTCAGGGCAGGGCTGCCGCATCCGTCAGCATCACAATGCCCGAGCTGGGGAAACTTTCCAGAATCAGGCAGCGGCCGTCGGGCAGAAAGACCAGGGTGAAGAAATAGGTGGCCACTTTGCGCCCATCATCCAGTGTAAAGGTTTCCACCACCGCGGTTTGCGGAATTTTTAACGGTCCCTCCAACGGAACCACAAAGGGCATGTAGTTGGGCAGCAATCCCACGCGCTTCCAGGTGGTTGTATCAAACACGGCGGTGCCTTCTGCTGTGAGCAGCGAAACCAGGCTGCCATCAGGAGAAAAGAAACCCGGCATATAGTTGAAGCTGTCTTCGGCCAGGGCGGCCACTTCTTTACCGGTTTTCACCTCAAAAATGAGAGTGCGCGGATCAAAAGACATGGAATCGGTCAGCAGATACCGGTCATCTGGCGAGAAGGCCAGCAGCATCACCCAGTCACTGTGCGCTTCCGGGATCGTGCGCGCCAGTTCGCCGCTGGCGGTGTCGTAAAAATGGATCTGCCCGCTGCTGAAACCGGCCGCCAGAATTTTGCCGCTGTGAGAGAAGGCAAGGGAGGTGACAAAGCCGGCCTTGGGACTGATATTGATCTGAACGGGCTCGGTCTGTTCAGGAGAGATCAACCAGAGGAGGATCTCTTCGCTGCCGGTGAAGGTGGTAGCTGCCACCAGGTAGGCTGTGCCGTTTGAGCCCAGAACCACGGCGGCTTCGCTGTCGGGCAGCGTCACCTGCCACAAGGCGCCGCTGGCTGTTTCCCACACATACACATGGCCATCGGTGGTTTGCGCAGCAACGGCTTTGCCATCCGCAGTTACCAGGGCTGTGGAGAGGGTTTTACCTTCCTTGCTGACATCGGCCATGAACAATATGCCGGCCTCCAGGCCTGCGGTGGGGTTGGAGGCCGGCGAGGGCTCTGGCGTGACTGTGGGCTTTGGGGTGGGGCTGGGCGCCGGTGGTGGCGTGAGGGTGGGTGAAGGCACTGCGGTGAGGGTCAGGGTTGGCAGGGGAGATGGGGCTGCCGTGGGCGGCAGGGTCGCCTGGACGGTTGGGGTGGGGCTGGAACAGGCGCACAATGACAGAAGACAGATCAGAATGATGACCGGGGCTTTGTTCATTTTCCTCCAGAGATAGAAAAGGCGGGAAAAGCATCTTTTCCCGCCAGACCTGGGTTCTTCAAATGGCCGGGCCGTCTGAAATCAATCAGGTTTCCGGATAATCCTCATCGATGGGCAGAGAAAAATCGCGTGACCATTCATTCCAGGAGCACAGGTAATTGCGCACATCCTGGAATCCGGCCATTTTCATTGCCAGAATGGTGTTGGAAGTGCGCGCGCCTTTAAAACAATAGGCGTAAACGGTTGTTTCCGGGGTGATGCCCACACCCTCGCAAACCTTGGTGACCTCGGCGGAACTCTTGAACCACGGAATGCCGTTGCGGCGGGTCATCATGCGGTACCATTCAATCCAGCGAGCGCCCGGAATGCGCCCTTTGCGCGGGCAGTAATCATAGCCGTAGGGAGAGGAGTTGGCGCCCACCCACTCGGCATAGTCGCGGCAGTCAATAATCACCACATCCTCTGATTGGATGGCTTTCATCATATCGTCTGCCGTCACCATCCAGTTGTTGATGGGATTGGCCAGATAGGTCAGGGGTTGAGTTTCAGCCGGTTTGCGGCTGAGGGGCAGCTTTTTGCCCAGCCAGGCCTTGTAGCCGCCGTGCAGCACCCTGGCGGAAGCCTGGCCGAGGTATTTGAACAGAAACCAGCCGCGGCATGATTGACCATAGCCATTATCCATGGCGTCTTCATAGATAACCACCTGATCTTCGGGTTTAATGCCGGCATCGCCAAACAGGCGCGCAAAATGCTGCACCAGGGCAGGATAGCCGCCGGTATCGCGGGTGCAGAGATAGGTGAAAATATCATGAATATTCACTGCGCCGGGGATGTGCGAGCGGTTAAATTCATCTTCAGAGCGGGTATCCACCAGGCGGACTGTGCCTGAAGCCAGGATGTCGTGCAATTCGTCAACTTCGATCAGGTATTCGTTCATCTTGGGTTACTTTGCACCTGCCTTTTCGGCAAATTTTGGGACCACAAACTGATCAAGGCTGATTTTATCGGAGAGCGCATGAATGGTGCTGGTAAGATAGGTCTGGAGTTGATCGAGCCCGCTGAAATCGGGGAAGAGCTCATCGGTGGTGACGCGCCCGCGGGGGGTGGTCAGCACATGGCGGATCACGTTGACATCCTGATTGAGGAATTTGGCGCCCACTTCAGCTGCGCCGTCGGGGTTCTGGGCCACATACAAGCCTGAAGCCACCAGGCTTGAAACCAGTTCCTGCACGCCGTCGGGATTTTGGTTGAGGATGTCTTCCTTGACCACCAGCACGCAGCAGGGGTGGTTTGGCCAGATGTCTTTTGATAGGGCGAATTCTTCGCCATAGCCGGCTTTGACCACCTGGGTGCCAAATGGTTCGGCCACAATGAAGCCGCCAACCGAGCCTTTTTCATCCCATTCGATGATTTCAGGAATATCTGCAGGCGCCACCACCTCAAAGGTGACATCACTGTTGACGCCCACATCAATGCCCTGATCGCGCAGCATTTTGTCGAAGAGCATGTTATGCACCGAGAGATAATGCGGTATCAGAACCGTTTTACCTTTAAAATCTTGCATGGTTTTGATGTTGGCGCGTTTGTTGGTGACAATGATGCTGCCCGATTTGTGGGTCTGCATCACCATGCGGATTTTCACGCCGGAGTGAAACAGTTCCATGGCCAGAGGCGCCAGAATGCAGGCGGCATCAATGGCGCCGTTGCGCAGTGCGTCAGAGGTTGGGTTCCAGCCGCTGAAGGCCTGGGTTTCAAGGTCGAAATTCTGAAATTTTTCACTGCCAGCCGCCAATTTATTCAGGGTCACGCCGAGAATAAGATGATCCGTGATCCGCAAATGCCCCACTCGAATAACCGGTTTTGGTGCCATCGTCACCTCCTGAAAGATAGGCAAGTCAATAAATGATTCAGACACGATATGAATTTATTGTATAGAGACAAGGGCCTCAGGTCAAGCAAAACAGGCGGCGTTTTTCAGGGGAATATCTGCGCATTTACCGCCTGCTCAGGCCGGGGATGGAAAATCTGGAATTTCAGCAGACCAGGCCACCACCCGGTTGCGTCCGCTGTTTTTGGCCTTATAGAGGGCTTTGTCGCAGCGGATAATCAGGGCGTCAAGGTCCGCGCAATCATCATCCAGTTCGGCCACGCCCAGGCTGACCGTAATCTTTATCAGGCGCCCTTCGACTGGAACTTCCAGGCTTTCGATGTTATTGCGAATGCGTTCCGCCGCCTGAATGGCATGCGAAAGATCAGTTTCGGGGAGCAAAAACAGAAATTCTTCGCCACCGTAGCGCCCCTGCACATCTGAATCGCGCATCACGCTGCTGCAGCTGCGCGCCACCGCCGAAAGCACAAGGTCACCGCCGGAATGACCATAAGTGTCGTTGACGGCCTTGAAATGATCAATATCCATGATGATGAGAGATAAGGGGTGTTTGTAGCGGCGGGCCTGGTTGAAATTGATCTCCGCTAATACCATCAATTGGCGGCGGTTGTTGAGGCCGGTGAGGGCATCGGTGCTGGCCATTTGCTTGATTTTATCGAAAAGATGGGCGTCGTTAATGGCCAGACTGCAAATGGAGGAGATCGAAACAGCCAGGTTGAGGTAATCATGGTGAAATTCAGGGAAGGGAATATCGGTCACATGCAGAAACCCGATCCATTCTTCCTGGTAATTCAGGCGCAGATAAAATCCTTCTTCCTCATCAAGCCATCCGTACGGCTCAGGGCAGTTCTCCAGCCAGGCATGAATTTCGCCTTCTTCCGGCTCAGGCGGATTCAGCGCGGTGACATTTTTGACTGTGTCGTTTTCGATGCGGATAAAGACGATATTTGGTGAAGCGCAGAGAAGAAAGAACAAATCAACAATTTTTTCAATGACTTCTTTTTCGCTGAAGGCGCCAACCAGCCCGGTAAGCAGGTCGAGGCTCATCATATAGTCGGCGGTCTTTTTTTTGGCCCGCTCGGCTTCCTTATACATTTTCTGGTGGCGCCATTCCAGCACAATCTGAGTGATGGTCAGGCGGAAAAAGTCTAGGCCGATGGAAACCACTTTATACGGCATGCCCAGGTAAGCGGCCATGTCTTTCAGGTGTTCCCGGCTGAGCGGATCCACCTCCGTATCCAGCAACAGCAGGTGATCGGCGCTTTCGTGGAAGAAGTCGCTGGCGGTTTTCTGGTCAAACCCCCAAACTTTCAGATGGCCGCGCCAGGCAGAGAGCCAGCCCGGCGTCAGCAGGTATGCGCCAGAGCGGGTATAGTCGTCAATCAGACTTTGCGGGGCCAGCATATTGAAACATTGCGCAAACTGCCGCACCTGGTAATTGGGGGGCATTTGGCGCAAGTGCGCCTGGTAATTCATAAAACAGCCGCCCATTAACGCTATGACAGGCTGGTTTGCATCGGCCAGATCGGAAAAGGAGCCGATCACATTCGACACCCGCTGCGGGTTAAGGCACACTGCCGGAAAGGCGCCGGCTTCCACATCAGAAAGAGCGCCGCTGCGCAGCACGGCTTCCAGTTCGGGCATAAAGTGCTTGCAGGTAAGCAGGCGCAGTTTCACGGTCATGCGGCCGCCCAATCCAGCGGGTAACGGCCCCAGGTGTGGACGGCTTCGGAGATGGCCAACAGGGTTTCCTCGCTCACCTGGTAGGGGATTTCGCCGTGGCTGTCTGACAGGATAAACCCGCCGCCCGGACCGGCTTCGGCGATGGCTTTCTTAACTTCGGCTTCTGCTTTTTCAGCCGACCAGCGGCGCATTTCAACGCCGTTCAGGTTGCCAATCAGAGTTGCCCGGCCATGCACGGCTTTTTTAAGCTCGCCCAGGCTTTCAGATGTGCTGATGCCAAAAATCATGGTGCCGGTTTGTGCCACCTCTTCCACAATGGGCAGGCAGCGGCCAGAGGCAAAATGGGTGGCGGTAGGCCCTTTAATTTGCGGCAAGACGCGGCGGGCAACCTGATATCCGCTTTCCAAATATTGTTCGCGGGTGATGATGGTGGTTGAAGAGACCGGATCAAAATAACAGATGGCGGTGGCGCCGGCGGCGAGCTGCGCATTGGCCCAGTTGACGCAAAATGCTTCATTAACTTGCATCAAGCGTGCAAAAAGATCGGGCTGATTCAGCATCAGGTTCAAGTAGCCCTCAAAGCCCATCTGCATCACCGGCAGGGAGAATGGCGAGATGACCACGCCAATGATGGGGGCATCGTCCTGAACTTTGGCCTTGAGCTGGCGCTCAATTTCAAGCACCTTTTGCAGACAGGGATGGTCCTCGATGCGCGGCGGGGTGAGCGAGAGGATGTCTTGCGGCTTGGAGATGATAGGCGCGCCGGCATTGGGCGGGCCGTCGTCAATATAGATGGTATCGCCGCCAAAGGCTTCCACTTCCAGGGATGCGTAGAGGAAACTGTAGAGACAGTCATGCTGAAATTTTTTTCGCATGCGCAGCTGTGCTTCAACGACATATTCCGCTTTGGAAAAATAGTCCTGTAAAGAAAGGCCCAGCTCTTTGGCGCCCGTCATGGTCAGAAGCAGGAAGAAGGGCACGCGGTCAGGCTCCTGCTGCCCCAGGGTGGTGAGCACGCGTTGAAGGGAAGTCATTTTAGGGGTGTTCATTGCAACTCCTTCAATAAGTTTTCCGCAAAATCAACGGCTTCGGCGGCTGAACTGCCGCAGGCATCGGCGCGAACCTCCTGCCAGAGCGCGGGGTCGAAGCGAAAAGGCGCGCCGCCAACCATGATTTTCACCTGCCGTCCGCTCTGTTCGAGCAGGCTGCGCAGGCGCTTCACCCTGAGGGCTGATGACAGCATCAGGGTGGATACCAGCAGCAGTTCAATGCGGTCTTTTTCAACCCGCTGGGCCAGGGCGTCCACCGTCTGGCTGCCGTAATGTGCCAGCTCAAATCCGCTGGCGCGCAGGGCTGAATACACCACACGCGAACCCAGCATGTGCCGGTCTTCGAGAACGGCAATGGCCATTTTCGGCTGGTAGCGCCGAGATTGGTGCATGGGAGGAAGGATAAGATCCACCAGTTCTTCACAGATGCGGCCGCTGACATAGACTTGGGAAAGAGAATATTCGCCTTTTTCCCAGCCCTCGCCGATGATCTCAAGCGCTGGCGCCACCAGCTGCTCCACCACCTGGTGGGGGGTGCATGGATCATAAGGCTGGGTTAGAATGGTCCGGGCGGATAATGTGTCCATGGACACAAGAGCATTGAGCAGGCTGATTTTCTGTTGTTCAAAATCGAGGGAACAGTTTCCCATGTGTGCCTCCTTAAACTCTGATCAGATCCCAATCAAACCCTTATCACAATACGGTAGCTGCTCAACCAGCGGTTTGGCCGGTTTTTTTGCGCCGTGCCTGAACAGTTGCACAAAAAGAAGCAAAAAACTTCCATATCTTATTATAGTGTTGAAAAATGATTTAAGTGAGCAGAATCATGCCTGAAACAGAGCATTCAAATGTCTCTAAAAAAAGGGGAGGTCAGCCCGGCATGCTGGCTTGCAGAGTAAATACGGCATCCTCTCAGAGGGTGAATTGGACGCCCATGCGTATCTGGCTTGAGACAGGCCCAGGGGAAAAATAAAAAAAGCCCCCAAATGGACTTGTATTCCGTTTTATTCTGTGGTATATTAAATGCATTCAGCGCCTGGGTGCCCCCCTCACTCAGGCGCTGAATGCTTAAGTGCTTCGATATGAGGTTAGTGATCGCCTGCAAAGAGGCGGGCGGCAATACGGGTGGAAAAATCAGCGGCAGTGAGGCCGCGCAGCATTTGCTTGAAGCGGTTAATTTCTTCCAGGGTGTTATAGTGAACGGCGCCAATGCGCACCATGCCGCCTTTACCTTCCAGGCCAAGCCTTTCTGTGACCGCCAGAGCGTAATAATTGCCATCCCACAGGTTGATGCCCTGCCGGCCGGCGTGCTCGGTGATTTGGCGCGGGGCGAGACCTCTGATGGTGAAGCTGAAGGTGGCCAGACGCGACTCAAGGTTCAGCGGGTCTTTAATGCCGTAAAGGGTGAGACCGGGGATTTCTTCCAATGCCTGCAGAATGGCGCGGTTCAATTCAAATTCATAGGCGCGCAGGGCTTTCATGGCCTGTTTGAAGATCAGTTTGCGGCCGTGATAGCTGCTGCTCAGGGCTTCGGCCTGTTCCTGGCCGAAGGTGACGCCCAGCCATTCAAAGTATTCCAGCGCGCCCAGCACGCCGGCCATGCCTTCGAAATTACCGGTGCCGGTTTCAAATTTGCCGGGCGGCAGGGCAGGTGCAGGGCGTACCTTGTAGGCGCGCAGTTCTTCCAGCAGGTCGTAACGCCCGTAAAGGATGCCCATATGGGGGCCGAAAAACTTGTAAGATGAGCAGGCCAGGAAATCGCAGCCAATGTTTTGCACGTCGATGGGGCCGTGGGCCGCATATTGCACCGCATCGACATACACCAGCGCGCCAGCTTCGTGGGCCATGCGGGTGATGGTGCGCACCGGATTGATGGTGCCGGTGGCGTTTGAGGCATATCCCACCGCCACCAGGCGCGGTTTTTCCTCTAAGGCGGCTTCCAGGTCATTCAGGTTCAGCGTGCAGTCTTCGGGGTTGAAATCCACCCAGCGGATTTTGCAGCCGCGGTCTTCGGCGGCCAGCAGCCAGGGAGAAATATTGGCGTCGTGGTCGAGGCGCGTCACCACCAGTGTGTCGCCGGGGTTGAAGGTGCGGGCCAGGGCGCGGCTCATGCTGAAGGTGAGGGTGGTCATGTTGGGCCCGAAGATGATTTCTTCCGGGCGTGAGGCGTTGAGAAAATCAGCCATGGCGGCGTGGGCTGTTTCGGCCAGAATATCTGACTGCCGGCTGGTTTCAAAGGCGCCGCCATGATTGGCGTTGGTGTTGACCAGATAGCTCTGGATGCGCTCCAGGCTTTGCCGGGCAATTTGCGTGCCGCCCGGATTATCCAAAAAAACGGTGGGGCTTTCAAGGGCCGGAAATTGCGCGCGGATCTGGTGCAGATCAAGCATGGGGTTTACTCCTGATGATGGTCCAGGTCGTCTGATTCGTCGCCTGAATCGGTTTGGGTTTCCGTTTCAAAGTGGTCGCGGCGTACCCAGAGCATGAGCAGGTGGCCGTCTTCGGTGAGCATGCTGCGGGCAGCCAGAATGGGAGTCTCCTCTGGGAGGCCCAGGGTGTTGCGGAATTCCAAAACCATGTGGCCGTGGGAATTCCAGGCGCGGTGACAGCGTTCAACCAGCGCCGGACCGTTAAAAGTGCGCAGGCGGGCCACCGCCACATCTGTGATGGTGGGGGTTTCGTTTAATCCAATTGCCCAGCCGTCGCGAACGCGTTCAAAAGTCGGCGGCGGGCCTTCAATAATGGTAATTTTATCGTCCATCTTTCATTTGCCTTACAAAAAAACCAATTAATCAAGTGTATTATACCGCGAATCGCTTATAATCAGGCAGCATGAAAAGATTTCTCTGGCTTTCTTTCGCGGTGATCTTGTGTCTGATGCTGGCCGCCTGTCAGGATTCTGAGGCTTTGCTGACGGGCGCGGCCACCTCTGGCCCTGCCGCAGCGCCTTCCTTCACTCCGGCGCCGCTGCCAACCCGCACGGCTGAGCCCGCTGCCACCTCAACCCTAACCCCGGCCCCCACTGCCAGGCCCAGCCTGACACCGCAGCCCATCTGCACCGCCACACTGACTGCAACGCCAACCCCACCCCCCTGCGCTGAAAACGGCCGTCTTGAAACGTTTGAAATCGCTTCCGTGTTATTCAAAACCCCGCTGCGCGGCTTGGTATACCTGCCGCCGTGTTACGATGCCAGCCCGGCGCAGAGCTACCCGGTGCTGTATCTCATCCATGCCATGAACCGCGATGAAAACCAGTGGGTGGAACTGGGGCTGCCTGAGGCGGCTGACCGGCTGATGCAGAGCGGCATTGTGCGCCCGTATCTCATTGTCATGCCATATGATCCGAGCGGCTGGAAACAGCCCGCTGAAATGCCTTTTGACCTGGCACTGGTCAACGATGTGATCCCTTATATTGACGGACGGTACCACACCCAGACGGATCGGGCGCACCGGGCGGTGGGCGGACTTTCGCGCGGCGGAGGATGGGCCATTCATATAGGTCTGCTGCGCTGGGGACTCTTCAGCGCCATGGGGGCGCACAGCCCGGGCATTTTCAGGGACGACGCCGAACATCTTAAAAAATGGCTGGAGCGCATCCCGGCCGATTCGCTGCCGCGCATCTGGGTGGATATTGGCGAAAGCGATCACGAACTGCTGCCTTCGGTGCTGGATTTTGAAGCCCTGCTGACCGACAAAGCCGTTCCCCATGAATGGCGGCTCTCGCCGGGGTATCACGATGACCGTTACTGGCGCAAGGAACTGGAAACCTACCTGCGCTGGTATGGGGCGGAATGGTAAGCGGCTTTGCGGCCCTTAAAAGGACACCCCCATGGAAGTCATTCCAGGGGGGTGTGTGATATGGGCTGCGAGAGGTGGTTACTGCGTTTTTTTACTGACAAAGGCTCGTTTATCTTTTTTGCAGATCTGGCTGATAATGGCGCGGGCTGAAGTCAGGGCGGGCGGCAGGCCGCCGCCCGGCTCGGTCCACTGGCCGATCATATAGAAGTTTTCAAGCCCGGGCAGGGTTTTAGAGATGGATTTGCCCTGCATGGTGCGGCTCATGGCTTCCTTGGTGTACTGCCAGCCCTCAAAAGAGCCCTGCCAGTTGCCGGTGAAGCGCTCATAAGTGAGGGGCGTGGCCACGTCTACCATTTCAATCTGTCCGCTGATGCCGGGCAGAACCGCTTCAAGCTGTTCAATCACCTGCAAGGCCACCTGCTGTTTTGCGGCATCGTAGCGCTCGCGGTCTTCGGCCAGCTCTTTCCAATAGGCATAAGAGGATGAAAGCATCACTTCCACCACGGTTTTGCCGGCTGGCGCCAGGGTTGGATCGTAGGCGTAATGCTTGTAACTCAACACATCGCGCTCAACCCCGGCAATATGCACGGGTTTTTTGAGGTGGACATTGATGGCATGTGGGGCGGCGCTTAAATCGCGGTTGACTCCCAGCGAAACCTGGATAAGCGGATCGAAGATGGGCCAGGTGGTGTACATTTCTTTCAATTCATCCGTCAGATACTGGCCGTCCAGCATGCTGTAGAGGGTGGCGTGACCGTCGGCGGCGCTGATGATCCTGTCGCCGCGCACTTCGCGGCCGTCTGCCAGGCGCAGACCCACGGCCTGCCCATTTTCCACCAGAATTTTTTCCACGCGGGTGTTGAATTCAATCTCGCCGCCCAGCTCGCGGTAGCGGCGTTCAAAGGCATGCGCAAAGGGCAGCGAACCTCCGATGGGATAGCCGGCATTCTCAGCGTGCATCCAGGCCAGGGTCATGATGAGTCCCAGGAGGGAAAAACCGGGGAATCCCAGGATATCCACCAGGCCTTGCCGCAGCAGGGGATCTTTGAAGCCGCCGGCAAATTCGCTGACGGTCAGACTGCCGAATTTCTTGAACAGGCCCAGGAAGGGCAGCATGGTGAAGAGCATCTTGATGCCGCTCAGAGGGGAAGAATTATCCTGCATGGGATCAAATTTTGAAAATTTACGAATGGCGCCAGTCAGAGTTTTGATCTGAACGGCATCCTGCGGCGAAAGGGCCAGCATGTGCGCTTCGAGACGATCCACATTGGTATAGACGATAAATTCGCGCCCATCTGTGCCGCGAACGCGGACAAATTCTTCGTGATTGACAATTTTCACCCCGTTGAGCACGCCCAGTTCGTCCCACAGTGCGTGCATGCCAGAGCCAGGCCGCGACCCCACCAGCCAGTGGATGCAGCCGTCAATGGTATATCCTTTGCGTTTCCAGCCGGTACAGAGACCGCCAGAAATGCTGTGAAGCTCAAAAATTTTAGTTTGGTAACCGTTCATGCGGCCGTAGCAGCCAGCCGAAAGGCCGGCGATGCCCCCGCCAATGATCAGGATGGTTTTTTCAGACATGCTGCTTTCCTTTCAAAATTGATGATGACTGCCCCGGTTGACCTTTTGATTGCAAGGGCCAGGACGGATAAAAACCTTTTTTATACCTCAGCGATTATGAGGCAGCTGCAAAAATGCGCATCAGGTATTCGTGCTGAATGTGCTGCAAGGTGTTGCCCATTTGAATTTTATAGATGGCCACACCTTCGATGGCCGCCCAGAAAAGGAGGGCCATCTGAATGGGATCGCCTTCATGGATGGCGCCTGCGGCCTGTCCGGCGGAAATCAGGCGGACCAGCACTTCCATGGGCGTATTATCATCGGCCAGCAGCTTCCGGGCTTCATCGGGGATGGTGTCGCTGACCGAAGCCTGGATCATGAGCAGAAAATAGAAGGCGGAATCATCGTAAGCGGTGATGCTGTCGAGGATCAGGTGGGCCATCTGGCGGATGCGCTCGAGGGGGGGTAAGGGAAGGGCGTCGATTTGACGGATGCTTTGCGTGGAAATGTCTCTTGCCCGGCGCACCAGTTCGATGAAAATATCTTCCTTTGATTGAAAATAATAGTACACCAGTCCGTGGCTGGCCCGGGCTTCGGCGGCAATGTCGCCGATGCGGGTGGCGGCCAGGCCGCGGCGCGCAAGCACCCGCAGGGCGGCAGAGAGCAGTTTTTCGCGCCTTTCATCTTTCATCAGGTCATAGGCTTCCTGGCTTTTAGGCGGCATGGGCAGGTTCTCCTTGAAGACGATTTTTGATTGACTAATTAGTCAATCAAAAATATTATACACTTTGATCCGCGCCTGTCAAGGGTTTTCGCTGCCGTGCGGGAGAAATTCATTGGCAGATATAAAAAAGGCCAGCCGTTTGCGGCTGGCCTGAAAAACGCGAAGGCGAAAAAACTAGAGCTTGAAAATGGCCACCATGTCTTTGAGCTGCTGCGACATGGCAGAGAGGCTGCGGGCGGTTTCGCCCAGTTCGGCCACCTGGGCGTTCAATTCTTCGGTGCTGGCCGAAACCTCTTCCACGGCGGCGCTGTTCTCTTCGCTGACGGCAGCGATGTTTTCCACAGAGGTCTGCACTTCAGAAGCGAAGGCGTTCATTTCTTCGGTGGCGGCGGTGTTTTCTTCAACCACGGCTGAAACATGATCGAGGCTGCCGGCCATCTGGTTGTTCAGAGCGCTCATGGCTTCGGCGGCGGTGAGGGTTTCACGGCTGACCTTCTCTACCTTGCCCGCACCTTCGCTACTGGCCTGGTTGCTTTTGGCCAGAGCGCTGACCGCTTCAAGGTTGCGAGCGGCAATCTCATTGGCGCTGCGCACGGCTGAATCAAGAGCGGCCCGGGCCTTTTCCATGCCGCTGATGGCGGCTTCAATGGCCTGCACCCGCTCGCCAGACAGCTTGATGCCGTTGACAATGGCTTCAAAAGCCGCGCGGGCTTCGCTGGTCAGGCTGGCGGCGGCAGCCACATCATCACCGGCCAGTTCCATGGCCCTGACGGCGTCTTCGGCGCCGCTTTGAATGGCCGAAACCATGCCGCTGATTTCCTTGGTGGCCAGGGCGCTCTTTTCGGCCAGTTTGCGCACTTCGTCGGCTACCACGGCAAAGCCGCGTCCGTGTTCCCCTGCACGGGCGGCTTCAATGGCGGCATTCAGCGCCAGCAGGTTGGTCTGGCTGGCGATATCTTCAATGGTTTCCACAATGGCGCCAATTTGCCCGGAGCGCAGGCCCAAATCTGAAATGCGCTGGGCCAACTGCTGGTTGGTGCGGTTAACCTTATCCATGCCGTGGGTGGTTTTTTCTACAATGGCGGCGCCGTTTTGCGCCAAAATGGCGGCATTGGCCGATTCGCGCGCCACTTCATTGGCAGCGTGGGTGACCTGTGTGATGGTCTGGGATAAATTTTCTCCAGCGAGCAGGGCGCTGTTCAGCCCCTGCGCCTGGTCCTGGGTGCCATTGCGGATGCTGCCAACCGTTCTTGATTGCTCCATCAGGGCTTCGCGGGTGCGGGCCACTTCTTCGCTCTGCAGGCGTGCGCCGCTGCGGATGCTTTCCACTGCCTGCGAGAGCTGTGTCATGACGGATGAGGCGTCGTTGACCGCATTGGCCTGTTCCTGAGCGCCCTGAGCCACCGACTGGATGGCGCGGGTCATATTTTCCACGGAGCCCGCCGTGTGGGTGGTGGCTTCTGCTTCGGTGGTGATGCCGCGCGCCACCTGCTGCATGGTCTGGCTGATTTGATGGGTGGCCTGGCCGGCATAGGTGGCGGAATCGGCCACCTGACGGGCACTGCCAGAAAGGGTGGCTGAGGCCTGCTGGATGCTGGAAGCAATTTTTCGCAGCTGTTCAAACATGCGCGCCAGAGCCGTACCCATCTGATCCCGTTCAGATAACGGAGCGATGGCGCTGGTCAGGTCGCCAATGGCCACCCGGTCTGCTGCTTCAGCCACGCGGTGCAGGTAATCGGTCATATTCTGGAAACTGGCGGCCATGTCGCCAATTTCATCGAGGCGGTTGATGCTGAGATCATAGGTCAGGTCGCCCTGGGCGAAACGCCGCGCGGTCACCGCCAGGTCCTGAATGGGGCGGGCGATGCTGCGTGAAATGAGGATGGCCATGCCGCCAGCAAAGATGATGAACACTGCGCTTGCCAACTGCAGGGTGAGGATAACGGCGTTGGCGGCTTCAGGGTCCACCTTTTGTGTGCTTAACATGTTCACCACAACGATAAAGGTCACAATAACCAGTTCCAGCACCAGGCTGCAGCACAGCAGGATGAGTTTGGAGCCGATGTTAAACCCGCGGTATTGGCGCAGGAGCAGGGCGAGGAAAATGGCGCCGGCAATGAAAGCCAGGATGACACGCGGATTCAAGTCAAAGGAGAGCTGGACGTTGTAGAACACATCCACGCTGGCAACCAGAGCGCCGCCGCACACGGCGGCAAAGATGCCGCCGGCCGCATTCTGCCGGTCCATCATATAAGAAGCCAGATAAGCGCACATGATCATGAACACCGGACCCATGATCCATGAATTGCCGTGATCAGCGCATTCGGCTGCTGAAACCGCAATGGGGATGGAGATGACGCTGATCCAGCCGGCCGCGTTGAAGCGCCCCTTTGTAATTTGCTGGCGGGCGATCACCTGGGCGATAAAACAGAGGCCCCCTGCAAAAATCATGACGACAAAATCGGCATGCCCATTGATCACCTCCACCACCCCCATGACGGCAACGGCAAACTGGAAAACCAGTAAAATGATCACAACGCGCATGATACTTTTGTAACGTTTGTCCTGCTGGATGTTTGATGTGGTCATCGAGAGCTCCTTTAAAAAATTAAAATGGGAGTATGTTGGAGATGACGTGTATAAATTTATTTTACTCGTTTTTGTCTTTATGGATAATCCAATCTGCGGTTGATTTGAAGGTGAAAGCTCACTGCAGGCGAGGTGTGCAACCTTTTCCTGGATCTTGCGTATAAGAATTGTAAAAGACATTTCATCAAGAAAGAGAACATGCAATGACAACAGTAAAAAATGCCCTGGTTGGTTTCTTTGGCGTGGCCGTGCGCGGCCAGACCTATCTCAACATCCTTTACCTGCTGCTGGCTTTGCCGCTGGGCACGCTCTATTTCACCTTCCTGGTGACGGGTTTTTCCGTGGGTATTCCAACCGCGTTCATCTGGGTTGGCCTGCTGGTGCTTCTGGCGGTCTTTTTGTGCTGGGTGGGGCTGGTGGCTTTTGAGCGGCTGCTGACCATCTGGATGCTGCGCGAGCCAGTGGGGCCACTGTTCAACCGCGACCTTTCTCAGGCCTCTTTGAGCCAGAAATTTTCGACCGCCCTGGGCAGCGCTTCCACCTGGAAAGGCCTGGTTTACCTGATGGCCAAGTTCCCCTTTGGCATTTTCAGCTTTTCGGTAGCAGTGACCCTCCTCTCTGTTTCGCTGGCCCTGCTGGCAATGCCCTTCTATTACCAACTGGCGCCTGCCCACCTGGACCTGGTGGAAATGACCATCAACGGCGTGCAGGTGCACCCTGTTTTCCTGATTGACACGCTTGGTGAGGCGCTGCTGGCCAGCCTGGCGGGCGTGTTTGCCACCCTTATTTCCATGCACCTGATGAACGGGCTGGCCTGGATGTGGGCCAAGTTCTCATCGCTGATGCTGGGCAGCCGGGTTCCGGCGCCCGTGGCAGCTTCGACAATGTCATATTAAGTTTATTCATCGCCCACCCCCCGCGGCCCCCTCCCGAAAATCGGGAGGGGGTGACTGTTAATTGTAGTTTTTTGTCTCCCCTTCGGGGAGACAAAAAACTAAGGGCGGTTCATTTCCTGATTGAAAGCGATAAAAAATCAGAAGTGCTGAAATGTGACATTGTCAAACAGCTCACTCATAGATTATTTGAACAAACGGCATCCGGAAAATTGGAAATCCGGATGCCGTTTGTTCAAAAAGAGCATTAAGGGAGCTGTTCAGAGGGTGGATTTTATCCCGTCCATTTCCGCATCAGCCATCATGATGACACGCTGTTCAAAGTTGATTTTGGGCTGCCAACCCAGCAGGCTGCGGGCCAGGCGCGGATCAGAGACAAGCTGGCGCGGCTCGACCGGGCGGTCAAAGTGCGAGTCCACACCACATCGTTCTGATAATTTGGGCCGAAATGACTGAAGGCAATCTGACACCAATCGCGCCCCGCATGGGTTTGCCCTGAGCCAATGACCAGGTCCGCCGGCTTTTTTCGCCAGGTCGCCTGCGACCAGGGTGATTTGCGGCAGGATGGCCTCAATGCGTTCCAATGCCAGCATATCGCTGACACAGGCCACCCCGGCGACATGATATCCCTTGGAGAGCAGCAGCCCGGCAAGGGATGATCCATCCTGTCTGGCAATGCCGATGATAAAAGCAGTGGGCATGTTTCTACTTATAACCGTGAAAAAATAAAGTGATTCCGCAGAACAACGGTATGAATGGGCGGCCTGGGGCTGGGTTTTTAAAGTATGGTAAAATGATTTTTGTAATCTCTGTCTCGAAACTTTAAGGTTGGCCATGCTGCATCATCATCTGTAAGAAAAAAGGCGCATTGGCAGTGCTGGATTCTCATCCCGATTGACTTTTAACGGGTGCGATAGGTAAGCGGTTAAAGGTTTTTAAAGCCAAAAATGAAAATAGGCCTTGATCTCAGTGTAACCAAATATGAACGGGCTGGCACCACCACGTATGCGGTCAGTTTGTGGGAGGCGATGAAAGCCGGATATCCGATGGATCGCTTCGAGACCTTCATGGTCAATCACCCGGATCTTCCCAATGGGCAGAAAACTTTCTCGACGCGCATGGCCACCCTGTATCGTGATTTATGCTGGACCCCGCTGATCTTACCGGCACAGGCCTCACGGGCGAAACTGGATGTGCTGCATATGCCTGCTCAGATGATTCCGCTTTTTCGGCCCTGCCCGGTTGTGGTCACCTTTCACGATCTGTTTGTTCTTGACCTTCCGCATTATTTTCCGCTTTTTCACCGCTTATCAGCCCGGATTTTGATGCCCCGCGCCGCCCGCCGGGCTGACGCGATTATTGCCGTTTCTGATTACACCCGCAAAGAGCTGGAGCGCCGTTTTAACATAGACCCCGCAAAGATCCATGTGACCTATGAGGCGGCAGCCCCTCACTTTAGGCTAATGGAGCAGGCAAAAATTGCAGCTGCGCGAGAAAAATATGCCCTGCCAGAGCGGTTTATTTTATCGGTGGGCACACTGCAGCCGCGCAAAAATATCACCTGTCTGCTGGAAGCCCTGACTTTGCTGAATCAACGGGGCATTCAGGTGCAGTTGATCCACGCAGGATCTCGCGGCTGGCTGACACAGAGTATTGACGAGACAATTTCCCGTTTGAACTTGCAGCATATGGTGCGGTTTATGGGGCGGATGCCGCTGGAAGATTTGGTGGCTTTATATAATGCTGCATCCGTGTTTGCTTATCCCTCTTTGTACGAGGGATTTGGCCTGCCGCCGCTGGAAGCCATGGCCTGCGGCTGCCCGGTGATTACTTCCAACACCACGTCTTTACCCGAGGTTGTGGGAGATGCGGGCTTGCTGGCAGATCCCCGAAACCCTGAAGACCTGGCGGCAGCCCTGGAAAAAATACTGATTGATCCTGCCCTGGCTGAGAATCTAAAGGAAAAAGGCCTGCAGCGGGCAAAAGAATTTTCATGGGCACGCTGCGCGGAGCAAACCTATCAGGTATATCGAAAAGTGGCAGGTTGACCTTTTTCTCCACCCGCATCTGCTCTGAGAGGGTGGCCTGAAATTAATCAATCAAGGGCGGTTTATCATGTATAATACCTTCCGGCCATCTTAATCAAAGGACCACGCCTGCTTATGCCACCCACAAACCGTTCAAAAATCTTTTCCACCCTTTTTGATCTTTTTTTGCTGCTGCTCATTCTGCTGGGCGTTGGTTTCCGTTTCTACCGTTATGACTGGAACCAGGGTACCAACCTGCATCCGGATGAATACGGCCTGACCAATACCCTCACGGCTCTCAAAATGCCCCAAATCCTGGATGGGTATTTCAATACCCGTCTTTCTCCCATCAGCCCCTATCAAAAATATGATCTGAATGGCGAAGTGACCGCCTATGGGCCTGACCAGATGATGCGCTGGGGGCAGCTTCCCATCATCCTTATCCGCGCCGCCGGCGAGCTGACCGGGCAGACCGGATATGATGAAATCCGTTTGCTGGGACGCACCCTTTCCGCCTTTTTTGACTCGCTGACGGTGCTGCTGGTTTTTCTGACCGGGCGGCGGCTCTACTCGAACCGGGTGGGACTGCTGGCAGCGGCCCTGAGCGCCCTGGCGGTGATGCAAATTCAGCAGGCGCATTTTATGACCGTGGACACGTTCAGTGTATTTTTCGCTGCGCTGTGCCTTTATCTCCTGGTGCGGGCTGCCAAAACAGCCTGCGCGGTGCGCGTGAATGAGGCCTACCGGCCCAACGGCCAGGCCCTGCTCTGGTTTGCTCTGGCCGGTGCGGCGCTGGGCTGCGCCCTGGCCTGCAAAATCAACCTGCTGCCGCTGGCCGGCATGGTGCTGGTGGCAGTTTTCCTCAGCGTGGCTGATCTTAAGCTGCGCAGTCAGGGCGATTTCAAGTGGATTGCCGCGGCTGCCCTGGCAGCGCTGCTGGTCACCTACGCGGCGGCTTTCCTGGCTTTCCGCGTTGCCCAGCCGATGAGCTTCCGCAACCCCAACGGCGATACCTCGTTTTTCACCTTCCAGTTCAACCCCGATTGGCTGGAGTGCATGCGCGTTTCGGCATCCGAATCGAGCGGAGTGGGCGGCGGCCCGCCGGCGGAGCAGTGGTCCAACCGCCCCGGCATCCTTTTCCCCCTGATCAACATGGTCTTCTGGGGCATGGGGCTGCCGCTGGGGCTGGCCTGCTGGGCCGGGCTGCTGGGCGCGGCCTGGCTGCTGGCGCGGCGCGGCGAAAGCTGGCGCGACCATTTGCTGCCGCTCATCTGGACCAGCGGTTACTTCCTGTTCATGGGCACGCGCTGGGTCACTTCCATCCGCTATTTCCTGCCCATTTACCCCTTCCTGTGTTTGTTTGCCGCCTGGGGGCTGCTGCGGCTGTGGCAGGCTGCAGCGGGAAAATCTCTGGCGCGCCGCAGCGTGGCGGCTGTGCCGGCAGCCCTGGTACTTGGCGCCACGCTGGCCTGGGCCTGGGCATTTATCAGCGCGGTGTATGTGGCCGACCATACCCGCATTCAAGCCACGCGCTGGGTTTTCCAGAACATTCCTGCGCCGCTCCACCTGCAGCTTCAGGACGCGAACGGCAGTGTATTTTATGAGCCGGTAGGGGCGCCGGATGCAGTGATCCTTACCCCGGGCACGCCGATGCTGCAGTCGTTCAAGGCTTCGGCCGATGGCACCCTGACGGGGTTGATTTTGCCGCACGCGGCTGGCCTGGGCGGCCCAACCCGCCTGAAGGTGCAGATCACGGCGGATGGCGGCGGGCAGGCGGTGATCAGTGAGGGCGAGGTGGATCTGGCCGCCGCCGGTGAAGGCGCCATGCCCCAGGTGAGTTTTGCTCTTTCAAACGGCGCATTGAAGGCCGGAACCACTTACTATATCTGGGTGAGCGCCGTGGGTGAAAAGCCTGCCTCGTTGAAGCGCTCGGTGGTGTCCATTGAAAGCTGGGACGAGGCTGTGCCGATGGGCCTGGATGGGCGCGATCCGTGGGGACAGCTCTATACCGGCCTGACCATGGAGGTGCGCTGGTATGATGATGAGGCCAAGCGCCAGATGTTCCTGGACACGCTGGCGCAGGTGGATTATGTGATTTTGCCCAGCCAGCGGGCCATCTGGTCCTCCTGCCGCATTCCCCTGACCTACCCGATGACGATGACCTATTACCGCGCCCTGTTCGATGGGCGGCTGGGCTTCGACCTGGTGGGAAGTTTCAATGCGCCGATGGTGCTGGGTCCGCTGCAGGTTTCGGATGTGGGCGGCACCTTTGCCTGGAATCAGGCCCCGCCGCTGCCTGTATTGAACCACAACCTGCTGGCAGCCGAAGAGGCTTTCAGCGTGTATGACCATCCGCCGGTGTGGGTGTTCAAGAAGCGCAGCGATTTCAACATGGATTCGGTGCGCAGCGTGCTGGCCTCGGTGGATTTGAGCAAGGTCATCATCCAGCACCCCTCGCAGGCGACCGGGGAAATTTGCCCCTGAATTTTCAGCAAACAGATCGCGGCCGGAACACGTCTCCGGCCGCGATGGCTTTTAATCTGCGAGATGGGCTCAGGCGTTATCGAACTCGGCTGCCCAATCAAAGGCAGCGTTATCTTCCACCCACTGCGGCCAATGCTGGCACCAGGCCGGGAGTCTGACTTCTTTCAGCCGGTCCACGCAGGGCTGGTAAGGCTTGATATCCAGAATGGGGGTGCCGTCTTCGGCGTCCGTCCAGGGAATGGTGATCACGCCAGCTTGCGGGTCCACGCCCAGCACATTGACCACCGAAACGCAGATGGGGTTGGGGCGGAGCTGGGAGCGGGTGGCAAAGATGCCCAACACTTCAGGGCTCCGGGTGTAGGGGTGATGGGCTTCCAGCACCTGGCGGTGCTGCGGCTGGTCGAGCAGGTGGCTCCACCACAGCACAGTGACGGCGCCAAATTCATCCAGCCCCTGCAGGGCGGCGCGGTAAGGGGATTCCATATGGAGGGCATAGCCCTGGTCATTGGCCTGAACGAATCCGATGGGTGTGCAAACGAAGGTTTGTGAGGTCATGTTTTTTCTCCTGTCAGAAATGGAAATACCGTCAAAACAGCGGCCGCTGATTGATGACATGGTGATGAATGCTTGTTCGAGAGCCGGAGGCTACTCGCGTTGAATGGGAATTTGCATCTCGGTGATGGCGTTGGGGTCGGTGCGTGAGGCGCCCGGTTCGGGCAGACGCAGGAACACCTCGCGGTCCGGGCCGGCCACCCGGTAACCATTTTCATGAACCCAGGCCAGCAGTTCGCCAAAAGTCTCGGCCAGGCCGGTGAAGGGGCCGCGGTGCAGGGTGCTGGCCATCATATCCACACGCGGCAGGGTGCGCACCTGCATTTCACCGGCGCCGGCAGCGGTGAGCGGAACAGGCGCGCATACTTCAATATCGATATCCGGCTCGCCGCTGTGATAAAGGGTGAGGCAGGGTCCGGTTGGGGTGAGGCGGGCCTGGCCCATTGCTTCAAAAAGGGCCGCCCACACCGGCTCTTCGTCCCAATAGCTGGGGATAATCTGGCGCACCGATGCCACCCGCAGGGCCTCCACCGGCTTGATGACGACTTCAATTTTAGGTGGGCAGCCTTCGTTTTCCATCTGGCGCAAACGGGCTTCAATGCGTTCCAGGCGGTCAAGCTGCTCCTGCACCTGCTGGCGCAGCTCGCCTTGCTTGAGGCGCAGCATGCCCTGCACTTCAGCCAGGGGCAGATCCTTTGCCAGCAGATGGGAAATCTGCTCCAGCGAGAACCCCAGATCTTTGAGCGCCAGAATGCGGTGCAGGCGCGGAAGCTGGTCAAGCAGGTAATAGCGGTAGCCGCTCAGGGCATCCACCTCGGCCGGGGGCAGCAGGCCCAGGTCATCGTAGTGACGCAGGGTTTGCACGGTCACCTGTGCTATGCGGGCGAAATCACCAATTTTTAACCTCATGGCTCTACTATACACCCTATGGTAACCATAGAGTCAAGGGGGAAAGCCAAAAATTGAAAAATTGGGTTATACTTAATCCATATGGACGATATCTGGATACAAATATTTATTGTACTGGCTTTAATTCTGTTGAACGGCCTGTTTTCCATGTCTGAAATGGCAGTGGTTTCGGCGCGTAAGACCCGCCTGCAGCAAAAAGCGGACGACGGCGACCCTGACGCGCAGATGGCCCTGAAGCTGGCTGAAAACCCCAACCGGTTTCTGTCCACCGTGCAGGTGGGCATCACCCTGATTGGCATTCTGAGCGGCGCCTTTGGCGGCGCGACCATTGCTGAAAATCTGGCCGCCTATTTGAGCCTGAACCCGGCGATTGCGCCTTATGCCGAAGGCATCAGCGTGGGTGTGGTGGTGCTGACCATCACTTACCTGTCGCTGGTGCTGGGCGAACTGGTGCCCAAGCGCCTGGCGTTGAATAATGCCGAAAAAGTGGCGGTGAATGTATCCTGGCTGATGAACGGCCTTTCCATCGTCACCACCCCGGTGGTGCGCCTGTTGAGCTTCTCGACCGAGGTAACCCTTAAGCTGCTGCGCGCCAAACCCTCTGAGGAACCCGCGGTGACTCAGGAAGACCTGCGTGATATGCTTGACCAGGGCACGCAGGAAGGGGTGTTTCAGGAAGCCGAACAGGACATGGTGGAGCGCGTGTTTCGCATGAGCGGCCGGCCAATCAGCACCCTGATGACGCCGCGCACGGAAATTGTGTTCATCGAACATGATGCTTCGCAGGATGAAATTCTGGAACGTATTCTCCAGCACCCCTTCAGCCGTTTCCCGGTGACTCGTGAAACCCCCGATAACATTTTGGGCCTGGTGCATGCCCGCGACCTGCTGCTGCAGCGCGTGACCGGCTCAGCCTTCGATTTGCAGGCAGCCCTGCAGGCGCCGCTTTACGTGCCGGAAACCACACCCACCCTGGCAGCGCTGGAACAGTTTAAACGCGCCGGGGCGGAAATTGCCGTGGTGATTGATGAATACGGCGGGGTGCTGGGGCTTGTGAGTCTGAACGATGTGCTGGAAGCCATTGTGGGCGATATGACCCCGGATGGCAACATGGCCGAGGCTGAAGCCATTCAGCGCGAAGACGGCTCATGGTTGTTTGACGGCATGATCCTGGCAGACGATTTGAAAGAAACCCTGGACCTGGATGAACTGCCCGAAGAAGAGGACCGCAAGTATGAAACCCTCTCAGGGCTGATGATGTCGGAATTGGGGCGCATTCCCAACAGCGGCGACCATTTTGAGTGGCAGGCTTACCGCTTTGAAGTGGTGGATATGGACGGACGGAAAGTGGACAAGGTGCTGGTCACGCGTCTCTCTGAACAGAAAGAAGAAAAAGAGACATGAATTACCAGGATGGTCTGGCCTGCCTTTCCGGGCAGGCCGTGTATATGGCGTTCCTTGAGCAAAATCTGACTCCGGGACGCCTGCAGCATTCCCTTGAAGTGATGACCGTGATGGGCAATCTGGCCGAGGCGCATGGTCTGGACCTGGTGCAGGCTCTGACGGTGGGGCTGCTGCACGATGCCGCCAAAGATATGCCGGCCAGTGAAATGCTGAAACTGGCGCATGAAGCTCATTTTGATTTCCATTATCCCTGTGAATGGACGCCCATGTACCTGCACGGCCCGGTGGGTGCCTGGCTGATGCATGAAAAGCTGGGCGTGGATGACCCGGCGGTGCTGGAAGCAGTCTACCGTCACACCTGGGTGGAGGGCAGCCATTGGGCTGACAGCAAACTGACCTGGTGCATGCGCTTTGCCGACTTTCTGGCGCCATCGCGTTCGTGGAGAACCTTCAACCGCCGTCTGGAACCGGCTGCATTTGACCCGGCGCGTTTTGGTGAGGCGCGCAGCCTGGTGACCCAGCGTGCCATATCTCTGGGCGACCCGGTGCACCCGCTGATGTTCAAAATCAGGGAGAAGGCCCTGCGCCACTTTCCTGTACAAATGACCCCTGATGAAATGGAGAATTTTTCCTGATGACCACTCCAAAACAATTATTGCAGCGGCTGGATGATATTGCCCAATCTCTCAAAGAAAGCGGTCACGGCCGGATGTTGATTGGCCTGGGCTCGGTGGGCTTTGAGCATGAGCGACTGGACGAATATTCGGATCTCGACTTCTTTGCCGTGGTGGAGGAAGGCTGGAAGGGGTCCTTCATTGTTGATCTGGCCTGGCTGAACCGGGCGAGCCGGGTGGCCTGGTCCTTCCAAAACACGGCGGATGGTTACAAATTGCTGTTTGAAGATGGCATTTACGCCGAGTTTGCTGTGTTTGAACCGCAGGAACTGGCCCACATTCCTTTCAAAGCAGGGCGGGTGGTCTGGGCGGCCGAGGGGGTGGATCATCAACTGGCCGTGCCGGTGATGCCGCTGCCGGTGCGGGAAGAACGCAGCACTGAATATTTGCTGGGCGAGGCGCTTTCAAACCTCTATGTGGGGCTTGGGCGCTTCCGCCGCGGCGAAAAGCTTTCGGCATTTCGCTATATTCAGGGTTATGCCGTGGACCGGGTTCTGGAACTGGCCGGGCGCATGGAACCGGCGCAGGTGGTTTCAAACGATGAGTTCACTCTGGAACGGCGCTGCGAGGCGCGTTTTCCAGAACTGGCCCGGGCTTTGCCTGCCCTGATGCCCGGTTATGAAGCGGCGCCCCAGGCCGCCCGCCAGATTTTGGCGCTGCTGGAGGCGCATTTTACAGTGGATGCGGTGATCAAGGCGCGTATTGAAGAATTGATGTGAATGGCTAAACGGCAGACGAGGCCCACCCTTGCAAACGACACCCATATTGGGCATCTACCGGTCGGCTTTATTCACCTTATATTCAAGGAAAATGCCAATGAAAAAAGAATTTGTAAAACGTTTCGTTTTTGGAACTACTTTCTTGCTTGCATTATTTTTAATGCGAGTTTTAGCGCCACTTTTTCCACCTTCTGATTCTCTTGGAGAGATTGAGTTAGGAAGCCTGACCGTTTATCTTCTCGATGTACTGTCCTGGGCCTTGTTTTTTGCATTTCTCATTATCGTTTATTTAATCTTTGCCAAGATAATTGATCATAAGATGAACTGATGAAAATGCATAGGAATTGAGTGTAAGTACATTGTTATGAAAAGCCCCCACAGTAATTGTGGGGGCTTTTTCTATTGGAAATCCGAATGGCTTCACTGGCCTGCAAGCCGTATATCTCCACTTATTCTGGTGCCCTTGCGTCAAATGTGTAATGCCAGAGGCCGCACATGACCTGTTCGTATTTGTACACCTTGCCTGCCAGGTCCTCCATCTCGACCTCTTCCTGGGGGCTTAGAATTTGACGGCCCAATCATGCATTTACACGCTCCAGGGCATCGGCATACGCTTTTTCTGAAAGCAAATTACCCCTTCTCCCACGCGATAGGAAAGCCCTGTGGCATTGGTTTTTCCACGCCTGCATTTGTTCAGGCTGATTTTTGCAGCGGCTTTTTGAAATGATCCCAGAGCCAGCTTCCGGCCAGCAAGATGGCGCTGAGCGCAACCACCAGGCCAACCGTGAGGGTGAATGAAAGGTGGGGCAGCCAGGTGATCTGCCGGCTGAGGTACCATTCCAGGAAGAGGACCAGGAAAATGCCCTCAACCGCAGCCGCGCGCCAGAACCAGCGCGCCTTGCGGCAGGCTTCCCAGCACCAGGCCGCCAACAGGGCCAGCCAGGGCATGAAAATGACCCGGTAGCGCGGATTATCCCACTGGTCGCCGCCTGCCCGCAGGGAAGAGATGACAATCCACAGCCAGCAAGCCAGCCAGACCCAGATGAGGGTGCGGCGCTGGCGGGCATCCTGCAGACCGCGCAGAGCGAAAACAGGGTAAAGAATCAGGGGCAGCAGGGTATACCAGCCCAGGCCGCGCAGAATGCCAATGGTCTGCCAGATGAGCGGAGCTGGATCTGTGACGGCGGCTGGCAGCACAGGCTGCAGCAGACCGTAAGCCACCAGAAAAACCAGGCGCACCGGTTCGGGCATACCCTGGGTCACCGCCTGGACCATGCCCGAATTTTTAAGCATCAGGGAAAGATCCCAGGCCGCCGAGGCCTGCAGCCAGCGCGTGCCGAGGAGCAGGCCCAGAATGGCGGCAAAGCCCAGCCCGGCCCATACCAACCAGCCCCAAACGCGGCCTTCGCCCCAATCGAGTTTTTCCAGCAGCCACCAGGCCGCCAGCATGCCCGCGCCGGCCACACCCACCGGCAGCGAAAGCAGGAAAAGGGCCGGCAGCACCAGGGCGAGCAAGGCGATCCGTTTCCAGGCGCGGCCGCCAGACCAGGCCGCCACAGCCCAGAAGCCCATGCACAGCAGGGTGACCAGGAAGGGCTCGCGCATCTGCGCGCTGCCCAGCAAAACCGAATCAGGGTAGAGCGCAGCGATCCAGCAGGCCAGCAGAACCAGCGCAGGCTGCCAGCGTTGGCGCAGGGCGCGCCAGAGAAAGGGCAGCCCCAAAGCCGCAGCGCAGGCGGCGGCCAGAATCATCAAGTGCTGGCGGTGGGCATCGGGGCTGAGGGCGCGGTAAATGGTTGCGCTGAGGAACAGCATGCCGCCGTATTGGTCTTCGGTGAATTCCGGGTCGAAGGCAGCCAGCAAAGTGCGCTCTGGCGCGCTGGCAATCTGCCAGGCGGCGCGGTCGCGCATATACGCGTCAGAGAAAACATAGCCCGCGCTCTGATTGCGGCCTTCATAGCCAAAAAGCGGCAGGCCCCAGGTGAGAAACAGGCCCACGACCAGGCGCAGCACCAGGGCGGTGATCATCACCGCGGCAAGGGCGCGCCCGCCGCCTGACCAGCGCCAGGCAACCCGCAGGGCCACCAGTCCAAAGGTGAGCAGGGTGGAGGTGGCGATGAGGCCGGAAATGAAATTGGCATCACCCATCCAGAGGGTGATGAGCGCGCCAGTCACCAGACTGGCCGCCCAGAGGAAGGGAATTTCAACGAGCGAAGGCAGCAGATGTTGTTTCATAGGCGGATTAACGGGCAGAAGAAAAACGTTTCCGAACGGCAGGCAGCCATTCAGGCAGGAAGGTCAGGCACAGCAGGCCAACCCACAGCACCACCCAGGTTTGCATGGGGATGAGGAAGCGCGGATTGTCGCCGTGATCGGCAAGGGTTTGCAGCACTGAAACCAGCCAGATGGAGAAGCCGGTGACCATCAGGAAGGGATGAGTGAGGTGGCGGCGCAGGCGCGGCCAGAGCAGACCAGGAAGGGCGGCAATGGCAAAAAGAATGTTGGCCGCGAAAAGAACCAGGCGTTCACCTGTGGCCAGAGTGGTGAGCAGGCTGCGCAGAGCTTGCGGTTGAATGGCTTCGGGGGTCCAGTAAATGGGGGCGCGCCAGAAATACCACCAACCCTTCAGAACCGTCTTCATATACAGGTCGGGATGTTCCCAAATAAGGCGGGTGGAAAGACGCGCCAGCACGTTGGACATTTCCACAAAGCTGTAGCCGGTGACGCGCTGCATTTCGGGCAGGGCATCCCAGATAGTGTTGCCCTGGGTGCCGTAAAGGGCGATGCGTTCCTCGCGGAAGCGCAGGTAGGTATCGCGCAGGGCGGCGTATTCGTCGGGAACATATTCGAAAAAATAGCCGGTGTGCTGCATCATGTGGAAGCCGGTCATGGTGGTGGGGCTGAGCACCTCGAAATGGGTGTACATGAAGGTCAGCCAGCCGCCCAGCAGCAGCGCGCCAGGAATGGCCGCGGCCAGCCCGGCCAGGCGCCAGTTCTTTACCACGCGCCATTGTTTCCAATGACCCCAGGGCGCAGCCAGCCACAGCGCAAACCAGAACGGCATGAGCAGAAAAAGCGGGCGCACCATGCCGGCGATGCCGGCAGTCAGGCCAATGGCAGCGGCCAGCCAGGGGCTGTGCTTTCCGTCCACAAACCAGGCGCACAATCCGGCCAGGCAGAGGGCCAGCCAGAAGGTGGTGAGGGTTTCGGTGATCAGGTTGGGCTCAAAGAAGAGCTGCCCCAGGTTAAGCGTGTGAGCAGCGGCGGCGGCGGCTCCCCAGGCAGGGTGTTTTCCGGCGCGCCAGCCCACATAAAAGAAGAGCAGGGTGGTGCACAGACCCAGCACAAGCTGAACCGCATAGGCAGCTGAATCGGAACCCACCAGGGTGAGAAAGAACGGATAGCCCGGCATGCGGGTGCCGTCGTAGCTTTCCCAGCCCGCCTGAATGGTTTGCGCCAGGCGCCAGTAACTGGGGGTGTCATTGTAGGGGACGGGAGGATAGGTCAGCCACAGCCATAACCGCAACAGGGCGGCCGCGATGAACACTGCAGCCGCCCAGGGCCAGACCCGTTGTGATTTTTCCTTCAAAGGTCAGTCCGAAAAAACGGGCAGATGCCCAAGGGAGATGATTTCAGACCATTTGGCGCGTTCACCTTCGGTGAAGATGGCGGCCTCGGCGACAATATCCGCGCCGGCGTGCTGAATGAGCAGGCGCATGCCCTGAAGGGTGGAACCGGTGCTGATGACATCATCCACGATGACCACGCGCTTGCCTTTAATCAGAGCGCGGTCTTTTTCATCAAGATACAGCACCTGAGGCTGGCCGGTGGTGATGGACAGAGTTTCGGTTTGCAGCGCGTCTCCCATGTAGGGTTTATAGGATTTGCGCAGGATGACATAAGGCTTTTTTGTCTCCACGGAAAGCGCATAGGCCAGAGGAATGCTCTTGGTTTCGGCGGTGACAAAGACATCATAGACGGTGGATTGAAGCCTTTCGGCCAGGGCTTTGCCGCAGGCCTGCACCAGTTCGGTGTCGCCGAGAATATTTAGAATGGCGATTTTGAGGCCGGGTTTAATCTGGAAGAGCTGCAAATCGCGGTGCACGCCCGCGATATCCACGGGATAGACGGATCTTTCTGAAGACATATCAAAACCTCCTGTAAAAGTGATGATGTGTGATTTATGCTGTGTTCAGGCGGGTGAAATCTGGCCGCAAAAAGAGCAAGCCTTATTCGCCCATGTATAAACGGTCAATGTCTGATTCGGTCAGCAGAATATTGGTTCCGCTGGTCAAATCAGGGGCAATGATCACCAAAATGGCCCGGTATTCACTGCGGTTATAGAAGTAGAGTTTAAGGACGGAACCACTGTCCACTTCACCATATGGGAACCAGCCGCCGCCAGGCACATTTTTGCGGTAAAAATCAGCGGTTTCTTTGACGCTGAGCGCTGTGCGCATGTTGATCAACCCCTGGAAACTGGCCAATATTTCCGCATCATCGGGGAGGGGGATGTCAGCTGCGGGAGCATTGCAGTTAACAGCCGGCGGTTGAATGACCGCCGGGGCGGCTGTTTTGAAGGTGTAAACCCATTTTAAATGGCCCTGGCGGACAACCTCGCCAAAAAGTGAAAACAGACCGCTGGCCTCACCCTCCATTTTGACGATGCGGCCCTGTTCATCCAGCCAGGCGCGGGCGATGACGCTGGAAAAGCGGGTATTTGGAAAAGCTGCTGCGGTCAGATCGTAGCGAAAGACTTTTGCCCCATCCAGAGTTTCCTCTGATTTTTCTGCGGGCAATTTCAACCCGCCCAAAAGCGCATCGAGGTTAAACGGCAGGCTGCCGTTTACGGCAGTCAGGGCTATGCAAAGCGGGGGTTTAGGCATGAGCGTGGGTTTCAATTCGCGTTCGCGCTGGCCCAGCCGGTATGCTTCATCAGAAGCCAGGTAATAGGTCTGGGAGGCAATGCGGTACACCATCTGGGTCTGGCCAAGAAAAGCCTGATCATCCACGGCGTCGCCGCTGGCGGTCAGCGTATCCAGGAAATCCAGACCGGATGCGCTGCGCTGCAGGGTGATGGTGCCCGTGGCCTGAACACCGGTGGGCTGGGTCACTTCAAAGGATAATTCAGCGCTGGTGGTGTAGGCCAGCCCTTCCTGAAAGCCGGGATCCAGGTGCACGGTATCGGTGACCGGGGTGATGGCCGGCAGGGAGGTGGGGGCGGGGCGAGGCTCAAGCTGGAAAGTGCCGGCGGGCGGTACGCAGGCGCTGAGGGCCAGACAGGCAAGAAGGACAAGGGAGAAAATGCGTTTCATGCGGGTCGTTCAAATCCTCTCAGATCAGATGAATGTGTCGCTGTGAAGCTGCCCAGCCGGTGAAGGAGATGCCGCTCCGTGGGTTTGCCAAAGGGACAGGCAGGTGCCCAGGGAGAACAGGCTTGCTGACTTTTATACCCATATCTGAGCTGTCCCTCATTTTATCATGAAATCAGGGCTTCGGCTGCTGCTGGCAGTAGGGGCAAACGCCGTAAAGCGCCAGGTGATGGGTTTGAATGTTGAAGCCGCTCTGCTGCTGCACCTGCTGAAACCAATCCTGCACCAGACCGTCATCCAGGGTGTAGGTATGACCGCATTGCTGACAGATGAGGTGGTGGTGAGGCGGCAGGGAGAGGGTTTCAAACACCATGGCTTCCCCTCCCATATCCGTCATCGAAATCAGGCCTTCGCGCGCCAGGCGTTCGAGGGCGCGGTAGATGGTGGAAGGGTTCACTGAGGGCAAAGAGGCTTTCACGCGCTCGTGCACCTGCTGGGCAGTCAGGTGGGCGCCGGCTTCTTCCAGCGCCAGCAGGATGAAATGATTGACGGAGGTGTTGCGCATGAGCTGGAAAGGCTTTCTAATCCAGAATCAGTTTGCGGCCCAGTTCCGCGGCCTGTTCCATCAAATCGGCGTTTTTCTGCACATCGCCGGGGTTGCTGGCGGTGGCATACACCATGCCGCGAATGGGCATATCCAGAAAATGGAACATGGTCTGGAAGGTGTGAATGGCATTGACGGCGCCTGAGATATAGGGATCAACGTCGCCATAGGTCAGAATAAAGCCCGCTGGTTTATTCCGGAAGGGTTTGCCGGGGATCTGAAAAAGGGCATACCAGCGGTCAATGCACAATTTGAGCTGGGCGTTGAAAGTGAACCAATAAATGGGGCTGGCCAGCAGCAGAGCCCCGGCGTTCAACAGGCGCGGGTAAAGAGTCTGCATATCATCTTCCATCACGCAGCGGCCGCTGCCAACACAGGCGTCGCAGGCCTCGCAGGGACCAATGACCAGACGCGAAAGGTGGACCAATTCCACTTCCGCGCCAGCGCTGCGGGCCGCGGCTGCCGCGGTTTCGGCCAGGGCGGTGCTGTTGCCGTTAGGGCGCGGGCTGCTGTTGAGAACAAGGAGGGAACGCAACATCAACTTTTCCTTTCTCGAAATAAATGGCTGGCCAGCGGCTCAATTCAAAGCCGCCCAGACGGCATTGGAGAGATCGGCCCAACGCTGGTTGGCCTCGGCGCTGTCGAGCATGCCGTTGGTGGTGAAAGCGGTCACCACGCCCGAAGGTGGATCGGCCCAGACCATGCAGGTGCCCATGCCGATGCCGGCAAAAGTGCGCCAGCTGCTGCCAGAGCCCAGGGCCTTTTTTGCCACCGGGGCTGCTGCGGTGCTGCCGCCGCCCAGGATGAAGCCATATCCCCAGTTCATATTGGTTTTGACATAATCGTCATAACCGTCGTAGCCGCTGGAAGTGGCGGCGGCGAGGGTTTCAGTTTTGAAGTAGCGTTTACCCTGGTACAATCCGCCGTCAAGGAGCATCTGGAAAGCGCTGGCCAGGCTGCGCGCCGAGGCGCGCATGTTGGCAGCAGGGATCTGCGCGCCGCGAATGGGAGGCAGATTGAAAATATTGCAGGTTTCCTGCACGGCCTTTGAAGCGGTTGTCAGACGCGGCGAGCGGCGCAGCCCTTCGGCCGGCGCGCGCAGCCAGATATTCTGTAACCCCATGGGTTCGAAGAAGGTTTGCGCCAGGTAGCGGTCCACTGGCATGCCGGTGACACGGCGCACCACCTCACCAAAGATGAAGCCGTAATTGACCAGGTGATAAGCTGTGCGGGCGCCGGGCTCAAAAAGGGCTTTCTCGCCTGCCAGCTGGCGGGTCACCAGGCCCCAGAAGGGCCACAGCCACACCTGCAGGCGCAGGTGCGGCGCCGGAATCCCGGCCTGATGCAGAAAAACATGGCGAATGGTGGCTTTTTCTTTGCCTTTGCAGCCAAATTCCGGCCAGATATCCGCGATGCGGGTATCAAAACTGAGCTTGCCCGTCTCAATCAGGTGATGCACGGCCAGGCCGGTAAACACCTTGCTGACAGAAAAGACCAGGAAGGGGGTGTCGCCGTCAATGCCTTCGCCGGTGGAAAGGTCCAGCAGCACCTTGCCGCCCTGGCGCACCACCAGTTGAGCCGCCGGATGCAGGCCGCGCTCAAACTGGCTGTTGAAGACGTTTTTGATTTTTTCCAGATCAGGCGCCATGATCATCATCCCTTATAACAAATTGTACCCGTTCAGTTGGATTTATGACTTGTGTGATTAAATTTTAAATACCTTATCCGGGTCAAACCTGAATCTGATAAAAGCCTCTTTTCTTAACCACCAGGCAAAATCATAAAACTCATCTGCCGCAGCGTGAGCAATTGGATGGAGAGCTACCAGCCCGGCGGCCTCAGTAAAGTATTGACCGTCCCTCGCGGCGTGTAATGTCTGCATGTGGCCGTGAAAAGGGAATTTCCCATCATAAATATGGTGGATATTCCACCCGCTGCCATCTTCTCGGAGTGGCCGAACGCCACCGGCAAGCAAAAAAGAACAAATGGCTGGGCCATTACTCCGTGAATCAGGCGTAATATGAGCTTCTTTTAGTTTTTGTTTTATATTTTCAGGATATTGATGATATTTTTCTCGAATCACACCAGGTAGAAGGAGTAACTTTTTTTGGGGCCACGAAACGTACTCTGAAGGGTTCCGGTAAATGATTTCCAAAAGGCATTGATATTTTGTATCCATAAACCTCCAGTTACTCGCCAAAAATGTCAAAGTAATGGGCCAACTCTTTCAACTCTATTTTACCTTTACCGTGCAATTAATGCGATTCTTTTACCTGAAATTCGGAATCAAACAGGCGGGCAAACCCTGGGTAAGGAGCCAGTGGAATCAGCTCAAAGGCAATCAACCCCACCTGCACCAGAGGCAGACTGTCCAGCGCCTGGCGGGCGGCTTCAAGGGTGCCGCACTCCAGAATCAGTACCGCCTCGCTGCGGTCAGCACGAAAATACTGTTCGCGCACCACGCCTGCCTGGTAAAGCTGCCAGGCGCGCAGGGCTTCGGCCCGTGCATGCCGGTGAAACGCATCTGCCGCGGCGCCGGGACATTCCTGTTCAATGGCAATGATTTTCATATTGTGTTCCTTTGGAAAATGATCGCGTGCTTATTAAGTTTACTGCGAACAGGCCAAAGAGGCAACAAAATATAAATGCAAATATTTGCATAAGCGAATATTTGATGGTATAATTTTGACATTGACATTTTTTCTCAGGAGGTCCATATGTTCTTTTCTCCCCAACCGATGCATATTCCGGATGGATTTTTGTCTGTTGTTGTTTCAGTGATCCTGTGGATCATCTCCCTGGGCATTCTCTTTCAGGCTGTGCGGAAAACCAATGGCACTTTAAAAGAACGCGATATTCCCCTGATGGGTGTGCTGGCGGCGGCCATTTTTGCCGGGCAGATGCTGAATTTTCCGGTGGGCGGCGGCACCTCAGGCCACCTGCTGGGAGCCGCGATTGCCGTCATTTTGTTGGGGCCGTGGCCGGCGGTGCTGGTGATGACCAGCGTGGTTGCGGTGCAGGCGCTGCTTTTTCAAGATGGCGGCCTGCTGGCCCTGGGCGGCAACATCCTCAACATGGCGGCAGCAGGTGTCTTTGTGGCACATTTTGTGTATACCCTGCTGCGCCGCCTGACCGGTGAACATAAATGGGGGTTGTTTGTCAGCGGATTTGCGGCTGCCTGGGCTTCCATTTTTATTGCCGCGCTGGCCTGCGCTCTTGAGCTGGCTCTCTCAGGCACCTCCCCTGCCGATGTGGCCGTGCCAGCCATGGCGGCCATCCATGCCGTGATTGGCATCGGTGAAGGGTTGATCACCACAGGCGCACTGGCTTTTATTTTCACTGCGCGGCGCGATCTGCTGGAAGGAAACGCTGCAGCACAGGGGCAAAAACCCGTGCTGATTGGCGGCGCGCTGCTGAGCCTGGCTCTGGTGATCCTTTCGCCGCTGGCTTCAACTCATCCGGATGGGCTGGAATGGGTGGCAGAGCAAAAAGGTTTCCTTGAATCAGCCAGAGGAGCCCTGTATGAGATCATTCCCGATTATGTGATGCCAGGCATCTCCAATGAAGCTCTGGCGACCATCCTTGCCGGGGCGGTTGGCGCAGCGGTGGTGTTTGCACTGGCCTATTTCACCGCCCGGCGCAGCAAATCAAAAACCGCATGAAGGGATCATCCCCTTCATCGACTTTGACTTTTATCAACGCCAGGGTCAGGCTCATTCTGATTCTGGCGTTCATTATTGGCCTCAATCTGACGCCTGCGGGCGCATGGCCGGCCTACCTGCTTTTTTTCAGCCTGGTGCTTTCAACGGCCGTGCTGGCCCGCCTGAAGACCGGTCCCTTGGTGCTGAAATCGTTGGCTGCTTTGCCCTTCAGCCTGGCGGCGCTGCTGCTGATTTTCTCGGGGGGTGAACCTCTGCTGAACGGTCCCTGGGGCATCCGTTTCAGCCAGCCCGGTTTGGTCCGTTTTTTTAGCATTGTCATCAAGGCTTGCATTTCGCTGCAGGCAGCGTTGGTGTTGACCGGCGTCACCCCGGCCCCCGACCTGCTGCGGGCCCTGCGCGAGCTGGGGCTGCCGCGGGTGTTTGTTTCAATTATCACGCTGATGTGGCGCTACCTGGACCTGTTGGTGGATGAGGCGCGGCGCCTGCTGACGGCGCGGGCCAGCCGCAGTTCGCATCTGAATGGGCGTTCAGGCGGCAGCCTGGTCTGGCGCGCCCAGGTGGCCGGCGGCATGGCAGGCAGTTTGCTGCTGCGCGGCATGGAACGCGGCGACCGGGTTTATGCCGCCATGCTGGCGCGGGGGTATAATGGTGAGCCTTTGCCGGGCGCAGCGGCGGAAACCGCCTCACCTCGCCAGGGCTGGATTCTGGCCGGCGGGCTGGGTTTGGTGATTCTTTTAACGATTTTTGGCTTTTTGACGGCGGCGCGGTTTTAAAATGGGAGAGAAATATGGAAAAGCGGCAGCTCAAAGATGAGAACATCTCAAAGAATATGGTGCAGGTGCAGGGCCTGTCCTATCAGTACCCGGATGGGCGGCTGGCGCTGAAAGACATTTCTTTTTCCCTGGCGGCAGGGGAGAAGGTGGCGGTGCTGGGCGCCAACGGCGCGGGAAAATCCACCCTGCTGCTGCACCTCAACGGCATTCTCTCCGGCACCGGACAGGTGACCGTGAGCGGGCAGGTCTTGAACCAGAAAACCCTGCCGCAAATCCGCGCGGCAGTGGGCATGATTTTTCAGAATCCGGATGATCAACTGTTTTCGCCGACCGTCTGGGAAGATGTGGCTTACGGCCCGCATTATCAGGGATTGGCGCGGGCAGAAATTGAAGATCGGGTGGCCGAAGCCCTGACGGCTGTGCACCTGCAGGATTTTGAACAGCGCAGCCCGCACCACCTGAGCGGCGGCGAGAAAAAACGCGCCGCTATTGCCAGCGTGCTCTCAATGCGCCCCCGGGTGCTGGTGCTGGATGAACCCACTGCCGGGCTGGACCCGCGCGGGCGGCGTGAATTGCTGGAACTGCTGGGAGGGCTGCCGCAAACCCTGCTGGTGGCCACACACGACCTGGATTTTGCCCGCCGCCTGGCCACGCGGGCGCTGGTGCTGGATGGGGGAAAACTGGTGGCCGACCGGCCGCTGGAAAAGCTGCTGGACGATGAAGATTTTCTCTATCAATATGGATTAAGCTGAACAGGATATCTGCTTTGGAACTACTCAGCCGGATCTTTTTTGAACCGCCAGGCACGATCATCTTCGAGGTCAGATCCCCTCAGTAACGGAGGCAAGCCTGAGCAATTACTCGTTTTGAAATCTCCCTAATAAGTTTTCACCCAGGCGTCCATGCGGTCAACCTCGGCAAATCCGAGTTTGACGGCAAGGTTTTGGGCGGTGGGAAAGTAAGAACTGAGCAGAGCCAAATCTGCGCCAAGCTGGCGCAGGCGCTGCAGGGCTTCGCAAGACAGGGCCAGCGCCAGACCGCGCCGCTGGTGTTCGGGGGCGGTGCCAATGGCTTCAAACATGCCGCTGCGGGTGACGTCATCGAACCAGGCGGTGCAGAAGGCCACCAGCTCGCCGGAGGGGCTTTCCACCACCAGGTCCAGATCGCGGCGGTAAAGCGGCGCCCGCTGGAGATTAAGATACCATTCCCATCCCCCATATAAATGATCCGTCTCCTTGGTGTGAAAGGCGCGCCACGACAGCCAGGTGCGCGCGGGCAGTTCGTCCTGTTCTCCCAGGGCGCGGATGCGGTAACCGGGGGGCAGTTTCACCGGGGGCAGTTCTCCTTCAAGGGAGCGTTGACATTGAATTTCTGGCCAGTCGCCGTGCTTGTAACCGCGCTGCGCCAGCAGGCCTTTGCGGAAGGAATCATTGGCATGCGCCCAAATTTGCAGCTGGCGTGTGCCGTTCGGGCGGTGAATGGGCAGGCCAACCTCGGCTGCGGCAATCAGCTCTTCCTCAAGGTTGGGGGTGCGGGCAGCCGGGTGCAGCTGCAAATAGACATTGCCAGGGGTTTCGGGGATGAGGGCGGCAGCGATATGACCGGATGCGGTTTCCCAGATGGCGATGGTTTCATTTAAATTTTGCTTGTGATAGTTGATATTGAGATGCCAGCGCCAATGATCGAAACGCACCACATGCCAGCTCATCTCGCGCCGGCCGTTGAGGGTGAAGCATTCTCGCAAAAAGGCACGCAGACGCCAGTAATCATCTTCGCTGCGGTAAAGGCGGGGAATCAGATGGGTCATGCCGGGGTCTCGGGCGTGGTCGGGGCGAACGGGGTCGGCGACTGGCCCGGCGGGTAGCGATATGCGGTGGCCAGGCCGCCCTCGGCGGTTTCGCGGTACAGGTGAGGCAGGTCGTGGCCGGTCTGTTTCATCACCCGCACCACGTCATCCAGCGAAACGCGGTGGCTGCCGTCGGAATAACAGGCAAAATTAGCGCAGGTGAGGGCGCGGGCGGCAGCAAAAGCATTGCGTTCAATGCAGGGAATCTGCACCAGGCCATTCACCGGATCGCAGGTGAGGCCGAGATGGTGTTCGAGGCCCATTTCAGCGGCGTATTCAATCTGGCGCACTGAGCCGCCCATCAGCTGGGTGGCGGCGGCCGCGGCCATGGCGCAGGCAGCGCCCACCTCGCCCTGGCAGCCCACCTCGGCGCCTGAGATGGAGGCGTTGTGTTTGATGAGACTGCCAATCAGGCCGGCGGTGGCCAGGGCGCGCAGCACTTCCTTCTCATCGGTTTCAATGGCGTCTTCAATGTGCCGAATGATGGCCGGCACCACGCCGCATGAGCCGCAGGTGGGGGCAGTGACAATCAGCCCGCCGGTGGCGTTTTCTTCTGAAACGGCCAGGGCATAGGCAGGCAGGTACCCTTCCTTGACCAGATGCCCGCCGGAGAGGCGGATTTTGCGGTAAAAGGTCCAGGCGCGGCGCGGCAGGCCCAGCCCGCCCGGCAGCACCCCTTCGGTCTTAAGGCCGCGTTCAATGGCGGCATGCATCACGCGGTTGACTTCGGCGAGATGCTCCCAGATACCCTCGCCCTCGCATTCTTCCACGTATTCCCAGAAGGTCTTGCCGGTTTGTGAGCAGTATTTGAGAATATCGTGCATGGTGTTGAGGGTGTAAATAGCATCTTCTGCAGCGGGGCTGTCATCTTCGCTTTGCAGGGCGCCGCCGCCGGTGCTGTAAACCCGCCAGCTGGTATAGGCATAACCTTCGCTGTTGAGAGCGAAGAACTCCAATCCGTTGGGGTGCAGCGGCAGCTCCACCTCCGGCCTCCAAAAAAGGTCAGCCTCACGGGGGGCCAATGCCTCCAAAATGGCCTTATCTGTCAGGTGTCCGCGGCCGGTGGCCGCCAGGCTGCCGTAAAGGATCACCCTGAAACGGGCGGCTTCAGGATGGCGGGCGGCAAAAGTTTCAGCCGCACGGCGCGGAGCCATGGTGTGGCTGCTGGAGGGGCCGTGGCCAATGCGGAAGAGTTCGCGCAATGATTTCATATGCTGATTATACTTGATATGGTCTCAAAGTTGAGGCGCAAAAAGCGGCAACCATTGAACACAGTCGCCGCTGGAGAGGTGAGCAGACAGATGAGGGAACCTACGGTTTGAAAATATGCCGGGTCACAAACCAGAGATTTGCCGGTCGTTCCGCCATGCGGCGCATCAGGTAGGGATACCAGGCTGTGCCGTAAGGCACATACACCCGCACCGGGTGGCCGGCAGTGACCAGGCTTTCCTGCAGATCGCGGCGGATGCCGTAGAGCATCTGAAATTCAAGGGCGCTGGTGGGCAGGCCGACCTGTGAGGCATAGGTGCGGGCAAAGTCAATGCGCGCCTCGTCATGGGTGGCAATGGCTGCCATGGGGGGAATGCGCCCATCGGCGCTCACCGGCTCGGCCTTGTAGGCCAGCGCGCCGTCAATCAGGCGGCGGGTGAGGTTGTCAAAATGGGCGTCCACATCTACCTTGCGGGGATAGGCCTGGCTCGGCGGCTCGCGATAGGCACCCTTCACCAGGCGCACCTTTGCACCGCGTTTGATCAGGTTGCTGAGGTCGCTGTCGGAGCGGTAAAGGTAACTCTGCAGCACAACGCCAACATTTTTCATGCCCATGTCGCGCATCTGCCCGTAAAGTTCAAGGATGCGGTCAGCGGTGGAACTGTCCTCCATATCAATGCGCACAAAATTGCCGTAGAAGCGGGCTTTTTCCAGAATGCGCTTGAGGTTGCTTTCGCACAAAGGCTTGCTGATGTTCAGACCAATCTGGGTAAGTTTGATGGAAACATTGGCACGCAGGCGCGACTGGTGAATGTCATCCAGGTCCGCCAGGATGGTTTCGGTGGCATCGAGGGATTCTTCGGCATTGGTGGTGTTTTCACCCAGATGATCGAGGGTGGCCAGAATGCCGCATTTGTTCAGCTCCTGAATGGCTTTGATGGCTTCTTCGGGGGTTTCGCCGGCGACAAAGCGCCGGGAAGCCCGCTTGATGAACCACAGGCGCGGGATGGCGCGCTGGGCCCAGCGCGCTTTGGAGAGATAAATCAGGAATCTTCGCATCATATCCATGTGCTCCGGTTTCTTTGGCCGTGCAGGTGGCGACCGTCACAGGGGGCGCAAGACGGTTTTGATGTTAAGCGGTACCGGCGGTGCATTGCACGAAAGCCGGCAGAAGCCGCAGCTAATCCAGTTTGTCCTTTCGGTACAGGCGGTTGCGTTCCAGCAAATAAAACAGGAAGGCCACCAGCAGCACAAAGGCGATCACCACCAAAAAGGGGCTGGCATCCCAGAGCTGGGCCAGGTTCACCTGTCCGAGGTTGGCCACTTCGCGCAGAGCCGGGAAGAAAGACGGCCACACGAGGCCAAAGATGACCGCCCCCGCCAGCAGGCCGGGGATGCCGGTGAGCAGGTAATCGAGCTTGCCTTCGCCTGAGCCGGCGGCGCAGGTGCCGGGGCAGTAGCCGGCCAGGGCCATGCCCACGCCAAACACCAGCCCGCCCAGCAGGTTGCCCAGCACATAAGTGGCGGGGGGCTGGGGCAGGCTGATCAGGCCGAGGCCATTGAGGGCAAAGAGGCCGGTCATGGCCACGCAGACGGCGGTGAGCATGAATTTGATGACGGTGAGGTTGGTGAAACGGAAAACGCCGACGATGTTTTTATATTGGGTGAGGCCGCCTTTGTTCAGGGCCGCGCCAAAAAGCACACCGAGGAAGAGGGGAATGAGAATGTGCATGCTTTAGTACCTCCCGCGGTAGATGATGAAGGCCACCAGAATGCCCGAGGCGAACATGCCGGCCATGAACAGGAAAGCTGATGGGGCCAGCAGCATGCCGCCCGAAACCGCCAGGCCTGAAGTGCAGCCGCCGGCAATGCCCGCGCCAAATTGGACAATGATGGCGCCCACAAAACCGGCCAGCCAGCGCTTCCAGGGCTGCGGGCCAAAAATTTTGGGCCACAGCGGATCGGGATTCCAGCGCAGTTTGAAGGTTTTGCTGCTCAATGCGCTCAAAAAACCGCCCAGCATGGTGCCAATGAACAGCCAGATTTCCCAGGTGAGGCCGGTGGGGATGATGAAGTAATAGGGGTTGCCCTCAATGGCCTGGGGGGCGGCGGCTTTAAGCCCGGTGGCGGCAATTTCAGCCACCGGCAGGGATGCGCTGAGGGTGCGGTTGGCCAGCACCACGGCCAGGATGCAGGTGAGGCCCAGCAGCACGCCGGCTGCGTAGGGCGACCAGCTTTCTTTTGAAATGAATGTCCAGAGCTGTTTCATTTGCGCTGATCTTTCCTTGTGGGTTTCGATGGGGTTGAATTGAGGCTTTCGGCCAGTCGCTGGAGGTTTTCGGCGTCCATTTGCTCGAGGCGCGGCAGCAGGGCCGCCACGCGGGGTGAAAGTGCGCTGTTTTGCAGGCGGCGCTCATTCCAGAAGATGTATCCGCCGCCGCCACCCAGAAGGCCCAGAATAACCAGCATGAACACGGCATTGCTGGTGGTGGAAGCGGTTTTTCCCGCGGCAGCCTGGGTGGGCGCCGCGGCAGGGGCCGGCTGAGAAACGCCTGACGGCTTGAGCCCCAGAGGCCCGGTGGCGGGACCGGTGTTCAGGCCGGAGGCTGGAAGCGCCTGCCCCAGCGCATCTGAATAGACCTGGCAGCGCGATTCAAGATCGCTGCCGTGGCATTGGCGGCAGTTGGTCGGCATATCGGCGAATTTGGTCACCAGGCCCTGGTGGGCGGTTTCCTTGTCGGCAGCTTCCTTATTGCCGCCGTGGCACATGGCGCAAAAATCATAGGAGGCATGCTGGATGTGCCATTGCCCGTTCTGGTTGACGGGCTTTTCTCCATTGGTCTCGTGGCAGGTTTTGCAAGACGAGGGCTGGGTGCTGCATTGGGCCTGCGCCTGGTGCGGCGGCTGAAGCCAGAAAAAAACCAGCAGCAGGGCGCAGGAAAAAAACAGAAAGGCGAAGGGTTTGCGGATCATACCTGTTTCTAAAGCTTCTTTCTCATCAGGATATGGCGGTTAACGGGTGACGCCGTCCCATCCGGCCAGGCGGGCCATCATCCACCAGGTGGCAGCGCCTTTGATCTTGCAGTTGTAGCCGTGGGTGTGTTGGCACTCATTATCCGATTCGGGCAAATTCTGGCAATCAGCGGGGTGGTCCTGGCACCAGGTGGTGCACCACGGGCACGAGTCGTTGGTTTCGGGGTAATAATTGCCGTCTGGGTCGTAGCTTTCGATATCGGCAAAATCAAAGAGGATCATGTTGTGAGCCACGGCAAAATCGCGCACCATCTGGTTGTTGCGGTTGAGCACATCGCGGTTCCACGAATCGGTGTGGCCGGTCATCAGGATGAATTTCATGCCGGGGTGGGCATTCTGGAAGGCCAGCATCTGGTTGAGATAGCGGTTGACCGTTTCCACTTCGTTGGTGGTTTGCTGACCGCACCACGACCACATGGAATAACCAAACAGGCCGGTGTCAGCCATCTGGTTGGTGGTGGCGATGCCGTCTTCCGAGTCCCAGTACAGTTCGGGGGTGATATAGTCCTGCGTGCCGTTGCCGTCAAAGATGCGCAGGGCGTTGGGAACATTGGGCAGGCCCACGCCGCTGTACACATCGCGCAGGGCATAATTATAGAGGGTGCCGTCCACATTTTTCCAGTAGGCCAGGCCGGTGATGAGCTGGCTGCCGTGCGAGGTGTGGGCGTAGTGCAGGGTGATGTTATTGCGGGCTTCCTGCAGCCAGTTCTCTGGAATCTGGGTGATATCGGTGTTAAGATGGTTGATGATGATGGCTTCGCGCTGGATGACGGGCTGAACGACCATGGGCAGGTAGGTGGCGGTATCGGTGACGGCAGCGCGGGCCGAGAAGATGGCGCTGAGGGCAAAGGCAGCCACCAGCAGCAGGGCCAAAAGGGCGGAAAAACGAGGTTTCATCAGAACTCTCCTATTTGTTTCCGAACTCCATAGAATGCGCCAGTTATGACGGTGAAGAACAGGAGAGCATTCCCCTCACGGGTTCCAGGGTCTGGCGCATTTGGCTGACAGCGTGATTGAAAAAGAATTGTTTCCAGCATAATTATACCAAAGGGGCGCAAAGGCGGCTGGATTCTGGGCGGGTTAAAATGGCGGGGCAATTCGTTGACGTTCAGGGAGGGATGTGTTAAAATACCCGCACCAGCCCCCATCGTCTAGTGGCCCAGGACGCGGCCCTCTCAAGGCCAAAACGAGGATTCGAATTCCTCTGGGGGCACACAGATCAAACCATAAAAACATAAGAACCACCCTGACCGGTGGTTCTTATGTTTAAGCGGCACAACCAAAGCGTTGCGGCTGTCTGCAGGCGGGGCGAATTTACAGAAGAACCAGCAGCTCTTTCAAATGAGCAATTTCATAGCGGCTGGGGCAGGTCGGGTCGGCGGGCAGCCCCTTGTGGTTGTACCAGCAGGTATCCAGCCCATAATTCAGTCCGCCGCGGATATCGGAGGTGAGGCTGTCGCCGATCACCAGCACTTCGCTGCGCGCGGGCTGGCCGGCCAGGGCAAAGGCGGCATCGAAAAAGCGTGGATCGGGCTTGGCGGCGCCGATCTCTTCGGAAATGGCCAGCACTGAAAAATAGGGACCCACGGCGCTGCGCGCCAGGCGCGGACGCTGCACCTGTTTGAGGCCGTTGGTGATGATGGCCAGCTGATAACGCGGAGCCAGGGCCTGCACCACTTCCAGAGCATCCCGGGTCAGGTCGGTGCACTGCGCCAGGTTGCCCAGGTAGCACTCGCTGAAGGCAGCCGCATCCGCCGTGATGCCGGCTTCGGCAAAAAGAGCCGACCAGCGCTCCACGCGCAGGGTTTCAGAGGTGATCAGCCCGGCCTCAAAACGCCGCCAGATGGCGCTGTTGATGCGCTGGTAAAGCGGGCCGTAGGCCTCATCGAAGGGCAGGGCCGAATCGGCAAAGGTGCGGCGCAGGGCGGCGGCTTCGGCCAGGTCGTAGTCGAAAAGGGTGTCATCAGCATCAAAAAAGAGCCAGCGGTAAGGGGGCATGTAAAAATCCTTTGTGGTGTAAACTGCCCTGATTATACCGCAAAGACCCCGTTGACAAAGCGTGCTGTATGACGTATAATGCAACCGGTTGCAGATTTCAACGTGCAAAAGAAACTGGCAACAGCCAGGAGGCAAAGACAAAGTGCCCCAGATGCCCACTCCGATAAATTCGGTCAAAACTGGTTCAGGGACCCTGTTGACAACGCTTCGGAAATGTTGTATAATGCAACCGGTTGCAATTGAAAAGGTGCAGAAGTGATGAAAAAGACCGTTCAGACCATAGCTGATATTGCCCGCATGGCTGGCGTTTCCAAGTCAACCGTTTCGCGCGCCCTCAATGACAGCCCGCTGATTGCTGAAGAAACCAAGGCCCGCATCCGGGCCATTGCACATGAACATCATTTTCAAATCAACCTGCCGGCGCGCCGCCTGAGCCTGAAAGAAAGCCGCACCCTGGCCCTGGTCATCCACGCCTACCACAAGGACTTTTCGGTGGCGGACCTGTTCACCCTCGAAATCATGGGCGGCATTGCCAACGGGGTTTCAGCCTATGGGTACGATCTGCTGATTGTGCAGGTGGATCCGCGCACCACCGATTGGGTGCACGCCTATATTGACACTGGCCGGGTGGATGGGTTCATCCTGATGACTTCATCGCGAAAAAAGAGCCACATCCAAACCATGCTCGACAGCTCGGTGCCCTTTGTCATCTGGGGGCCCACGCCTCAGCAGCAAAAGTACTGCACTGTGATGGGCGATAATTTCGCCGGCGGCAAGCTGGCCGGGGAACATTTGGTGAAAATTGGGCGCAAGCGCATCGCTTTTTTGGGCGGTCCGCCCGAAGACCTGGAAGTGCAGCGCCGTTATGACGGGTTCCTGGCAGCCCTGCAGGCCGGCGGGCAGACTCTGGAGCCGGAGCGGGTGGGGTGGGGCGATTTCTGCGACACCTCGGGCGGGTTCGTGATGCGCGAAATTCTTCAGCGTGCGCCAGATGTGGATGCGGTGTTCGTTAACAGCGATTTGATGGCGGTGACAGCCATGCAGGTGCTGCGCGAAGAGGGCCGCCGGGTTCCGGAAGATGTGGCGGTGGTCGGTTATGACGACCTTTCGATTTCGCGCTTTACCACGCCCCAGCTCACCACGGTGCGGCAGCACATCCCCATGGCAGGGCGGCTGCTGGCCCAGACCCTGATCCAGTACCTGCAGACCGGGCTGGTGAACAATGTGACCGTGCCGGTGGAACTGGTGGAGCGCCAGTCAGCCTGATATTTTTTTTGCAACAAGTTGCAACCGGTTGCAAAGCAATCGGAAAGAGAGAAAAAAGTATGAAATCAATGAATCCATGTGAAGCTAACCCTGAGAACACCCTGTCTTTTGGCCGGCCGGTTCTGGCCGCCTGCCGCGCCCATTGATTTTTTTTTTTTGCAAGAAGTTGCAACCGGTTGCATGACCGGCCTGCCTGAAAGGAGTATTCGATGACCACTTTACACGGAGCCCAATTTTCAAATCAGCGTTACATGGCCCTGGAAGCATTTGACCGCATCCGCCGCCAGGCGGGCTGGCTTGCCCTGTTCCGCAAATTGACCGGCCGACCGGCCAGCCGCCTGCAGGCGTTCTTCGCCGCCAGCCGCCAGCCCGAGCGCCGTTACCTGGGTCTGAAAGATATTCCCGTCATGCAGATCACCGGCAGCCTGAACCGCTTTGAAGATTTTGATGCAACTTTCCGCCCGCTGAAGAGCCACCTGCGCGGGCGCTGGGCCGATATCTACCTGCAGCTGCGCGAAGATCGCTGGCCGCCTGTGATTGTCTTCAAGGTGGGTGAGGCGTACTTTGTGGAAGACGGCCATCACCGCGTTTCGGTGGCCCGCAGCACGGGCATGGCCTATATCCAGGCCGAGGTGTGGGAGATTCCGGCGCATCCGGCCCCCGCCCCGCGCCCGGCAAAGGTCAGCGGCCTGCAGGCCGAGCCCTGCTGTGCGGGTCTGGCCTGCCAGACGGCCTGATAAATGATCCGATGCGCCTGCCCATATCTGCCATATGATGTCAGATATAGATGGATAGAATCAGATTGTTGTGATTGACTGACCGGCGCAGTTCATCCGGGGGAGGGTGGAAGCGCTTACCGTACCGTTTTTTGTGAAAGACCCTGCAAGGGATGCAGGGAGGTTGTTGAAAGGAGTAATACCATGTCCATCTTTTTCGGAGCTACCATTTCCTGCCGCCGCACCGTTGCGCTGGATGCCTTTGACCAGGCGCACCGCCAGGCCTGCTGGTACGCCTTGCTGCGCAAGATGACCGGACGGGCTGCCTCACATCTGCAGGAATATACCCTGCAGCCGACGAACAGCCAGCCCGAACGCCGTTTTCTGGGCCTGCAGGATATTTCTGTTGAAAAGATCACCGGCAGCCTGAACCGGGCCGCCGATTTCGATGAAGCATTCCGCCCGTTGAAGGGCCACCTGCGCAGCCGCTGGGCCGATATCTACCTGCAGCTGCGCGAAGACCGCTGGCCGCCTGTGATTGTCTACAAGGTGGGCGGGCAGTATTTTGTGGAAGACGGCCATCACCGCGTTTCGGTGGCGCGCAGCGTGGGAATGGCGTTTATTCAGGCCGAAGTGTATGAGATTCCGCTGCGGCGCATGCCGCAGGCCCAGCCTGCGGCGGTGGGTGTGCTGCAGCCGGAAACCTGCTGTTAGGCTCTCCTTCTCCTCAGGGGGCAGCCTCCCGAAGTTGGGCGACTTTCGGGAGGCTGTTTGTTTTATACCGGCGGAATCATTTGCCAATGCCATATTTATGTCATCCTTTGACATGGCATTGGGTATAATCAATTTATCCTCAAAAATTCATCAGGGAGCTCTATGAATATTCCCCTACCCACAGATTGGCTGCTGCAGGGACCGGCCTGGGTGCGCTGGCGCACCCGCCTGGATCTGCTGGATGCCGCCCCCGGCAGCGAACAGGCAGCCGCCGACCGTCAGGAAGCCCTGGGCGAGGTTCGTCTGGCGGCTCTGGTGAACGAACTGCAGGATTGGCCCTGCGTTGTTCTCAACGGCCACAAATCGGCCGGACACCCCATTCACAAGCTCACCTTTTTGACCGACCTGGGGGTGACCCTGGCTGATCCGGGCATGGCAGTGGTGGCGGAGCGGATATTGAGTCACCGTGACGCGGACGGTGTGTTTCAGGTGTTGATGAACATTCCGGCGCATTTTGGCGGCAGCGGGAAGGACGAGATGGCCTGGGCGCTGTGCGATGCGCCGCTGCTGGTGGCTGCGCTGGCCCGGCTGGGGCTGGGCGGAGATGAGCGGGTGATGCAGGCAGCCAGCCGTCTGGGCAGGCTGGCCCGTCCCAACGGCTGGCCGTGCGCCAGCGGCAACCTGGGGCGTTTTCGCGGCCCCGGGCGCAAGGAAGACCCCTGCCCTTATGCCACCCTGGTGATGCTCAAGGCGGCGGCCGAACTGCCTGAGCTGATGGAGCCCGGCGCAGCGCAGGCCGGAACGGAAGCCATTCTCGGCCAGTGGGCCGGGCGCCGTGAGAGCCATCCCTACATGTTTTACATGGGCACCGATTTCTGCAAGCTGAAAGCCCCTCTGGTATGGTATGATCTGCTGCACGTGCTGGACGTGCTGACACGCTTTGCCTGGCTGAGCGGCGATGCGCGCCTGAAGGACATGCTCGACCTGCTGGAAAGCAAAGCTGATCCAGAGGGACGTTTCACCCCTGAATCGGCCTGGACGGCCTGGAAGGATTGGGATTTTGGCCAGAAAAAGGGGCCTTCAGCCGGGTTGACCCTGCTGGCCTGGCGCGTGCTGAAGCGGGCCGGGCGGCTTCACTCCGTGTAGGTGTGATGCAGGCCGGCGTCCTTGCTTTCCTGCATGGCGCCAGACATTTCGTCGGTCATGGCCACGCCGTGGCGGTATTGAAAGGGCCACATGGAGCGCAGGTGGAAGAAGGCCACCCGGTCGCGGTCGTGCAGCTCGTGATCCAGGTCGGGCTGCAGGCCCGGCATGGCGCTCAGGTCGCCGTTGATGAAGGTGATGCCGCGCTCTTCGGTGGGCATTTTCAGGGCTGCCAGCAGACTGCGAATGGTGCTGCCGGCAGGCAGGCGCATCTGCGGGTTGGCAAAGCAGGCCTGATCCGGATCTCCGCCGAAGCGGGCCAGGGGGCCGTAAAGCCAGGTATCAATGGTTATTTCGTCCATATCTGAACCTCCACCGATGGGCGGGAAAATGCCCACCTCGTCTCCATCTGCAAGGGACCAATCGAGAGACTGGATGATGCCGTTGACAAAGGTGATTTTCACCTGGTCATCGGGCAGGCGCAGCATGCGCACCAGGTCTTCCAGCCGGCTGCCCTCGGGCATTTCCAGAGGGAAGGGAGTGCCGGGCAGGCCCTGCACCGGGGCCAGGCTGGACAGGGTGGCAAAGAGTTTGACACGCAATTGCATAGTAAAACCTCAAGACTAATCCATAAAAACGGCTCAGCCAGCGGTATATCCTGGTTTTTGAGCCATGCCCGAATAGTTTGACAATATCACCTTTAGATTTTACCCACCCCCCGGCCCCCGCCCATCGGCGGGGGAGAAAGATAGTTGGTGTTTTTTTATTCCCCCGAAGGGGGAATAAAAAAACACGTGCGGATAATTTCCTGGCCCTAAAAAAGGGAGGGATAAGTCAAAATATACAATTGTCAAAGTAGTTAGAACGCATTCACCAATTAAATCAGGGGCAGCGAATAATATCCTGCGCCCAGAGGCAGTCGGCGCAGGAAGGATTGAGGCCCCAGCAGCCTTCGTTGTCTTTACGCAGATCGCAGGTATCGCGCAGGTCGCAATCGGGGCAGGAAGGGAAATGGAACACGCCCACCTCGGCGCGGAAGCGCATGTACTCTTCCGTCATCCAGATTTCATCGAGCGGAGTCTGGTTGACGTTGCCCAGCACGTAGCGCTGCACCTGCTTGCGGCAGCCGTCAATGGCATGGTAATGATAATTGTGCGAGAGGGCATAGCAGGGTGAAACACCGCCGTCCCAGCCGATAGCCATGGCTTTGTCTTTGATAAAGCGGCAGCGGCGCTCGGCGCCCCAATGCATGCGCGGCAGTTCCAGGGTGGCCCACATCACCCAGGCCCCGGCGCGCAGCGCCCAGCTGGTGGTTTTAAACGGCTCCACCGGCTGATGGCTGTAAAGTGTTTCATGCTGCATATCCGCAGCATAGGGCAGCACATTGCTGACCAGAATGCGCGAAACGTTCAGGCGCATGGCCAGGCGGGTGATGTCATCCAGTTCGCCAAAATTACTGCGCATGATGACAAACTCCACCCCCACCGCCGGAAAGAGGGCATTCATTTCATGTTTCAAGGCATTGAAGCGCTCTATGTTTTCAATCACCTGTGAAAGCAGTGCGCCGCGCACGCCTTCGTAGGTTTCAGGCTTGCCGCCGTCAATGGACACCATGATGCGGTCCACTCCCAGGCGGATCAGTTCACGCGACACATCGGCATTCAGCAGCAGGCCGTTGGTGCCCACCGTCACCTCAATATTGGCGCGGCGCACGGCGGCGATCATGTCCATCAGCCCTGGATGGGTAAGCGGCTCGCCAAAGCTGGTGAAGATCACCCGGTTGAGTTTGGGCAGGCCGGGCAGGCTTACGATAATTTTATCGAAGGTGGCGCGGTTCATCATCGCCTGCGGGTCTTCCCAGGCATGGCGAATGCAGGTGCGGCATTCCAGGTTGCAGGCGGTGGTCGGCTCAATATAGAGCTTTTCGGCGTCGGGCAGGCGCGGGCGCAAAATCAGGTCACCCTCGCGTTCATCCAGCCAGAAATTCATATCCGCGGGGAGCTGGCGGCGCTGGAGAAAATCCTGGGGCAGATGCAGGGGCTCGTCGGGAGTGTGATGGACAACAGGCATGGGCAGATTCTTTCAATACCGGTAAAAACAGGGCAGGGATTGGCTCCCTGCCCTGTTGAAGGATGCGGCTTAGAGATCGCCGTAGACCGAATCGAGGGCCGAATCGGGCACGTCGAAGACCTGGTTGTGCGGCGGCAGGGGTTCTGTCTTCATGAATTCAGGCACGCGGTCGGCTTCTTTGCCGATGCCGGCGGCCTCATTGAAGGCGCGTTCCTTGCGCAGCACTTCGGAGCCGTATTTGATGACATCTTCGGCCACCCAGTGGGTGCCCAGAACGCCGTTGGCTTCGTCAATCATGCCCTGGTAGGCGCTGGGGATGTCGAGGATGGCGAAGGCGATGAAGAGGCAGTGGCCGGATGAATCGATGAAGGCGGTGGTGGCCTGGAAGGCGCGGCTGAGGGCCGCCTTGCCTTCGGGGCTCAAGGGATCCTGCTTGCCCATGACGCCCAGAATTTCGGGGCAGATGGTGTAGCCGGCGGTGTGGTCGGCGCCCATGGTGCTGGTGGCATAGGTGATGCCAATGCCCTTGACGGCGCGCGGTTCATAGGCCGGCATGGCCTGACCCTTGACCACCGGGGCGCGCACCACGCCGTAAACTTTGGCGGTGACAGCAGCGCCGGCGCCGAGGATGCGGCCCAGGGGTGTGCCCTTGCCCATCTCGTGCAGCAGGTTGATGGCGCCTTCCTTATCGCCGAAGGGGATGACGCCAGCCTGCATGGCCACGCCAATGGTCACGCCGGCTTCGATGGTGTCGAGGCCGTAGGCGTTGCAGAGGGTATTCATATGGGCAATGGCATCCAGATCGTCAATGCCGCAGTTGGCGCCCAGCGACCAGTCGGATTCATATTCCACGCAGGACGTGATTTCGCTGCCGTCCTTGGCATAGACGGTGTTGGAGCACTGGATGATGCAGCCCGGCGAGCAGGCGTGGTTGTACACTTCCTTGCCCATGCGGGTTTTGTTCGATTCGAAAATAGCCTCGCCAGCAATGCGCGGGGCGCCTTCGAAGCGGCCGCTGGAGAAGTTGCGGGTGGGCAGGCCTCCGGCTTCGTTGAGGATGTTGATCAGCACGGCGGTGCCGTAAGAATTGAGGCCGCCTTTGGGTTTGGTGATGGCGTGCGAGCGCAGGCCTTCGATCATCTTCTTGCGGCCTTCTTCGAAGAGGGCCTTATCCACAATCTCGACGCCGGGGGCGCCAGTGGAAAGGATGGAGATGAATTTCACCCGTTTGCTGCCCAGCACCGCGCCCAGGCCGCCGCGTCCGGCATAGCGGGAGGGGCGGCCGTGCATATCGTTGAACACAATGCCCGAGTTGGGGTAGCCCAGCTCGCCAGCCACGCCGATGCCGCCCAGGTTGGCACCTTCGGGGAGCTTGGCCTGCATCGCCGGGTAAACATCGTAGAGGCTCTTGCCGGCTCCGGCATATTCGGTGGCATCATAAAATTCAACGGCGGGTTTGCCGTCTTTCATGCTGATGGAAATGCACCACCATTTGTCCTGCTCGGCCGGCTGGCCTTCAATGATGACGGCGCGAATGCGCATCACAGCCAGATCGCGCGCCCAGGGCGTGCCAGCATTGGCTTCCTTGATGCCGCCGGTGAGGGGTGATTTGCCGCCGATGGAAAGGCGTGACGAAGTGGGGGCTGAGGTGCCGGTGGTAAAGCCGGTGGAAAAGACCAGTTTATTATTCGGACCCAGGGCGTGCGCCTGCGGTGGAACTTCCTCGGCCACCACGGTGGAAGTGAGGGCGCGGCCAGCCAGATGCTTGTAGGCGGCGGGGGCTTCTTCAACCTTGGCCGTCCGGTCGGTCATGTTAACGCGAATAAACCACATAGCTTAACCTCCTGAAAAAATGATTGAGTTTGGATGCGATAAACTCCAACGGGTTGGAGAGATAAGGTCAACGAACTGAAGGGAAAGATGCAGCAGCCTCCTTTCGGTGATGACAGGTTGATGAAATTGTCTTGAGAAGAAAACGAAAAAAGCGCAAAGAAAACCACCCGGGCAAGCTTACGCCCAGACGGATTCTCCTTTGCGCACTGGCGGGCGATGCAGATTGCTCCGCATGCCGTATCGTTCACTTATCCCAGGGGGAATGGGTGAATCGGAGAGAGTCTGACTTGTGTTTAAATTATAGCTGTATTCAAAAACGTGTCAAATGTTTTTGAACCTTAATACGACTATCACCATCTCATTGGGCTGCCAAAGTATCAATGTCAAGCGCAGAAGATCACCTGGAAAAATAAAAAAAGCTCCCCACTGACCAACGGGGAGCAGGGAGAAAAAAGATTGGAAGTTATTCGCGGCGCGGTGTGCGCACCAGCAGATAGGCCAGCAGGGCAGCCAGGTTGCCAATGAGGGCGAAGATGAGCCAGATGAAGGCTTTTTCGCCGTGCTGCCGGGCGTCAAGCCCCACCCATGCCGCCACCGACAGCCAGTAAAGACCGCCCCCCAGCAGGAAGATGATCAGGATGGCCACCCAGCCCGCATCCACATCTGAAGCGGAGGGGTTGGCCTCATAGGCTACGGCCAGGGTTCCGGCCAGGCTGCCGTCGGCTTTGTGCAGGGCACGGACCTGGTGGCGGTAGATGTCATTGTGCTCGCCTTCAGCCTGGGCGGCGGCCGCCGAGCGGAGGAGCAGGGCCTGTTCTGCGCTGAGGGTGGCGGGCGGCAGGCTTTCGAGCACGCGCTGCGTTTCGGCAGGCAGGCGGTCCGCGATATTGCCTTTGAAGGCGGTGCTGCCCCAGGAACCGGTGACAGCGCCATCGGGGGCAATGATCCAGGCGGAAGCGACCGCCGGGTTTCCCTTCAGCGTTTCGAGGGCGGCTGCGCTGTAACCATCCAGCGTATCCACCGGCGCGGTTGAAAGCTGATTGAGCAGGTTTTGCATTTCGCCGCGGGTCTGCGGGTTTTCGGTGAGCATCTGGGCGCGCTGCTGGGTGCCCAGCGCCAGGCAGATGACGGCCGCGGCCAGCCCCAACAGGGCCAGCAGAGGCAGGCGTTTAATCCAGGTTTGCATGGTTGGATCTCCTTCGAGCGATGATCGTCAGGGCCGCCAGGGGCAAAGCCAGCAGGTTGAATCCCACCATCAGGCCGCCCAGCAGGGCCAGACCAGATTCTGCGGGCTGAGCCAACGCCAGCAGGCCGCCAGCCAGCAGCAGGACGGCCAGCGCGGCCAGAATGCCTTCGGGAAAGGTGTTTTCTTCCAGGCGGTTCTGCAGGCGCGCCAGCAGGGCAGCGCGGCGGGCAGGGCTGGGCCGCGGAGCCACAGCCGGACCGATCAGGTTTTCCAGTTCGGCGTCGCTCAGCTCGCGGCCAGGCGGGGTTGGTTCGCTTGCGTTCATGGTTTACCTCCGGCGGTGAAGGCCTGCTGAAAAGCGCTTTTGGCCCGGGCCAGCAGCGATTCAGCGGCTTTATAGGAACGATCCAGAACCCGGGCAACGTCAGCCACGCTCCGGCCTTCCGCATAGCGCGCCACCAGAGCCGTGCGGTAATCGGGAGGCAGCCCGGCCAGGGTTTCAACCACCCGGGCCAGGGTTTCGCCCCGTACGGCGGCCGCCTCAGGATGAGGGCCGGCATCCGGGGTTTCCTCATCCAGGGGAGCCGGCTGTGGGCGGCGGCCGCGCTGGCGGTAGAAATCGGCCACTTTGAAGCGCGCCAGAGCGCACAGCCAGGTGAACAGGCGGCTTTCGCCGCGGTAGCTGCCCAGGCTGCGCACAGCCGCCAGCAGGGTTTCCTGCCACAGGTCTTCCGCATCGGCTGCATCTCCATCCAGCTGGTGGTGGATAAATGCGTAGAGCGGATCGGCATAGCGATCAAAGAAATCCTGCAGAGCCTGCGGATCTCCAGCGGCGGCCTTGCGGGCCAGGGTGCGTTCGGCTTCCAGTTCCGTGTTCATAGATCTGCAAGATTAGTCGCTGCAGTGCTGAAAATCCCTCGAAGGAGGGCTAAATTGAAGGGACAGGGGGATACCGGTCAGCCAACATATGCCCGGACAGCATGCGGATTTCAGGGTGGGCCTGCGAAAAGACCTTGAGACCCGGTACATGAGGGCCCAGGATCCAGCGCATCAGCCAGGCGGGCTTGAAATCAAAATCAGCGTTGAGGGGCAGGGCATCAGCGCATTGGAAATACCAGCCTTCGCCTTCACGGATGGCCACGCCGCAAAGGCCGCTGGTGTGGCCAAAAAGCGGAACAAGAAACATTGCAGGATTGAAGGGCAGGCGGATGGCATCAAAATCAAACCATTTTTCCCTGGCTTCCTCGTAAAGAACCCACTGCGGGCCGTGGGCAAAGCTGGCCAGGTTATGTGCATAACGTTCAATCCACTTTTTAGGATGCGCCAGGGTGTCAAATTCGCGGCGGTGCACATGCACAGCCGCCCAGGGAAAATCGGGCAGGCCGCCGGCATGGTCAAAATGCAGGTGTGTCTGCACGATATGCTTTACCGCCTCAGGGGCCACACCCAGCCGGGGAGCCTGGCGGACGGCGGTTTCTTGCGGGGCGTTTATCACGCCAAAGCACTGGTTCAGGAAACGTCCTGTTCTGGAGGGACTGAGGTGATCCTGGAGGCCGAGGCCGGAATCCACCATCACCCAGCCCTCCTCGCGTTCCACCAGCAGGCAGGTGCCGCCAACATGCCAGTTGAGCAGCGGCGGTTTCATTGAAACGCAGTTGAGAAGATGCACGGTCATCTTTTCCTCGCTTTCAGGCGGCCATGCCGCCCATTGGAACAGCTCTGCTTCCCCGGGCAGGCTTCATTCGTAACCAGACGAGGGCGCAATGACGGCGGTGATCAGGAACGTTTGAACCTCGCAGCGATGGCAGCCGGAATGGAGCGCTCATCCCAACCCCAGAAAAGGGGAATTTGCAGGGCAATGAACACGAGGTTGGCCAGGCGGTTGCTCAGAAAATCATTCAGCAGACCGTCTGCCGACGCGCCCAGGCCCATCTGCACCAGAAATAGATTGAACAATACGCTGGCAACCAGCCCCAGTTTGACCCATTTGCCCGAACTGATCAGCAGCCCGCCGGTGACAATTTCAAAGACAGCCAGCAGCAGGGCAAAGAAGGAGATGTTGGGCATGATCCAGTTCTGCCAGAGGGCTGCATAGCCCGGAATGAGGGCGGTGCTGCCAAAAACGGCATAGATTTGCGGCGAAAACAGCCCCAGATAGACATGCACCATCCAGCCCAGCAAATACCAGATCGCAATGAAACCTCGAATAAAATTGCGCATGATTTGATTACCTTCACTCTCTTGCAGCTTCCATCGGTTCGCCGTTCTGGCGGAAAATCAGGCCGGTGCAGCGCCCATCTGCCACTTTGAAGCGCAGGCTGGCGTTGATCTGGCGCAGATAAAAGAAATGTTCGTCCAGGCAGATGGTTTGCAGGGCGACTGACCTTCGGGCAGCAGTTCCAACTCTGCGGCAACAGGGCGCACTTGCATGCGGCGCACCATTGAGGGATTTGACGAGGGTGGGAAGCGGGCTTCCGGCCGGATAGCCGGTGGTGCCGTCAAGGTTGAAACCGGCGGTGTGGGTGAGCAGCTGGCGCAGGGTGATGCAGGGCTGCCAGGTGTGCTGGTGCGGGCGAATATCTTCATCAAGGGTGATGCGCCCTTCCTGCACCAGGCTGAGCGCGGTGAGGACTGGTACCGGCTTGCTGATGGAGGCCGCCTGGAAAGCGTCTCCGGGGTCACTGGATCGGGAATTCCAGCTTTGCGCACCCCCTTGGTCTCTGCCCAGGCCAGTTTTCTCCCCTCCACCAGGGCCAGGCTGACGCCGGAAATGCCCAGGCGTTTCATTTCATCGAGCATGCGGTTGACATGCCAGGCACCGGCATAGAGCTGGTCCATGCGGCAGATATTTTGCTTTTCATCTCCGAGAAGGGCTTTTAATTCAGCAAAATTGGATGTCAGCATAAAAGGAGCCTTTCCTGTGTTTTTTTGTCGTCATCAGGCGATGTTTCATTTTAGCACAGGTTGGCGCTTTTAAAACGACCTTCCCCCAGGCGGATGCTCTGGGGGAGTTGGGATGGGTGAGCTGCGATCTTATGCAGCGTTGATTTTGATGGTGCGCGGCCGAACAGTTTCTGCCTTGGGGATGCGCAGAGTGAGAATGCCATTTTCCATTTTAGCTTCGGCTTTTTCGGCGTCCACTTCAACAGGCATGCGCAGAATACGCTGGAAGCAGCCGGTGGGAATTTCGCGCAGCAGATAGTTGGCGTCTTCAGGGGCGGGTACTTTGAGTTCGCCTTTGATGATTACGGCGTCGTTGACAATTTCAATGTCCACATCTTCGGCTTTGAGGCCGGGCATCAGCATGGTGATCACAAAAGCATCTTTATCGGCGCTGACGTTAACCGGCACAAAGACGCTGCTCTGGCATTGTTCGCCTTCGGCTTCCTGTTCAGCGCGTTCCATCCAGCGGCGGCGGGCCATGCGGGAAAATGGGGAAATGTAGAAGTTCATTTTTAGCCTCCGTTTGCGAATGACCATTCAGCCGGGCGGCTGAATTTGTTGTTTGATCTTATGCTTTTATTCTATGCCCGGCGTATCAGAAAAATGATAACGAAATATTGGTGTTGTGTTAGAAATGCGCCGGCGGAAAGGGGTGCTTGACCGGAAGGGAGTGCCGCAGCCAAAATGGCTGCGGAAACTTAACCCGATCAAAATAATGACAAAAATGATCGCTTTTCCTATTGAAAGTCAGACTGGCGCCTGTCATAATGTAATTGGATTGAATCGGGGCTGTCCCTGATTTTTTACTTTAACAACCGGTCTGATCTTGCTGCGAGGTGAGAAATGAAAGCGATGGTTCTGGCCTGCGTCATTGGCCTGGTCGTTTTTTCCTCCGTTGCGGGTGGAACACCCACGCCCGCTGCAGATACCTATTCTCCGGCTTCTCCCATCATCCTGACCAAAGGACTGACGGAAACCTGGGGCGCCGCTGGCAATGATATGGTTGCCAATATTGCATCTGATTCATCCGGCAATCTTTATCTTGCCGGCGTTTTTGTGGGAACCGTGGATTTTGACCCTGATCCTGTAAAAACAGAGTGGCACAGTTCGGCCAATAACACCACAGATGCTTTTTTGGCCAAATATGATGCCAACGGCGTTTTCCAATGGGCCAAGACCTGGGGCGGCGGCACGGGCGCCACCAGCCGGGATACGGCCACCGGCATGGTGGTTGACGGCGACGGCAATATTTATGTTTCAGGATCTTTTCAAAACACGGTGGATTTTAATCCTGATCCAGCTACAACTGAGATACACACTTCCAATTCAGGCGACAGCAATAATATCTATATCAGCAAATTTGCCCCCGACGGCGCTTTCCAGTGGGTGCGCACTTGGGGTCCGGCGGATGGCGGGGCGGAAAGTTACGGACTGGCCAGGGATGCCGCCAATAATATCTATGCCGTGGGCGATTTTTCGGGCACCAATACCAATTTCAACCCGTGGGATGCGGAACATCCCGACTGGCATCTCAATCACCAGCCCACCAGCGGGCCGGTGTTTTTTGATGCCTTCCTTGTCAAATTCAGCTCCAGCGGGGCGTTTCAGTGGGCCAAAACCTGGGGCGGCGAAGGCTATGATGACGGCCCGGGGGTGGCGGTGGATGGATTGGGAAATATTTACGTGGCAGGCATGTATGCCAGCCTGAATATCGATTTTGATCCGGCGGGCGGCGGAGTGACGAACCATCCGGCGCATGACAGCGGCCCTGTGGTGGATGTTTTTCTTAGCAAGTTCAACGCAAATGGCGAATTCCAGTGGGTGAAAACCTGGGGCGGCCAGGGGGTGGAAGACGCCGGGCTGATTGTGACCACAGATGGGGATAATAACGTATATTTCAGTGGGCGTTTCGCCTGCACCAACTGCGATTTCAACCCCGGAGGCACGCCCAGCATCCATTCCAGCAACGGCGACCTGGATGTGTTTATCGTAAAGTATGATGCAGCGGGAAATTTCCTGTGGGCAAAAACCTGGGGCGGGCCTGGCTGGGACGCGGCCTGCGCGGTGAAGCTGGATGGAAATGAGCATGTGTATATCGCCGGCTTTTTTGTCGATACGGTCAATTTTGACCCTGAGGGCAGCCAGATGGTCACCTCAAACGGTCTGCGGGATGTGTTTTTCACAGAGCTGAGCCCGGATGGTCGAATCATCTCGACAAAGACCTGGGGAGGCACCGGCAATGATATGGGCTTCAACCTGACCGTGGGAAATGGCGGAAAAGTCTACATGGTCGGGTCTTTCAGCAATACGGTGGACTTTGACCCTGGAACGGCTGTGGAAAATCACAGCGCCAACGGGGGAACAGACGCCTTCCTTTCACAGTTTATTCCATTAAATCTGTCGCATTTGGTATATTTGCCACAGGTGGTTGATCCATAGCTCTTTACATTTTTGTCAGCCAACAATGGAAAGATGGAATGGCGGGCTGCCGCTTTTTCGCGGTATAATTCCGGCATGAGACGTTTCCTTTGGCTGGCGGTCGGCCTGTTTGTGGTCATGGGCCTGGTTGGGGGTTATTATTACCTTCACCGTTTTGATTTGCCCGGAGCGCGTTCCAGCCGGGTGATCGAGTGGATTGTAAACCCGCAGGCCCATCCCGATTGGGCGCTGACCGGCGGCACGCGCTGCGAAGGGGCCCCTTTTCTGATTCCCAGCAGCGGTTACATGGGCTACCTGTGGGGTGACAGCTTTAAAATTGGCCACCAGCACCAGGGCTTTGACCTTTTTGGCGGAACCCAACCGGGCGAAACGCCGGTGGTGGCGGCTTACAGCGGCTACCTGACCCGCGAGGACGGCTGGAAATCATCCCTGATCATCCGCATCCCTCAAGATCCGCTGGAACCGCGCCGGCAAATCTGGACTTATTACACGCATATGGCGGATGCCCAGGGCCATTCCCTGATTGACGCCGCCTTTCCACCCGGCAGCCGTGAAGTATATGTGGAAGCCGGCACGCTGCTGGGCCTGCAGGGGAATTATTCGGGCGACCCCGCCAACCCGGTGGGGGTGCACCTGCATTTCAGCATTGTCCTGGATGACGGCCAGGGAAAGTATAGAAATGAACTTGAAAAGGCCAACACCCTCGATCCATCGCCTTACTTTGGCCTGCCATTAAACGCAGATACAACAGAGGAGAAGGTGATTCCATTATGTCCTTAAGTTATCGTGAACTTGTGCGCGGATTGCGCAGCCTGGGTTTGAACCGCGGGGCGCCGGTGGTGGCGCATGCCTCTCTTTCCGCTTTTGGCGAGGTGCACGGCGGGGCCGAAACGCTGCTGGCGGCTGTATTGGAAACCTGCGGGCGGATGATGATGCCCACTTTCACTTATAAAACCATGGTCATCCCGCCGTTGGGGCCTGAAAACAACGGTCTGGCTTATGGTTCAGGCGACGATTTGAACCGCATGGCGGAATTTTTTACCCCGGATATGCCAGCCGACCCGCTGATGGGGATTCTTCCAGAGATGCTGCGTCAGCACCCCCAGGCCAGCCGCTCGACACACCCGATTCTCTCTTTTGCGGGGGTGGGGGTGGATGCGGCGCTGGCCGCACAGAGCACGGCGGAGCCGCTGGCCCCGCTGGCTGCCCTGGCAGCCGAAGGCGGGCTGGTTTTGCTGCTGGGGGTGAACCACACCGCCAGCACCACCATTCACCTGGGCGAGGCCCTGGCTGGACGGCGGTCCTTCGTGCGCTGGGCGCTGACGCCTGAGGGAGTGCGCGAATGCCCGGGCTTTCCGGGCTGTTCGGATGGTTTTGAAGCCCTGGCTGCCCACCTGGATGGGGCGGTGCGCTCGGCCCGGTTGGGCTTGGCCACCGTGCAGGTGATGCCGATGGCGGCGGTGCTGGAGGCGGTGAAGGCGGCCCTGGCGGCTGATGCGCAGGCCCTGCTGTGCCAGCGGGAAGTCTGCGAGCGCTGCGACGCCGTGCGCGGGACGGCCGCATGATTTGTTTGAGCCGGATAAAAATTGTATAATATAACTAAGAAAATCCCCGGAGGATAAGGATGGCGGTCAGGCAGGAAATTCGTAAAATGAGCCCTTTTACGGAGGTTGAGCTGGGATATCACGGCGAAGCCGAAGTTGTTCTGTGCAGCCCCGATGACCCGCAGGCGTTTCAGGTGGATATTGAAGCCGATGAGGCGGTGCTGGATCAACTGCGCTGCGAGGTGCGCGGTTCACACCTGGTTTTGGGGCTGGATGTGCAGTGGTGGGAGTGGGCATTCGCCTGGTGGAATTGGATGTATTTGTCCAGTCAGCCGATCAAATATCTCATTCACATGCCGCGCGTGCAGGGTCTCAGGCTTTCCGGTTCAGGCCGGCTGGCTGCTCCGGCAGTGCAAGGCGAACTGGCTGAGTTAAAAATCAGCGGATCAGGAGAAATTGCCGCCGACCAGGTCGAAGCTGCGAACCTGATGCTCAAGATCACCGGTTCGGGCCGGCTGCGGCTGAACCAGGTGAAGGCCAGGTCGCTGCAGGTGAGCCTTTCGGGTTCGGGCAGCCTGAGTGCCGGGCAGGTTGAAAGTGAAAGCCTCGATACGCATCTGAGCGGCGCAGGAGAAATGACCCTGAGCGGAAAGGCTCTCGGCCACCGTCTGCACCTCAGCGGAGCGGGCAACGTGGATACCCTGGGGCTGGAACTGAAAACCCTGGTGATCAATTTGAGCGGTTCAGGCCGTGTGAAGGCAGCTGTGACGGAACATCTGGATATTCACCTCACCGGTGCCGGCGAGGTGCTTTACAGCGGGAAACCGCAAATGATACAGAAAGTGACAGGCAGCGGCACGATCCGCTCCTTGTAATATTTATTGGCAATAAATTTGACAGCGGCACATTAAGCTCACCCACCTGGCAATTCAGGTTTATGCCAGCCAAACGCGGAAAGAATTTAATGCGGCATTGTCAAACCAGCAACACACCATTTACTTTCAACGCTTTTTGAGAGGCTGTGAACCATGACCCTGCGAGAATTGAACACCTCTGATTGGCAGAACCCGGCCGTTCTGGAACGCGGCCGTGAGCCAGCACATGCCACCCTGATTCCCTATGCCGATCGCGAAACGGCGCTGGCAGGGGACCGCGGCGCATCGCCCTTTTTTCGCCTGCTGAACGGCGTGTGGCGTTTCCGCTACCTGCCCACCCCCTACGATGTGCCGGAGGGTTTTGGTCAGGAAATTTTCAATGACAGTGATTGGGACACCCTGCCGGTGCCTTCAAGCTGGCAGATGCACGGCTACGGCCGGCCCAATTACACCAATGTGGCCTACCCCTATCCGGTGGACCCGCCTTTTGTGCCGCAGGATAACCCGACCGGCCTTTACCGGCGTTCATTCACCATTCCGGCCAGTTGGAACGGCCGCACGGTGTTCATCACTTTTGAAGGGGTGAATGCCGCCTTCTACCTGTGGGTGAACGGCCAGAAGGTGGGCTACAGCCAGGGCAGCCATATGCCCGCTGAATTCAACATCACCGCCTGCATCCGCGCCGGGCAGAACCAGCTGGCCGTGCAGGTGATGCAGTGGTGCGACGGCAGCTACCTGGAAGACCAGGATATGTGGCGCCTGAGCGGCATTTTCAGAGACGTTTACCTCACCGCCACCCCCGCGGTGCAGATTCATGATGTGCGCCTGCAAACCCGCCTTGATGCTGCCTATGAGAACGCCATTCTCGATATGACCGCCTGGCTGCGCAACACCACCGCGGCTGAAAAGCCCGCCCATTCTCTCAAGGCCACCCTGCTAGATGCGGATGGCGAGCCGCTGTTCGAGACTTTTCTGGCGCAAAATGTGCGCACCGGCGCCAATGACCGCAGCGAGCACAGCCTGAGCATGGCGGTCAACCAGCCGCGCAAATGGTCGGCTGAAGATCCTTATCTGTATGATCTGCTGCTTGAATTGAGCAGCCCCGACGGGACGGTGGTTCAGGCGGCACGCTTCGCGGTGGGTTTCCGCCAGGTGGAGATCATTGACCGGGTGTTCATGGTCAACGGCAGGCCGGTGAAGATCAAGGGCGTCAACCGCCACGATACACACACCGATTTCGGCCACGCCGTGCCTTATGAAACCATGCTGCTCGACGTCACCCTGATGAAACAGAACAATATCAATGCTGTGCGCACCTCGCATTACCCCAATGATCCGCGCTGGCTGGATTTATGCGACCGCTACGGTCTTTATGTGATTGATGAAGCCGATATTGAAACGCACGGCTTTGAACTGCTGAAGAACTGGGCACAGCTCAGCCATGATATCGTCTGGGAGCGAGCCTTTGTGGAGCGCGCCGAACGCATGGTGCTGCGTGACCGCAACCACCCCTCCATCATTCTCTGGTCGCTGGGCAACGAAACCGGCCTGGGCCCCAACCACCGCGCCATGGCGCAGTGGATCCGCGACACCGACCCGACCCGCTTCATTCACTTTGAGAGCGCCTACGATGACCCCCTGGTGGACATCACCAGCAACATGTATCCTTCGGTGGAACGGATTGTGGCCATTGGCAAGGACCCGGCTTACACCCGGCCCTATTTCATGTGCGAATTTGCCCACGCCATGGGCAACGGACCGGGCAGCTTTAAGGAATATTGGGAAGCCATCTACCGTTACCCGCGCCTGATGGGCGGCTGCGTGTGGGAATGGGTGGATCACGGCCTGCGCCAGCACCTGCCGGACGGCCGGGAATGGTTTGCCTACGGCGGCGATTTTGGCGACCAGCCCAATGACGGCGACTTCTGCGTGGATGGACTGAACTTCCCCGACCGCACGCCGTATCCCAGCCTGATTGAATTCAAAAAATGGATCGAGCCGGTGCTGGTGACGGCGGTGGACCTGAAAGCCGGGCGTTTGAAAGCCCTCAACCGCTATGCCTTTATCAGCCTGAGTGGCCTGGACCTGCACTGGCAGGTGCGGCGTGATGATGTGATTTTGCAGCAGGGCGTGACCCGCCTGGAAACGCCAGCCGGACAGGAAGAAGAGTTTGTTCTGCCTTACCGCCTTCCCAAAGGCCAGGCCGGGGCCAGCTGCTGGCTTAACCTCAGCTTCACCCTGGCTGCGGCCGCTCCCTGGGCGCCGCGCGGACATGAACTGGCCTGGGCGCAGTTTGAACTGCCCGTGGAGGCGCCTGCCGTGCCGGCTTTGAAGTTGAGCGCCATGCCGCCGCTGACGGTTCAGGAAAAGGGCCGCCGCCTGCTGGTGACCGGCGAGGCCTTTGCGGCTGAATTCGACACTTTTTACGGCACCCTGGCTTCCTGGACGGTGCAGGGCATGCCGTTGATGGAAAAAGGCCCGCGTCTGATTTTCTGGCGCGCACCCACCGATAACGACATCAACCTGGCCAAGGAATGGCGCGCCGCCGGGCTGGACCGCCTGGTGCCGCGGGTGGAATTTGTGCGCTGGAAGACCGGCGCGCACAAGATGGTGCTGGATGTGAGCCTGGTGCTGGGCGGCTATTCGCTTTACCCTTCTTTTGCCGCCACCCACCGCTACACTTTCTACGGCAGCGGCGACCTGCTGCTGGAAACCGTTTTGAAGCCCCTTTCGGCCACCCTGCCCAACCTGCCGCGGGTGGGGGTGCAGATGAACCTGCCCGGCAGGCTCGACCAGGTCACCTGGTACGGCCGCGGCCCGCATGAAAATTACAGCGACCGCTGCGACAGCGCTCCCTTTGGCATTTACCACAACCCGGTGGCCAAACAGGCCGTGCCTTATCTGTTCCCGCAGGAAACCGGCGCGCGCACGGATGTGCGCTGGGCCGCGGTGACCGAAGCCTTTGGCCTGGGGCTGCTGGCAGCGCCAGCCGGACGCACCCCGCCCATGACCATGACGGCGATCCCGTATACCACCGAGTCGCTGACGGCTGCCGCCCACCCGCATGACCTGAAGCCCTGCGGGCAGACGGTGCTGACCCTCGATTACCTGCATTCGGGCCTGGGCAGCAATTCGTGCGGCCCGCGCCCCCTGCCGGAATACGTGATCAACCCGGAAGAGATGCGCTTTGCCTTCCGCCTGCGCCCGGTGAACTGGGATGAGGTGCAGCCGGCGCGGGTGCTGCAGCGCCTGCTGCCGCCGGTTGAGGAATAAACTTAATCCGGCAAGCCGGTTTTTACCAGGGCGCACGCCTTCGCTGCCATGAGGCGGGGGGTGCGCCCTTCTGTTTGATGACCCGGGGAGTGATTGAAGATGGGGAGGATGGCTGTGATGATGCAGGGAAGACGCTCAGAGGCAGGTGACCTTCGTTTCACGAAGGCTGGGGCTCAGCCAGCGGCGTTTGCCTGGCAAAACGGAAGAGAGGCAGAAAAATGGAGCCTGTGCAGCGCGTGCGCGCAGCGGCCATCATCATTCAGGAAGGCAAAATTGCCCTCATCAAGCGGATTTTTCCGGAACGCACCTATTATGTCTTTCCGGGCGGTGGGGTGGAGGCCGGCGAAGACATCCCTGCGGCCGTCAGGCGTGAGGTGCTGGAGGAGCTTGGGCTGGCGGTTGAGGTGGGACGGCTGGCGGCCACGGTGCGATTCCGCGGCCAGATGCAGTATTTTCACCTGGCCCGGGTGACGGGCGGGACCCTGGGGAGCGGTCACGGCAAAGAAAACAGCGGCGCGAAGGCTGCTACGTTCCAGCCGGTGTGGGTGGCGATGGCCGATTTACCCGCCCTGCCGGTGCGGCCGGCGGCTTTGGCCCGCTATCTGCTGGAAGCGCCGGCAGAGGAGCGCACCGCTGCGGCGCATTTTGACGAGGCTTAGGCGCTGATCTGCGGGCAGGCCGCGCGAATGGCAGCCGCCAGGGCTGCCGGATCCACGCGGCTGAAATCGCTGGTATCCACTTCAATGCGGCCACCGCCCAGATCCAGGGGCAGTTCATTTTCTCCCCGGCAGAGGGCTTCAAATTCCGGTATATTCGTCAGATCCATGTGTCCGGGGTGACGTTCGCCTGAGGCGCTGCGCCGGGTGAAGCGCTGGATGAGGGTTTCGCTTTCCGTGACCAGTTCGATGACAAAGGGCTGGTAGGGGCAGCGCTGCTGCATCTGCCTGAATTTTTCGGGGTGAAAACGGGGGTAAAAGGGCGCTTCGGTGGCCAGGCTGTGACCGGCGGAAAGCTGCAGCTCCATAAAGTAAAACATCAAATCAAAGGTGGCCGCCCCCAATTTTCGCGACCATGCGCGGTCGCGGGCGCCGAGTTGGTCAAACAGGCGTTCCTTGATGTCATCTTTGGCCAGCAGGGGCAGGTTGAGGCTGGCGGCGATGCTTTTGGCCAGGGTGCTTTTGCCGGTGCAGGGCCGGCCGGTGATCACCAGCAGCAGCGGGGGATGGCTTGGAATCATTTTATTCCGGCAGGCGGTGATTATGGCTTGAAGCTGGCGATGCTGCCCTCGGAAGCAAACCAGATCACCCCATCAGGGCTGGCATGGATGGCGATGATGGCATCGGCGGGCAGGCCGTTTTTGGTGCTGTAAAACGTCCATTCATTCTTGTAGATGCGCGCGGCGCCGTTGTCATTGCCCGCGGTCCAGATGCTGCCGTCGGGGGCGGCAGCCACCGTGATAAGAACGGACTCCGCACCGTAATCATCGCGCGGGGCGGGGAAAGCCGTCCATTCGCCGTTAAAGTAGCGCCACAGGCCGCTGTTGTTGGTGGCTGCCCACAGGCTGCCGTCGGGCGCTTCGGCCAGGGCGTTCACCTGGAGGAAAGATTCACCAAAGGGACTGCCTGCTTCAAACACCGTCCATTCACCTTCCGGGCCGCGCCGCCAGAGCTGCCCCTTGCTGGCCCACAGGGCGCCGTCAGAACTGGCGAAGAGCAGCGCAGCTTCTTCCGGCCCGCCTTCAACAGGGGTAAAGCTGCTGCCGTCAAAGCTGACCAGGCCCTTATCAGTGGCCAGGTAAACGGTGCCATCCGGCGCGCTGGTGACGGCCAGCACCATGTTGGAGGGCAGGCCGTCGGCGGTGGTGTAAGTGCGAATTTCGCCGTCTTTGCTGACCCAGGCGCCGTCCCAGCTGACCGCCCAGATGGCGCCGTCGGCAGCCCAGTGCATGATGAAGGGGCAGCAGATGGGGAAGGCGGCATTTTCCCAGGTTTTATTCTGGCGGTTCAGCCGGCTGGCCTGAACATCGTAATAGCGGGCAAAGATCAGGCTCTGGCGGTCAGGAGAAGGCAGGATGATGCGGGCGCTGGTGACCGAAGGCAGGTTGGGGATGGCAATCATGCTGAAGGCGCCCTTCTCATAAGCCATCACTCCGTAAGGGGTGCCTGTGAGCACCCTGCCCTGGGCGTCCACGGCCAGGCTGCGGTAGGGGCCTTCGGCAGGCAGGCCGGTGGTTTCCATGCTGTAAGGCTGCCAGCTGCCGTCTTCGGGATTCATCTCGAGCAGCATATTGTCGGCAGCCATCCAGAAATGCCCGTCTGAGGTCTGGATGAAACCGGAAAGCGGCCCGGCAGCCTGTTCACCGTAACCGGGCAGGGGGTCGAAGGCGTCGCCGTTGAAGACGGCCGGCCCGGCTTCGGTGCCCACCAGCAGGGCGCCGTCGGCGGCCAGGCTGAGTGAGGTGATGTTATCCATGGGCAGGCCGTTGTCAATGGAATAGAGGGTCCAGGTTGCGCCGTCAAAGCGGCCCAGGCCGCTTTCGGTGCCCACCCACAGGTTGTCTTCGCGGTCAGCTAGCAGGGCGTGCACGTTGCAGCTCAGGGTGTCGGGGTATTCATCGTAGGTGGAAGGAAAGCCCTCCAGTCTGTTCCAGCGGGTGCCGTTGAAGCTCTGCAGGCCCTTGCCGTCCTCACCGGCATACGCAGTGCCGGCCCAGACCACGTCATGGTAAAAAGCCAGACTGGTAATATAGGGGCTGTCGAGGCCCTGGTCAAAATGGTAAACGGTCCCGCCTTTGGCGTTAAGACGCAGCAGGCCGTTCTCGGTGCCCACCCACAGGTCATCGGCCAGGGGCAGGGCAGCCAGGGCAACCTGCCCGGGCAGTCCGTTGGTCATGTTCAGCAGGCGCGCTTCCTTGTAGGGCGGGCTCCACAGAGCCAGGCCGCCGTGACCCAGCGCCAGAATTTCTTCGCCGTTGGCCGCCACGCCGGTGATGTGATTGGCGGCCGGGTAATAAGTCCAGCCCGCCGGAGTATTAATGGAAGGGATGAAACGCGCCAGGCCCTGGGCAGGTTTGCCCGCATTGTTCAGCATGATCCCGACGACGATGGCGCCGATGATACACACCAGCAGCAGGCCGCCGCCGATAAACAGGGGAGTGCGGCTGGCGCGCGGTTTGACCGCAGAGGGCACAGGAACAGCGGGTTCCGGGGGCAGGGTGGGCGGCAGGGTGACCGGACGCGCTTCGGCGCGGGGCGGCACGGCTGGCGGCGGAGTGGGGTGGGGTGTTTGCGCCGGCACGGCGGGCGGCGGGGTGGGGTGCGGCCCTGGCAGGGGCGTGTTGCGCGGCGGGGCCGACTGCGGCGCCACCGGCTTGGAGACAAAGGAGAGATCGGTGTGGGCGGCGCGCACCTCAGCCAGGGCATGCACCCAGGCTTCGGCAAAGAGGCGCACGGTGGGATAGCGGTCAGCGGGGTTTTTGGACAGCGCTTTCAGCACCACGCGTTCCAGCGGCGGCGGGATGTGCGGGTTTATTATCGAAGGCGGCGGCAGGGGCTCCTGCACCAGGCGGATGATCACGGCCAGCGGGGTTTCAGCGTTGAACGGCACCTGTCCGGCCAGCATTTCATAGAGCACAATGCCCAGCGAGAAGATATCGGAGCGCTGGTCCACTTTTTCGCCGGTGGCCTGCTCAGGGCTCATATAGGAGGGGGTGCCGGTGATGGCGCCGGTGGCGGTGAACTTGGAAGAGCCTTCGAGCAGCTTGGCAATGCCAAAATCGGTGAGGAAAAGGTTGCCGTGCGAATCGAGCAGGGCGTTGGAGGGCTTGATATCGCGGTGGATCACGCCGCGCTCGTGGGCGTAGCCCAGGGCGTCGGCAAACTGGGTGAACCAGCGGTCCACCTCGTCGAGGGTCAGCGGGCCGGTTTTCATGCGGTCTGAGAGGGTGCCGGCATCCATGTAGCGCATCACCAGGTAGGGCAGGCCGTTGCTTTCGCCCACATCGTAAACTGGCAGGATATGGGGGTGTTCGAGGCGGGCAATGACACGGGCCTCCTGCTTGAAACGCCCGAGGAATTCCTCGCTCATGGCGAACTGGTAGGAAAGCACCTTGATGGCCACATAGCGGTCCATTTCAGGGTGATAGGCGCGGTAAACCGTGGCCATGCCCCCCAGGCCAATTTGATTGATGATTTGATAAGGGCCGACCATCTGGCCAGCTTGCAGAGGTGTCATGGCAGCCTCCTCGTCCCGTTGCTGCATGGGTGCTTAAGGGTGGAAATGTGTTGCTTATGCTTATTATACACGTTTGAGGGGACTCGGAGCATGAAAAAAGGCGCATATCCATGCGCCTCTGGATAAAGAACTTTTCAGAAGGCATGGTTAATGTTCTTGTCTTTTTGACCGGGAATGGAATGGATAATAATATCTTTGTTCATCTCACCTATTTGAGAAACAATTTATTAACCACCCCTGTGTTCAGGATAAACGAAATTACTTCATTTTCTTTCTTGATTTCCACCATTTTCCATCCCGAGATACTTTACAAACGAGTCAAAAAAAATGCTACCTATAGTCTGTAGACTTGTTGACATCATGACATTAATATCCTATTGAAAGAAAGCTGAAACCATGACTCCAAAATCTCCACTAATTGATATCTTAGCTCAGAACTTGCGATATTTTCGACATCAACTTGGCATATCGCAAGAAGAATTGGCTGATATTTGCCAACTTCACAGAACATACATTGGTTCAGTTGAACGGTCTGAAAGAAACATCACGCTTTCAACCTTTATAGTGGATAAGAAAAACTGGACACAAAAAAAGGCGAAAACAAGGTGTAAAATGGAGACACCATGGCAAAAAGACGACATTTTACAGCAGAACAAAAAGCGGCAATTGTGCTTGAAGTCCTGAAAGAAGAAAAGCACAT
>JAKQJC010000017.1 GCA_029561345.1 Chloroflexota bacterium | reverse complement strand
GGTGCGGCGGACGAACGAACAGCTGGCGCAGCGGGTGTCGGAACTGGGCACGCGCAGCGGGCAGATCGGCGCGATTGTGGAGACGATTGAAGACATTGCCTCGCAGACCAACCTGCTGGCGCTGAACGCGGCCATTGAAGCGGCGCGGGCTGGCGAGCATGGGCGCGGGTTCGCGGTGGTGGCCGACGAGGTGCGCAAGCTGGCCGAAAAGAGCGCCATGGCGACGAAGGAGATTGCGGCAATGGTGGGGGCCATTCAGCAGGGGGCCGAGGAAGCCGTGAAAGCGATGGGGCTTTCGGGCGAGGATGTGAGCGCGGCAGCGGAGCTGACCGGGCAGGCCAAGGAAGCCTTTGAAGCAATTGTGGCTGGAACGAAGGCCTCGGCAGAGCGCGTGGATGCCATTCAGCAGGCGATTGACGGGATGGCGAAAGCACGCGCCGGGCTGGATGCGGCGGTGAGAGGGGCGAATGCGATTGCAGAAAAGAACCTGTCGGCCGCCGGCGAGATGGCGCAGTTGAACGCCAGGTCGCTGGAAGGGGCGCAGCGGGTGGGGGAGGTGACGAAGAAGACGGTGGAAGCGGTGGAAGTGGTGAGCGCGCTGAACAACAAGATGGTGGCCAGCCTGGACAGCGTCTCGGCGGTGGTGGAAGAGAACACCGCGGCCACGGAACAAATGTCCGCCTCCTCCGGCGAGGTGAGCCAGGCCATCGAAAACATCGCGGCGGTGAGCGAAGAAAACAGCGCGGCGGTGGAAGAAGTGAGCGCGGGTACGGAAGAGATGAACGCGCAGGTGGAAGAGATGACGGCTTCGGCGGCAAGCCTGGCCGAAATGGCTGCCAGCCTCAAGAAGGTGGTCGAGCAGTTCCAGCTATAACCGGATTTTTCGCGCAACGGTTTGCAAATACTGATGAAACAGGGCTGTCTTGCAAGACAGCCCTGGTGTTTATTCAGCGGTGGGATAATATTCGCGCCAGGCTTTACCGGCAGAGATGTCCCAAAAATCGCGCAGGGGTTTGCCTTCGGCGTCATATTTCCAGAAAGTGGCGCGCGTCAGCTGCACTTCAATCACGCGGTTATGGCTGAGCCCGGAATAGGCTTTGAAGGACCCAGAATGACGGGCGCGGTAGGCGCTGGCAAAGAAGGCGTTTTCGGGGGCCAGCGGGTGCCCATGCAGCACGGCCAGGCCTTCCAACTGCAGGTTGCCTGCGCAGAGGGCCACATGGGGGTTCTGCTGCATCTGCGCGAATTTGGTTGATTCTGCACTGGCCTGAAAATAGACTGCCAGGCCCACATGAATGACGCTCATCATGCGGGCGGTGACGCGGTCAGCGGCGCTGGTGGAAAGCACCAGGGTGGGGGTTTTATCCAGAAATTCCAGCACTTCTTTTTCAAGATCAGCCGGAGAAAGGGGCATGACGGCAGCTTCGGGGATGGTCATTCTTCACCCCGGCAGATATCGGCCACGCGGGCATTGGTGAGGGCGATCAGGCTGGCGGGGGCCAGACGGATGTTCAGGCCGCGCTGCCCGCCGGAGATGTGAATCCACTCGTGCTGCTGGCAGGTTTTGTGGATGATCACCTGGAAGCCTTTATTAAGCAGGGCCAGAGGCGAAATGCCGCCAGCCTGCAAACCGGTGAGCTTTTCCGCTTCCTTTTCGGTGGGCAGGTGCAGCTTTTTCTCGCCGAGGGCTTCAGCCAGGCGTTTCAGGTCCACCTCGCCGGTGCCGGGCACCACCGCCAGGATGGCTTTGCCGGCTTTCTCGCGGGTGACGACAATGGTTTTAAACACAACCGCCGGGTCCACTCCCAGCAGGGCGGCTGATTCCAGCGCGCCGAGCTTTTCGGCGGGCAGCTCAAAGGCGGTGTAGGCAATTTTGCGTGAATCAAGCAGACGGGTGATGTTGTTGGTGATGGCCATGGCTTTTACCGCACGTAGATGGGATTGCTGAAAATCCAGCCGCGGCGCGCGCCCCAATAGTTAATATAGGATTCAACGCGGTAAACGCCGGGCTCGGTGGTGATGTAGGTGCACAGGTCGCGGGTGTTCCACTTTTTGACCGGTTTACCGTCCTTGAGCAGCACACATTCGGTTTTGAGGGGCAGCCTGATCTGGAAGGTGACGCCGCCTTTGGCGGGAATTTCGTCGCCCATTTCGGCCTGGCTGTCTTTGCCCTGAGCAGAAAAATGAAAGCCGCGGGTGCTGGCGGGCAGGTCGTAGCCCACAAAAGCATGCCCGGCTTTGAGAGCGGCGTAGATCAGGCGTTTATCGGCCTCAAGGTTGCCGCTGAGCGGCGTGGGCGTCAGCAGGTGGGTGTTGACGCAGCGGAAGTGGAAGGGGTAGGGGAAAATGGTGCGGCGCAGGGGGCCGGCTTTCATGGGCAGGGCATGTGAATCGGAGCCGCCCACCGCCACCACGCGCTTGCCGCTGTTGAGCAGTTCGTCCCATTTGTTCAGCGTGCGGGTGAGGGGGCCGCGGGCCATCAGGTGGGGAAAGAAAGCGTAGAAGGCGGCCGCCAGGAAGTTGCCCGCCACCGATTTCATTTCGCTCATGCCGTTCCACAGTTCAATGCCGGTGTAGCCTTCCACCTCCCAGCTGACCCACGAGAGATCAGGCTCGTGGAAGGCTGGCATGGCGTCGTCATAGGGATGGGCGATGAAGCACAGGCCGCCGCCGGCGGTGCCCTGCTGGATCAGACGCTGCGGGTCGGCCCCAAAAGGCGACAGCTCGCGTTCCGCGCCGAAAATGAGCATGTGGTTCTTCTGGGGCTGGCGGGTGGGGTCATGGACTTCTTCGCCCACCAGAACCAGAGCCTGGCGGCCGTTCTCAGTGTGGTAGCCCTCGGCGCCCTGCACCCAGAGGTTGTGATCGGTGACGATGATGGCGTCCAGCCCGCTGCGGGCGGCATAACGGCCCAGCTCGGCATGAGTGGCATGACCATCTGAAAAACGCGTATGGATGTGAAGATTGATGACAATTTCCTGCATGATGTTGACGATTCTGGATAGTAAAAGGTATAATGAGGGTTGCTAAAATCTCTAGGAGGCTTCCGTGGATCTGACACCCTATCTGAATTTCGGTTTAATTATAACTTCAATTGCTCTGATTGCCAGCATCATTATGCAAAGCAAAGGTATTGGCATGGGCGGTTTGACCGGCAATGACAGCGGCGGTGTGTTCACTGCCCGGCGCGGCATTGAAAAGACGCTCTTCTGGGTCACCATCGGCCTGAGCGTGCTTTTCTTTATCCTCGCCATTGCGGCTGTGATTGCAGGCTAAAACAGCGAATCGAATTACAAGGACATGCGCTGGCACAGGAGACAGCGGCAAGCGGTTCGAAACCACCCGCAAAGCCTGCTGACTCCGTGTCACTCATGCCACTGCAACGTTCGATTGAGCAAAATTTCAGTTTCACTTTTTTGGGCAGCTCGGTAAGAACGGAGCCTGCCCATTTTTGGTTAAAATAAACACTATGAAAAAATTACGCTGGCAGTTCGTTATCATCTTATTAACCGGCCTGGTGGTGGGTATTCTGCTCATCAGCCAGCAGCCGGCGGCGGTGATCTCATCGGGCGGCCAACCGCAGGTTCAGCCGACAGCGGCCCCGGCGACCGGCGGTTTATACACCGAAGCACTGGTGGGCAGCTTCATGCGCCTGAACCCGCTGCTGGATGTTTACAATCCTGCCGACCGCGATGTGGATCGCCTGCTTTACAGCCACCTGATCAATTTTGACGCCACCGGCAACCCCCAGCCCGACCTGGCGGAATCGTGGGGCATCTCAAAGGACGGCACCCTGTTCAACATTTCCCTGCGGTCTGATGCCAAATGGCATGACGGCAAGCCCGTTACCGCGGCAGATGTGGTGTTCACCATTGACCTGCTGCGTTCGGATGCCAGCCTGACCCCGGACGATGTGAAGGCTTTCTGGCAGGAAGTGGAAGTTAAAAAACTGAGCGACACGCAGATCCAGTTTCTGCTGCCGGAGGCTTACGCGCCCTTCCTGGAACGGTTGAATTTCGGCATTTTGCCCGAACACCTGTTGAGCGGCGTCACTTTTGATCAGTTGATTGACGACCCTTTCAACCTGAGCCCGGTGGGCAGCGGCCCCTACCAGCTGGAACGCCTGCTGGTGGAAGATGCGCGCATCACAGGCGTGGTGTTAAAGATCAATCCGTCTTACTATAAGGCCAAACCCTTCATAGACCAGATTGTTTTCCGCTATTACGAATCCGCTGAAGATGCCTGGGAAGCCTACAAGGCCGGCGAAGTGCAGGGCTTTGGCGAAGTTTCAGACAGCATTCTTGACAAAGTGCTGGCAGATAAAGGCCTGGCCACCCACACCGGCCTGCGCCCGCAGCTTTCGCTGATTTATCTGAACCTGAACAACGCCGAAGTACCCTTCTTCCAGGATGCAGTACTGCGCCAGGCGATGATGATGAGCCTCAACCGCCAGCGCATGGTGGATACGGCGCTCAACGGGCAGGGTGTTCTGGCCAACGGCCCCATTCTTCCAGGAAGCTGGGCTTACAGCAGAAAAGTCAAACCCGTCAGCTTTGACCGGCAGGCGGCCAAGGACCTGCTGGAAGAAGCCGGTTACAAGCTTGATCCTGAGCAGGGCCTGACAACCAAGGAAGGCCTGCCGGTGGATTTTGAACTGCTCTACCCGGATGATCTGGTGCATGAAGCTCTGGCCGGGGCCATCCAGAAGGATCTGTTGGCCCTGGGCATTACGGTGACCATCACGCCGCGCTCGTATGAAACGCTGATTTCCGAGAGCCTCACCCAGCGCGCCTACCAGGCCGCGCTGGTGGAGATCAATCTTTCCAACGCACCTGACCCCGACCCCTACCCCCTGTGGGATGCCTCGCAGGCGACAGACGGGCAGAATTATGCGCAGTGGAACAACCGCGATGCTTCCACTTACCTGGAGCAGGCACGCATCACCGTCGATCCGGGAGAACGCATCCGCCTGTATCACAACTTTCAGGTGGTGTTTGCCAAGGAACTGCCGGCCCTGCCGCTGTATTACCCGGTTTACACCTACGCCATCACCCGCGATGTGCAGGGCGTGACCATGGGCGCGCTGTTTGACCGTTCGGAACGCTTCCTGAATGTGGCCAACTGGTATCTGGTGGCCAAACACACGGCCAGCGCCACGGCCACATCCAAGCCGTAGGGCTGCATGGATCTGCAAACGGACCTTGATTTTGCGCGTTCGGCCGTCATGGAACTGGAAAGTTTCCTGACGGCCGGATCTGCTTTTCGCCTGCTGCCGGGCGGGCGGCCGGGCTGGCCGCGCCTGACCATTGGTACGCTGCGCCTGGCGCTGGCCCGTCTGGAAGGACTGAGGGATGAACGCTTGCGGGCCGAAACGCAGCGCCTGCGTTTTGAGACAGACCGCCTGTGCCAGCGCTGGCTGGCCAACACACGCCTGAAGGCCCGTCAGGAACTGGCTGAACGCCTGAACACATGGACGGATTATTTGATGGAACTGGCGGATGATCCCGCAGGCTCGGCGCGCGCATATGCCAGCCGGGTGCGCGAGCGGGCCATGATCACGCTGCTGGCGCAGGACTTTGACGCAGGTTTTGAGCTGGGGCGGCGCATTGAAGCCGCGGATGAGCTGCTGCGGCGCAGGTTTGAGGCGGGCAGATTCATCTGGCAGGCTGAATGCGCCCCGGCCTTTCCGCCGGAGATATTCTGGTTTTTATATGGGAAGGCTGGTCATTGATCCAGCTTTTTATGTAAAGAGCCTGCATAGGAAATCTTAATGAAGCCAATTTCCGGCAATTTGAGGATGTTTTGGGAGGCAGCATGAGTCCATTTTATACCCGCAAAGGAGACGACGGCCTGACAGGGGTGCTGGGCGACGGCCGGGTGGCCAAGAGCGACCTGTTGATGGATACGCTTGGCTCGGTGGATGAGGCCAATTCGGCGCTGGGGCTGGCGCGCGCCACCTGCCAGCAGCCCGAAGCCTGCGAGGTGATTCTGGCGGTGCAGCGCGAACTGTACCGTTTGATGGCAGAAACGGCGGCCACGCCAGAGAACGCTGCGCGCTTTCACAGCATTGATGCGGCGCGGGTGGCCTGGCTGGAAGAAAAAACGGCCTATTTTGAAGGACGGGTGGAGATGCCGCGCGAGTTTATCGTGCCGGGCGACACCGTTTGCGGGGCGGCCCTGGATATGGCGCGTACAGCCGTGCGGCGGGCTGAACGGCGCATGGCTGGCCTTGTAAGTGAAGGCCGCGTGACCAACGGCGAACTGCTGCGTTACCTGAACCGCCTTTCCTCCCTGTGTTTTGTGCTGGAAATTTACGAGCACCAGCACGGCGAAAATCAGCCGCTGACCCGCGCCAAAGCTGGCGGCAAGGCTTGAATTATTAAAAAAGGAAATGGCGCCGCTGCTGGGCTGTTGGAACAAAAGGACAGGCCAAGCACAAACATGCCGGCTGGCCATTAGGGAAGATGTCAATGATGTTGGGAACCTGGATCAATGTTGTGGCCATTCTGGCCGGAGGCGCACTGGGCTGCCTGCTGGGCGGCAAATTACCCGAACGCCTGCGCCAGACTGTGATGGCCGGGGTGGGGCTGTTCACCCTGGCTTACAGCCTGCAAATGTTTATGAAGACCCACAACGCGCTGATTGTGGTGGGCAGCATTGTGCTGGGGGCGGTGCTGGGCGAATGGTGGGGCATTGAAAACGGCCTGGAAAAACTGGGCTCATTTCTTGAACTGCGCTTCACCGGCGTGGAATCGACTGCAGGCAGCCGCTTTCTGAAAGGTTTTCTGAGCACCTCGCTGATTGTCTGCATTGGGCCGGTGGCCATTCTGGGCGCCATTCAGGACGGACTGACGGGCAATGTGGAACTGCTGGCGGTCAAATCGGTGCTCGATTTCTTCATTGCGCTGACCTTTGCCTCCACCTTTGGGGTGGGGGTGCTGTTCTCAGCCCTGCCGATCCTGGTCTATCAGGGGGGCATCACCCTGCTGGCCGGGCAGGTGCAGGCTTTCATCACGGATGTGATGATGGACGAGCTGACGGCCACCGGCGGAGTGATTTTGATGGGCGTGGCCATCAGCGGCATGTTGGAAATCAAGCGCATCCGTTCGGGGAACTTCCTGCCGGCGTTGTTTCTGGCGCCGGTGATTGTTTGGATTGTTGCCAGGCTGGGGTTGGGATAACCCTGGCAGTTCAATAGAAAAAGAGGACAATATGAAAAAAGCCATTCCGATGGCTGACGCCACCCTTCTGTTTCTGATTACCATGCTGCTGGTCATTGTGGTGGGCGCGCCCATGCAGGCCGCCTCGTTCTCATTGGGCCTGATTGCCACCGAGGTGGTGTGCATTTTCCTGCCGGCAGTGCTGCTGCTGCAGGGGAAAAAGGTCAACTTTAGCGAATCGCTGCGCCTGCGCTGGCCAGGCTGGAAGCTGGCGGGGATGAGCGTGCTGCTGGGCGTGGCCGTGTGGAGCGTGGATGCGCTGCTGGAAAGCGTGCTGGTGCAGGTGATGGGTTACACCCCGGGGCTGCCGCCGGCGGCTTTCCCGAAGGATGTTCTCGGCGCGGTGTTGGTGATGCTGGGTATGGCGGTTTTTGCCCCCATTTGCGAGGAAATTCTCTTTCGCGGCGTGCTGCAGCGCAGTTTTGAAGCCCGCGGCACCAAATTCGCCCTGGTGCTGACCGCACTCCTTTTTGCGTTTTACCACATGCGCTTCCAGGGGCTGCTGGCCCTGCTGCCGGTGGCTTTCCTGCTGGGTTATGTGCTGCGGCGCACAGGGTCGCTGGTGGCAGCCATGCTGGTGCATTTTGGCAACAATTTTGCCGCCGGCCTGATCATGGTTTTTTCATCGCTGCGGCCCGGTTTATCCGGGTCGGTCAACACGGTTTACATGGCGCTGTTGGCGGCAAGCCTGCCGCTGCTGGTGTTGGGTTTGTGGGCGCTGGGGCGCACCAAACCCCTTGAAGATGCGGTGGCCTTGGAAGAACCTGCGCAGCCGCAGGGCTTTTTGCGGCGCTACTGGCCGCTGGGCGTGGCGGGGGGCATTTACCTGGTGATGGCGGCGTCAGAGATCATCTGGGGCCTGTTTCCGGGCATGCTGGCGGTCAACCGTCCGCTTGAGCTGGGCGCCATGCGCCTGGAGCAGCCCGTCACCTTGAATTACCAGGTTTTCAACCGTTTTGATGAACCGGTGGGAAGTGTGACCTGTTCATTAAACCCGGATAAGGGTGAGGCGGCGCTGCAGTGCACCCAGACCATTAAAGCCTATCAATCGCAAAGAGGCGGTACCACCTGGGCCTCAGGAGCCTATATGCGCAGCCTTGACGCGCGCTGGGCCCTGGCGGATATGAGCATGGTGGAAGTGACAGATGTGAAGCGCAGCGAAGACAGCTCATTCACTTCGGTGCAGGTCAGGAAAGACAGCGGGCAGTATACCATCGCCGTGACGGGGACCAGTACAGGCACATTGACGTTTAATGAATCTCTGGTGGATGGATTCTGGATGTGGCAGTTAACCGGCCTGGCGTTTGACACTCAGGGAGCGCAGATGGCGCCCTTCCTCTGGCCAACGCAGTGGGACGAGAGCCAGTTTAAGAGCGTGATTGCGCAAACTTCGCAGCCGGTCGTTCTGTTGGGCGGCGAACCGCTGGCCCTGCCGGCGGGCAATTTCACCGCCTGGAAGGTGGAGGTGAGCCGCGAGGCAAGGCTGACGGCCTGGTACGATGAGGACACCCACCTGCCGGTGCAGTGGACGGATTACTTCCACACATATAAGCTGACGGACATCAAAACAACGGTGCAGTGAAACGAGTTTATTGGATCAGGCAGGCCAGGTGATACAACTGGCCTGCCTGATTTTCGGCAAGTGGAAAATATGCCCTGCTGTGGCTCGCGTGAAGCGTGAAACCTGCCCATTGTAAATTAAAAAACGGTGAGAGAAGGATTAGAGCTCTTTAAGGATTGGTTTTTGATGGCTTAAGTGTGATAAATTACAATTGCGATGAATAACTCAATTCGAATTATCATACTTACCGCCGATACCGGCTATGGTCACCGCAGTGTCGCCCGGGCGATTGCTTCGGCCCTTGAAGAGCGCTACGAGGCGCGCTGCGAGGCTAAAATTGTCAACCCACTCGATTACCCTTCGGCGCCCTCGTTTATCCGCCGCAGCCAGGTCAATTACGACAAGGTGGTGCGCCAGGCGCCTTTCTGGCACGAATTCAATTACGGGCTGAGCGAGAACTTCCTTGTCCGGCCGCTGTACGGCCAGGTGATGGGCTGGATGCTGGCGCGCACCCTCAGGGATGTGATCCAGAAAGAAAAACCCGACGTGATCATCACCACCTGCATGATCTACCAGATGGCTTTGCAGCAGGCGATGATGCTGGAAGGGGTGCGCATTCCGCTGGTGACGGTGGTGACCGACCTGGCGCGGGTGCATTCCATGTGGTTCAGAGGGCAAATCACGCGCTGCGTGGTACCCAATTTGCGGGTTTACCGCCAGGCAGTGAAAAGTGGGCTGCATGTGCGCCAGGTGGTGCAGGCCGGCATTCCGGTGCACCCGGATATTGCCCGCCGCTGTGATGATCCGCGCGGCCTGCGCGCCAATTTGGGCTGGGATGAAACGGGGGTGGTGGGCCTGGTGGTGAGCAGCAAGCGGGTGCGCGGGATGAAAGAAACCCTGGCTGCCATCTGCAAAGCCAACCTGCCGCTGCGCCTGGCCGTGGTGACCGGCGGAGACGATGAACTGCTGGCCGCGGTGGAGCAGATGGACTGGCAGGTGAAGCCGTATCTGTACGGCAAAGTGGAAGATATGTCGAACCTGTTCCATGCCGCCAACCTGGTGATCAGTAAGGCGGGCGGGCTGATCATTTCAGAATCGCTGGCCTGCGGCCTGCCGCTGCTGATGATGGATGCGCTGCCCGGACAGGAAATTGGCAATGTGGAGTACGTCACACACCGCGGGGCGGGAGAATTCACCCCGCAGCCTGAAAAGCTGGTTGAAACCCTGCGCGCCTGGCTGGCGGATGACGGCAAGCTGCTGAAATTCCGCATTGGCAAGGCTCGCGAGTTGGGGCGTCCCTGGTCTGCTTACCAGGTGGCCGACCTGGCGTGGGAATCGGCCTGGGAGGAGCAAGAGGAGTTGGTATGGGCGCATTGAAGCAAATGTCGCAGCTCAAACGCATGTTCCGTTATGTGGCGCCGTATCTCAAACCGATGCTGATTGCGGGTTTCCTGCTCAGCATTTGGAGCCTGATTGGCCTGGCCCTGCCCTGGACCATCCGGGTGCTGGTGGATACGGTGTTCGTTTCACGGGATTTAAGCCAGTTAAATTTGATTTCGGTCAGTCTTTTTGTTTTGTTTGTAGCTCAGTTCTTCATTGGCTTTACCCAGAATTACCTGATTAATTACGTCACCCAGCGCGTGGTGGCCGATTTGCGCCTCGATATCCAGAAACACCTGCTCTGGCTGCCGCTGCGCTTCTTTTCTGAGAGCAATGTGGGCGAAATTGTCTCGCGGGTGACCAACGATGTGATGGTTATCCAGGTGGTGCTGAGCGAGGCGCCTTTTGCCCTGCTGCGCCAGATTGTGACCATCATTGGCGGCATTGTCCTGATGCTGATGATGAGCTGGCAGCTGACCCTGCTGGTGTGTTTGCTGGTGCCGCCGCTGGTGGGGCTGATGGTGTTTTTTGGCCGGCGGCTGGAAAAGCTTTCGACCGAGGTGCAGGACAGGCTGGCCAATGCCACCACCGTGCTGGAAGAATCCATCTCCGGCATCCGCGTGGTGAAATCGTTTGTGCAGGAAATGTATGAGCAAAAGCGCTTTCAGGAGCGCATTGAAGACACCTTTCGCACGGTGATGTCGAAGGCGCGGCTGCGGGCGGTGTTCATGCCGCTCACCAGCTTTTTGGGGCTGTTTGGCACCATCTGCATCCTGTGGTTTGGCGGCCAGCAGGTGGTGGCGGGGGCGCTCACGCCGGGCGAACTGGTTTCTTTCCTGGTGTACATGCTGATGGTGGCATCGCCGCTGGGCGAACTGGCGGTGCTCTATTCGCAAATCCGCGAGGCTGTGGGGGCGGCCAAGCGCGTGTTTGAAATTATTGAAACGCCGCAGGAGCCGGCCGAAGCCGCCAACCTGGGCGAACTGCCCGCAGTTAAAGGCCGGGTGACCTTTGATCATGTGTCGTTTGGCTATGAGGCCGGCGAAACCGTGCTGACGGATATCAACCTGGATGTGGAGCCGTCGCAGGTGGTGGCGCTGGTGGGCTCGAGCGGCGTGGGCAAAACCACCCTGGTCAACATGGTGCCGCGTTTCTTTGACCCCACGGCCGGCAAAATTGAGATTGACGGCATTGATATTCGCAGCGTTTCATTGAACAGCCTGCGCGAACAAATCGGCCTGGTGCCGCAGGATACCTTCCTGTTTGGCGGCACGGTGCGCGAGAACATTGCCTACGGGCGGCACGAGGCCAGCATGGAAGAGGTGGAAGCGGCGGCGGTGGCGGCTTATGCCGATGAGTTCATCCGCGCCATGCCCCAGGGTTACGACACGGTTGTGGGCGAACGCGGGGTGCGCCTTTCCACCGGCCAGCGCCAGCGCATTGCCATTGCCCGGGCTCTGCTGAAAAACCCGCGCATCCTCATTCTGGATGAGGCCACCTCGGCGCTGGATACGGAATCGGAGCGCTGGGTGCAGGCCGCATTGGACCGACTGATGACCGGGCGCACGGTGTTTGTCATTGCCCACCGTCTTTCCACCATCCAGAAGGCCAACCGCATTCTGGTTCTGCAGCACGGGCAAATTGCCGAAGACGGCACCCATTCAGAGCTGCTGGCCAAACGCGGCCTGTATTACCGCCTGTGGGCGCTGCAGTTCAACCAGCCTGGCGTGAAAGAGCTGTGGCCGATGGCCACCAGCGTCACGGTCAGTTGAAGCCATCACACCGATTAATCCCCTCCCCTGGCCTGGCTGCCGGGGGAGGGGATTAATGAGAGCACTCAAAGGCTGTTAGATGGCTAGAGGAAGAATTGCCCGGCGGGTCCCATTGACTGCTGAGCCAGGCAGCTCTGGCCTTGGCAGTAGCTACAGCGCTTCGACCCTCTGGCGGCTCCCTGCGAAGGCAAGAGGGCAGGCAACCTCCGCTGCGCGAAGGCAAGGGCTTAACCCCCGGCGCCGACTTTACCCCAACTGTTTTTGTGCTCAACTTCATGGTGAGCCTCCTGTTATTATTTTGTGTCAGAACATATATCTTAACAGGCTGGCTCTTTTTTTGCCTGCTCCCAACATTTAAACGCACCCTATTGGGCCAAAAGCTATTGTTATACGGCAAAATGGTTTATAATTTATAGCATTCCACTGAGGAAAAATCCATCATTGAGGGGGAAGATGATAAGACGTTATAACGCACTCACTACAAACCACCACGAAACATCAAGAATGAGAACAATTTGAGTGTCAAATAGAATAAACAAGAAAATGAGAATAATGGAGAAAAAATGAACAGCATCAGCAAGGTTGCAAAATTGATGATTGAAGGGATTGGGATCATTGGACTGGTTGCAGGCCTGATTTTTGCCATTCTGTTGATCAAGGATAGCTTTAGCCCTGCGAGTGAAAGCAAGGTGGACAGCGCCTACCCACCACCTGTGGCAACGGCGGCAAGCAGCACACCAACGGTGAACGCGGAGAAGAACCCGACGCCAGAACCCAAGCCCACAGCCACGCCAGAACTGCTTGAAAATGGATGGTATTTGTACCGGGACCCGGATGGGGAGTTTTCGTTTGAATATCCACCCGAAGCAATAATTACGGCGGGGCAAAACCCCTATGATCTATCGAAAAACATCCGAATTCAATTTATAATCCCAAAAACAAGTTACCAGGGAATGCGGATTAGTTTAAAAAGAAACCCAGATAAATTGCAGGTTAATGATATTGTAAAAAAAATGTATGAAAATAACTCAAACAAACCCGCAACGGAAGAATTGATAAAATCTATTGAAAAAATTACTGTGGGGGGGATACCAGGATACAAGGTGAAAATTCCACAGTCAATGGCTGATATTACAATAATTGTCCCTTACAAAGATAAATACTTTATCATCGAACCAGAGAAAGAAGCAGCCGCAATAAGTGTGGAAAAAGAAACGATCGAGTTCTACTACAAAATAATCAACACAATCAAGTACTAATCGAAAAGCGGAGAATTGTATGGCAACCAAGGTAACGAGAAGAAGAAAAGTGATAAATATTATTATCATTTTTATTTTTATGGCGACTGTTTCCATCAACCCTTTTTTTGTAAATAAAAAAGTAAGCGCTCAAGGGCCACTGATTTCAGAAGAGTTTAGTTTGCCTTTGGGACTCAATGATGGTGTAACATATTATAGTGGATAAGAAAAACTGGACACAAAAAAAGGCGAAAACAAGGTGTAAAATGGAGACACCATGGCAAAAAGACGACATTTTACAGCAGAACAAAAAGCGGCAATTGTGCTTGAAGTCCTGAAAGAAGAAAAGCACAT
>JAKQJC010000016.1 GCA_029561345.1 Chloroflexota bacterium | reverse complement strand
TTGCATAATTGCCTGTTTGATGGTACGATAAACGCGACGATTGTCACTCATGGTTCACTCCTGTTCTTCCTTGGACGGAATAAACATAAGTGTACCTCATGTGCCAGTCGTCATTTGTTAAAGTGTCCGGTATTCAAATTTTTTTCTCTGCTGAAAACTCTCACTTTATCAGGTTGTCGTTCTAATTCTTCGACAATATAAATTTTGTCTGCACTGGTTTTAATGCCCTGAAATATTCGGCTTGTTACATCTATCAACTTATTTGGCATTTGAGAAAGTCTCTCAAACAATCCAGCATCATTTCCAATAGATATATTCCATTCCGCTGCAGTAAAAGCAATATCCGCCATCGCGCCGATCACACCTGGCTCACCATTGCGCCAGCCTGCCAGATCGGTCACTTTTTCCACTTCAACACTCCGGCTGGCTGTTTTATCCAAAAACATCAGGCAGGTGTAGGTGGTGGCATTTTCAAATACCTGCTGGTCGCCAAAATGCACCACTTTGGCAAGGTGTTTGCCCGCCGAAATCAATCCCCGCAGGGGTTCGCCATATTGAGCATTGAAGAATTTATGCGGCAAAATAAAACCCAGCCGTCCGGTGGCCTTCAGCAAATCAAGCCCTTTTTCCACAAACACCACATAAATATCATAATTGCCCTTGCTGGCAGCTTTGTAACGCTGTTTATAGTAATCCACCTCGGTCGGCGCCCATTCTTTGAGCGCCTGGATGCGGATATACGGCGGGTTGCCGATCACGGCGTCGAAGCCGCCGGCGGCAAAAACCTGGGGGAAGGCCCGCTGCCAGTCAAAGGCGTTCACGCGGTACTGCTCGGCGTCATCCACCAGCCCCAGGCCCAACTGGCGGTTGGCGTAATAATCGGGGCCAATCAGCGAATTGCCGCACTGAATGTTGCTGCCCAGGTCGGGCAGCATGCGCTCCAGGCCCAGGCCAAGCTGCGTTTCGGCGGCGGGCAGGTCGCCCTCCAGCACCTTCAGCAGCAGCGAAAGCTTGGTCACCTCCACCGCCTGGGGGTCAATATCCACTCCGTGGATGGAATTGAGCAAAATCTCTTTTTTCCTGCCGGTGGTCAGCGCCCAGCCCTGGCGGGTTTCAAACACGGCCGGGCACGCGCCGCGGGCGTGCGATTGGGGGTCGTGGCTGGTGTACCAGTTCAAGTGCCAGTTCAGCAGATGCTGGTAGGCTCCCAGCAAAAACGAGCCCGATCCGCAGGCCGGGTCCACAATTTTCAGGCGCGCGGCTTCGGCAGGGGTGCGGCCTTCCAGAAGCTGGCCCACCGTCTGCTGGACAATGTAATCCACAATATAGCCGGGGGTGTAATAGACCCCGCCGGCCTTGCGCACTTCGGGCTTTTCCTCCACTTTGGCCTGGTGGCCGGGCGTCAGGCGGATGACGCGGCCCAAAAACTGCTCATACACCTGGCCCAAAATTTCAGCCGGCAGCACATACCAGGCATAGGGGCAAACCGGGTAATACAGCCCGCGGATGATCTCTTTGAGCACGCGGTCATCCACCTTGAGGGCGGGGGTCAGCGTGTCGGCGTGGGTGCCGCGGCCCTTTTCGGCGCTGAAATGAAACAGCCCTGAGTTATAGCGCTGGTCGGCCAGCCTGAAAAGCTGCACCAGTCCGGGGTAAATTTCTGCTTCACCGGCAATATCCTTGAGCTGGTCAGCGCGTTCAATGCCGCGTTCTTCGGCAATGCGCAGGAAAAGAATGCGGTCAATGGTCATCTGCACGGCGTAATTCAGGTCGCGCTCGTTCAGGCCGGGGTTGCGCAGAGCCAGGTTCAGGGCCAGCGCCTTGCGCCAGCCCTCAATGGTGGCCAGAAAATCGTCATCCACATCCGCGGCGCCTTTTTTGCCGCGGCTGGTTTCAGCGTAGGCGTCAAAATCGCCGCGCAGCACTGCCTCTTTGGAGAAGCGGGCATACAGCTCATCCCAATGGGAGATATAATCGCGGTAATTCAGCAGCATCAGGCGGCCGGTGGTGGGCTTGTCGGTCTGGGCAGGCTTGATGCGGCAGTCATAGACAGCCAGCTCTTCAAAATCGGTCAAAATGGAGATTGGCAGTTTGGCGGTCCAGGCGTAGCGGCGCAGTTGGAAAGCGGGCGCCTGTTCCTCGCTGAGGTTGACCGAAGGTTTTTTGGCTTCCACAAAGAACACCCGGCGCCCGCCCACGCGGAAGGCGTAATCGGGGGCGCGGCTGCGGCCTTCCACGGCCAGGGCGTCCTCGTGGATCACGTCCTTATAGGTTTCGGAATATCCGGCGCGGTTCGATACATCCCAGCCCAGGGCCTCGAAGAAGGGGTCAATAAATTCGCGGCGGGTCTGGGTTTCGTTAAAGCGCGGCTGCCGCGCATCAGCACTCAGGGCGGCAAAATGGTCAACCAGTTTTTTGATGGAATCAGGTGTGGGCATGGGGGTTGGATTCCTGTTCTAAAATGGATGGATGAGGGATGTTAAGATTCAGGTGGGGGAAGATTGGGCTGGCTTGCAGCAGGGTCAAAAACGCAGAAATAGCAAAAGGGGCGGCTGTTTTGACAATGTCACTCTATGAAACCCACCCCCCGGCCCCCGCCCACCGGCGGGGGAGAAGATGTTATGTGGTTTTTTCTCCGCCCTGAAGGGCGGAGAAAAAACCACGTGCGGTTAATTTCTCTGTTAAATAACTCAACCCGCCAGTTATCCAGGTCAAAAAGAAAAAAGGGGAGTGGCGGGCCGGGTGGTTAAAAAAAGACTGGCTGAACAATGATTAAAAAATGCCAGAAAGATATTTTCTGGCATCCAGCGATATGCAGATAAATCACCTTTTTGCATCATTCTTTTTGAGATGGCGGGAAAAACGGCGGGCATGGTTTGCATTTTTGTATCCCCGGTTTCCAGAAAGGTGCTTGTTAAATCCGCCGGGTTCGCAATCCCCCTTGAGGGGAGAACCCTCGAACATAAGAAGAAAAACAAGTCGGGGCGGAGGGATTTTGCAGTCCCCCCTGTGGGGAGAACTCTCGAACGGATTATTTTAGAAAGTCGGGGCGGAGGGATTTCGCAATCCCCCCTGTGGGGAGAACCCTCGAACAGATTATTTTAGAAAGTCGGGGCGGAGGGATTTGAACCCTCGACCTCACGGTCCCGAACCGTGTGCTCTAGCCGGACTGAGCCACACCCCGAATGTGCATACATTATACCCACCCCTGCCCTTTTTGGCAAGACTGCGCGAAAGTTGGAGGAAAACAGCCCCGGTCAACGGGCCTTGCTAAATATTTTACGTTGTAGGATAATAAGTCAGCTGTTTTCGCATTCATCCCTGTTGAAAAATTTCACCAGGTTTCTTTTCTGTCAATTATGAGTTGGACATGGATCTGTCAATTCTCATTGTTAACCATCATACAAAATCATTATTAAGAGATTGCCTGACTTCTTTGATTGAAACCATGCCCGCAGTCAAATATGAAATTATTGTGGTGAACAATACACCGGAAGATGGCTGCTCTGAAATGCTGGCTGAAATATTCCCGGCTGTGCGGGTATGGAATAATGCCGAAACCCGGGGCTTCGCCTGGAATAATAACCAGGCGCTGCTGCTGTCCAGCGGCAAGCTGATCTGGATGTTGAATCCCGATACCATCATTAAACCGGGCGCCTGTCAGAAGATGTTGGATTTTCTGGAAAGCCGCCCGCAGGCCGGATTGGTGGGTCCGCGTTCTTTAAATGCGGAAGGGGGTGTGGATATTTATGCGTGCAGCCGCTTTCCAGGGTTGTGGGTTGATTTCATCAGCATTTTTGCACTTTCCAGGTTCTGCCTGCGTTTTCCTGCCATCAAGGGGCCATTATACCCCCAGGTGCTGCAGGATCAGCCCTTTCAGAGCGATAAAATCATTGGCGCATCCATCCTTTTCCGCCGCGAAGTGATCGAACAGGCGGGCTTTTTGGATGAGCAATTTTTTATGTATTTTGAAGAAACGGATTGGTGTTTTCGCGTCAGAAAGGCGGGTTGGGAAATCTGGCAGGTTCCCGAGGCCGTCATTGTGCACATTTATGGCGGTTCAGCGGGGGGAGAAAATGCCAGGTTGATGCTGCATTATGTCAAAAGCCAGCAGCAATATTACCGGAAAAATTTGGGGGCTTTTCAGGCGGTTTTGGTGCGTTTAATTATGATTGCCGGGTTGAGCCTGCGCCTGGTTAAATGGAACCTGGTTAAAATCATCGCGCCGGGCCGTAAGACCCGGGCGAATGAAGAAATTTCAAAATGGACGCCGCCATTGAGATGGCTGCTGACCCAGAAAGCCTGACAGCCAGCTCTGATTATTGAATAGTCCAGCCGCCGTCAATCATCAGTGTGGCGCCAGTGATCAGCGAAGCTGCCTCAGAGGCCAGGAAAACCACCGGGCCGGCCACTTCTTCGGGAGTGCCCACCCTTCCCAGGGGAATGCGTTTTTCAACCGAGGCTTTGAAATCAGGGTTGCCCAGCCATTTCACTGTGCCGGGGGTTTCGATAAAGGTCGGCGCCACCGCGTTGACGTTGATGTGGTGAGGCGCCCATTCCAGGGCCAGGCATTTGGTGAGGTGCGCAATGGCCGCCTTGCTCATGCAGTAGACCGCCTCGGTGGGCAGGGCCACAAACCCGGCCTGAGAGCCGATGTTGACGATGCGCCCGCCCCCCTGGGCCATCATCACCCGCCCCACCGCCTGGCAGGTGAAGAAGGTGCCTTTCAGGTTGACCGCCAGGGTGTCATCGAAATCTTTCTCAGTCACCGCCTCGGCCGGGTTAGGCGCGCCGATGCCGGCATTGTTGACCAGGATATCGATGCGGCCAAAAAACTGCGCCGCCTCGGCCACCGCGCTCTGAATCTGCGCCATGTGGCGCACATCCATCTGCAGGGGCAGCACCCTGCGCCCCAGGGCGGCAATTTCAGCCGCCAGGTCGCCGTCGGCATCTTTCTCGCGCAGGCCCAGCGCCACATCCGCGCCGGCCTGGGCCAGGGCCAGGGCGCAGGCCCGGCCAATGCCGCGGGCCGCCGCCGTCACCAGGGCCACTTTTCCGTTCAAATTATAAGCAAGGGGGTTGGTTTCCATCCAGAATCAGCCTTTCTCAGCGCTGCGGTGGAAACACCTCCAGCGCTGTAAAATCCACCCAGTAGAGCGCCTGCAGGTTGGGAACCTCCTTGCGCAGAGCGTCGCCAATGATTTTGGGCGGGTCGCTCAGTTCCTTCCACCAGGCCGCATCTGCCGGATAGCCAAACTGGAAAGCCACGGGCGCAGGCGCAAAAGCCTCGCCCCAGGCTTTGAACTCTTTAACCATCTGGTCCAGCGAATCAAACATCTGGCTGTCATCCACAAACAGCAGGCCGTCGCGTTCGGTGGGCGGCATTTTGCCCTGTTCCCAATGCTTGAGGAACACCCGGTAGGCCGGGTTGTGCGAGCGCGCCGCCGCCACCCATTTGCGCGCCAGCTCATCCGTCACCGCTTCGCCTTCAGGTTCGCTGGTTGAATTATACCATTCCACGTCCACGCCGACCCCCACCACGCTGGGGTGGTGGCCGTACTTGTTCAGGGCAATGTGAATCAGCTCTTCCACCGGCGCATTGCCCGATTCCACCTGCAGCCACACGCGGTAACCCTTCTGGTCAAACAGGGTCAGGGCTTCCTCGTTGTTGTCTTTCATCGAAAAGTGAATATTCAGGTCTTTGCTGCTGCCCGGAAAGGTGAAAATGGTGCCGGGGCTGGCCAGGTTGGCCACAATCCACACGGTTTCAGGCACGGCGCCATCAAAACGCCCGGCCATCTGTTCGCCCACCCCGGCCCAATAAGCCGGACCCGGGTCGTAGCCGGGGCCGTAGGTGGAATAGCGAAACCCCGCGCCCAAAGGCAGGGGCGTGGGGGTGGGCGTGGGCGGCGGTACGGTCGGCGTGGGAGCCGGGGTGGGGGTGGCGGTTGAGCAGGCTGCCAGGAACAGGGCAGAGGCCAGAATGAAGACAGCAACGCGGCGCATGAAAAGTCACTCCTTGATTATGTTGAACAGCCGCACGAGCGACGCAGGATGAGTTCGGTCGGCAGCAGAGTCAGGCTCTGCGCCTCTCCGGTGTTGATCAGGTTAATCAGGAGCTGGGTGGCCGTGCGCCCAACCTGCTCGGTGGGGGCGCGCACCGTGGTCAGCGGCGGGTTGATGTATTCGGAAATGCGCTGATCATCGAAGCCGACCATGGCCACATCGTCGGGAACCTTCAACCCGGCTTCCTGGATGGCCAGGATGGCGCCCAGGGCGGCTTCATCATCGCCGGCAAAAACGCCGTCAACGGGCAGGCCTTCGCTGAGAATTTCCTTCATGCTGCGGTAGGCCATTTCGCGTTCGAAATTGCCCGGGCGCACCAGCCGCGGGTCAAAGGGCAGCCCGTGCACATCCAGCGCCTGGCGGTAGCCGGTTTCGCGCCAGTGCGAGTCTTCCTGGTCATCCGGGCCGCGCAGCAGAACAATGTGCCGCCGCTGGTGCTTTTCGATCAGATGGCTGACAATTTTAAAGGTAGCGGCCTTGTTTTCCACCGTCACGCAGGGAATGCGCAGGTCGGGCGGCGGAGATTGGTGGATGAGCACCACAGGAAAATGGCTTTCGCTCAGGCGCCGCAGGGCAGGTTCGGCGACCGCGTTGGAGAAAACCAGCAGGCCGTCGGTGTTGCGCGGCCCCAGGGGAGAGCTGCGGCCGGGGCCGATGCTGGCCGAAGAGCTGATCAGCAGGTGGTAGCCGGCCTGGGTGGCTTCGTTTTCAATGCCCTCGAGCAAGGGGGTGAAGAAATCGCCTTCAATTTTGTTGAGCATGAGGCCGATGGCATTGGTTTTAAGGGTGGCCAGGCTGCGCGCCATGGCGTGGGGCTCATAGTTGAGTTCCGTCATGGCCTGCTGCACGCGGGTTTCGGCGTCCGGCGAGAGGGGGGCATTCTTGTTAAGGTAACGGCTGACCGTTGCCACAGAGACCCCCGCCAGGCGGGCGACATCGCGAATGGTGGCTGCTTCTGTCTTTGCTTTTGTCACAATCTTGCTCCTGTTTTATGTAACCGGTTACATTATACGTCATCCACCCTGCTTTTGTCAACAGGCAGTTCCGCCAGGCGTTCCAGCCAGGCCGGCAGGGCCTCCAGCAGGGTCTGCATCACCAGGGCCGTGTTGCGGTGATATGTTTCCAGCCAGCCGTAAGCCTCGCCGCCCTGCGGTCCCACCAGGTCGGTCACGCCGCGCAGAATCAGGCAGCGCAGCCCGTGGCGCGCCGCCACCCAGGCAATGGCTCCTGATTCCCAATCGCCCACCACGGCGCCGTAACGCCGGTGCAGTTCTTCCACCTCGCCGGCAATCAGGTCGCGGTCAGCCGAAACCATCACCCCGCGCCGCACCGGGGTGGGCAGTGGATCTTTCAGCCAGGAAAGGTCGAGGGTGGTGGTGTAACGGGCAATGGCGGCGTCGGCATCGCTCATCTGCTCGATGATGTCATAAACCACGGTTTTTTCAACCAGGGTCACTTCCAGGCGGTTGACCCGCCCGGCGAAACCGCCGCAGGTGCCCAGGTTGATCAGCGCCTGGGGCTGCCAGCGGTCAATGGCGTGCTGGGTGGTGGCGGCAGCGGAAATTTTGCCCACCCCGCCGCGAAAGAAAATCAGCGGGCGGCCGGCGATGGTGGTTTCAAACCATTCGCCCAGCGGCGAAGATTGCTGCTCCGCCGGGTTGAGGATGCGGCAGGTTTCGCGCCATTCGCTGCCGGCTGAGATCAAAACGACAATGGGTTTCATGAAGTAAATCTCCTTGGGATAATTCTATCATCATTGGCGCTCCGGGCTGGAGCCAGCAGCCAGTATTTTTGTGGCAGCTCAGCCAATCAGGCATAACCCTCCACCGTTTCTCCTCCAGTCTGAGTAAAAATCAGACTGGGGTCTGATGGCAGGAGCGGGGCGGGTGGTTATACTGGAGAACATACCCAACCAAGCAAAAGAGGTAAACATGCAAAAAGTTCTGCTGTCTGTTGAAAATGTGCAGCGCTCGCTGCCCCTGGGGGGAAACCAGGTCCACATCCTGCGCGGCGTGTCGTTTGAAGCGCGCTCCGGCGAATGGATCGCCCTGACTGGCCCTTCGGGCTCGGGAAAATCAACCCTGCTGGGCATTCTGGGCGGCATTGACCGCCCGAATGAGGGGCGGGTGTTTCTGGATGACGTGGACCTGCACCGCCTTTCAGAAGCCAAACTGGCCCAGATCCGCAACAGCAAAATCGGGGTGGTGTTCCAGTCCTTCCACCTGCTGCCCGGCCTCACCGCCCAGCAAAACGTGGAAGTGCCGCTGTATATTGGCCCGCACAGTCACCGCGCCGCAGAGCTGGCCCTGAAAATGCTGCGCCTGGTGGGGCTGGAAGACCGCGCCCACCACATGCCGCGCCAGCTTTCAGGCGGCGAGCAGCAGCGCGTGGCCATCGCCCGCGCCCTCATCACCCAGCCGCACCTGCTGCTGGCCGACGAGCCCACCGGCAACCTTGACCGCGCCAGCGGCAAGCAGATCCTTTCGCTCTTTGCCGAGCTGCGCAGCGCCCTCAACCTCACCATCATCATGGTCACCCACGACCCGGCTGTGGCAGCCTGCGCTGACCGCCGCCTGCACCTGGTGGACGGCATGTTCGCGCCGGCGGCGCAGGGCGAGGCGGCGCTATGAAGCTCTGGCTGTTCATGGGCATGGCCCTGCGCAATTTACGCCAGGGCGGGCAGCGCATCTGGATTGCCCTGCTGTGCATCATCTTTGGCGTCATGTCGCTGACCGCGATGAACATGCTTTCTGATTCGATCATGGGCGCCATTCTGGTTGACGGGAAATCCATTCTGGGCGGCGACGTGCTGGCTTCCTATTCCGGCGCGCCCACCCTGCCGGCTGAAGAACAGGCGCGGCTTGCTGCTTTGCAGCAGCAGGGGGTGATCAGCGCCTGGACGATTGAAGAAAAGAGTTACGATATCGCCTTCCGTCAGCCCGGCTCGGTTTCCCTCAAGGTAGTCATGGCTGGCATCGGCATTGACCCGCAGGTCTACCCGCTGGCAGGGCGCCTGGAGATGCTGGCTCCGCAAAACGCCGCCCCGGCTGATCTGCTGCGCGGAAAGACCGACCTGCTGATCACCCGCGACCTGGCCGAAGATAAAGGCATTGTCCTCGGCGACACCCTGCTGGTTTCGGACCTGAACCACGGCGAACCCCTCAGCATGACGGTGCGCGGCATCATTGATGACAACCCTGACCACGAAGGCAGCCGCCTTTACTACACCCATGAGGCCGCCATGGCTCTTTCAGGCCTGAACGGCCTGACTGCCAGCCGCGTGCAGGTTCTGGCGCCCGATCCGGGCGCGGTGCAGGCGGCCCTGGGCAATGACTGGTGGGTGATGCTGGCCTCCGATTGGAACACCCAGCGCGGCGATTCGCAAAATTACATCGAAATCTGCCTGCGCGGCGCGGGCATCATGGGGCTGCTGGTGGGCGGCATTGGCGTGGCCAACACCATGCTGGTGCTGCTGCGCCGCCGCATGGGCGAAATGGCCATTCTCAAGACGGTGGGCTACAGCCAGGCGGACCTGAACCAGGTTTTTCTGCTTGAAGCCACCCTGTTGGGACTGCTGGGCAGCGGCATCGGCCTGCTGCTGGCCGTGCTGATCTCCTCATCCCTGGGCAGCCTGTTTGATCATATCACCCAGCTGCTGCTCGAACCGCCGCTGTTCCCGCCCCTGCTCATCACCGGCGGCCTGATTGGCCTGGCCACCACCCTCATTTTTGCTGAACTGGCGGTGGTGCTGGCAGGCGAAGCCCAACCTTCGGCCCTGCTGCGCGGTGACGTGGTTTCAGTGAAGCGCACCCCCTGGGTGAAGGTGCTGCTGACGGCTGCCGCCCTGGGCGCGGTCTTCACCCTGCTGGCCAGCCTGGCCATGGGCTCGCTGGGCAGCGGCCTGCTCATCATGGCGGTGGCCCTGGGCGGCCTGCTGATTCTGGGCGGCTGTCTCAACGCGGCTGTGTGGGTGATGGTGCACCTGCTGCCAACCTGGGGCCTGCCTGCCCTGCGCCTGGTGAAGCAGCATTTGCGCCAGCGCGGCGTTTCGCTCACCTTCTCGATGATCGCCATGTTTGCCGGCATGGTGCCGCTGGCATTGGGCCTGGTGGTCCTCAACGACGGCCAGCGCGAGCTGTCCATCCGGGTGAAGAACCCCACCGGCGCCAACATGGCCATTCTGGCGGGCATGGATGATGAAGCCAGCCTGCGCCAGACCCTGGAAAAGGCCGGCCTGAACCAGCCGGTGGTGGAAACCCGCGCCGTCCTCCAGCAGGCCATCTGGCCGGATGCCCCGTATCAGAATGGCGATGAAGCGCGGCAGCTGTCGGGTGAACTGATCAGCATGGATTCACCCCTGGGGTTGAAGCTGACCGGCGCGCCGTGGGGCAGCGTGGCCAATGGGGTTTATCTGCCCGCCTATGAGGCCATTCCGGTCGGCAGCCAGTTGATCATCACTACCTCGACGGGCGCCACCCACGCCGTGACGGTGGTGGGCAGCTACGAACAGGAGGAATACAACGGCTTCCGCTATTACAGCGGTTTGTTGACCGGCACGGCCGCCGGTCGCGAGCTGGCGCCGGTGAAAGACTTCACCGCTTATATCAGCGTGCCTCAAAACCAGATGGCGCGCAGCATGGAGCAGATCAGCGCCGCTTTGCCGCAGGTGACCATTGTGGATATCTATGCGTATCTGATGCGCGAAACCAGCATGTACCGCGACCTGTTCCTCTTTGCCGCAGCCATGGCCGGCCTGGCCCTGCTGGCGGGCGGCCTGCTGCTGGCCAACACCCTCAGCCTGGCCATGCTCGACCGGCGTTATGAAATCGGCGTGCTGAAAGCGGTGGGTTACACCCGCCGGCACATCCTGGTTTCAATGATCATCGAGTATGCGCTGGTGGGCCTGCTGGTGAGCAGCCTGAGCCTGCTGGCTGTGAAAATTTTCCTGCTCACCTTTGCCTCAGTGAATGCCACCGCCGAAAAACTCTTCACCCTGGAACTGCCCATTGCCCTGGTGGCGCTGTGGGTCAGCCTGGCCGTCACCCTGGCCACGGTGCTGCTGGTGACCTGGGGCGCGGTGCAAACGCCTGCTCTTGTTGTTTTGAATGATCAGCGGTAAGATAATCACCATGCTTGAACGATTAGCCCGGTTTATCCTGTCGTTCCGCGGACTGCGCGGCCGCCTGGTGCTCACCTACACCCTGGTGACGGTGCTGGCTCTGCTGGCCCTGGAAGTGCTGGCAGGCGCCGGGCTGTTTGTTCTGGCGTTCTGGCGCACCTCCGATACCTACATCTATATCATCCAGAACGACCTGCGGGTTTCGGCCGCCGATTACCTTAAGCCCGGCAGCGAAGACCTGGAAGGGCTGCAAAACTGGGTGACCTATGTCAGACAGAGCGAAACGCCCCGCCCCTCCTCCTTCATCCCCTTCTACACCCCGCCTTCGCGCTATGCCGCCGGCGAAGCGCTGCTGGTGCTGGATCCGGAAGGGAAAATTCTGGCCTGCGCGCCCGAATGTGCCGGCCGGATCGGGCGGGTTTTCACCACCGCCGATGAGGCCTTCAAAAACGGCCCGCTGGCCTTGGCCACCAACCGCACCTATGCCGAAAAGAATCCGGTGGATTTTAACGCCTATTATGTGGCCGAAAATGGGCTTTACCGCATGGCCTTTCCAGTGACGGTGGCGGTGCCGCCGGCTGAACAGCCGGTGGGCGGCGCTGACCGGATGGAAGACAAGCTGGTGGGGGTGGTGGTGGTCACCATCACCCCGCCCCCGCCGCTTGGCGACCTGATCCCGGCGGCCATCCTCGGCCTCGTCATCCTGACCGTGACCGGGGTGATGCTGCTGTGCGCGGTGATTCCCTTTGGGCTGCTGTTCGGCTTCATCATGTCGCGCGGGCTCACCCGCCGCCTGAGCAACCTCACCGCCGCCGCAGATGCCTGGAGTGAGGGCAATTTTGAGGTCAAGCCGCGCGACCACGGCAAGGATGAAATTGGCGTGCTGAGCAACCGCATGCGCAATATGGCCGAGCGCGTTCAGAATCTGCTGGAAACCCAGCAGGAGCTGGCCTTGATGGAAGAACGCAACCGCCTGGCGCGCGACCTGCACGACACGGTGAAACAGCAGACCTTTGCCACCCTGATGCAGCTTCGCGCCGCCAAAAACACCCTCGATTCAGATCCCGCGGCGGCGCGCGCCAGCCTGCAGGAGGCTGAAACCCTGGTCAAAGCCACCCAGCAGGACCTGGGGCTGATCATTGCCGAGCTGCGCCCGGCCGCCCTCGAAGGACAGGGCCTGGCCGAAGCCTTGAAAAAATATCTGGCCACCTGGAACCAGCACACGCGCATTCTTTACAGTTACCACGTTTCAGGCCAGCGCAGCCTGCCTCTGGCCGCCGAACAGGCCCTTTACCGCATTGCCCAGGAGGCGCTTTCCAATGTGGCGCGCCACAGCTCGGCCTCGCAGGTGGATTTGACCCTGGCTTATGACGCCGAAAAGGTGGTCCTGAGCGTTCAGGATAACGGCCGCGGCTTCGACCCGGCCCTGCAAAGCGACCGCGCCTTTGGCCTGCAGAGCATGAAGCAGCGCGCCGAAGCCCTGCAGGGCGATTTCACCATCCAGAGCGGGAACGAAGGCGGGGTATGGTTGACGGTATCCATCCCGATCCAGAAGGGAGAAATTGCATGAACGAACCCATCACGGTGCTGCTGGTGGATGACCACGGCATGGTGCGCCTGGGCCTCAAAAGCTACTTTAAAACCCTCAGCGACATCCAGGTGATTGGCGAGGCCGCCAACGGGCAGGAGGCCCTGGACCTGGTGGCGCAGCACGCCCCCGATGTGGTGCTGATGGACCTGCTGATGCCCGGCATGGACGGAGTGGAAGCCACCCGCCTGGTGAAAAAGCTCAGCCCGCGCACCCAGGTGATTGTGCTCACCAGTTATCACGATGACGAACATATCTTCCCGGCTATCCGCGCCGGGGCGCTTTCTTATGTGCTTAAGGATATTGATCCCGACGAACTGGCCGACGCTATCCGTAAGGCGCACTGCGGCGAAGCGGTGCTGAATTCGCGGGTGGCGGCCCGTTTGGTGAAGGAAATGCACGGCGCGCGCCACGAGGCGGCCAACCCCTTCACCGAGCTGACCGGGCGTGAACTGGATGTGCTGAAATTGATTGCTGCGGGAAAAAACAACCAGGAAATTGCCGAAAGCCTGGTGATCAGCGAAAAAACGGTCAAGAGCCACATCACCAACATTCTCAACAAGCTGCACCTGGCTGACCGCACCCAGGCGGCGGTATTTGCCTGGCAGGAAGGCATTGTAAGAAGGGGATAGAGAAATGGCTGGTGTCCCGGCGGCGGCAAGCCCTCGTTTCGCTGCGCTCACGAGGGCAGGCCGCACCCAGGCGGCCGTGTTTGCCTGGCAGTAAGGGATCGTGCGCCGGGGGTAGAGAGAAACCGCAGCCGCCTAATATTTCAGCGATTCAATGACCTGGTAAAAGATTTTCAGCGTCTGTTCATCCACGCTGACCGCCACCGTACTGTGAACGGGCGAGATCATGAAATACTTGCCCTTTACCGGGATGATAATCGTGATCTCTGTATTCGCGTCTCGCATTGTCACGCTGAAGCCTTTCATGCCGTTGATTTCAATTTTTTTATAGGACTCTTTCACTTCTTCCGGCGTGGTCTTGTTTTTTTTCTGATACAACCCATCTATGATTTCCATTCCTTGCAAATTCTTTGGATTGGGAATAAGACGGATACTCATTCCCTGATATCCCCCCACAGGAAGACGAAATTGCATTTCTACAAATTTCGTTGAATCAGTCTTCCTTGTTCCAGCTTGAAGAAATGTGTCTTTGGGATATTCAAACGAAAACTCCCCATCTGGATCGTGGTAAAGATACCAGCCATTTTCAAGCAGTTCCGGGGTGGCGGTGGGCCGCGGTGTCGGGGTGACCACTTTGACCGTGGGCGTCGTGGTTTTGGGCGTGGCGGTTATTTTTCTGGGTGTCGCCGTCGGGATGATGGGCGTCGCGGTGGCAGTCTTTTCAAGAAGCGCTTCCGCGGTGACCGAACGCGGCTGTTTGATCAGGGCCGTGAAGGTGAAAGCCACAATCAACACCCCCACCGCGGCGATGACCGCCACAATGATCCATTGTCTTGTGATTTTCATAGTCCCTCTAAGGCAATCTGGTCATCATAAATTGTAGAATAACGTCTGTCTGGCTATTGCCCATTTCTCCAGGAATCACCCTGCCAGCGCTTCGTAGAAAGCCAGCACCTGCTGGCGCACGGCGCTGACCTCGGCGCGTTCAGCGATCAATCGGGCATTGTAGGCGGCAGCGCGGGAGCGCAGGGCGGGCTGTTCCAGCGCCTGCTGGATGGCCCCCGCCAGCACATCCGGGCTGGTGGGCGGCACCAGCAGCCCGTTGACCCCCGGCACCACCCATTCGCGCAGGCTTTCAATATCCCCGCAGATGGGGAAACAGCCGCAGGCAATGGCCTCAAGGAAGGTGTTGGGGGTGCCGTCGTGGGCGCTCGGCGAGACAAACACCTGGGCGTTGTGGAACAGGTCCCAGAGCTGGGTTTGGGGCAGGGTGGGCATCAGGCGCACATGGCGTTTGAGGCCAAAGCGCTCCACCCAGGTGAGGGCTTCGGGTTGGCCGGCCATGGCCGGGCAGAGGAAAAGCACCTCGGGCATGCTGCGCAGCACAAAAGAAGCCGCCTCGAAAAAGGTTTCGTGATACACACTGCCCGGACGCAGTCCGCGCGGGTTAATCACCAGCGGCACGCCGGCCGGCAGGCCCATATCAAAGGCGTCGCCGGTTTTATGCAGCACTTTCAGGTCCAGCCCGCCCGAACCGGGCACGGCCAGGGTCGGACATTCCGGGCGCAGGCCCCACAGCCGCCCCAGGCGCAAATCACGGCTGGCGTCGGCCATCAGGCCGTCGGCGCGGCGCAGGCAGCGCTGGCTGAGGGCGCGCATGAAGGGCGAGCCCTGGGCATGCAGGGTCAGGTCGTTGCCCCAAATGGACACCACCAGGCGGGCTTTGGGCGGCGCATAGGAGGCCAGCATGCCCTCAAAAGGAATGCGCAGGGCGTGGATGATATCGGGTGCCAGTTCGGCGGCGCGGGCGCGGAAAGCGCCGGCCGCGCGCAGCACCGAAAGCGGTCCGGCCAGGTGGCGCAGGCCCAGAAAAGCCGGGCGGAAACGCTTCACCTGTTCGCGCAGCCAGCCGCCGCCGGGCACCGGGGTGGCCTGGGTGCCGCCGAGGGCGCCAAAAGCCACCGGCATCACGTCAAACGAGCGCAGGCCGTCGGGCTGCTGGCAGGGAAAGGTGGAAATAAGGCTGACTTCCAGGCCGCCTTCCAGCAGGCTGGCCAGCCAGCGGCGGGTGGTGGGGCTGCGGCCATCGGCCAAGAGAAGGATGTGCATGCGGGTTATCCTATGAATGTGAACGGACGGCCTGCAGGGCCTTGATGAAGGCGGCCGTCATGCTTTCAAGGTTGATTTCTTCAGCCACAATGCGGTACGAGGCGGCGCCCATCTGGCGCAGGCGGGCGGCATCGCCCAGGGCATCGGACAGGGCTGCGGTCAGCGAGTCCAGGCTGCTGGGCTGCACCTGCCAGCCGTTTTCCGCGCGCACCAGGTCGGCCTGGGTGCCGTCGGCTTCAGCGGCAATCACCGGCAGGCCCCAGCTCATGGCCTGCTGCACGGCCAGCCCGCCCGTCCCCGGCAGGACGAACAGGTCCGCCTGCCTGAAATACGGTTCCAGGGCGGGGCCGTGCTGCGCCCCGGCCAGTTCGGCTGAAGGATAGAAGCTTTGGACGGCGCTCTCCACTTCAGGGCGCGCCGGGCCGTCGCCAACGATGACCAGGCGCGGCTGCAGGGCTTCGGGCAGGGCGGCGCAGGCCTGCAGCAGCAGGTCCAGGCGCTTGCGGGTTTGCAGGCGGCCCACAAACAGCACCACCGGCCGGCCGCTGAAGCCAGGCGCGCGCTGCGGCAGGGCCTGGCGCGGGCGTCCGGCGGCGGCATTGGGGGCCACAAAAATACGCGCCGGGTTGAAGCCTGCCGCGGCATAACCGGCGGCGCCGGTTTGACTGTAGGTCAGCAGAGCGTCAAACTGCATCAGGAAAGAGCGGCGCAAAAACGCCAGCGCGCCGCCGCCCGCGCCCAATCCCCAGCCAATCACCGGGCGGTTCTGGCGCTTCATCCAGCGCAGGGCGGGCGGGGTGCTCAAATAGCGCGGGTTGGCTTCCACAATCAGGGCATCGGGGTTTGCCTGCCGCAGGGCGGCTTCGAGCCCGCGCTGAATGCACAGGTAAGCCGGACCTTTGAAAAGGTGGCGGTTTTGCAGCCGGATCAGGTTCACGCCGCGAATGGCATCAACCGCATCAATGGCCTCATCAGGGCGCGGCTGCCCGGCCAGCAGGGTCAGCCCGCCGCTGCAGGCGCCCGCCAGCATTTCAAAAAAGGGGGCGCGGTACGAGGGCAGCACCCGCTGAATGACCGCCAGGCGTCCGTCAAAAAGCGCTTCGCTCATCCCAGCAAAGCCTCCAGGTAGCCTTCCAGCATGGTTTCGAGGCCAAAAACTGCCTCGGCGCGGGCGCGGGCTGCCGCGCGGTAAGCCGGCTGGTTTTGCAGCACCCCGGCGGCGGCTTCGGCCAACGGCGCCACCTGGGGCGGCTCCAGCTTCCAGAAATCGGCGCCGTAGGGGGCCACGCAGCCCGCCCCGCCCTGCACCATTTCAGCCAGGGCGCCGGTATCATAGGCGGCCACCGGCAGGCCGCAGGCCAGGGCTTCGATCACGCTGTTGGGGCAGGCGGCGTTCAGGTCGCCCGAAAAAAGCAAATGAGAGGAACGATCGAGGGTGAGAATCTCATCCCGCTTGAGCACCCCCGCCCAGGTCACCGGCAGGTCTGCCGGGCAGGCGGCGCGGATGCTCTCCGGCACATCGCCCGCCACGGTCAGTTCCACGGGCAGGCGGTGGTTTTCGCGCAGGGCGCGCGTCAGCGCCAGGGCGTTATCCAGCCCCTGGCGGTTATCTGCCGAAAGATGCCCCTCCACCAGCAGCAGGCGCAGCCGGTCTGCCGGTCGCTCGCCGGGGCCTGCGGGGGTGGCGCGGCTCAAATCAATGCCGTTGTAGGTGACCTGCTGGGGTTTGTGGATGGTCCCGAAAACGCGGTTCCACCAATCGCGCGAAAAGCCGCTCTGGTAAACAATGCGGTGGGCCAGGTTGCGGCGGATGAAGGCCAGCAGACGGTTGTTGCCCTCGGCGCGCAGAAAGCCCTTCAGGCTGGTTTTCTGGCGGCGGTGCAGCCAGTTCATGCCGTTCAGGCGCTGCACCAGGCGCACGCCGCGCCGCCGCGCCTGCCACAGCGCGCCCACATGGCGGGTGCCGCCGATGATCAGGATGGCTGCAAGGCGCGGATCGGCCAGGTCAAAGGTGGTGGCCACACCGCGCGCTTCAAGGCCGGCCATCAGGCGGGCCTGAAACGACACCATGCCCCCCAGCCCGCCCAGGCGCGGCACCAGGCCGATGGTTTCGCCGCTCATGCGGCCTCCGGGCGCGGGCGCTGGCCCACGCATTTGGCGGGCATGCCTGCCCAAATTTCATATTCACCGGTGGATTGGGTCAGCACGGCATTGGCCCCCACCACGCTGCCGCGCCGCAGGCGCAGCACGCCCTCGCTGCACAGCACCTTGGCGCCCGTGCCCACGATGACGTCATCTTCCACCACAATGCCTTCAAAACGCGATTGCTCTGCCGGCAGATAAACATCGCCGCGGCCCAGGGTCACGCCGGGATAAATGCGCACGTTGGCGCCGATCTGCGCCTTGCTGTGGATCACCACGCCAAACCCGCCGTGGGCCAGAATGAAACCCGGTCCCACCGGCACGCGGCGCGGAATTTCGGCCCCCAGCAGCTTCAGCAGCAGGTAGGCCAGGCGGCCCAGCACAGGCCAGCGCCGCGCATAAACCAGGGAAGTGTAGGCGTCGCTTGCCACGGGCGGTCCTTTCAGGCGCCTTCGGCCAGCAGGGCGGCCACAATGCGTTCAGCGGCGTGACCGTCGCCAAAGGGGTTGGCGGCATGGGCCATGCTGGCATGCGCTTCGGGGTCGTCCAGCAAGCGGCTGGCCTCGGCCACAATGCGCGCCGTGTCGGAACCCACCAGGCGCAGCGTTCCGGCGGTCACACCCTCCGGTCGCTCGGTGGTTTCGCGCATCACCAGGGTGGGCACGCCCAGCGCAGGGGCTTCTTCCTGCAGGCCGCCCGAATCGGTCAGCACCAGCGCCGCGCTCTTTTGCAGGTGCACCATCGGCAGGTAATCCGCCGGCGGCAGCAGGGTGATGTTGGAAATGCCATCCAGGGCGGCATGCGCCGGACCCTGCACGTTGGGGTTAAGATGCACCGGATACACCAGTTCAACCTGCCCGCGGTAGCGGCCGGCAATCTGGCGCAGGGCCGCCAGGATATCTTCCAGCGGCTGGCCAAAATTCTCGCGGCGGTGGGCGGTAATCAGCACCAGGCGCTTGCCGCCGGGTCCCACCCCCAGCCGCGCCAGCAGATCCGTCACCTCGGCGGGCGCGGGGCGGCTGGCAATGGCCTGCAGAGCGTCAATGGCGGGGTTGCCGGTGATGCGAATGCGCTCATCGGCAATGCCTTCGGCCAGCAGGTTCTGGCGGTTCAACTCGGTGGGACAAAAATGCAGGTCAGCCAGCAGGCTGGCCATGCGGCGGTTGATCTCTTCGGGGAAGGGGTGCCATTTGTTGTTGGTGCGCAGCCCGGCCTCCACATGCCCAAACTTGATCTTGCGGTAAAAGGCGGCCATGGCGGTGCTGATGACGGTGGTGGTGTCGCCCAAAGCCAGCACCCAATCGGGCTGCTCGGCGGCCAGCACCTCATCGATGCTGGTGAGAATGGAGGCGGTCAGCCCGGCCAGCTTCTGGTCGGGGCGCATCAGATTCAGGTCCGTTTCAGGGACAATATTGAACAGGTTCAGCACCTGGTCCAGCATCTGGCGGTGCTGGCCGGTGACGCACACCCGCGATTCAATGCCGGGGGTCTGCGCCAGGCGCTGCACCACCGGCGCCATTTTCACGGCCTCGGGGCGCGTGCCAAAAACAGAAAGCACCTTCATTTGCTGCCCACTCCCAGGGTAAACAAGGTGAAGCCGGCAGCCTGCCAGCGGGCCTTATCCCAGCCGTGCACGGCGTCAAAAGCCAGGCGGGCCGGGGTTTGCGCGGCCAGGGCCGCCGGGTTCAGCTCGCTGAACTGGCTGTGCGCCACCAGCAGCAGCACCAGGTCGGCGTCTTTAAGGGCGTCTTCGAGGGTGGGCACGGTTTCAAAGCCGGGGAAGGTGGCCTGAGGTTTGAAGGGTTCAAAAGCGCGCACATGGGCGCCGGATTGCTGCAGCAGGGTGCAGATATCCACCGCCGGACTCTCGCGCAAATCATCCACATCGGGTTTGAAGGCCAGGCCCAGGGCTGCCACGCGTTTGCCTTCCAGGCCGCCCGCCGCCTCCCTGATCAGGTCCAGGGTGTGGTGCGGCTGGCCGTCGTTGACCTTGCGCGCGGTGAGGATCAGCGGGGTGATATCGGGCGCGGTTTCCACCAGGAACCAGGGATCCACGCTGATGCAGTGCCCGCCCACGCCCGGTCCCGGGCGCAGAATTTTCACCCGCGGGTGCAGGTTGGCAATGCTGATGGCTTCCCAGACGTCGATATGGACGCGTTCAGCCAGGCGGGCAAATTCATTGGCGATGGCAATGTTCACATCGCGGTAGGTGTTTTCCATCAGCTTCACCATTTCAGCGGTGGTGGCGTTGGTGAGGATGATCTGGCCTTTGACAAAGGCGCTGTACAGATCAGCGCCGGCCTGCGAAGATGCCGGGGTGATGCCGCCAATGACGCGCGCGTTTTCAATCAGCTCGCGCACAATCTGTCCGGGCAGCACGCGCTCGGGAGAATAAGCCAGATAAAAGTCTTCGCCGGGGCGCAGCCCTGAGCGTGCCAGAATGGGGGCCACCAGTTCCACGGTGGTGAGAGGCGGCGAGGTCGATTCGATCATCACCAGGTTGCCGGGGCGCAAATGGGGCACAATCGATTCAGCCGCCGAAGTGACGGCGCGCATATCGGCGCGTTTGTCATCATAAAAGGGAGTGGGCACGGCAATAATGAAGGCATCGGCCGGCACCACATGGTCACTCACCGCCAGGTTGCCGCTGGCCAGGGCTTCGTCAAGCAGGGTTTTCAGCCCGGGTTCGTGAATATGCAGCCCGCCCTGCTGCAGGGTTTTGATGATGGAGGTGTTAATATCCATCCCCGTGACGCGCATGCCGTGGGTGGCAAAAGTGGCGGCGGTGGGCAGGCCAATATAACCCAGTCCCAGCACACAGACGTGTTCAAATGACATAAGGAAAGTCTCCTTTGTTAGCATGATCCATGCAGGTGTAGCCTGTGCCAGCGGCACAGGTTCAGGATCGTGGCATCCACATCCCGATAAGGCGGACAGGGTAATTATACCACCTGATGAAAGGCGCCGCTGCCGGCTGAAGAGGGGGTGCCGTTTGAGGGTGAGCTTGTCTGATATCAGGACACGTCATTGGGCCAGCCCCAATGGCCGCGCAGAGGCACAAACATCACCGGCAGGGTATACACACATTCAAACCCATCCGGGGTGTGCTGCCAGACCTGCAAATGCTGATTATGGCGTGGTCCCACCGGCAGCACCAGCCGGCCCAGCGGGGTGAGCTGATGGCGCAGGGGCGGGGGCACTTCGGGGGCCGCCGCCGAAACCAGAATGCCGTCAAAAGGCGCATGCCCGGGCATGCCCGCCGAGCCATCCCCTTCGTGCACCTGCACATTGGGCAGGTCAAAATGGGCCAGGTTGGCGCGGGCTGCTGCCGCCAGCTCAGGACGCAGTTCAATGGTATGCACCTCGCCCGCCAGCAGTCCCAGCAGAGCCGCCTGGTATCCCGACCCGCAGCCGATCTCCAGCACGCGCTCATGCCCCTGCAGCTTCAGCAGGCTGATCATCAGGGCCACAATGTAAGGCTGCGAAATGGTCTGCCCCAGGCCGATTGGCGCGGGGTGATCCTCATAGGCCATGTAACGCGATTCTTCCGGGATGAACCAGTGGCGGGGAACGGCGCGCAGCGCCTCCAGCAGGCGCTCCTGATGAATGCCGCGGCTCTCGATCTGGTATTTCACCATTTCGAGGCGGGCTTTTTGCTGGGCAGGGGTATCTTCAGGCATGGCTCAGCGCTCTTTCAGCTGCGCCAGCAGGTTTTCGGCGATCTGGCGGTCAATTTTGCCCATCGCAAAATCGCGCAGCTCGGCTGGCTGCACCCAGCGCAGCTGCGCTGCATCCAGGGGCTGGGGCTCGCCCTGCATCAGGGTGCAGAAGAAGGCGTGCAGGGTCACTTTGAAATGGGTGTAGGCGTGGCGGTACACGCCAAACGGCGCGCCGATGGCGGCTTCCACGCCCAGTTCTTCCTGCAGTTCGCGCGCCAGGCAGTCGGCCAGGGTTTCATCGGGCTGCTGCTTGCCGCCGGGAAATTCCCACATGCCGCCCAGCAGGCCGTCGGGCTTGCGCTGGGCCAGCAGAATCAGCCCGTCGCGCTGTAAAATGGCCGCCGTGACAATGTAATGGGGCACGGTTTTGCGCGGCGGCAGCACCGGGCGGGCTTCTTCCACGCCCAGGGCATGGGCGGCGCAGTGTTCCGCCAGGGGGCAGCGCCCGCAGGCGGGCTGGCGCGGCGTGCACAGGGTGGCGCCCAGGTCCATCAGCGCCTGGTTGAAATCGCCAGCTTTTCCGCCGGGTAAATGCTGGCGGCCAAAGGCCGTCAGGGCGGCTTTGCCCTCTTTGGAACGGGCCGGCAGAGCCATATCCGCCAGGCGCGACAGCACCCGCCGGATGTTGCCATCCAGGGCCAGTTCGTCCGCGCCAAAGGCGATGGAAGCCACGGCGCGGGCGGTGTAGGGACCGATGCCCGGCAGGCTTTCAAGCTGGCTCACCTCGGCAGGCACCTGGCCGCCAAAACGCGCGCAAATTTGCCCGGCGGCGGCGTGCAGGTTGCGCGCGCGGGAATAATAGCCCAACCCCTCCCACTGGCGCAGCACATCGCCCACCGGCGCGGCTGCCAGGCTGGCGGCATCGGGAAATCGCTCCATCCAGGCGTTGAAATAGGGGATCACCGTATCCACCTGCGTTTGCTGGAGCATGAATTCCGAGACCAGCACCGCATAGGGATCAGGATGCCCGCGCCAGGGCAGGCTGCGGGCATTTTCAGCGTACCATTGCAGCAGGCGTGCTGCCAGTTCCGATGTCATGGGCGCTCAGAACTGGAAGCCGCCGCGCGCGGGGATCAGTTTGGTGGAAAAGTTGGTGACATAATCGAGGAGTTGGTTGTTGAGCTCTTTCCATTCATCAGAGGTCATCATCAACTGCGCCTTTGAACGGTTTGGAAAGACGGCCGAAACCATAATCTGGGGGTAATCGCCGTACACCGTGGCCCAGGCGTCGCTGAGTTCAATGCCCAGGCGCTGCACGCCGGGGATGAATTCGCGCACCACAAATTCAAAATATTCCTGTTCGCGTCCGTTGGCAATATCCCAGGTCATGATTAATTTTAGCATCAGCAGCTCCTATCCGCGCTGGTATTCGAGGGCCACCACGCGCGTTTCATCAGGCAGGGAACTGAGGGAAGTGACCTTCAGGGAAGGCAGGGTTTCCACCTCTTTCAGTCCCATTTCTTTGAGAAATTTTGAAAGCGGCTCCAGCTGGACGCTGGAATGAGCCGTGGCATAGTGCATTGGAATGACGATGTTGGGTTCCAGCAGGTTGATCACCTCCGCCGCCCGGGCCGCATTCAGGCTGCACCCGCCGCCCACCGGCACCATCACCACATGCACCGCGCCCAGGGCTTCCACCTCGGTCTGGGTGGGCACACGGTTCATATCGCCCAGGTGCAGCACGTTCAGACCGTTGAACTCAATCATATAAAGGGTGTTGCGCAGTTCATCATCCTTTTTGGTCTGGTTGGTTTGAATGCCGGTGATGAACACGCCGCCAATTTCATACTCGCCCGGGCCGCTGATGACATGCGGGTCGCCTTTGACGGCTGCAAGGTGATTGTGCGAAGGAGAGGCATGGCTGACCGTGACAATATCTGCCTTAAGTTTAAGCAGTTCATAGCCGGTGACGGTGTGGTCATAGGGATCCATCACCACCTGAGCCATGCCGCGCTCAACAATGCGAAAACAGGAATGTCCGTACCAGGTAATTTCCATGCGTCTCCAGATCAATCCGAATTATACAATAGAATGACCTGTTCAAGGGCTTTGGGTGAAGGCGTTTTTTTCACCACTTTCAAGCTGTTCTTTAAAATAATCAGCAAACACCTCCACCATCTTGGGGTCGAAGTGAGTGCCGCTCTGCTGGCGCAGGTGAGCCAGCACTTCGGGCATGGGCATGGCTTTGCGGTAAGGCCGATCTGAAGTCAGGGCATCCCACACATCCACCAGGGCAAAAATGCGCGCCGCCAGGGGAATCTCTTCGCCGCGCAGGCCGCGGGGGTAGCCTGAGCCATCCCATTTTTCGTGGTGGCAGAAGGGAATATCCAGGGCGGGGCGCAGAAATTCAATCGGCCAGAGCATATCCACGGCATACTGCGGGTGGCGGCGCATGATCACCCATTCCTCGTCATCCAGTTTGCCCGGTTTAAGCAGAATGTGATCTGGAATGCCCATCTTGCCGATATCGTGCAGCATGGCGCCGCGGCGGATGTGCGTGAGGGTATCGCCTAAAATGCCCAGATGCACCGCCAGGCGCACCGTCATCTCCGTCACGCGGTGGGTGTGGCCGCCGGTGCCCGAATCGCGCAGTTCAAGGGCCTTGGCCCAGCCTTCCAGGGTCAGGTCATAGGCGTGAACAAGATCCTGGTTGGCGCGCGTCAGGTCGCGGATGGTGGCGTTGTCGTTTTCGCGCAGGCGCAGGCTGAGGTTGCGGGTGATTTCCAGCGCCAGGGCGGGATGCGTATCGAGCAGGGTGCCGAAATCTGCGTAATGCATTTCATAAATCACCGAGGTCATTGAGGCGCGCGCGCTGGCCGCCCGCAGGCCGTCAGGGTTCAGCAGGCTCATCTCGCCAAAATAGCCGCCGGGGTTGATCACGGTCAGCAGACGTTCGGCGGTGGTGTTGAGGGCTTTGATGATCTGCACCTGACCCTCGCGCACCATATAGAAACGGTCGCCGGGTTCATTTTCTTGAATCAGCACGGTTCCCGCTGGCACATCCAGGCGGTGAAGAATGCGGTAAATGGTAGCCAGATCGTGGTCATCGAGGGAACAAAACAGATGAATTTGTTTGAGAAACTCGCGATCCACCATGGATCTACCCTGACCTTTATATTTAGAATTTGAACTGCCCGGCAGCCTTCTGGAGAGCGCGGGCCAGTTCCACCAAAGAAGCAGCGGAAGCGGCCACCTCCTCAACCTGGGCGCTCATCTCCTCGGTGGAGGCGCTGATTTGCTCAACCGCGGCGCTGTTCTCTTCGCTGATGGAGGCGATGGTTTCAACCGAGCGGGTGACATCGGACGCATGAGCGGCCATCTCGCCGGTGGCGGCTGAATTTTCTTCGATGACGGCGGTGACAGATTCAAGGCGGTCCGCGGTCAGATTGTTAAGCTGGGCCATTTCCTCGGTGGTTTTCTGGTATTCCTGGGTGATGGTGTTGACATGGGCCATGTTTTCCGAGGCTTCGCGCCCGAGGGCGGCGATGGCTTCGGTGGAAACGCGGTTGTTTTCAGCAATCTTGCGCGCGCCGCGCACGGATTCTTCCAGGGCGGCGCGGGCCTGCTGCATGCTATTCACCGCCTCTTGAATGCCGTCCACACGGTTGGCCGATTCAGCGGTCTCATGAACAATGGTTTCAAAAGCGGCGCGCGCCTGCTGGGTGGTTTCGGCGGCGCTGCCCACATCTTTGCCGGTCTTCTGCATGGCATCCACGGCTTCTTTGGCGCCGCGCTGCACATTGCGGATGATTTCGGTGATTTCCTTGGTGGCCAGAGCGCTCTTTTCGGCCAGCTTGCGCACCTCATCTGCCACCACGGCAAAGCCGCGCCCGTGTTCTCCGGCGCGGGCCGCTTCGATGGCCGCATTCAGGGCCAGCAGGTTGGTCTGGCTGGCAATGTCTTCAATGGTCTGCACAATAGCGCCAATTTGCCCGGAACGCACCCCCAGCTCATCCACTTTTTCAGCCAGGGTGCCGGTGGCGGTGCGCACGGCGTCCATATCGCGCATGATCTGGCTGATGACGCCTGTGCCGCTGGCGGCAGCCTCGGCTGCGCGGCGAGTTTCAACCGAAACCTGCCCGGTGGCCTGGATGACGTTGCTGATGGCATCGGAAAGCCCCTGGGCGGCCGCTTCGGCTTTTCCCAGCCCTTCCGCCTGCAGGGTGGCTCCCTGCCGGACGCTGTCCGCCGTCTGCGATAGGCGCTGGATGATATCGGCGCTCTGGGTGATCACTTCAGATTGGCGGGCAGTGCCCTGGCGGATGCCCATGACGGCCTGCGAGAGCTTGCTCATGGCTTCCGAGGTTTCGGTGATGGAGCGGGCCTGGTCTGCGGCGCCTTCGGATACGCCGTTGATGGAGCGCTGCATCAGCTTGACCGATTCAAAGGTGCTGTCCACGCTTTCGGTCTGGTGGGCCACCCCTTTGGCCACTTCCTGAATGGATTGGGCGATTTGCGTGGTGGTCTGGCCCGATTGGCCGGCGGCATGGCCAAGCTGCTCAGAGGCCAGCGAAACGCCGTTGGCGTTATACTGCACATCCTTGATCAGCGCCACCAGGTTATCCATCGAGGTGTTGAGGGCGGTGCTGGCTGAAACCAGGCTTTCCACCATCTGGTTGAAGGAGTGAGCCATGCGCGCCGCCTCGTCAGAGCCGCTGACGGGCATGGTGTGGGCGGTGATGTGCATTTTTTGGCTCAGGTCGCCGGCAGCCAGGGCCTCCAGCACCTTTTGCAGGCTTTTCAGGTCCTGCTCGGCCACCTGCACGGCCATTTTTTCCACTGTTTGCAATGGCTTGAAGGAACGGCGCGCCACCCAGACCACGGCAACAAAGATTGCCAGCGAAATGACGGCCGCGATGATCAGGAAGGTTTGCAGGCTGGCCAGCCGCTGCTGGCTGAAGCCCTGGTAGTAGGCGGCGGCTTCCTGGTTGGCGGCGGCCAGCAGGCCGGTGCTGTTGGATAGATTTTGCGCTGATTGACGCAGCGCGCCGTAGGCATCAGCGTTTTTGACAAAGCGCTGCACGTCGGTGTAGAAAGGTTTCCACGAGCGGTCCAGCACCGTGAGAGCTTCATAGGCTTCTGCGCCAATGGAGGTGGCGCCGCCCTTGCGGAAGCGCTCCAGGTTGGTTTCGATGGAGGCGCCCTGCTCGCCCAGGCGGTTGATGTATTCCACATGGCCGTTGGCGCTGAGCAGCACGCGCTGCGCCATCAGCACCATGGTCTGGAAATGGGTGGCAGCCAGGGCGGAATCCGTTTTACCGATGATTTTGGGGGCCATTTTATCGTTCAGTTCGGCCAGGGCGGTGGCGCGCTGACTCACCGAAAGGGAAAAGTTCTTGACAAACAGAGCCATTTCAATGTTTTCAAGCACCACTTTCACATCTGGTTTGACGATCTGCCACTGCGCCTCCACGCCTTTCAGCTTTTCGGCAAAAGCCGCATCTGCAGGGGCCAGCCCCAAATCGGCGCTGCCATTTTTCAGGCCATCGAGCACGCGTTCAAATTCATTGACGCTGTCCTTTAGTTCGCGGGCTGAAAGCCAGTCGCCTTCAGCGGCGCGCAGCGCCAGCGTGCCAATGTGCTGACTCAATTCCTGCTGTTGGGCGGCCAGTTTCACCACCACGGCATCCTGTTTCTGGGCGTTTGAAATGAACATGACGCCGCCGGTGATGCCCAGGATAATCAGGATCATCAGCACCAGGCTGGCATTGATTTTGACCAATAAACTGCGCTGAAAAAAGGAGATGATGTTTTTCATGAGCCTGCCCTCGCTTCTTTTAGATAAGACCCTTCAATTTCCAGCGGTTGAAGATGATCTGAATTTCGCGCTCCGCCCAGGCGGCGGCATCTTCAGCCTTCATGTCGCCCAAAGCAGCCAGGGCAAACATGCGGGGAATGATGTAGGCGTCGGTCACATCATTGATGGCGGCGTTGGCCGGGCCCGGGTAACCCAAGTTGGTGCACCACTGCGCCGCCTCGGCCAGAAAGGCATATTTGCCGGGCGGGGTGGATTTCGGGTCGCCCTGCATGGCCTGGGCCAGGTCGGGCACCAGGCCCGGAAAACTGGGCATGTTATACAGTTCGCTTTTCTGGAAGGCGGTTTTATAGTCGAGGATCAGATCATGTAAAAACTGTTTGGCCAGGTCGATTTGCGGCGAGAAATTCGGCACAATATAAGAATTGACCAGGTTGGCCGGAGCAAGCTGGCGCGCCGGGCCGGCCGGAATCTTGGAGAGGTAAAGGTTGACGGCCATCTCCGGGTCATTTTTCTCGGCGGTGCGCAGCACCGAAACCGCATTCAACACCAGGCTGCATTTTCCCGCCAGCATGAACTGGTTGTTGGAGGAGGCGCTCCAGCCCAGCACCTCTGAGGGACAGGCCTTGTTGAACAGGTCGGTGGCCATCTTGATGGCCTGCACGGTTTGCGGCGAGTTAATGGTCACCTTGCCGCTTTCATCCTGAATGGACCCGCCGTAGCACATCAGCAGAGCGTTCAGGTAAATGGTGCTGTCCAGCTCAGAGGAAAGCCCCAATCCCAGGGGGGCGCCGGCGCTTTTCAGCTTGATGCCGGTTTTCAGCAGATCTTCCCAGGTGTTGGGGGCTGACCCCGCGGTGGCCTTTTCCCACAGATCCTTGCGCCAGTGGGTCACCAGAACCACCCAGTGATCGGAAATGGCAAAATATTTCTTGGTTTTGGGGTTATAGATGCAGTTTTTGACAAAGGGGGTGATCGCCCCGGCTTTGGCTTCCAGTTCCTGGGCCAGGTCGCTCAAATCGGCCACATCAGCTTCAAGGGCAGCCGGCGGGGTGGCCAGGCCAATCAGGTCGTGGCCGACCTGGTTGACCACCTCGGAGACAGTGCGCGGGAAGAGATCGGCAAAGGGCATGTGGTCCACCGTGACGGTGGCGTTGTTGGCCTGCGCCCAGCGCGGCACAAAATCCTTGTCAAACCATTCATCATACGCCGGGACGAAGTGAACCTGCTGCAGAATTTTCAATTCCCGTGCGCCGCTGGCAGCCCCGGCTTTGATGGAGCTGGCCCTGGCTCCACAGGCGCTCAAACCCAGACCCAGCAGCCCTGCGCCAGTCAGTTTCAGAAATTCCCGCCTGGTCATTCTGGTAAATGATGATGTCATAGGTTTTCCTCCGGATCTTAATAGTTAACGGAATTTAAACAATAATATATTATTATGATATAAAATATCCGAATTACAGGTTTACTAAATTCACCACTGTATTTATTGTATATCAAATTGCAGGTGAGTTGTTCACTCATTTTATATGCAATTTTCCACCTGTGATTGCGGCATTTTGTTGACCAAAAACATGTAGAATGATGGTGTGAGAAGGAGAGCGAAAAATGAAATCTGAAAATTTGCCTGCCCCGGCTGAAGAAAAGCTGGATTTTAAAAAAGTGCTGCCCATCTTTGTGGTGGTGCTGGTGAGCATGCTGGGCCTCACCGTGATTATTCCGCTGATGCCGCTGTATGCTGCCTCGTTTGGCGCCAGCGCCAGCGCCATTGGCCTGCTGGGGGCGGTTTATCCGGCTGCCCAATTTTTTGGCGCGCCCTTTCTGGGCCGCCTTTCAGACCGCTTTGGGCGCAAACCGGTGCTGCTGGTCAGCCAGTTGGGCTCGCTGACCGGTTTCTTGCTGCTGGGCGCGGCCAACGGACTGACCATGCTCTTTATTGCCCGCCTGATCGAAGGCTTGAGCGGCGCCAACATTTCCACAGCCCAGGCGGCCATCAGCGACAGCACCACGCCCAAAACCCGCACCCAGGGCCTTGGGCTGATTGGCGCGGCTTTTGGCATCGGTTTTGTGTTTGGCCCGGTGATTGCCTTCATTTCATTGGCCTTGAGCCGTGATAATTTTCATGTGCCGGCTTTTGTGGCCGCCAGCTTTGTGCTCATCTCCATCCTGCTCACCTGGCTGTGGCTGCCCGAAACCCATCCGGCCGAAAAACGCAGCCAGGCTGCCGGCCAGGCGCGCAGCCCGTTCACCTTTAAAGCCCTCAAGGCGGCCTTCAGCCGTCCATTGGTGGGCCTGCTGCTGGCGAGCATGTTCTTTCAGCAGCTGGCTTTTGGCAGCTTCCAGCAAATTCTCTCGCTGTTCACCCTCAACCGCCTGGGGCTGGATGCCAGCGGCAATGCCATCATTTTTGTCTTTGTCGGCGTGCTGGTGGTGGCCGTGCAGGGTTACTTCATCGGCCGTTGGAGCCGGAAGTACGGCGAAGCCTGGCTGCTGCGCGCCGGGCTGGCCCTGCTGACCCTGGGCCTGATTCTGGTGGCGCTCACGCCCCAGCAGGCGGTTCCCTGGTATTCCCAGGCGGCGGTGGAAGCCAAGCTGAGCGCCAGCCATTCCCTGCCGGGCGAAACGCCCCCCACGCAGAACGTGCAAATTCCTCTGCCCGCTGAAGCCAACCGCGGCGTGCTTGGACTGGGCTGGCTGCTGCTGGCCATGGTGCCGGTGGCCTTTGGCGGCGGGGTGCTGCAGCCTTCGGTGAACAGCCTGCTCACCCGCCAGGTGGAGGCGCATGAAATGGGCGGCACATTGGGCCTTTCGGCGGCCATGCTCAGCGCGGCCAACGCCTTTGCCCCGCTGCTGGGCGGCATCCTGTTCCAGTACCTGGGCGCTCCTGCCCCTTACTTCACATCTGCCCTGATTACTGCTATACTATGGGTACTTATTCAGAAACCACTGAAACAGGCAGGTTGACGCATGGCGATATCAGGCTGGGAACCCCCCAAGAATTTTATTCCTGTCCCCTCCGCCGTGGAGGGGATTACTGTTTTTGCTCCCCCGCCGGTAGAAGAGAAAATTCCCGAAGCGGTGACTTTCAAATGCCCGCAGTGCGGTGCCACCACCCGTTTCGACGTGGCCGCCGGCGGCGTGGCCTGCGAGCACTGCGGGTTCACTGCCGAGGTGAAGGCCCGCAAAGTGGGCACCCAGGCCAAAGCGTCAGAATTCACCCTCGACACCCTGCGTGAGGCCGAAAACGGCTGGGGCGTGGAGCGGCGCGTGCTGCACTGTGACAGCTGCGGCGCGGAGCTTTCGCTGGCGGCCAACGCCCTCACCTCCACCTGCGCTTTCTGCGCCTCCAACCGCGTGCAGGTGCGCACGGATACCTCCAGCAGCCTGCGCCCGCGCTTCCTCATCCCCTTCAAAATTCGCCCTGAAGAGACCCGCAAACTGGCGGCCACCTGGCTGGGCCAGGGCTGGTTCCACCCCGATCAGCTGGCGGCCAACGCCATTGTGGATCATTTCACCGGCCTTTACATGCCCTTCTGGACCTTCTCAGCGCGCATTGAATCCACCTGGAAGGCCGAGGTGGGCTACGAACGCGAAGAACGCTACTACGATTCAAGCGACAAAGAATGGAAAACCCGCACCGTGATTGACTGGCGTTGGGAAAGCGGCCACCGCACCACGGAAGTGGCCAATATGCTGAAATGCGGCAGCACCCACGCCAGCCATCTGATTCTGGACCGCCTGCAGCCCTTCGACCTGAACGCGCTGACCGATTACAAGCCCGATTTTCTGGCCGGCTGGCAGGCCCACAGCTACAACATTTCGCTGCCCGACGCCTGGGAAAAGGCCAAAACCGCCATGCGTGAGGAAGCCAAGGACGACTGCACCAACAGCATTGCCTCATCGCATGTGCGTAATTTCAGCATGAACGCCGATTTTGCCGACGAGGTGTGGCGCTATGTGCTGCTGCCGGTGTATCTGGCGGCCTACCGCTTTGAGGAAAAGACCTACCAGGTGATGGTCAACGGGCAGACCGGCGAGGTGGCCGGGCAGAAACCTGTGGCCTGGTGGAAGATCTGGGCGGTGGTTGCCGCCCTGGTGGCTCCGGGCCTGTGCCTGGGCCTGATTGGCCTGCCCATGCTGGCAGCCGGCGGCGCCGGCGTGATTCCCATTGGTCTGGGGGTGCTGCTGCTGATCGCCGGGCTGATCATCGCCTTTGTTTTATATAACAAAGCTGTCGAATCGGAGGCATCATGACCAACGCCGAACAAACCCCTGATCTGCCGGTGGTGGAAGATGTGCGCAGCCTGTGGGGGCTGGATCTGCGCCCGGCCGGCTGCCCAAAATGCAAGCAGGTGCACCTGGTGCGCGAAAACCAGGCTGAACAGCTTTGCCCGCACTGCGGCGGCGCCAACCTCAAGCCGCAGCCGGCCCTGCTGCGCCGCGACCCGCCTGAAATGGTGCTGCCTTTCATGCGCAAGCCGGCCGACCTGACGGCCATCCTGACCGGCTTCACCAAAGATGTCTGGCTGCACACCGACAGCTTCACCCCAGAGGCCATGCTGCGCCGGGCCGTGCCGGTGTTCTGGCCAATGTGGCTGGTGGATGGCGATGTGACCGGCACCTGGAAGGCCGAAGTGGGCTTCAATTACGAGGTGAAAAGCTCGCAGGAAGCCTACGGCAGCGCCGGCTGGCAGACCCAGGAGCGCATTGAAACCCGCATCCGCTGGGAGCCGCGCGCCGGGCAGATTCAGCGCCACTACGATAATATTCCCATTTACGCCATCAGCAATTTCAATTCCATGTCGGCGCTGGTCGGCGACTTCAACCTGCAGGCGGCGGTTCCCTACACCCCCGCGGCGGTGGGCAGCGCCATGATCCGCCTGCCCGACAAGAAAAAGGACGACGCCAGCCTGACGGTTGAAAATGCCTTCATCAAGCGTTCTGAAGCCGATTGCTACCGCGCCGCCGCCGCCCAGCACGCCCGCAATTTCCGCCTCAACGCCCAATATCCCAACCAAAACTGGACCCAGCTGCTGATGCCGCTCTATGTCACCTTTTACCTGGATGACGAGGGCGTCCCGCAAATGGTCCTCATCAACGGGCAAAGCGGGCAAATTGGCGGACCGCGCCTGGCCTCGCAGAAAAAGGGCTGGGAGATGGCCGGCATGGTGGCGGCGGCGGGCGGCATTTTGCTGATTCTGGCCTTCATTTGCATGATGTTGAGCGTGGTGTTCCCGCCGGCAGCCGTCATTTGCATTCTGCTGGGCCTGCTGGGGTTCGCCGTGCTGCTGGGGGCCATCGTTCCGGCGGCCTGGCCTTCGCAGTGGAACCGCTCGCAGCGCGAGCTGAAAGTGTATAAAGCGTGACCCCCTTTGAAATCATCTTCTGGATGGCCCTGCTGGCCGAAATCATCATCCGCGCGCCGGTGAACCTGCGCCGCAAGCATGAAAAATTCACCCGCCCCAACAAGGCCATCCTCGATTCCATTCTTTTTGGTCTGCTTTCGCTGGGCATGTTCATCCTGCCGCTCATCTACTGCCTGACCCCCTGGCTCGATTTTGCCAATTACAGCCTGCCCGCCTTCACCGGCTGGGCCGGTGCGCTGATCATCGCGGGAGCGGTGGCGGTGTTCTGGCGCGCTCATGTGGACCTGGGGGCCAACTGGTCGCCCACCCTGGAAACCCGCGAAAAACACGAGCTGATCACCCTCGGCATCTATGCCTTCATCCGCCATCCCATGTACACCTCGCAGTGGCTGTGGTCGGTGGCGCAGGCGCTGCTGCTGCCCAACTGGCTGGCCGGCGCGCTGAACCTGCTGATCTGGACGGTGTTTTATACCCTGCGGGTGGGCGCCGAAGAAAAGATGATGCTGGCGGCCTTCGGCCCGGCCTATGAAGTTTATATGAAAAGGACCGGGCGGGTGTTTCTGCGCATTTCGTGAAGGCAGGCGAAGGCAAGCGGGGTTTGCCTTCGAAAATGGGGCAAAAAAATGGTACGCGCTTTCCAAAATATAAAAACACCCCTGCGCCTTTGAACCGGCCAGGGGTGCTGATTTTATCCGCCGCCAAATCACAGCCTAAAACGGCTCGTCCTTGCGGTGCGACACTTTCTCAAATTTGTGGTCGCCCAGGTTGGCCTTCACCTCGTGTTTGGCCTGCCCTTGCGCAGCGGGGGCCTGTCCTCGCGCAGCGGGGGCCTGCCCTCGCGCAGCGGGGGCAGGGGTTTCCGCAGCGGCCGCAGGCTCGGCCGGGACCGCGGGCTGACCGCCTGGCGGCGCAATTTGCGGGATGACGCTGCGCACTTCCTGGCGGATTCCACGAATCTCCTGCGTGATTTCGGGCACGCCGGTATCATTGATGGCCGTCTGGATCACCTGATCCACCTGTTCCGACACCTGGCGGGCGTCCTGCCAGAACTCGGAACGCCTGAGCTGGCCGATGAAACGCCCCAGCCCGCGCCCGGCATCCACGGCTTTTTCAGGCCCCAGCACAATAAACACCACCAGGGCCAGCACCAGAATTTCCCCAATTCCCAGGTTTAAGAATTCCATAACCTGAACCTCAAAAGAGTTTTACTCTTTCTTTTCCTCTTCTTTTTTGGCTTCTTCGTTGCCTTCTTTGAAACCGCTGATGAAACCGCGCAGACCTGAGCCCAGGTCTTTACCAGCCTTGGTGAGCCGGCCCACGCCGAACAGCAGAACCAGCACCACGGCAATCAGGCCCAATTCAAGGGGTGAAAGTCCGAATAACATAACCTTATCCTCCTTTGGGGCGCGCCAGCGCCGCAAATAAAATACTGATTAAATAAAGCCCGGTCAGCGGCAGCATCAGCAGGCCCATGTTGAGCGGGTCGCCGGTGGGGGTGATGACGGCCGCCAGCACGGCGATGGCCACCAGGGCAATGCGCCACTGCTTTGCCAGCATTCCGGCGCTCACCAGGCGCAGCCGCGCCAGCACCAGCACCAGCAGCGGTGTTTCAAACACCAGGCCCACGCCGGCCAGCAGGGTGAGCACAAACTCAAAATAAGGCCCTGGCCGCGGCTGCGTGCGGATGCCCAGAAGGCCCATCAGGAAGGGCAGGGCTGCGGGCAGCATGACGAAATAGGCGAAAAGCACGCCGCCGATAAAAAAGAGGGTGAGCAGTGGAATGGACGCCAGCAGCCATTTTTGCTCGTGCGGCATCAGCCCCGGCAGCAGAAAACTGACCAGTTGAAACAGGATCACCGGCAGAGCCAGGGTGAAACCGCTCAACAGGGCGATGTTCATCATCACTGAGATGTTCTCGGTGACTTCGATGGCCACCAGGACTGAGGTGCCGCCAATGGGCTGCGCCAGAATCTCGGCCAGGGTGGGTGAAAAATAGAGGCTCAGCAGGGCAGCGGCAATGAGCGCAGCCAGGCTGATCAGCAGCCGGCGGCGCAGCTCGCCCAGGTGGATCCAGATATCTTTCGCCTCATCCCGTGGTCTCATGCCCCATAGTATACCACAGCCCCGCACGAGGCAGCGGGAAAGATGAAGGCTGCATGAAGCGGATATACCAGAATTAAACTTGTAGAGCCAGGCTGGTTTCCCCGCGGCTGAAAAAATGCCAGCGTGTCCTCATTCATGCGGCAAGCAGGGTCGCCAGCAGGGGAATCAGCGCCAGCAAAATGTTTCGTCTGGATATCAGTGATAATAATGCCAAACAAGATGGAAAATCGAAGCTCTTTTTCTTAATCAACATCTCTCCCCAAAGCCGTGCCCAGGCAAGTTAAATCTCTGGAATTCCTGTTTATGATGGTCCATAAACAGGGACGCCTTTTGCCGCGTTTTTGTTCCCTTACGCGGCAGCCCGTTTATCCAGCCGGTTTGCGAAATGCTGCCAGCTTCTCATGCCCGATCACCCCCCCCCCGGCAGGACTGCGATTCACTGGCGCGGGACAAAATTGATCAGCACCACGTTTGCCGAGCATTCCGCCGCGGTGTTGAAGGGAATCAGGTCCGAAACCGCCTGTCCCTGCAGGTCAAACACCTGAATGGCCAGGGTGCCGTTGGAGGCAATGGGCAGGTTGGCCAGGGGAATTTCGTAGCCATTGGGGCCAAAATGCTGGGCGGTGCCGGTCATGCCCATCAGGTCAATGTTCACCCCGCTCAGCGTGCCGGTCACCTGGACGACATAAGTTTCGGGATCGCCCTGGTTGAACACCTGGCCGCCCACCGAAAGCCAGTTGCAGCCGGCATAATCATGGGCAAAATCAGGCATATAGGCCGGGGTGCCGCTCTGCAGCTCGTAGGCCCGGCTGAAATGGGAGAAGATGAAGGGGAAGTAGATGGTAGCGGTGGCCTGGGGATCCGGCGGGGCGGGGATGGGCCGGGCGTCCAGGGCTGGCGCAGGCACAACGGCGGCCTGCACCGCCGGGGCCGGGCAGGTGGGGCAAACCACCTGCTGGCAAATCTGCGCAGCGCTCCGCGCCGTGGGGCTGGCGCCGCCTGAAACCGGCTGGTTCTCTGCTGGTTGAAGATTAAACAGCACAACCAGGATGCATCCCACCATCACCATGATCAAAAAGAAGGCCAGAAATTTCCGGAACGACATGCGCTCTCCTCTATCAGGGTTTGCGGCTGCCTACAATTTTCTCCCGCCTGAACACCGTCACCAGCAGGGTCAGCAGCAGTTTTGCCAGCATCATCAGGTAATATAAACCATTAAACATGAAGAAGTAATCTGAGGCAAGGTTTTTCCTGTAATAAATAAAGTATGAGCGGTGCCACTGGAAAATGGCGCGGTAGGGCTGGTTGCGCGAGCCGCCCTCGCCGCCGTAATGGATGATCTGCGCCTGGGGGTTGTAAATCACATCCCAGCCGGCCTTGCGCGCCCTGAAGCAAAAATCGGCATCTTCCTGGTAGGCAAAATAAACCTCATCGAGGTAGCCAATTTGCGCCGTCACCTCGCGCCGGATGAACATGCACGAGCCTGAAACCGCCTCCACCGGGTTGATCTCATCTTCGGGCAAAAAGGTCTGCAAATAGCCGCCAAAGCGCCGGTCGTGGGGATAGCGCGCCGCCAGGCCGCTGAAATAGGTCAGCACATCCCAGGGGCGGGCGGCGCTGCGTCGGCACTGCCTTTGCAGGGTGCCGTCGCGGTTAAGTACCTTGGGGGTGCAAATGCCCACTTTGGGGTGGCTGTCCATATAGGCGGTCAGCACGTCAAAGGCCCCCGGCAGCACCTTGGTATCAGGGTTCAACTGCACCAGGTAGCGGCCCTCGCCCAGCCTGAGGGCCTGGTTCATCGGCGCCGTATAGCCCATGTTGCAATCATTCTTCACCAGGCGCACCTGCGGGAATTCGGCCGCCAGCATTTCCTGGGTGCCGTCCTGCGAGGCGTTATCCACCACAATCACCTCAAAGCTGGCCTGCATGGGCTGCCCGTAAATGGAAGCCAGGGCGTCGCGCAGCAGGTCGCGGGTTTGATACGAAACAATACAAATGGAGATATCCAGCATGTCCCGCCTACCGGAAAGGAAAAATCGGCGCGGCAAGGCGCCGGAAAAAGACCCAGCCCAGCCCCAGCAGGGTCAGCGGGCCGCGGCGGCGCAGGGTGTAAAGCGCGCGTTCGGCCCCGGTTGGATGCGCCTCCCAGGCGGCATCCAGCGCTGCTTCCGGCGGGGCGGCCGGCCGCAGCTCAGCTTCAGGCCACAGGGGGCGCCCGGCGGCCTGCTCAATCAGCGCGGCCAGCTGCCGTCCCATGCGCTGCGGGGCGTAGGCCGCCAGCACATCCTGGCGGGCCTGGCGGGCCATGTTGGCGCGCAGTTCCGGCTGGCTGATGAGCGCCTCCAGCGCGGCGGCCCAATCGCCGCTGCTGCGCGCCAGAAAGCCGTTTTCGCCGCTGCGAATGGCATGGCAAAAGGCCGGGGTGGCGCTGGCAATGGTCGGTGTCTGCACCAGGGCGGCCTCCATGAACTTGATTTCACTCTTCGACTGGCAGAACGGGTTATCCATGGCCAGGGGCGCCAGGTTGATATCGAACTGCGCCAGGGTTTGCGGCAGGCTGCGCCAGGGCACAAAGCTGCAGCGCTTCACGCGCGGCAGCAGGGCGTTCCAGCTCTCATCCAGCTGCAGCGGCCCCACCAGCCACAGTTCCAGCTCCGGGTGGCGCGCCAGGGCGGCCTGCAGGGCCGGGGTGGCCAGGGCAAAATCGTGGTCGTGGGTGGGGGTGCCGCTGGCATAGCCCGCCACCAGGCGGCCCGGGTGCGCCGGGCGCGCTTTGAGCGCCGCCTCGGCGCAGGCCAGCATTTCGAGGCTGAAGGCGTTGCGGTGCACCGGCGCGGTTTTGCCGAGCTGGGCCTGCACCTGCCCTGAAAGGTACTCTGTGGAGGTGATCACCGTGCCGCAGGCTTCCAGGGTCTGGCGGTGGCGCAGCATTTCGGCCCGGTACAGCCGGGCGCGAATGGGGTCTTTAAAATCGGGGGAATCAATCCATTTGAAGGCGGCGGCGTCAAACACCAGGTCGTCGGTGTCACCCAGCACCAGGGCGCCGCGCTGCTGCGCCCGCCGCACCAGGCTTTCCAGGCGGCTGTCCCAGGCGGCGCGGTGCAAAATGATCACGGCGGCGGCCTCGAAAGCCTTCTCCAGGTTGGGACTGGTGAGGTGCGCCGAAGCGCAGGGCACACCGGCCAGCCTGAGCTGCTGCACCGGGTGCAGGGCGCGGTAGCGGCGCGTGTCGCCGCTGACCCCGCTGAGAATGAGCACCTGCGGCAGCGCGGTCATGGTTTGTGCTGCTGGGCCTCGCGCACCATTTCCATGATTTCCCGCGCCGAATGCAGGGTGCCCGCGCTGATGCCGCCCAGCATTTGGGCCAGCTCCTGCTCGCGCACTTCGCCGCTGAGGTTTTCCACCACGGTGGAGGTGCGCCCGCCGCTCACCTGCTTGGTGACGCGGTAATGGGCGTCGCCGTAGGCGGCCAGCTGCGGCAGGTGGGTGATGCACAGCACCTGGTGGGCCAGCGAAAGCTGCCACAGCTTGTGCCCCACCACCAGGCCCACGCGCCCGCCAATGCCCTGGTCAATCTCATCGAAAATGAGGGTTGGAATTGTATCGGCGCGCGCCAGCACGTTTTTCAAGGCCAGCATCAGGCGCGCGGTTTCGCCGCCCGAGGCAATTTTCACCAGCGGCTTCAGGCCTTCGCCAGGGTTGGGGGCAATCAGGAACTGCACCCGGTCAAAGCCGCTGGCATCGAAGGCGGCCGTCATGCCGTCCAGCGGCAGGCCGTTGGGGTCGGGCTGAACCTGGAAATCCACGCTGAAGCGCGCCCCGGCCATCTTCAAATCGGCCAGTTCGTTCTCAATGCCGGTCTGCATCACCTGGGCAGCCTGTTTGCGCTGCGCCGAAAGGCGCTGCCCCAGCACGGCCAGCTCTTTCAGCAGGTGCTTCTCGGCGGTCTCCAGTTCGGCAATGCGTTCAGAGGCGTGAATGATCATATCCAGCTGGGCGCGGGCCTTCTCAGCCGAAGCCAGCACCGCCTCAAGGCTGCCGCCGTATTTGCGTTTAAGGTTGTAAATCAGTTCAAGGCGGTCTTCCACCTGTTCAAGGCGGCGCGGGTTGAACTCAATGCTTTCAAGGTAATCGGCCAGGTCGCGGCCCAGGTCGCTGGCAACCGCCAGCAGGGTTTCGGCCTGCTCGCTGAACACCGCCCGGCTGGGATCAATGCGCGTCAGGCCGTTGATGGCGTGCGAAAGCTGCCCCAGCAGGTCGCTGATGGCCGGCGACTCGGGGTCGCCCTCGTCGAGCAGCTGCACGCTCTGGCGGGCCAGGCTGGCCAGGCCCTCGGCGTTGGCCAGGCGGTTGCGTTCCTGGCGCAGTTCTTCTTCCTCATCGGGCTGCAGGCGGGCGGCCTCAATTTCCTGCACCTGGTAGCTGAGGTAATCGGCGCGGCGGGCGGCATCCTGCTCGGCCTGGCGCACTTCGGCCAGGTCGCGGCGCACCGTCTGCAGGCGGCGGTAAAGGCCGCGGTAATCTTCCAGCACGCGGCTGGTGCTGGAAAAGCGGTCCAGCAGGTCGAGATGCTGGTTGACATTCAACAATGAAAGATGCTCCGACTGCCCGTGGATATCCACCAGCAGGCCCCCCACCTCGCGCAGCAGCCCCGTGCTGACGCTGCGCCCGTTAATGCGGGCGGTGGTGCGGCCTTCGCGGCGCATTTCGCGCGCCAGGGTGACAAAAGCCGGGTTGTCATCCACCAGGTCTTCCCGTTCCAGAATTTCGCGCACGGCTGCGCCGGCCGCGCCTTCGAGCCGGAACACGGCCTCGATGCTGGCGCGCTCGGCCCCGGCGCGAATCAGCGAAGGATCCACCTTCCAGCCCAGAATGGCTTCAATGGCATCAAGGATGATGGATTTACCCGCGCCGGTTTCACCGGTGAAAATGGTCAGCCCCTTCTCAAAGCTCAATTCAAGGTGCTGGATGATGGCAAATTGGTCAATACGCAGTTCACTCAGCATAGGCTTTTAGCGAATTTGAATTCCTGTCAGACGGTAATACACGGTGGAGGTGACCAGAAAAACATAGACCATTGGCCAGATCAGGCCAACCAGGGCGATCGGCGAGAAGCCGGTCAGGCCTTCGCCGCTGGCAATGATATAAAGCAGCAGCATGCCCAGCGTAAAAAACGGCTGCAGGGTCGCGCCCAGGGCGGTGGCCCCCGCCACAATGATGAACAGGTTGCGGCTGCGGCGCCTGCCCACACCAAAACGCACCGCCTCGGCGATGGCAAAGCCAGCCAGCGGGGCAATGATGAACACAAAAAAGCCCATCACATTGGCAATCAGGGCGCCGATGGCTGAAAGGATCACGGCGATCAGCGGGCCAATCACGTAATCGCGCGGCAGGGCGGTTTCAAAGACCTTCTGCTGGCCGCGAATGCACTCCTTGCAGCGGTAGCCGGTGGGGGTCAGCACGGCGCACTTCGGGCAGATGGGCCGCTCGCAGCGGTTGCAGAACAGGCTGGTTTCCACCTTGGGGTGGTTCACGCAGGTAAAAACTTCGGGTTGGGTCGGTTCGGTTGCGGTTTCGTTCATTTGCTGGCACCAAAGAGAGGATTTTGTTCCATGTGCGAGGTCAGATTGCGGTAAAAATAGCCCGGATCCTGAAAGCGCACCAGGGGCAGGCTGTGGGCGCTGGAAGTCACTTCCACGCGGTCGCCGTTATCGAGCACAATGGGCGGCTGGCCGTCCACGCTCAGCACCGCCTGGTTGGCCGAGACCACCTCGATGGTCACCGCTGCGCCCTCGGCCAGTACCACCGCCCGGTCCACCGAAAGATGGGGGGCCACCGGCACCATGAGGATGTTGCGCAGGTCAGGGGGCAGAATGGGGCCGCCGGCCGCCAGGGCATAGGCGGTGGAGCCGGTGGCCGTAGAGGCGATCAGGCCGTCGGCTACATAGGAGGCAAAGAGGCCGCCGTTGACAAAGGCGCGCAGCTGCACCGGGCGCACATACTGCCCGCGGCAGACCACCACATCGTTGAGCACCTCCCACTGGCCCAGGGTGCTGGCGCCGCGGCAGAAAGCCGCGCGCATCATCATGCGCCGCTCGAGCCAGTAATCGCCCTGCAGCAGCAGGGGCAGCGAATTCATCCAATCGGCGCGCTGCAGTTCATACAAAAAGCCGAAATGCCCCATGTTGATGCCCAACACGGGAATATCCAGCGGGGCACAGAGATGTCCGGCGCGCAGCATGGTGCCGTCGCCGCCCATCACCACCACCATATCGAATTCGCGGGCACGCACGCGGGCGCGCATGGCCTCGTCATCGAAGGTGCCGCTGACCACGTGCAGGCCGCCGTCCTGCAGCATCTGCACCACATCGCGCGCTTCAACAGCGGCCTGGTGCACAAAGGGATGCACGGCGATAAAAACACTGCGGGGAACGGGCTGGTTGACCATGATCTGATTATAGCCTATTTCAGCTCAGCCGCTGGTCACAGACCTGGCGGTAGCCGCAGCGGGCGCAGCGCGCCGGGTCGTCATGCGAGCGCTCAATTTCATCGCGCCGCTCCTGAATGCGCATTTCGGCCAGCAGGTCCATCAGGGCGGCCTCCAGCTCGGCGGTGTAATCCACGGCAAAGGTGCGGTTGGGGTAGCTGAGCACGCCCATTTTGGGCCGGATGCGCAGGGTGCGGTCCACCAGCAGGCAGTAGGCGGCCAGCTGAAAGATATGCGAATCGTAAGGCTCTGAAGGGGTGCGCCCGGTTTTCACCTCCACCGGGGTGATCTGGCGGCCTTCCTGCACAATGTAGTCGGGCTTGCCGGTCAGGTCGAGGGCGGCATCGTAGAGCGGCTTGCTCACCTCTTCCCAGGCACGGGTGTCGGTGTAGATGATGCGCCCGCCGGGCAGTCCGGCGGCGCGGCGCTGCCGCCCCGACTGCCAGAAGAACAGCAGCGAGAGGATGAGAACGGGAATGGCGCAAAGCAGCAGGCTCATTGCAGCAGCAGAGAGGTGATGCCGGCGGCGGCCAGGGCCAGGGTGATGAGCAGCAGGGCTACGCCGGCCACGCGCAGCAAGCCGGCGACAAACACCTGCCGGCCGTGCTGTGCGTGCATTTCGCTGCCCATGCTCAATTCGGCCTGGTTCGACGATTCAATGCCCTGGCGCTGGTACCACCAGGCGCGCTGGCAATAAATGAAGGAGCCGATTTCAGAGGCCCGGATGGTGCGCATGGCTAAGGTCCTAAGCCTGGTTGTCTGAAAGCTGCTGGCTGAGCTGCTCCAGGCGGTTTTCCAGGTGCTGCTCGCGCAGGCTGATGGTCAGGTCGCCGCGGGTGCGTTCCACAATGCCGCGCGCCAGGTCGGTCTGGCGGCGCAGGCCGTTGGTGATGGCATCGGGGTAATCGAGGGTGACCATCAGCAGGTAAATCTCATCCATCCAGCCCAGCAGGCGCTCGGCCTCCTGCGAATAGCCCTGGCGCAGGATATCCATGCAGCGGCGGCGCAGTTCGCCGCCGACTTCGGCCAGGCCGTTCATATAGGTGGCGTATTCCATGCGCAGCTCTTCAGGGGTGGGCAGGGGCTGGTTTTCGATGATGGCGCAGGTGATGCTGGCCTCGCAAAATTCCTTGAGGGCATCTTGCGTGTAACCGGCGTAGTAAAGGTCCGGGTAGGCGGCCAGGCCGCTGCGCAGGGCTTCGGCCAGGGCGCGCGCCTCGTCCAGATGGGTGTGGGCGGTGTTGCTCTCCGAGCGGTGAATGGCGCGAATGGCCAGGGCCGAGTTGCGCGTCAGCAGACGGGCCTGGGCCAGGGCCTGGTCGCGCACTTTGGTGCGGGTTTCGAAATTCTGGCGAATGCGCTCGCCAATGGTTTCAAGGGTATCCGTCATGGTTATGCCTTTGGGGGTTCAGGAGGCTGGATGGTGCGAAACAGGTCGGTGGCCAGCGAGGTGTCGCCGGGGAGCTGAATCGGCCCGTAGGTTGCTTCATACCGCGCCAGGTTTTCACCCAGCGCGGCATAAAACAGCTTGGCGCCCACCGGAGACATGATCAGGCGCGCCTGCACCTGCCCGGCCCGGCTGCCCGGCAGGATCTGGGCAAAATCAAAGACCAGTTCGGCCGGGGTGTGGGCAATGCGCGCCATGTTCGTGTATTGTGCCTTGAGGTCAGGCGGCAGTTCAATCAGCGGGGGCTGCATGCTCATAACGGCTTACCAGGGGATGGGGCTCTCTTCTTCGCCACCGCCGACCACCACATCTTCGGGGCCGCCGCCGGGGCCGCCTTCGCCGCGCGATGAGAGGAAGCGCACCATGCTGGCGCTCACATCGTAGGAAGCGCCGGCGCCGCCGTCTTTCTTGGTGTAGGTTTTGGGCCCGCCGGTGACGGGATCGGGGGTCAGGCGACCTTCGATCAGCACCTTGCTGCCCTTGTGCAGATATTGGCTGCAGGTTTCGGCCTGCTTGCCCCACACGGAAACGCGGAACCAGATGGTTTCTTTGACCAGCTGGCCGTTGTTGGCGGTGTACTGGCGGTTGGAAGCGACGTTGAAGCTGGTGACAGCCTGGCCGTTGGGGGTGTAGCGCATTTCAGGCTCTTTGCCCAGATTGCCGACAATGATAAGGGTGTGATACATGGGGGGGTCCTTTCTGAATTACGGGTGGATTTGGATTAAAATAAAACCGAACCGCTTTGAGCGGGGGGCTGGAAAACAGGTTGAACCAATACAATGCGTCAAAATCATGCTCAACATACCTCCTGGGTTTGAATGAACCTGGATGGAACAATCTCTGTTACACCTGACAAGTATGTGCTGCCGGGTGTGGATGCTGGAGAGCATCCAGGTTTGCAATAATATTATACAACGATTCTGACCAGATGTGCTAACTATTTTGAGATGTTTTTGGGCAAATGTTCAGCCAGCGGTATTAGCCCGGCTGGCTGAGCGTTTGTCAGTGTCATACAGCTGTTCCTGATCTCACATTGTCAAACCGCGCAGAGAGCAGGTTAGCTGATCTTCTTAAGCCATTTTTTCGGCACTGCCAGTTTAATTGACTGTTTGAATGGCTGCAAAAAATCATAACCACCTGTTGACTTTCATTACGCATCAGCGCATAATGAAAATATCTTCCAGTAAAAAACTAAATCTAATCCAGCTTCTTTGAAAATGGTTTATTTAGAAGGAGGCTGTCATGTATAAGATTGAAAAAGCAAGTTACGGTTTTCATCTCATCTTTTCAGGCATGATCAATGCAGAAGAGATGCAGGCCTGGGTCAGGGATGCAAAAAAGGCGCTTTCCGGACCGCTGCCTAAACAATTTGGCGTATTTGTGGACATGCGCGACTTAAAACCCCTCGACGACGCCACCACACAGCATATGGTGGAAGGGCAAAAGGAATTTAAAATCAAAGGCATGGTCCGGTCGGTGGTGATTTTGCATAATGCCGTGGTCACCATGCAGTTCAAGCGACTGGCTAAAGCTTCCGGCATTTATGAATGGGAAAGATACCTGGACGCCTCAACCACGCCGGATTTTGAGAAAGTGGGCATAGCCTGGCTGGTTCAGGGCATTGATCCGGATAAGTGAACCTGGTCAGAACGCCCTCCAGCATTTTGAACTGCCAGGGAGGCGCAATTTCCGGCGCTCCCTGCTTGTTTATATTGAGCATACCGGCCCTCATGAAATGATAGGGAAAATGGATCAGCCGGACCGAGAAGTGCATTTGTCACCTGGCGAGGTGCTTTTCAATACTAAAATGCAGGGCGGGGGCCGATTGTATAATAAATGTGCTGTTATTATCCCAAAATGCCAAGAGGTTTAAATGTCCCATAAACTCCAATGGATTGAAGAGGAAATTCAAGGCCTGAAGACAGCCGGTTTGTACAACACCATCCGCACCCTCAGCTCGCCCCAGGGCGCCTGGCTGCGCGTGGACGGCAAGCGCGTGCTGAATTTCTGCTCCAACAACTATCTCGGCCTGGCCAACCATCCGCGGGTTACCGCCGCGGCCCAGGAGGCCATCAAAACCTACGGCGTGGGTCCTGGCGCGGTGCGCACCATTGCCGGGACAATGGAACTGCACCTGGAACTGGAAAAACGCCTGGCGGCCTTCAAAGGCGTCGAATCGGCCATCACCTTCCAGTCGGGCTTCACGGCCAACCTGGCCACCCTGCCGGCCCTGGTCGGCAAGGAAGATGTCATTTTCTCCGATGAATTGAACCATGCCTCCATTATCGACAGCTCCCGCCTTTCAGGCGCGCGCATTGTGCGCTATGCTCACTGCGACATGGCCGACCTGGAACGCGTGATCAAAGAGAATGCCGGCAACTACCGCCGCGCGGTGGTGGTGACCGACGGCGTGTTCAGCATGGACGGCGACATGGCCCCCCTGGATAAGATCTATGAAATCACCCAGGCCCACGACCTGATTCTGATGGTGGATGACGCGCACGGCGAAGGCGTGGTGGGCAAGGGCGGACGCGGCATTGTGGATCACTTTGGCCTGCACGGCAAGGTGGATGTGGAAGTTGGCACGCTCTCCAAGGCTTTTGGCGTGGTGGGCGGCGTGGTGGCGGGCAACCCCACCATTGTGGAATGGCTGCGCCTGCGCGGCCGGCCCTTCCTCTTCTCTTCGGCCATGACCGTGCCGGATGTGGCTGCCTGCATCGCCTCCATCGACGTCCTGGAAGAATCCACCGAACTGGTGGACCAGCTCTGGGATAACGCCGATTACTTCAAATCAGAAATGAAGACTCTCGGTTTCGACACCGGCATGAGCGTCACGCCCATCACCCCCATCATGCTCGGCGAAGCTCCCCTGGCGCAGCAGTTCAGCCGCGAACTGTTCCAGGAAGGCGTGTTTGCCATGGCCCTGGGCTTCCCCACCGTGCCCCGCGGCAAAGCGCGCATCCGCGTGATGATTTCCGCCGCCCACACCAAGGGCGACCTGGATGAAGGCCTCGAGCGCTTCGCCACCGTGGGCCGCCGCCTCGGCATCATCCGCTAACCACCTGCCTCATAAGAACCCCACTGCCCCCGCTCAAACGGGGGCAGTTTTTTGCCGCCAGGAACAGCCCTCCAGCTTACAATTATCATCGTTGAGAAGTAAAAAATCATAATTGTTCAGTCATCCAGGCAAACGCCGCCGGCTGAGCCCTTGCTTGCTCCGTCGTTTTCATTGCTGCACTGATGTTGATTTGTAACTGCTACCGTGATAAAAGTCCGTTACGTTGATTTTTCAAATTCACCCCTGGCCCGGGCCGCGGGGATACATCTTTAAACCGCGCTGATGATAAAATGAGGTATCTTCTCTTATTTTGTGAAAGGCGGTTCCATGACTCTATCTGAAGGTCCCATCTGGTATGGTCAAATGCCCACCAGCCACCCCATGGGGGTGATCAGGGTGGTCTTTTCACGCATCGGCATGGCTGAACTGCACACCGCCGTCCAGCCGGACGACGGCTTTGAAGCCTGGGCGGCGCCCCTGGCCGGGCCGCAAAGCGCGCCCCAGGCCCGCCAGGTGAATCAGGCTTTGCGCCAGATCGATGAATATCTGGCGGGAAAACGCCGCATGTTTGAAATTCCCATCGACTGGTCGGTCATGACGCCCTTCCAGGAACAGGTGCTGCGCGCCACCTATGCCATTCCCTACGGCGAGGTGCGCACCTACGGCGAAGTGGCCCTGGCCATTGGCAAACCCAATGCTTCGCGGGCAGTGGGCGGGGCGCTGGGGCGCAACCCCATGGGCATTGTCATCCCCTGCCACCGCGTGGTCAACCACAACCGCGACCTGCACGGCTTCAGCGCGCCGGGAGGGCTCGATTCAAAGGCCTGGCTGCTCAGGCTGGAAGGCCACACCGTTGTCGGGCAAAGACTGGCTTAAATTCACCCTGCTCGGTCTCATCTGGGGCTCCTCTTTCCTCTGGATCAAGATCGCTGTCAGCGAGGTCAGCCCGTTTATGCTGGTGAGCCTGCGGGTGCTGTTTGCTCTGCTGGGGCTGCTGGCGCTTGCCGGAATCACCCGCGCCTTCAAAGGTCTGGTCATTCCGCCGCGCCAGTGGGGCTGGTTTGTTCTGCTGGGCTTCACCAACGTGGTGATTCCCTTCATGCTGATTTCGTGGGCCGAAACGCGCATCACCTCCGGGGTGGCCAGCATCCTCAACTGCACCGTGCCGCTGTTCACCATTCTCATCGCCCCCTTCTTTGTTCCTGAAGACCGCCTGAGCCTGCCGCGCCTGCTGGGGCTGGGGTTGGGCTTCGCCGGGGTGGTGCTGCTGATGTCGCAGAACCTGGGCGGCGCAGGCGGCAGCCTGGAAGGCGAACTGGCCATGCTGGGCGGGGCCCTGCTTTACGGCATCTCCAACGTCATTGCGCGCCTGAAAACCCGCGGCTATTCCCCTGCCATCCAGTCGCTGCTGCAGGTGGGCCCGGCGGGGGCGGCCATGTGGCTCATCACCCCGCTGGCTGACCGGCCCCTGGTCTTTCCGGCCCAACCCCTCACCTGGGTGGCGCTGGTGTGGCTGGGGGTGATGGGCTCGTGCATTGCCAACTGGCTCTATTTCAGCCTGATTCACTCCGTCGGCCCCACCCGCACCGGCCTGGTGACCTATGTCTTCCCGCTGGTGGGGGTGATTCTGGGGGCGGTTTTCCTCGGGGAACGTCCCGGCTGGCAGGCGCTTTTGGGCGGCCTGCTCATCATCAGCGGCATTGCCGCGGTCAATTTGCGCTGGTCAGGAACGAAAGGAAAAGCAAGCACATGAACGCAAAAGTCACCTGGAAAAATGGATTGGCCTTCACTGGAACAGTCAACTCGGGGCTCACCCTGCCGATGGACGGCGCGCTGCCGGCCGAAGGCGAGGAAGCGGCCGGCTTCAAGCCAATGGAGCTGCTGGCCGTGGGCCTGGCCGGCTGCACCGGCATGGATGTGATCAGCATTCTGGAGAAAAAACGCCAGGCAGTGAGCGCCTTTGAGGTGCAGGTGCATGCCGAGCGCGCCAGCGAGCACCCGCGTGTGTTCACCCGCATCGTGATTGAATACATCGTCTCCGGCGAAAACATCGACCCGGCGGCGGTGGAACGCGCGGTGGAACTCTCAGAGACCAAATACTGCCCCTCCATCGCCATGCTGCGCCAGGCTGTGCCCATCGAGCACAAGATCACCATCCACGGGTAATTGCTGCTGAAAATGCACCGTGCTCTCTGAAATACCCTTTCAGAGAGCACGGTGCTCATCACGCGGAAGAACTGCATAATTATTAATGTGGTCGCTTGTCTCACCGCTTTCCACCGTTTGCGCTGCGCTTGACACCTTCTTTGCATGTGTGTTATGATCAAAAGTGGAGATGTCCAAACTTATGCAAGATAACCTTTCCCCTTCTGATCAACCTGTCGAAGAGCCTGCCTTAGAAGAAGCGCTCCTGACTGAAGAAACTGCTTCCACTGCCAAAAAAGCCTCACATATATGGGAAAACATCATCCGCATGGGCATGGGTGAAACCGTGCTGCGGGTGGCGGCCATTGTGGTGTCTCTGTCCCTCTTTGTGGTTGTGGTGTGGGTGATGGGCAGCTTTTACCTGAACCTGCCCGACCAACCCCAGGCTGCGGCCAGCAGCAACCTGCTGCCCACCGCACCGGCCCAGACCCCCACCCCGGTGTTTGATATTCCTCCCTATTTTGACACCCTGGGTGCCAGTTCCATGGGCGTGCTGCGGAGCGCCATGCTGCACACCATTTTGCCGGAAAAGCCGCGCAGCGATGTGGTCACTTACACCGTGGTACAGGGCGACACCCTGTTTGGCATTGCTGAGAAATACAATTTGAAGCCCGAAACCATTTTGGGCGGCAACCGTTACACTCTGGGCGACGACCCGCACACCATTCGCCCCGGGCAAATTTTGAACATTCTGCCCATCGATGGGGTTTATCACCGCTGGAGCAGCGGCGAAGGTCTTAACGGCGTGGCCAAGTTCTACGGCGTGACCGCGGAAGCCATCGTCAATTTTGCGGGCAACAATCTCGACCCGGCCACCCTGGGCGACTTCACCAAGCCCAACATTGAACCCGGCACCTGGCTGATTGTGCCGGGCGGCAAGGTGGCCTTCAGCGATTGGAAAACCCCGCGCATCACCCGCTCCAACCCGGCCAAGGCCAAGGAAGTGGGTCCCGGCGCCTGCTCGGGCACGCTGGATGGCTGGTACGGCACGGGTTCCTTCATCTGGCCGTCCACCGAACGCTTCCTTTCCGGTTGGGACTACAGCCCCAACATCAACCACTACGGCATTGATATTGCCGGCGCGGAGGGCAACGCCATTTTCGCCGCGGATACGGGCGTGGTGGTGTATGCCGGCTGGAATGATTATGGTTACGGCAACATGGTCGTGCTCGATCACGGCAACGGATGGCAAACCCTCTATGCTCACCTGAGCGTGGTGGGGGTTTCCTGCGGCCAGAGCATTTTGCAGGGCACCGTCATCGGTTCGATGGGCAGCACGGGCAATTCAACCGGCCCGCACCTGCATTTCGAACTGCGCAGCGACGCCTACGGCCGGGTGAACCCCTGGGATTTCTTGCGCTAACCAACTTTTATTCAGGCCTGATTGGGAGGAAGTATGGACACAATTACCGATATCCGCCCATCGCCGATCGCAGGCCGCTGGTACGAAGGGGATCCAGCGCGCCTGAAAGCTGCCGTCAATCAGTACATCAATGCCGCCGCCGTGACCGCCCTGGAAGGCCCGGTCATGGGTCTGGTCAGCCCGCATGCCGGACATATGTATTCCGGCCCTGTGGCTGGCTATGCCTTCAAGACTGTGCAGGGCATGGCGGTGGATCTGCTGGTGGTGGTTTCGCCCCTGCACCATTTTGCCCCTCAGCCTCTGCTCACCACCGCGCATCAGGCTTACGGCACCCCGCTGGGAACCATTCCTGTGGACCGCGCTGCCGTGGAGCAGGTGGATGCCATCCTTAAGGATACCGCCAGCCTGCGCCTGACGCCGGTGCCGCGCGACGGCGAACACGCCCTTGAAATTGAACTGCCGTTTGCCCAGTGCGCCCTGCAGCCGGGCTTCACCCTGCTGCCGGTGATGGTGCGCGATCAGAGCAGCAACACGGCCAGGGCGCTGGGACATGCCCTGGCGCGGGTGGTGCGCGGCAAGACATTCCTGCTGGTGGCCAGCACCGATCTTTCGCATTTCTTCCCGCAGGAACGTGCCGAATGGCTCGATTCAGCCGTGCTGCAGCAAATTGGGGCCTTCTCGCCTGAGGGCCTGTATGAGTTGGAAAGCAAGGGCAAAGGCCATGCCTGCGGCCTGGCGGCCGTGGCCGCCGTGCTGTGGGCGGCGCGCGAACTGGGCGCCAACCATGTGCGCATTTTGCGCCATGCCACCTCGGGCGCGGTGACGGGAGATGAATCTTCGGTGGTGGGTTACGGCGCCGCCGCCATTATGCAAATACCCTGACCAGCCCGCGCTTAAAGATTGAGCCTTGGTGATGAAATTCAGAGTGCATCGCAGCCTTATCACTGTTTTTGTCTGCCTGCTGCTGGCGGCCTGCGCTGCCAGCCAGACCCATTGGCGCATTCCCATTCCAAAACTGCCGCCCACCCGCACCCCCACCCTCACCCTGACCCCCACGCAAACCCATACCCCCACGCTTACGCCGACGGTCACCCTGACCCTGACGCCCACCCCGACGATCACCCGCACCTACATTGCCACGGTGACGCCGCGCCCTACCGCGACGCCCGTCCCTTCAGCCACCCCGCTGCCCAGCGCCACGCCCCTGCCCACTGAAACGCCGGCTCCCAGCCGCCCTGCGGTGCTTTTTCCGCTGACGGATGACATTGGCCGCACCGTGGATTGGGGCTACACCGGCATCAGCCTGCTGACGGAGGGCGTCACCAGCGGCGAACCGCGCGCCCTGTGGGCCTGCATGGCCTTTCAACTGCTCGACCGCGGCATTCACCGCGAAACCATTGCCTTTGGCACGCGCCGCATCACCCGCTATTACCTGAACGCGGCTCACACTTTTGACCAGACCCCCCAGCCGCTCAAGCTGATCATCGGCGCGGTGGAGGGGGAGGATGTGCGGCTTGCGGATATCCCCGCCGGCGGAGCGGCTTACCTGAAATACCGCATCTGGCCGGCCTGGGAAACTTTCAGCCCCTATGTGGTGCACCGCGACGCCGCCCGCCCGCTGGAAGAACGCAGCAAGAAATACCCAGACCGTTTGCTGACCGAACTGGAAGCCGTTTTGCCCACCCTGCCCGAGCGCCTGATTGTCATTGCCGACCACGCGGTGATTGTGGACCCGGATGATTACCTGCGCCTGACCACGGATATGCGCGGCATCGCTTACATGGCGGCGCGCTATCAGCCTTTTCTCGATCTGGCGGGTGATATGGAGATTGCCGGACCGAGCGACTTTGCCCTGGCTTTGCAGGCTTACCTGATGCACGGCCAGGCCGTGGCGGTTCCCGTGGAAGCCTATGCCAGCGATGTGCTGATTTTTGTGGGGGCGCCGTGATGGACGCCGAAACCCGTTTTGTGCAGGTGGCGGTCAATATCCCCGGCATCAGTGCGGTGTTCGATTACCATGTGCCGCCTGAACTGGCCGGCCAGGTGCTGCCGGGCTGCCTGGTGGTGGCACCTTTTGGCACCCAGATGGTGCAGGGGGTGGTGCTGCGCAGCCTCGAGGAGCCCTCGGTGCCGCAAACCCGCCCCATACTGGATTTGGTGGATCCGCTGCCGGTGCTGAACGCCCGCCAGCTTGCCCTGGCGCACTGGATGGCCGCAGAAACCCTTTCACCGCTGGCGGCCTGCCTCGATGTGATGATCCCCCCTGGCCTCAGCCAGCATGCCGATTTGCAGGCGCAAAAAGTGGCCGAACCTGCCAGCCCGCCTGGTCCCCTTGAGGGCCGCCTGCTGGATTTGCTGACGGAACGCGGCACGCTGCGCGGCCGCCAGCTTGAGGCAGCCTTTTCGCACCAGAACTGGCGGGCTGCCCTGCGCGCGCTGCAGAAAAGCGGCTGCGTGCTGGTGCGCTCCACTCTGCCCCCGCCGCGCGTGCAGCCAAAAATGATCCGCACGGTGCAGGCCGCCGGCGCCCTGAGCGAGGCCGACCTGGCCCTGGAACGGCTCAGCGCGCACAAAGAGGTGGCCGCCCGCCGCCGGCGCATTCTGGATGTGCTGCTCAAAGAACCGCTGCCCATTGCGCCGGCCTGGCTCTATGCCCGCAGCGGCGGCAGCCTGGCTGACCTGAACCGCCTGGCTGAAATGGGCCTGGTGACCTTTAATGAAACCGAAATCTGGCGCGACCCGCTGCGCGAAATTCCGGCTGCGCCCTCGGAACCCCTGCCGCTGACCCCCGACCAGGCGGCCGCTTTTGAAGTCATTGCGGCTGAAATTCGCGCCGCTGCTGCCGGAAAACCCGGCCGCCCCTGCCTGCTGCAGGGCGTCACTGGCTCTGGCAAGACGGAGCTTTATTTGCAGGCTGCCGCCCTGGCCCTTGAGCTGGGCCGCCAGGCGGTGATTCTGGTGCCCGAAATTGCCCTCACCCCCCAGACCGTGCGGCGCTTCCTCAGCCGCTTTGGCAGCCGGGTGGGGCTGGTCCATTCGCGGCTTTCGCCTGGCGAGCGCTACGACACCTGGCGGCGCATCCGCGCCGGGCTGCTGCCGGTGGTGGTGGGGGCGCGCAGCGCCCTGTTCGCTCCGCTGGCCAACCCCGGCCTGATCATCATTGACGAATGCCACGAAGAATCCTACTACCAGGACGATATGCCGCCGGTGTATCACGCGGTGGAGACGGCCCTGGCGTACGCCCGCCAGAACGGCGCCGCCGTGGTGCTGGGGTCGGCAACGCCTGAGCTCACCCAGGCCTACCGCGCCCGGCAGGGGGTTTTCCATGATTTGCGCCTGCCGCTGCGTGTTCAGAGCCACACCCAGGGCGGAGGCTCAGGCCTGCCGCCGGTGCAGGTGGTGGACATGCGCGCGGAATTGAAGGCGGGCAACCGCAGCTTTTTCAGCGAGAGCCTGCAAAAAGCCCTGGGCCGGGTGCTGGAGGCCAATGAACAGGCCATCCTATTCCTTAACCGGCGCGGCACGGCCACCTATGTGTTCTGCCGCGACTGCGGCCAGGCGCTGCGCTGCCCGCGCTGCGAAAAACCGCTCACGTTTCATAACCCGCAAAGCGCGTTGATTTGCCACACCTGCAATTACCGCCGCCAGATGCCCAAAACGTGCCCCAACTGCCGCAGCACGCAGATCAGGCAGTTTGGCACCGGCACCGAAAAGGTGGAGGCCGAGGTGCAGGGCCTCTTTCCACAGGCGCGCACCCTGCGCTGGGATGCTGAAACCACGCGCCAGAAAGGCGCCCACGAGGTGATTCTCTCGCATTTTGCCGCCCACCGCGCCGATATCCTCATCGGCACGCAGATGCTGGCCAAGGGGCTGGATTTGCCCCTGGTGACCCTGGTGGGGGTGGTGCTGGCTGAAGTGAGCCTGAACCTGCCCGATTACCGCGCTCCCGAGCGCACTTTTCAGGTGCTGGCGCAGGTGGCCGGGCGCGCCGGGCGGGCTGACCGCGGCGGCCAGGTGATATTGCAGACCTTCCAGCCCCAGCACTATGCCATTCAGGCGGCCGCCGGGCACAATTTTGAGGCTTTTTATGCCCGCGAACTGGCCTACCGCCAGGAGATGAATTATCCGCCGTTCTGCCGCCTGCTGCGCCTGGAATTTCAGCACGCCGATTGGGATACGGCCCAGCGCGCTGCCGAACACATGGCCGACAGCCTGCAGCAGCGCATTGAAGCGGGTGAGCGGCGCGCCACCGAATTGATCGGCCCGGCGCCCTGCTTCTTCTCGCGGGTCAATGGGCAGTACCGCTGGCAGGTGGTGGTGCGCAGCCCCAACCCGGTGACCCTGCTGCGCGGCGTGGATTTGCAGGGCTGGCGCATTGGAATTGATCCGCTCAGTTTGCTTTGATTGGCCGCAAATGATTTGACTTTAAAGGGGGTCTGCATACAATGTTAAGCAGGAAAACAAAATGTCTTTTCCAATTCAGGCTCTGGTCATCGGCGTCACCTGGGCGATTTTGCTGGCGGTTTATGGGTTTTACCGCCTTTCGGGGGCCCATCGCCTGCTGGAACAAAGCCCGGTGATTGAATTTGATGCCGCCAGCCCGGAAAACCGCAGCCCGGGATCCTGGCTGAGCAAAGCAGGCGTTCTGTGGGTTTTTGCCGCCAATATCTGCCCGTTGATGCTGGTTTTGGCCGCGCCCTTCTTTCCGGAATTGGAAACCACCCTGAATGGGCTGAGAATGACTCTTCCGGCGGCGGTCAACCTGGCCGGAAGCATCGGGTTTGTGGCTTATTCGATCTGGGGTTTGCTGGTGCTGATCTATAACCCCAACTACACGCCGCTCTTTCAAAAGACCAACCGCCAGTATCACCTGGCCGTGCAGGGACCTTACCGGCTGGTGCGCCACCCACGCTATGCAGCTGAGGCCCTGTGCAATCTGCTCCTTTTTTTGATGACGGGTTTATGGCTTCCTCTGCTGGGCGTTCTCGCCTGGCCGGCAGTGGTCCGGCAGGCGCAGGCTGAGGAAGCGGCGCTGCTGGACAGCGCGGGCAACCTGTATCAGGAATACCGGAATCACACGGGAATGTTTTTTCCCCGGTTCTAAAAAGGCCTGTTTGCAGAAAATTTTTGAAAGGAGAACTGTCTGATGGTGAATGTCTATCTTTTCGTGTCCGCGGCCGCAGCCCCGATCCTTGCTGAAGGGCAGGAAGGTTATCCCTGGTGGGCCTGGGTGCTGGCATTGTTGATGATTGCCCTGTTTTTCCTGATGCTGTGGTTTTGCGCCGGTCCGGGAAAGAAAAAGGAAGAGCCCCCGGCTGAACCTATCAAGAAATCTGTGGAAACCCCGGTTCTCGACGCACAGGCCCCGGTTGAACCCGAGGTGAAGGCCGAAACCCCGACTGTGACCGAGGCGGCGGTGGAAGTTCCGGCCGTGCCTGAGGTGGCGGTGGAGGCCCCAAGCATGCCTGATGTGAAACTGGAAGCCCCGGCTGTGCCCGAAGTGACAGCGGCAGCCCCAACCACGGTTGAAGTGAAAACCGAAGCGACAGCCGAGGTGGATGTGCCGCCGGCAGCCCCGGTTAAACGCTCCAGCAAGCCGGATGACCTGGAAATTGTGGAAGGCATTGGCCCGAAAATTGCCCGCATTCTGCGTGAAGCCGGCATCACCAGCTTCAAGGAACTTTCTCAGACCGAAGTCAGCCGCCTGGAAGAGATCCTCAAAGCTGCCAGCATCCGCCTGGCCGACCCCGGCACGTGGCCCGAGCAGGCGCGTCTGGCCGCCGAAGGGCAGTGGGACGCCCTGCAAACCTACCAGGATTCGTTGAAGGGCGGCCGCAAAGCCTGAATAAAGCCCGTCCCTTAAATCATGATATCAACAGCGTCTTTTACGAGCAATTGTGAAAGACGCTGTTTTTTTGTTACTGCTCAGCTGTGTCATTTTTCTTTAACCACAAAGTGCGCAAAGCACGCGAAGAAACAGCCGTCATTGTGCGGCCTTCTTGTCTCACGAAGTGAATGGCGAAGCGGGAAATTGTGAGGTGGGAAAGCCTCCTTTGACGTTTGGGGTTATACCCCTAAGCCGTCACCTTTTTTGAATTTTCCCCCGCAGCCTGCCGGAATCTTTTGGCGCTTTTATCAGAATCATCTATACTAAACATACTCAACATCACTGGAGGACAAAGATGATAACCTTTCCGGATCGTTTTTACTGGGGCACATCCACCTCAGCCTATCAGATTGAGGGTGCGGTGAATGAAGATGGACGGGGTGTCTCCATCTGGGATACGTTCTGCCGCACATCGGGAAAAATTTACCACAACGAAAACGGGGACGTGGCGGCTGATCACTACCACCATTGGGCCGAGGATGTGGACATCATGGCCAGCCTGGGGATCAACGCCTACCGCTTTTCGGTATCCTGGCCGCGCATTCTGCCCGAAGGCCGCGGCAAGGTGAACACGGCCGGGCTGGATTTTTACGACCGCCTGGTGGACGCCCTGCTGGCCAACCACATCACGCCTTTTCCCACCCTTTACCACTGGGACCTGCCCCAACCCCTGCAGGACGCCGGCGGCTGGCCTGAACGCGCCACCGCCGAGGCCTTCGCGGAATATGCCGCGGTGCTGGGCCGGCGCCTGGGCGACCGGGTGCCATGCTGGATCACCCACAACGAGCCGATGGTGGCGGCCTATGCCGGGCATTTGCTGGGCGAGAACGCCCCCGGCGTGCAGGATATTTTTGCCACCTTCAGCACGGTGGTGCATTTGCTGCTGTCGCACGGGCTGGCGGTGCAGGCGCTGCGCAGTGTGGTGCGGCCGGATGCCAAAATTGGTATTGCCCTGAACCTGAGCCCCATTCACCCGGCTTCAGACAGTCCCGAAGACCGCCAGGCAGCCGATATCTATGACCTGGGCGCCAACCGCATTTTCCTTGAGCCCGTGTTGTACGGACGTCTCCCGGCCGGCATGGAAGCCCTGCCCCTGCCGCTGGATATGATTTCCGCGGCCGATTTGCAGACCATGGGCGAGCGCATTGACTTCCTGGGGGTCAATTATTACACCCGTGCCGTGGTGCAGCACGACCCGGAGGCCTTCCCGCTGAACGCAAAGCAGATCCAGCCGGAGGGCAGCGAGTATTCGCAAATGTGGGAGATTTACCCGCCGGGCATTGGCGAACTGCTGGAGCGGATTTGGAACGAGGCCAAAACAGCGCGCCCTGATCTGCGCCTGATGGTGACTGAAAACGGCGTGTGCGTGGCCGACGCGGTGGATTTTGACGGCCGGGTGCGCGATACGCGGCGCATCGCCTACCTGCGCGACCACATTGGCGAGGTGTGGAAGGCCATGCAGAAGGGCGTGCCGGTGGACGGCTATTTTGTCTGGTCGCTGCTGGATAATTTTGAATGGAACCTGGGCTACCAGATGCGCTTTGGCCTGGTGCACATCAATTTTGACACCCTCAAACGCACCATCAAAGACAGCGGCCGCTGGTTTGGCGGGGTGGCGCGCCGCAACGGTCTGGAAGATTAAGGAGCCGCGATGAAGACTTTTTTCAAACGCAGCTTCCTTTGCGTTGTGCTGATGTCTGTTTTGCTGCTGGCGCTGCCGCTTCCGGCCCAGGCCGGCACGGAAGCCCTTGCGGTGGCCTATTTCGGCCCGGCAGGGCGCGTGCAAACCGCCCTGGAACTGGCGCGTTTTAACCTGACCGCTTCGCTGAAGGAAGCGCAGGTGATTGTGATCAACGGCGCCATCAGCGACCCGCAAACCCTGCAGGAGCGCGTGCGCCAGGGCGCCGGGCTGGTGATTTTTCTCAACAAGGACGTGAAAAGCGCCGATCTGAGCGCCCTGCTGGGCGCGGAGATTTCCCTCAAGCCGGAAGACAGCGCTGCCAGCATCGCCCCGGTGGACGGGCTGAAGGACCCCCTGCTGGAACAGATCATCTGGACCAGTTCGCCGCAGGTGCGCGAGCGCATGAGCGTGAGCGGCGGCGCCTTCACCCCGCTGGTGGTCAACTTTGACAACCAGCAGCCGGTGCTGCTGCGCCAGAAGCTGGGCGCGGGCACGGTTTTCGTGCTGACGCCTTTCCTCGAAGACACCAACGCCCAGTTTCAGGATTGGGCCTACTTCAACTACCTGGTCTATGCCCTGACCACGCTTTCGGCCGGCCAGGAAGCCCTCTCTTTTGCCGATTACCCGGCTTCGCCGGTGCCGCACACCACCGACCAGATTGTGCTGGGGGTGATGCTGCTGGTGACCATTGGCACCTCCATTTATATTTTCCTGCGCGTGCGCCGCTACAGCCGCGCCCACCCCGAGCTGCTGGATACCCTGGTGGCGAACCAGACCGAGTTCAAGGAGCGCGAGGCGCAGACCGATTGGGAAACGGTGGGCTTCCACCGCCCGCTGGGCGGCTTCATGCTCTCGCTGATGATCGGCCTGGTGCTGTTCATCCCCCTGATCATTTACCAGAACCTGGTGCTGCCGTCGTACATTCTGCCCTCGGCGCAGGCGCTGGGCATTTGGGGGCGCGTGACCCAGTTCTTTAACACCCTGTGGCTCTTCTTTGACATGGGCACCAGCGCGGCTTTCATTAAATTCTTCTCGCAGTACCGCGTCAAGGACCCGCGCCGCGCCGTTCTCTACGGACAGGTCTTTGTCTGGTGGCAGGCCATCACCGGCGTGATCCAGATCGGCCTGGTGATCATGGCGGCCAGCACCATGCTGCCGGATACCGCTTACGCCATTTACACCTGGAGCGTCATCGCCCATGTGCTGATTCAAATTCCGGGCTTTTTCCAGGTGATGCGCCACCAGCTCACGGCTCTGCAGCGCGCTGATTATGCCCAGATCCTCGACATGGGCCTCTACCTGCTCTTCCCGATCATCGCCCAGCCCATTTTCGTCAGCCTGATGGTGTGGTGGGGGCGCAGCAACCCGGCTTACGGCATGGCCACGGGCGGCCTGTTTGGCATGGGCCTGGCGGCCTACGCCACCGAGCTGATGGCTTTTGGGGTGGGGGTGTGGCTTTTCCGCCGCCTGGGCTACAATGCGCGGCTGGTTTTTCTGGCGCATTTCGATTTTGCCACCCTCAAGGAATCGCTGCGCTTTGGCGTCTTTGAAATGCTCGGCTCGCTGGCCTGGGGCATTGGACAGTCGATGGAGGTGCTGGTGACCCAGACCCGCCTGGTGAATTACGGTGAAATTTGGGGCAACTGGGTGGTGGCGCAGAACTTCATCTTTGCCTTCAATGTGGCCTCCAACCTGTACAACAACCTGATGCCTTCCATCTCAGAGGCCATCTCGCATGCCAAGCGCAGGCTCAGCCAGTATTACTCGGTGATGGCTTACAAATACGGCGGCATGATCAGCGCCTTCATCGGCGCGGTGCTGCTGGCGGTGGCAGACCGCTTCATCCTGGGGGCCACCGGCCCTGACTTTGTGCGCGCGGCCGCCTATGTGATCCCGCTGGTGATCTGGGGGGCGGTGCAGTATCCCTCGTGGGTGGGCGATAACGTGCAGCTGGCCAGCAACCGCCCTTATTTGAAATCCATTCTGGTGCTCATGGAGCAGATCATCCGCGTGGGGCTGGTGCTGCTGCTGGTGGAAACCATGCAGATCAACGCCCTGATTGTGGGCTATTTTGTCGGCCTGATTACCAAGGATGTGGTGTCGTACCTGATCAACGATCGGGTGTGCTTCAAGCAGCGCTTCTATTTCTGGCAGTCGCTGGGGGCGCCGCTGCTGGCGGGCGCGGCCCACTGGCTGGTGCTGCGCTGGCTCACCGGCTATATCTGGCAGGGCGACCAGGTGACCAGCGTGCTGATTTTCCTCATCGGCATCCTGTTCTCTTACCCGCTGTTTGCCTTCTTCTACGGGCTGGCGGGCGGCTGGGATGACGACACCCTGGGCGAATTAAAGCACGGTTCGTCCATGGCGGGGTTTGTCAAACCGCTGGCCATGCTGTTCTACTATGCCACAACGGCCGGGGCGCGCATCAGCCCGCTGCACAACCGCTTCCCCATCGACATCCGCGGCGAGGCCCTGGATGAGGCTTTGCAGCTGACCCAGGAGAGGGTCAAGCTGGTGTAGAACGGGTTTTGACCGCTTAATCCATCCCCCCCATCCGGCCGCTGGATGGGGGGGATTTTTTAACTTGATTTGTTACTGCTCTCTCATCACCCCAAATGAATTGCTAAACCTCTCCCTGAACTTATCGAAGGGCTGAGGGCAGGCCCCCGTCCTTTACCATCCCATTATTTCCCCATATACCTGTCATTCATTCCCTTCATAAACAAATCAAACTCCATTTCTAGCGGGGCAATCGGCGCGCTCATTTCCCTGACCCTTTTCTGATAATCCAGATATTCCCCATAATGATTAATCTTGCTCCATGCCACTTTCCATGGATTTTTAATCAGGTAAGGCGGCTTTTCCAATTCCTCCAAAATGATTGAATCCAATGGGATATGGCAAAAAGAATAAAAACCTTCAAACCCCGGAATCCGTTCCTCCCCCATGGTGAAAATATACTTGAAGGTCATATTAATCCATTTTTGCGCCTGTCCAATGGTAAGTCGATAGCCGCTGTTGTAATGATCCACAAGCATTTGGCAGCTCTCTTCATGCCAGATATCAAATGCGGCTTGATCGCTGGTCATTTCAGGCTTTTCTTGAATCTCCCAAAAACGGCCAACCAGTTTAAGCACCGCTTCCTCTTTCATGCTTTCCTCTGATTTCCCTTCCCCCTCCAGAGTCCGGCAAAAATCGCGATACGCCCTCTCAACGCACCGGGTCAAATAATCCCCCGGCCCGAAATAAAGCATCACCAAATAATTTTCTCGTTTTTGCTGGTATCTGTTGTCCATCTTTGCCATCCCTTCTATTTTATAACCTTTGTTTTTGGGTCTTTCCCTCACCCTGTCTCCTCATCCCACTGCCCTTAATCATACCCCCATCCCCTCTTTTTCGCAGCCCGATGTTTAAAACAAAAACCGCCGGAAAATCTCTCCAGCGATCAGGTTGGGCCTGGACCATCCATCCCAACGAATCGATACCCCGCTAAGCCTGGCCAATCAACCCCAAAACAACCGCCGCGGCCTGCTCTGCGCCGGGGATCTCGTCGCGCTGGCGGCGCGGCAGCGCCAGCAGCTCGTCCACGCGCGCGGCCCAGGCGCCGCTTTCAAATTCTTCTGGGGCCAGTTCAATGCCCCCCATTTCATTCTGAATAAAATCGGCCATCACGGCGGCCTCGCGGAAGCGCGGGCGGGCCACATGGCCAAAGGGGATGCCGGCGGCATACGCCTCGGCCAGGGTGCTGTAGCCGGCCTTGCCCACCACCGCGTCGGCGGCAAAAACCAGGTCCGGATGGTAAAACTCGGAATGGTGCGGCATCAGCACCAGGCGGCCACGCCGCTCAAAGCGCTCGCCGGCCCCCGGCAGGATGAACCAGGCCGGGCTGGCCGCGCTGAGATGGTCGAGGGTGGAAAACGTGGGCGGAATGCCCCCCATGGTCACCAGCACGGCTTTTGCCTCCAGGGGAATGCCCAGGCGCTGGCGGGTTTCGGCGCGCGTCTGGCGCGGGCTGCGGAAAACCGGGTTAAGACTGGTGAAGCGCGCATCCGGCAGGCAGGCCGGGCGGGTTTGCAGGTGCACCGCGGCGGCGGCGCAGGCGGCCTGAATTTGCGGGATGAAGGCGGCAAAGCGCGGCTCCAGCTCAAGGTAACCGGCGTAAATCCAATCCCAGGTGAAGTTTTCGATCAGAATGGATGGAATGCCCGCCTGCTGCGCGGTAGCGATGCCCAGCGGGGCGATATCGCATAAAACCAGGCGGCAGCCCAGGGCCTGAAGCTGCGCGGCCAGCGGGGTGGTTTTCTCCCCGCTCAGCGGCCAGTAGGCCGCCAGGCGGGCGATGGTGGCGGGCAGGTCTTCAGCGGTGGGGGTGCGCTGCACCAGGCCGATATCGCTGGCCAGGGGATGATATTGAAAGGGACCGTCGAGGGAATCGCTGAAAAACCATTCCGGCACGCCGGTGAAAAGATGAAACACCAGGTCCGGGCGCTGGCGGTGCAGGGCGTTCATCACCGCGCAGGCGCGCGCGGCGTGGCCGAACCCGTGCGGGGTGATGAAGTAGGCGAGGGCTGCGGGGGGCGTCATGCGGCGGGCTGCTGGAGCTGTTCCCACTCTTCCATCAGCTTTTCCAGCCTGTCCTGCAGGGCCAGGTAATCCTGCCCCAGCTTTTGCACGCGCCCGGGGTCAGCGGGCGGGTTTTCGAGCTGGCGCGAGGTGGCATTCACCTGGTTTTCCACCGCGGTGATCTCGGCTTCCAGCTCTTCGAGGCGGCGCTGGCGCTTGCGCTCGGCGTTGGTGATGGAGGGGCGGGCGGGCTGTTTGGGGCGCGGCGGCGCGCTGATGGGCGGAGCGGCCACGGCGGCCGCCATGCGCGTGGCGCGCAGGGTCATTTCAACCTCGCGCGCGGCGTGATATTGGCTGTAAGTGCCCTCAAAGATGCGCAGCACCCCTTCCTGCGGGTCCACTTCCCAGATCTGGGTGGCCAGGGCGTCGATGAGGTAGCGGTCGTGCGAAACCAGCAGAATGGTGCCCCTGTAATCGCCCAGCACCGACTGCATCACCTCCTGGGTGTGCAGGTCCAGGTGGTTGGTGGGCTCGTCGAGCAGCAGCAGGTTGGCGCTGCTGAGGGCCAGCTTGGCCAGGGCCAGGCGGCCGCGCTCGCCGCCCGAAAGCATATCCACCTTTTTGAACACATCGTCGCCGGTGAAAAGGAAGCGCGCCAGGTAGCTGCGAATGTCAGCGGGCAGCATCTGCGGCGCCGCAGCGGCAATTTCTTCCATCAGGTCGTGTTCGGCCTTCAGGCCTTCGTGGGCCTGGGCAAAATAGCCCACTTCGAGGCTGGCGCCCAGCTCGGTTTCGCCCTCATAGGCCGGAATTTGCTCCAGAATGGTTTTGAGGAAGGTGGTTTTGCCGGCGCCGTTGGGGCCGATGATGGCGGCGCATTCGCCTCGGCGCAGCACCAGGTCGTCCACGCGGAAGAGCGGGCGGCCTTCGTCGTGATAGCCCACGCTCAGGTTGTGGGTGCGCATCACCAGGTCGCCAGAGCGGGCCACCGGCTGAAAATGCAGGGTCATGCTGCGCGATTCGGTGGGCGGGGTGAGGCGGGCTTCTTCCAGCAGGCGTTCCAGGCGGCGGCGGCGGCCCTGGGCCTGGCGCGTGTTTTGCCCGGCAATGTTGCGCCGGATGTAATCTTCTTCTTTTTCAATGAAAGCAGCCTGGGCCTGGTATTCCTCCAGGCGGCGCTGGTAGCGTTCGGTGCGCTGTTTGAGGTAGGCGCTGTAATTGCCGCGGTAAACCTCCAGCGCGGGGGTCATTTCCCAGATATGGTCCGCCACCTGGTCGAGGAAATAGCGGTCGTGCGAGACGATCAGCACGGCCCCGTCCCATTCCTTCAGGTAGGCTTCCAGCCATTCCACCGCCTGGATGTCGAGGTGGTTGGTGGGCTCATCCAGCAGCAGCAGGTCCGGGTCGGTGAGCAGCAGGCGGGCCAGAAAGGCGCGGGTGTGCTGCCCGCCCGAAAGCTGGTCAATGGGGCGGTGAATATCCTGGGGGCCGAAGCCCAGGCCGGTGAGGGTCATGCGGATGCGGTTTTCGTAGGTGTAGCCGCCGCGGCGTTCAAAGGCCATCTGCACCTTGCCGTAACGTTCGAGGGCCGCGTCGGCCTCATCGGGGTTGCTCATGGCGGCTTCGAGGCCGTGCAGTTCGGTCTGCATATCCAGCAAATCGTTGAAGGCGGCCAGGCATTCCTCCCACAGGGTGCGCTCCGATTCAAAGCGCGCCTCCTGGGGCAGGTAGCCAATTTTGAGGCTGCGGGCGCGCTGGATCTCGCCAGAGGAAGGCTCTTCGAGGCCGATGAGGATGCGCAGCAGGGTGGTTTTGCCGATGCCGTTGGCGCCGACAAGCGCAATGCGCGCCCGGTGGGGCACGCTTAACGAAATATGGCTGAAAATATCTTCAGCGCCGAAAGATTTGCTGATATTTGTGGCAGAAAGTACAGGCATAGACCCTAGTATACCATGATAAAATAGCACTTATGAAAAAATGGATTTTTTGGATTGGCGTACTGATCAGTGTTGTGCTCCTTTACGTGGCCGTTCAGGGTTTGAAACTGTCGGATGTTTGGGAGGCTTTGCAAACCGCGCAGTACCTGTGGCTGCTGCCGGGCATTGCGGTCTATTTTTGCGCCGTGTGGGCGCGCGCCTGGCGCTGGCATTACATGCTGCGCCCGCTCAAGAAGATCCCCACCCGCAACATGTTCCCCATTGTGACCATCGGTTACATGGGCAACAACATCTGGCCGGCGCGCGCCGGCGAGGTGCTGCGGGCGGTGGTGCTCAAACGCCGCGAGGGCGTGCCGGTTTCGGCCACCCTGGCCACGGTGATTGTGGAGCGCATTTTTGACGCGGTGGTGATGCTGGGCTTTGTGTTCTTCAACCTGCCCGAGCTGGCCCGCCTGACCGGCGATTCCGGCTTCATTGGCGGCATGGATATCCGCGGGCTGGCCCTGGGCGGCGCGCTGGTTTTCGGCGGCGCCATGGCGGTGTTCCTGGCCATGGCCATGATGCCCAAATTGACGGCGTCCATCGTCAACTGGTGCATTGACCACCTGGTGCCCAAAGCCTTCCGCGAAAAGACCAGCGGCCTGGCGCACCGTTTTCTGACCGGCCTGGAATCGCTGCGCTCGCCGCGCGAAGTGCTGATGATCTTTGTCACCTCGGTGGTCATCTGGCTGCTGGAAACGGTGAAATACTGGTTTGTGATGCACGCCTTCAATTTTGAGGTGAGCTTCTTTGCGCTGATGCTGATGAACGGCATTGTGAACATCGCCACCACCCTGCCTTCCGCCCCGGGTTACATCGGCACCTTCGACACCCCCGGCATCGCGGTCCTGAAAGCTTACGGCGTGGTTCCGGCCATTGCGGCGGGGTACACGCTGGTGCTGCATGCGGCGCTCTGGCTGCCGATCACCCTTTTGGGCATATATTACTTCCGGGCTGAGGGCATTGCCTGGGGTAAAATTCCGGTTGAAGAGGCAAAAGAATAATATGACCAAGCAAATTGCCATTGTTGGCGCGGGCATGGGGGGCATGTCTGCGGCCTGGGACCTGGTGAAAGCCGGGCACAAAGTGACCCTTTACGAAAACGCCGATATCCCCGGCGGCCTGGCCACCGGCTTCAAGGAGCCGAACTGGGACTGGTCGGTGGAGCGGTTTTACCACCACTGGTTTGCTTCCGATAAAGACATGCTCGGCCTGATCAACGAGCTGGGCTGGTCGGAAGATGTGCTGTTCCCGCGCCCCTACACGGTGATGTATGATAACGGCAAGTTTTATCCGTTCGATTCCATTCCGGCGGCCATCATGTATCCCGGCCTGGGCTGGGGCATCAACAAGGTCCGCTTTGGCCTGGTGGGACTGTACCTGCGCCTGACCGGCAACTGGCAGGCGCTGGAGAAGGTGACCGCCGATGCGTGGATGCGCAAATGGGCGGGCGAGCGCGTTTATGAAAAGATGTGGAAGCCCATGCTGGTGGGCAAATTTGGCGAAGATTATTACGACAAGGTGAACATGGCCTGGCTGTGGGCGCGCCTGCACGGACGCACCACCCGCCTGGGCACCTTCCGCGGCGGCTTCCAGGCGTTCAATGACCGCTTTGCCGCGCGCCTGCGCGAGCTGGGCGTGACCATTCATTTCTCCACCAGCGTGGACAGCATCACCCCGCTGGAGGGCGGCCGCCTGCGCCTGACGCTGAAAGGCGGCGCCACCGCCGATTATGACCAGTGCCTGGTGACCACCTCGCCCGGACAGATGGCGCGCATGGCCCCGGCTTTGCCGGCTTCTTATCTGGAAGGCCTGCTGGCGCTCAAGCACATGGGCGCGGTGGTGATGGTGCTGGCGCTCAAGCAGCCCATTTCGCGCGAGAAGTATTACTGGTACAACATTCCCAAGAGCGCCGGTTTCCCCTTCCTCTCGCTGGTGGAACACACCAACTTCCTGCCGGCCGAGCATTTTGGCGGCGAAACCATCATCTACATCGGCGATTACCTCAACACCGATCACGAATTTTTCTCGATGGATCAGGAAGCCGTGCTGCAGCGCTTTTTGCCGGTGCTGCCGCGCTTCAACGCCGATTTCAAGCCCGAATGGATTCGCAAAACCTGGCTGTTCCGCACCACATATGCGCAGCCCATTCCCTTTGTCAACCATTCGCAGAACATTCCCGCCACGCAAACACCCCTGCCTGGCCTCTACTTTGCCAGCATGAGTCAGGTGTACCCTTACGACCGTGGGACCAACTTCGCGGTGGAAATTGCCCGCCGCACCGCCCGCCAGATGATGGCCGGGTGAGGTCAACGCCAATCCATAAAACATCCGCCTCCGGGATCAAAGCCGGAGGCGGGTGTTTTTTATTTCTGGATAAAGGCGATCTGCCCCCTAGGGGACGATGTGCAGGATGCCGCCGCCGTCCATGTTGGACCCGCCGCCGCCGATCCAGGCTGTGCCGTACTGATCCACATGCAAGGCGGAGATGTAATTGGTCAGCAGGCGGTCAGCGGTGGTCAGGTGCGTCCAGCTGCTGCTGTCATCCGAATAGAAGATGCCGCGCGCAGTGCCCACCCAGATGCGCCCATCCGGAGCCGCCGCCAGCGTGGTCAGCCAGTCGGCATCCTTTTGCTTGCTGAGATTCAGCAGGGTTTCGGCTTTTGCGCCGTCATAGCGCACCACCGCCAGGTTGGCGCCGATGAGCAGGTTCCCGTCAGGGTCCAGAACCAGCTCACGGATGTAGGCAAAGGGCAGGGCAGGATCGTTTTTCGCCAGCACCACGCTCACTTTGCCGTTCGCAAAGCGCGCCAGGCCGCTGTCGGTGCCGATCCAGACCACGTCATCCTGCGCCAGCAGCGCCATCACATTATCTGAGGGCAAACCGTCAGCAGTGGTCAGATTGAAGGCCGGGCTGCCGTCGGCATTCAGCACGGCAATGCCTTTGCCGCTGTCGCCAAACCAGGCGCGGTTCTCATCATCCACCGTGACGGTGTCGTATGACCGCAAGGGTTCATAAGAAGACCATGTGCCGTCCTTGTAGCGGCTGGCATTTCCATTGGTGATGGCAAACCAGGTTGTGCCGTCATCGGCCACGGCAATATCATTGGCCCAGTTGCCGCCCAGACCGGGGTTGTCATCACTGCGGAAAGTTTCCCATCTCGTTTCAGGCGCGGCGGGATCCATCAGCTGGATGCCGTAATCGGTGCCCACCCACAGCCTGCCGTCGGCAGCCGCAGCAAAGGCATCCACAAAGTTGGAAGCCAGCAGAACACTGTCATCCTTGAAGGCCTGAATCTGGCCGTCCTTAAGTTGAAAGACGCCCTGCTCCGTCACATACACCGGGCTGCCATCCTCAGTCAAATCCAGACCAAAGATGGCCTCTCCATCGGGATCGCGCAGATCCACCGGACATGTTTTGCTGGCCGGGTCGAACTGGCAGAGCCTGCCGGCGCCCCAGGGCGCGGTGGTGACCCAGATTTTGCCATCGGCGGCCAGTTCAATTTCAGAGACCTCGGCCAGGGCGGCGGGGGTGCCGCTGCCAAAGAGGGTCCATTTTCCGCCCTTGAACTGCATCAAACCGCTGCTGGCGCCCGCCCACACACTGCCGTCGGCAGCCGCCGCCACAGCGTAAACGCGCTCGTCGGGCAGGCCGGAAGCCTTGTTATGGACGGTGACGGCTCCGCCCTTGATCTGGGCGACGCCGTTGTAGCCGCTGGCAACCCATACCTCTTCGCCATTGGCGCTCACGGCAATATCTGACACGCCGTTCCACGAAAGGCCGTTATCGCTGGTGTACTGCTGCCATTCGCCGGTGACCAGATCCAGAATGCCCAGCCCGTTGTAGCCAATATACAGCCGCTGGTGCTGCGTGTCGCACACCAGGCGGGAAATCTTGCTGAGGTTCACGCGGCTTTCAGCAGGGGCCAGGTCTCTCTCTTCCCACAGGCCGGTGGCCGGGTCGTAGATGCTGATGCCCGCCAGCGTGCCGACCAGGATGCGCGGCTCGGGAATATTGCATAAGGCGGCTGCATAGGCGCTGACATGGCCCATGCCCTGCAGGGGAGTGTAGCGCATGACATAACCGCTGTCGAGGTTCCAGGCAGCCAGTCCGCCCAGGGTGGCCGCATAGGCCGTGTTTTCATGGATCAGCACATCACGAGCGGCGTTAATATCAGTGTAGGCATACCAGCCAGGCTCCAGGTCGCTGGTGGGCGCCGGCGCAGCCAGCTCAAAGAATTCAATGGAAGCCAGAACGGCGTCGAAATAGGGCGCCAGAGCTTCCCATTCTTCCTGCGGAGAGCCCGCCAGAAGCATGAACTGCTGATTGCTGTTCACCATCACCAGGGCCACCCGTCCCAGCATGGCGGCGCCATCTTCTTCGCCGCTGATATTGGCGGCCAGGCCGGGAATCCCGCCCACTGTGATGGGTTCTGCCGGGCTGACTTCAAGGGAGGCCTGCGATTTGAGCTGATTGTAAAGGCCTTCAGCAGTGCCTTCGTCTTCTTCCCAATAACCGATGAGTTGAACCACCGGTCCGGTGTCGGGATCAGCTTTTGGCCCCAGCATCATGGCCATGCCGCCGTTCACTTCCAGCGAAAAACCGGGGATGGTGCGAAAACTGAAACCGCCGTCTTCCACCTGCTGGATATCGCCCAGTTTCACCGGAACGGGGGTGGGGGTCAATGGAATGGAGGTGGGCTGAGGTTTTTCTGTGGCAACCGCCGCGGTCGGGCTGGCTGCTTTGGCTGTGGCGGTGGGTTCGGGTTTTGGCGTGCTGCTGCTGCAGGCCAGGCTGGTGAAAATCAAAACGAAAATCAGAAAAAAAGGCACGAGTTTTTTCATCAGATGTACTCCTTGCGTACAAAACCGGAAAGGGCTTGAAAATTTGGCGAATTGAAACACGCTGGAACTATCTTGACTATACATAAGCAGCGTCAAAGAACCGTCAAAAACCGGAATCAATTTAATAACAGCATCCCCGGCCAGATGGATAGGCCGCCAGAGTTAAAAAAATTGCGCACACAGAATTACCCTGTGTGCGCATGGGTGTTCTTCAGGGCGGTGGATTACTTGCTTTCTTCGTCCTTCAGCGGGGCGGGCGTCTCAAGCGGGGTGAGGGGCTCGGCAGGCCGGGCAGGTTGGCCAGATGACTCGCCGTGGGTGAGGATGTGAACGAGGACCAGTGCAAGCCCGAAGAAGAGAGGGATGAAGCCGAACAGCATCCAGGGTCCCAGCCCCAGGGGGAAGGCATCGCCGCGAAAGGTGAGGCCCAGCGGCCAGAGGCCGATGGTGATGGCCAGGCCCAGGCCGGCGATGATGATGCCCCAGCGCAGCAAGGCGTAGCTGGGTTTGCCGTTTCCGTTGCTTTCGCTTGGACCACCGTTTTTGCTTTTCAGCAGACCTTTTTCGGCCAGGTAGATGGTTTCGCGGTAGCTGATGTAACGCATGGCAACGATGAAGGCAAAGAGCAGAAAAAAGAAGAGGGATACGCCTAATACAATTTCCATGATGATCTCCTAGGGTTGGGTTTCCAATTTCAAACTGCCGTCCTTGCTGTAAGCTTTGAGGGTTTCACCACCGCCATTGATGCTGCCGATGATGTGTTCCTTATCCAGGTCGCTGCCGCTGGCCAGGGTGACCTGAAAATCGGTTTTGATGCTGCCAAAGTCGGTTTTCAGGTCAATATTCAGCGCGCTTTCTGCCGGCAGGCTCAGGGTGATGTTGCCAAAATCACTGGTGACGGTATGCGGGCCGTTGGCCAGGCTGCCGGCGTAAGTGATGCCGCCGTTTCTGGAGATGGCGGTGAGGCTGACATCTTTGCCGCCGTTGATGTGAATGTCGCCAAAGTCGCTCTGCGCGTTGACCACGCCGGTCACTTCTTCAATGGTGATGGAACCATTCTTGGAATGGACGGTCAGCAAAAGGGTGCCGACGCGGGTGAGGTTGACATCGCCAAAATCGGAGGTGGCAGTTAAATCTTTTTGCAGCTTAACATTGATGAAAGTCAGCGAGCCATTGCGGGATGTGGCGCTGAGAGCTTCACCTTTGCCATTCTCCCAGCGGAGACTGCCGAAGTTGCTGTCCATCAGAACCTTGCCGCCGGCTTCCACATCCTTCATCACCACGTCGCCATTATCGCTTTTGGTCTCCAATTCCTGACAGGTGACCTTCTCAAGGCTGATTTTACCAAAGCGGCTGGTGGCACTGATGTTTTTATCGCCAGCCTTGATATCCGTGAGATACACGTCGCCGTTATCGCTGTGAGCGGTCACGGCGCCGGTGATGCCGCTGGCGGTAACATTACCAAAATTGGAGTCCAGGCTGGCTTCGCCGGTGGTACCGGTCAGGTTCACATTACCGTGATTGGAGACGGCTGTCACCAGGGTATCCTGGGGCACGGTGACGATAAAATCCACCGACCAGGGATTGTTGGAACTGGTTCCCTTGGCCCGTTCGGCACGGATGGTGAAGCGCCCGTTGCTTTCAACGGCCGAGATGGTGATTATCTTGAGTTCTTCCTCGGCTTCTGCCTGGGTCAGGCCGTAGGCGATTTTGTGGGCTTCAAAGCTGATTTCACTGGCCGGGCCGGTGCGCACGGTGACATCGCCCATGCTTGAGAGCACATCCAGGCTGATGGGTTCTTTAAGCTGGACGGTTTGCGTTTCGGTGGCTTCGGCGCGGGCGGAAAAATGGCTGATGCTTGAAAATCCAAACCGGAAGGCCGTAAAGGCTACGACGGCCATGCCAACGCAAAGCAGCAGCATAACCAGGATGATTCCGCCTGCGATGATCCATTTTTTCATATCTATTTCTCCTTGTTGATTCTCATCCCGGCAGCATGCTGCGGGAAGGTGATTTCAGGGTTGCGAGTCAATGTGCATTCCGCGGTGTTTTTGACTTCAGTAAATTAGACAGGGCAGGTTGCAAAAAGTTTCAGGCAATGTGAGGATATAATTCATGAAGTTTTGGCGACGGTTTTTGAAACTTTTTTGCCCGCAGGCTGTCTAATGGAATAAGATGATAACAGAACAGGAAACGAAACTGGTGCAGCGCGCGCGGCTGGGAGATGCGCAGGCCTTTGGCGAACTGGTGCTGATGCATCAGACTTTCGTGTACAACCTGGCGCTGCGCGGCTGCGGTGATCCGCAGGAAGCGCAGGACCTGGCGCAGGAGGCTTTTCTGAAGGCCTGGCAGGCCCTGCCGGGATTCCGCCAGGAGGCGCGCTTCAGCACCTGGCTGTACAAGATTGTCATCAACCAGTGCTACAACCGCCGCCCGCGTCTGAAACGTGAAATGGAAGCTCTGCCGGTGGATGAGGCCGCCGAAAGCCTGCCGCTGCCGGGCGAGGGCGCCAACCCGGCCCACCTTTTTGAAAAAAACGAACTGCGCGCTTTGCTGCAGCAAAAAATCCAGCAGCTCACCCCGGCCCAGCGGCTGCTGGTGCAGCTGCGCTACCAGCAGGAACTTTCATACGAGGAGATCGCTGAAATTACGGCCATGCCGCTGGGCAGCGTCAAGACCGGCCTGTTTCGCACCCATGCTGCTTTGCGGGCTGCCCTGGTTATGGCTGGACGATTGCAAGAGGAGGTGTACGCATGACCCCGAACTTCTTTTTTGCATCTGATCACGATGAGACTCGCGACGGGCTGGACGCCGCATTGAGCCAGCAGCCCCTGGAGGCGCCCCCGCCGGCTTTGTTTTTGAATGTGATGGCGGCGGTGAATGAAACCTCGCAAATCACTCCTGAAAGCGACTGGGAGATGACGGAGGAAGCCCTGCGTACTCTGCCGCTGGAAACGCCTCTGCCGGCTTTGTTTTCGAATGTGATGACGGCAGTGAATCAAACGCAGCAAACCGCCCCCGGCTTTGAATGGCGCCTGCTGCTGGCCGAGCTGCGCCAGCTGGTGACCTGGAAGGATGTGGTTCTGTGCCTGCTGGGCGCCCTGTCGTTGGTGCTGCCCATTTACCTGGTTCAATCTGAAGAAGCACAGGCGCTGCTCGGCGCTGTGTTGGAATTTGCTGGACCGCTGCTGGATTGGCTTGGGCGGGCATTGGGCACGCCCGATGTGTGCTGGCCTTTGATTCTGTCAGGCGGCCTGTGTTTTGGCCTTCTGCTGGCAGCAGTGCCGTTGTTGGGCCAGCCTGAACGCCGGCGGTTTAGGTTGTGAGCGGCAGGACACATATTGAGCGCATACCCGCACCATGAGCCTGCCTTTTTAACACCCCCATCTTCGTTTTTAAGCTATACTGATAACAGATCCATTGAATTAAAACTGTGATGGAGGTTCCTCATGACTGAACTTATTAACCTGAACCAGGCAGCGGCTGAAGAACTGCTGTCTTTGCCGGGCATGAACCCGGAGCGCGTCGAATTGATCATAGCCGGGCGGCCTTACCAGACGGTGGAAGACCTGCGCGAGGTGAAGGGCCTGGGCAAGGGGGCTTACAAGAAAATTCGCGATCTGGTGATGGTGGAAAATGAAAGCATGCTGGCGGCGGCGCTGGCTGAGCCGGAGCCGTTGGAGCAAACCGGCGAAGCCGATGATGAAGCTGCCGTTGAGCCCCTGCCAGAAGCAGAAGCCCTGCCTGCTGCACTTGAAGCGGCGCCAGCCCCGGAGCCAGAGGGTTTACCGGAACCTCTTGTGCAGATGACACCGCTGCCCGAGGCTTTTGCGAGCGAAGGGGATAATGATGAACGCCCCTCAGATGAGAGCTTTGAAGAAAGCCTTCATCTGAGTAGAATTGCGCAGGTGGAAAGCTCTGCCGCAGAGCTTTCCCTGATGGCAGAGGAACTTCCGCCAGCCCCAGAGGGTCCGTTGATGTCGCATTTGCCCCCCGAAATGCTGCCCGCGGCGGTTGAGGCATCCCCGGCGTCAGCTGTTGAAGCCGCGCCTGCCCCACAGCCTTCAGCGATGATGGTTGTGCCTGCCCCGCAGCCGGCTCCAGCGCCGTCTGTTCCGGCCGCCGCCCCAAAACCCAAAACCGGCATTGGCCGCCTGGAACTGGCTGCCTGGCTGCTCGGCACCATGTTCTTTTCTGTGCTGCTGGGGGTGGGCCTCACCCTGGGCACACTGGCGTTGATCAACCGCGGACTGGTCTATGCCCCGGCCACTCAGGGCAATGCCCTGGTGGAGACGGTGAACGCGTTGAATGATCAATCGGCCGCCATTCGCCAGGATGTGGAGAGCCTTAAAACCCAGGTGGGCGCTCTGCAGGCGGTGAACACCCGCCTCGACAGCCTCAGTCAAGACCTGACAACCCTGCGCTCCGATTTGGATGCGGTGGGCGCGCGCACCAAGACGGTGGAAGCGCATCTCACCGAGGTGGATGACCAGGTGCTCGACCTTCAGGACCAGGCCCGCACTGCCACCCGTTTCTTCAACGGCCTGCGCACCCTGCTGGATGAGATAAAATAATAAAACACCGGCGCTGACCGGCGGGAACGGCATGATTTCAGGCGCACCCTGTCGCCCATCGGGATGACAGGGTGCGTTTCAAGTTATCAAACAGAAGGAAGCTGCATGGATATCGAAATTCGCAAAGCCACGCCAGATGATTATGCGGATGTGTGTGAACTTCTCCATGAAATTGACACCTACCATTGCGAAAATGAGCCGCAAATTTTTCAGCCCAACAGCGGCCCGGTTCGCGAACGCGAGTATTATCTGAGCCGCCTGGCCGATGAGTCGGTGGGCTTTTTCCTGGCCGCGGCAGATGGACAGGCCGCTGGCCTGGTGCATCTTTTCGTCCGCGAGACGCCGCCCCTGCCCATTCTGGTGCCGCGTTTTTTTGCTGTGGTGGAATGCCTGGTGGTCAAAAAAACCTTTCAACGGCGCGGCATTGGCCGCATGTTGATGGAATATGGTCAGGCCTGGGCCAAGACCAAAGGGGCCGCCGCCATTGAACTGAATGTGTGTGCCTTCAACAGCACCGCCATTGAACTCTACGAGGCCCTGGGCTACCGGACCCTCAGCCAAAAGATGAGCCACGACCTCGATTAAGATGCCTTTATGGAACCGGCAGACCAGGTTGCCCGTGCGACTGAGATGGAGGTCGATCTGCCGAAAGGCAGCGGGGCTGCCGGCGAATTCTGGCTGCCCATTTGCTCTGAAGACGGATATGGATCCCTTGCGGATAAAAAAACGGCATCCAGAAACCCTGGATGCCGTTTTGCAGTTAACCTGGATATTAATAGCGCAGCATGGCGCCGATATCGCCGGCCTTATGCAAAGCGGGCGAAACATGCACGATTTGAATGTCAGCACCGTTGAGCATGGCTTGGTGAACGGCGGGGGTGACCACGTCATCCACATACTTTATTTCGCCGCCGCAGGCCGGGCAGGCCTGGGTTTGCAGAGCGGTCATCAGACCGCAGGCCTGGCAGCGGTAGCCGGGGGCCTTGAAGCCTTCCAGCACCAGCAGCAGTTCCACGCGGTTTTCATGCACGGCCTGCAGCACGCCGCGCAGGCCAACTTCGGCGCTGCCGCGCGCGGCTCCTGAGAAGAGCTGGTCCACCAGGCGGCTTTCGCGCCGCGCTTCGGCTTCCATACCAATTTGCAGGGCTTTTTCAAGCACATCCACATGGCTGGCGGTCATGCTGATGGGGAAGCTGCCCACCACCAGGCTCTGCCACGATTTTGGCAGCTGGCTGCGGAAGAGGGCCACATTGTCATCTGTGCCGCCGATCAACACACGCCGCACCTTGCGCCCTTCAAAGAAGTGCACTGCAAATTCGGCGTTCTCCTTCATATTGCGATCCACCACTTCTTCTTCGTAATGGGTCTGGCCGGCGGTGCCGCCGCGCATGCCAGGCTTGGCTGAGGCGCCGCCCAGCTTGGTATGCTTGACCGTTTCACCCATCACGCCTTCCTGTTCAAGCAGTTCGCCGAGGTGATAGTAGAAGGCTCGCGCGCCCTGGCGATCTACCAGGACCACGCCGTAACCGCCGTAATCATCCAGCAGATCAGCCAGCGGTTTGACGACAGCTTTGGGAGTGACATAAACCTGATCGCGTACCGGAATGCCCAGAGGGAAGACGCGCAGGAAATTGGTGGCTGCATTTGAGAAAACCGCCACCCCCCTGCCGTTCCAATCATATTCAAGGTTGAAATGCCTTTCGATCAGGTTGGCATCTTGCGGTAAACCAGCTTCCTTGAGCATGTTTTTCAGGCGCAGTTTATAGGTCTCTGTGGTGCCTGCCGAAGGAGCCGTGTTCAGGTACAGGCTGAGTACCGGGCCGGACGCAGGATGATCCAGCAGTTCCCGCAAGTCTTGTTCGATGATCATATAAGCCTCCTTTATTGATTGGTTTTCTGGCCGGCGGCAGAAAGACTCTGATCCGCCAGCCTGACAAAACAGGATAGCTCCACCCATGCGCCGCAGCAGCACATCTCTTGCGATCGGCCTAAAGGCGCATGGGCTGGGATGAGATGTGCTGAAAGGGGTGAGTTTTTAAAGAACAGGGTTGGTGAGGCCGCCGTGCGGCGGCTGATAATTTGGGAAGGGGTTCCTGCGCCTGTTCTCCCAGGACAGGTCAGCCGGGACGCCTTCAACAGGCCGTTGAATCAGGGGCGTTCGCCCAGGGTGACTTCAAGATCGAGCTGTTGATCACCGCGCAGAATAGTGACGGTGATCACATCACCCGGGCCTTTGTTGTTGATCATGTAACTGAGCATGTCGCCAAAGACCATCACCGGGCGGCCGTCCACGGCGATGATCAAATCGCCGCCGGCCTTCAGGTCGGTCTGGTCAAGGGGGCGGGTGCCGGCACGCAGTCCGGCTTTATCAGCCGGACTGCCCTTCACCACGTCTGTAATGTAAGCGCCAGTGGAGCGGGGCAGGCCCAGAATTTCCTGGCTGGCCAGGGTCAGTTCAGGCAGGCTGCTCACCCCCAGGTAGGGGTATTTATATTCACCGTTGGCAATGATGGCCGGCGCGACGCGGGCGACGATGTTGATGGATACGGCAAAGCCAATGCCCGAATTGAGCGGCTCGCCATCGGCGGTGACGCCGGTGGTGCGGATGGCGCGGTTGACCCCCACCACCTCGCCGTCGAGGTTCAGCAGGGGGCCGCCAGAATTGCCGGGGTTGATGGCGGTATCGGTCTGGATCAGGTCGCCAGCGGTGAAGTAATTGCCGCCCGAGGTCTGGCGCATGGAATCGAGGGTGCGGCCTTTGGCCGAAACGATGCCCATGGTCATGGTGCCGTTCAGGCCGAAGGGGTTGCCAATGGCCACCACGGTCTGTCCGATTTGCAATTCGTCAGAATTGCCCAGCCTGAGAGGGTGAAGCTCTTCGGGCGGGGCCTTCACTTTAATGATGGCCAGGTCCGAATCGAGATCGGTGCCCACCAGGGTGGCGTAGGCCTTGAAGCCGGAGGGGAAATCCACCTCCAGGGTATCGGCGCCTTCCACCACATGGTAGTTGGTGATGATATGGCCTTCCATATCATACACAAAACCCGAACCGGTGCCTGAGCCTAACTGGTTGGTGACCAGAATGGATACCACGCCGGGGCTGACTTCCTGGTAAAGGTCGGTCAGGGAACTCTGAATAAGGGAATACAGGTCGGAATCGGGTGAAATATCCATATTCGGTGAGGTGACTTGCGGAATGGGGGCGGCCGTTGGGACGGATTGGACAGGCGCCGGAGTGAGCGCGCCGCTGCCGGGCAGGCGGCAGGCCAGCATGGCTGCCACCAGAGCCAGAACAGCAAACCAGTAAAATGGTTTCTTTGCAGTTAACATGTTAAAACCTCAATGATGTGATGTCAGGCTGCGAAGCTGCTCAAAAAGCGCGCGCTGTTGATCGTTGAGCTGTTTGGGCAGCGTGACTTTAATGCGGGCAAAAAGATCGCCAGCATGCTGCGGGTCTTTCAGGTGCGGCATGCCGCGCCCGCTCAGACGGAAAGTGGCGCCTGGCTGGGTGCCCGCAGGGATGGTCAGCAGCACGTTGCCGGCCGGGGTGGTCACGCTGGCCTGGCCGCCGAGGACGGCGGTGAACAGGTCTATTGTGGTTTCGGTGTACAGGTTGTCGCCCTGGCGTTCAAAGCGCGGATCTTCGCTGACTTCAACAATCAGGTGCAGATCGCTTTCAGAGGGGCCGCCGCGGGGCACGCGCACGCGGGTGCCGGTGTGGGCGCCGGCGGGAATTTTTACCTCCAGGCGGCGGCTGCCCACCTGCAGGGTGCGCTCGGTGCCTTTGAAGGCCTCGGCAAAGCTGATCACCACCGGCTGGTCATAGACCGCCGGGCGGCGGGTGCGGCGCGCACCGCCGGCGCTGGTTTGAGCTGCGCCGCCAAAAATGGCACTGAAGAAATCAGAAAAACCACCCGCGCCGCCAAAGGCTTCATTCAGATCTTCGGCCGTGACGGTGGTGCGGCCCTGGCCCTGGGGCTGGCGGGTGAACCAGTCGCCCCAGTTGAAGCCGCCGGCGCCGCCGGTCTGCTGCCAGCTGGAGTAAGATTCGCCAAGCTGGTCGTAGCGTGAACGCCGCTCAGCATCGCCAAGCACCTGGTAGGCCTCGTTGATCTCCTTGAATTTTTCTTCCGCGGCCCTGTCTCCCGGGTTGCGGTCCGGGTGGTAAGTCATGGCAAGTTTGCGATAGGCGCGTTTGATCTCAGCATCGCTGGCGTTTTGGGGCACGCCCAGAATTTTGTAGTAATCTTTATATTCCATACTATCATTGTATAATGACCCGGCGCAGAGTCAAGCCTGTGACTTCATATCTTATGAAACTCTTATCTACAGCGGACTCCTTTGGTGATTTGCAGCCGATGTGCATTGCCCGAAGCCCTTGAATCTGCGGCGACAGTGAAGGCGGGCTGGCAGCATTATATTGGAATTTGCCTGGCCCAGTCAGGATAAATTGGCTGATATGCATCCGCCTTTTTTTGCGGAAGGCCCTTTTTTGATACCCTTTTTTCGTGTATTCGTGCTATATTAGAGTTTATGGCAAACGAGAAAGACCGAATTCTGGTTGTTGAAAGTGACCCGATCATCAGCGATCTGATTGCCCGGCAGGCTTTGCAGGCCATGGGCTATCAGGTGCAGGTTGTGGGCGACGCCACCGCGGCCATCCCACAGACCCTGCAGTTCGCGCCGGATGTGATCATTGTGGATATCAACCTGCCCGGCCTGAGCGGCAAGGATATGATGGTGGCGCTCAGTTCACAGGGCCTCAACACGCCAGTGGTGATTGTGGCCCGCAAGGGCCTGGAAGCGGATGTGATTCAGGCTTTCAGGCTGGGGGCCACCGATTACCTGCTCTGGCCGATGCGTGAAGCTGAGGTGATTTCGGCGGTTGAGCGGGTGCTGCGCCAGGTGCGCGAGCGGCGCGAAAAAGACCGCCTGGCCCAGCAGCTCCAATCCACCAACCTGGAATTGCAAAACCGTGTGCGCGAGCTGACCACCATTTTTGCCATTGGCAAGGCGGTGACCTCGGTGACGGATCAGCGTTCGCTGTTTGATAAGATTGTGGAGGGGGCCCTCAAGGTCACCCTTTCAGATATGGGCTGGTTCATGCTGCTGGATGAGACCCAGAAGACTTTCATCCTGGTTTCGCAGCGCAACCTGCCCAGTTCGGTGGCCAGTCACATGGATCAACCCTGGGATGACGGCATCAGCTCGCTGGTGGCCATGTCGGGCGAACCTCTGTTGATTGACGGTGAACCCCTCAAACGCTTCAAAATTGCCGTGATGGGCCAATCGGCGGTGATTGTGCCGGTGAAGGTGCAGAAAAAGGTGGTGGCGCTGATTTCGATGATGCGCAAGACGGCGCGCCCCTACGGCCCCAGCGAGCAGCACCTGTTGGAAGCCATCAGCGATTATGTCGGCATCAGCCTGGTCAACAGCCGCCTGTTCCGCGCCCTCGAAGAACGGGCGCGCTCGCTGCAGCAGTCGGCCGATGCGGCCAACACCCTGCAGCGCATCAAGAACGAACTGCTGCGCCAGGCCAGTGAAGAAATGCGTCAGCCGCTGACTTATGCCAGCGCCGCCATTGACCGCGCCCTGCAGGTGCGCCTGACGGGCTTTGACCCGGATGAACGCCAGAGCTTTGTGGCGGTGCAAACGCAATTTGATTCGATTATGCGCATCGCCGATGCCATGAGCGGCCTGAGCCAGATGCCCCAGTTCAAGAAACCCGGCCTGGCCGACCTCAACGAGGTGGCCGGCTTTACCGTGCGCCAGATGCAGCCGTTTGCCCAGAAAAACGGGGTGGCGCTGGTAACCGAGCTGTCTTCTGACCCGGTGCTGGCCCTGGCGGATGGGGTGCAGATGGTGCATGTGGCTGACGGCCTGGTGTCCAACGCCATCAAATACAGCCCCAGCGGCCGCCAGGTGACGGTGAGGGTGGACTACCTGGAAAACCAGCCCCACCTGATGGTGAAGGATAACGGCACTGGCATTGAGGCGCGCCATATTCCCAAGCTGTTTGAAAAAGGCTACATGGTTGAAAAACCCCCCATCTACCGCTTTGGCGGCCTGGGGATTAATTTAAACCTGCTGCGCGATATTGTCACAGCCAATAAGGGTCGGGTATGGGTTGAGAGTCAATACGGACGCGGAACCACTTTCCACGTCCTTCTGCCACCAGCACGTTAGTGATAAGCGACGGAAAAGGGTATGAACGAGTCCATTCTAATTGCTGCCCCCGATACCCAGATGATTTACCTGCTGGAGCGTATTTTAAGCTCGGCGCAGTACCGCACGGCCAGCGCCACTTCGGTTGGCGCGGCTGTGGCTGCCCTCACCCGCCAGCCGGTGCAGATGGTGCTGGTGCACCAGAACCTGCCGGATGCCAACGGGATGGAACTGGCGCGCTGGGTGCGTGAAAAATACCCCATGACCGTGGTGCTGATGATCGCCCAGCGGGATGATCCCGATTTGTTGAAAACGGCCATGCGCCTGGGAGTGGCCGATTTTCTCTCTCCGCCCATCACACCTGATCTCATTATCAACGCCGTCAGGCAGGGCATGGAGCATTACCAGCGGCTGGCGGCTGTCTGTGCTGCTGGGGCCGGGCCGAAAAAAGACGAATCGCAGGAATTGGATACGGTGCTCAACCTGGGGCGGGATATCATCGCCTCGCTGGATCTGGACAGCGTGCTGCGCACGGTGGTGAACGCCTGTGTTTCGCTGACCAAGGCTGAAGAAGGCAGTTTGCTGCTTCTGGATGAATCGACCGGCGAACTGTATATGCACGCAGCTCGCAATTTTAATGAAGATTTTGTCAACACCTTCCGCCTGCCTGTGCAGGACAGCCTGGCCGGGTCGGTGGTGCGCACGGGCCAGCCCATTTTGCTGGACGAAGAAGCGCCGAAAAAGATCAAAACCTCGTATCTGGTGCACTCCCTCATTTATGTTCCGCTGCGCCAGAATGACCGCGTGATGGGGGTGCTGGGGGTGGATAACCGCATCAAACGCGAGTCTTTCACCGAACATGATCTGAAGCTGGTATCCATTCTGGCCAGCTACGCGGTTCTGGCCATTGAAAATGCCCGCGTGTTTGCTCTCACCTCCATTGAACGCAACCGCATGGAAGCCATTTTTACCAGCGTTCAGGATGGGGTGATTGTGATTGATGATGAGAAGAAGGTGCTTTTGCTCAACCCCACAGCGTATGATGCATTCATGTTTGAAATGGAAGGCATCAAACCGGTGGGCAAAACGGTTGGGGAAATTTTCAAACAGACCGAGCTGCTGGATTTGATTGCCAATCCCGAAATGCAGAACCGGGCCGAAGTGGCGCTGGATAACGGCTGCATCTATTCCGTACAGGCAGCACCGGTGCCTTCCATTGGCATGGTGATCACCATGCACGACATCACCCATATTAAACGCCTGGACCGCATCAAGAGCGAATTTGTTGGCACCGTTTCGCATGATCTGCGCTCGCCGCTGACAGCCATTCTGGGCTATGTGGAACTGATTGACCGGGTGGGCCCGGTGAATGAAATCCAGCGTGATTTTATCCGCCGCGTGCAGGCCAGCGTCCACAATATCACTGCCCTGATTGACGATCTGCTGAACCTGGGACGGATCGAATCGGGTTTTGATATTCGCAAGGAAGCAGTGGAATTGAGCGGCATTGTGCGCTATGTGCTCGAGGAAATTGAAGGGCGCATTCTTAACAAAAGCCTGAAAATGGAGTGCGAACTGCCGCCGGCTTTTCCCCAATTTTTTGGCCACCCGGGGCAAATACGCCAGATGGTGGAAAACCTGGTGGACAATGCGGTCAAATACACGCCCGATGGCGGGCGGGTGCAGGTGAAGGGCCGGCTGGAAGGCAACCAGATCATTTTCCAGGTCAGCGATACCGGCCTGGGCATTCCAACACTGGATTTGCCGCATATTTTTGATAAGTTTTACCGGGCCAGCAATGTGCCGCCCACCTCCACCGGCACAGGCCTGGGGCTGGCAATTGTCAAATCGATTGTTGAAAGCCACCAGGGGCGCATTTGGGTCGATTCGGTTCCCGGTCAGGGCACCACCTTCACCGTGGTGCTGCCGGTGACCGTCAGCCTTGAATAGGACGGCTGGCACGCAAGTTGCACCGATTGGATTCTAAACCGCTTGACGGTTTTTAGGGCTTATGCTACTATTTTGATAGCCATCAAAAAGAATTAATCTCGAAAACAAGGCATTTAGAAGGAGAAAAACTCATGAAGCGTTATGGATACATCTTGCTGCTGATGGTGGTTTTGCTGATGGGCGTTTCGGCCTGCGAACGCGCTGCGGCAACCGCCCCGGTGGTTCCCACGGCGGATAACGTCCCTTTCCCCACTCCGGTGAGCAATGACACCATGAAAAACATCCAGGCCCTGACGGCCACCGCGGCTGCCCTGCCCTCCGGCGTTCAGCCGACAGCGGCAGTGGTGGAACCTCAGGCCACTCCCGTTGTGGAAGTGCAGCCCACCGCAGCGCCTCAGCCTGAACCCACCGCCGTTCCTCAGCCGGAACCCACCCAGGCTCCGGTGGTGGTGGTCACCACGGCTCCGGTGCGCCCAACCACCTATTCCCTGCAGAAGGGCGAGCACCCCTACTGCATTGCCCGGCGCTACAACATTGATGTGGACGCACTGCTGAACCTGAACGGCATTTCACGCACCCAGTCCAATTTTGCCGAAGGCTTCACCCTCAAGATCCCTGGCACGGGCAATTACGTGGGCGAACGCCGCCTGAAAGCCCACCCGGTTTCTTACACCGTGGTGGCTGGCGATACCGTGAACAAGATTGCCTGCGCCTTTGGCGATGTGATGCCGGAAGATATCATCGCTGCCAACAGCCTGCAGAGCCCCTACACCCTGACCGCCGGTCAGACGCTGAACATTCCCTGAATCCATTGACGCAAAAAAGCGGGGGCCCTAACACCCCCGCTTTTTGTATTTATAAAGGTATATCGGATGAGCGATCATTTTCAAAGTCAAAAATTGTATTCCGGCCGCGCTTTTGATGTGTTGAGCGTGCCGGTGCGTTTGCCGGACGGCAAAACCAAGGCCTATGACCTGGTCAAGCATGCTGCTGCGGTGACGGTGGTGGCGGTGAATGAAGCCGGCATGGTCTATTTTGTGCGCCAGCACCGCGTGGGCGCCGGCCGCCAGCTGCTGGAACTGCCAGCTGGCGTGATGGAAGAAGGCGAAGAACCCGAAACCTGCGCCCGGCGCGAACTGCGCGAAGAGACCGGCATGGCCGCGCACAATATGGAACGCCTGGGCGGGCTTTACCCGGTGGCGGGCTATTCGAGCGAGTATCTCTATTTTTACCTGGCCACGGACCTGTATGAAGCGCCTCTGCCGCCAGATGCCGATGAATATCTGAAAGTGGAGATGATGCCTTTTGCGCAGGCCTATGAATTGGCTGAACATGGGGAAATGGAAGATGCCAAATCGGTGGTGGGCCTGTTTTGGGCGCGCCCCCATCTCAACCTGGAATGAATGATGAAATGATGAGCAAAAGCCCCCGAAAGCTTTTTCGCGGCTTTCGGGGGCTTTTGTGTTTGTTTATGCTCGTTGTTGAGATACTGGTGCCGCTCTATGCGGTAAAAAAAACGGGGCGGGCTAATCGGGCACGGCTGCCGGGTTGATGCTGCCATCCTGCAGCCCCTGCAGCACCTGTTCCACCAGGCGCAGGCGGGCCGGGTTCAGCAGGCCAGACTCCAGGTCGTCCAGGATCAACCCCGGGCGGTATTCTCCGCCGCCGCGTCCGGCAGCGGCCTCAGCCCAGGCCTGGCGCAGGGCCGCCCCCGCATCCACGCGCAGGGTGGCCACCCAATACGGGCGCAGCTCGTCAGAGGGAGCCTGCCCGCCGATGAGATTCACCCCGGCTTTGGCCAGAGCGGCCAGGGTTTCGGGGCTGCTCTGCGCCGGCGGGATAAAGGCAGTGCTCACGGCCTTTGCAATCAGGTCATCGGCAGCCTGGGCTCCGCTCAGCCCCTCGGTGGAGACCTGGGGGTAATTGAAAAAAGGCGGGTAGGCGGGTTTGCACAGGCCGCAGAAATAGCGCGCGCCGTTCAAAAAGGCTGTGCGGGCAGCCGGGTCCGTATCCAGGGTACCGGCGCGCCAGTCGGGGGTGATGACGGCGGCAATGTAACCGGCCAGAAAGGCCTGGTTTTCCAGATAACTCCCGCGAATCAGCGTGAGGTTGGCTGCGGGGTTCAGGTCATCCATGCCGGCAGCGATAAACTGCACCTCAGGGGCGGCGGCGGCCAGGGCAGGCAGGTCGGGCAGGGGTGCCAGGGCCACCACCAGGCGCGGCTTAACCTGCAGGTCGGCCTGGGTGAGGGCCGGCAGCACGCGAAGCTCCAGCCCATCGGCAGCGGCCAGGTCGCGGGCTTCCACTTCGAGGATGGAGACCAGGGCCGGATCGGCGCCAGCGGGAATGACCAGCAACGCCACGGCAGGGCGCGGGGTGGCGGTGGGTTGCGGGGCAGTGGGGGTGGCCGGCGGCAGGGTGGGTTCAACGGCCTGGGTGGGCGGCCGGGTGCCGGCAGGCGCAGTGGGGTTGGCTGCGGTGGGATTGGGGTTTGCACAGGCGCTCAGCAGGAAAACCAGCAGAACAGCCAGGTAAATCAGGGTTCGTTTCATGTCTTTTTCTCTCCAGGACGGTGCTTTTTGTCTGACCTGTATTATAATTGGAAACATGCCCAATCAAGGTACGAAAACCCTCTGGCTGAGATGATAACTGCGTTATGAGTTTGCCCACCAGCGAATCCATTCCTGATGACCCTCAAAACCTGCCCCCGGCCCGCCGCCGCCGCGACCGGCGGCTGATTGTGCCGCGTGAACTGGATGACCGCACGGCTTTCCTCAACGAGCTGGCGCACAGCCTTTCCCCCTCTTTCGACTTCTTTGTCCTGTCGCTGATGGGCGGGCTCCTTCTGGGCGTGGCCATTCTGATGGACCTGCCGGTGGGCTTCCTGCTGGCGGCCCTGGTGGCGCCTTTTTTGGCACCGGTGATCGGCCTTTCGCTGGCCACCCTCATTGGCTCGGCGCGCTTCTTCGGCCAGGTGCTGGGGGGCACATTGATTGGCGGAGCGCTCTTTTTCTTTGGCGGCATGGTTGCCGGATGGGCGCAGCCCTTCTGGCCGCTGGGCCTCCAGCCGATGACGGAAGCCGTTCGCCATGTGCAGATGAGCTGGCCGGATGTGCTCGTGCTGACCATTGCCACCGTGTGGACCACGGCTGCGCTGGTGAAGGCGCCCAGCAACCGCCCTCCGCTGGCAGCGGCCGCCCTGGCTTACGAGCTTTTCCTGCCGTTGGGCTGCGCCGGTTTTGGCCTGGCCAGCGCTTCGCCGCACCTGTGGCCCGACGGGCTGTTGATGTTCGTGGTTTATCTCACCTGGGTGGTGCTGGCGGGCACCATCACCCTGGCCCTGATGGGCCTCAAACCCCTTTCTGTGTTTGGCTACACCCTGGGCAGCAGCATTCTGCTGGCCAGCCTGGTGCTTCTGATCGGCATTACCAGCTTCAGCACGGCCATTGAACAGCAGCTGGCCCTGCCCACGCGCACGCCCACCTTGACCCCCACGCTCACCCCCACCATCACGCTGACCCCGCCGCCGCCCACCCACACCCCTCTGCCGCCCACCCACACCCCGCTGCCCAGCGCCACCCCCACGCTCACGCCGGTGCCCAGCGCCACCCCCACCCTCACCCCCACGCCAGTGCCAACGCCGGTCTGGGTGGTGGTCAGTTCGGAAAACGGCGCGGTGATTCGGGCAGAACCGAAAGCCACCGGCCGGCCGCTGGCCTGGCCCTGGGCCGGCACCATGCTGCAGCTTTTACCTGAAACCGCGCAGGAAGGCGAGGTCACCTGGGCATTGGTGATGACCAGCGACGGTATCAAAGGCTGGGTGGTGCAGTCGCTTATTTCGAAAGCCATCGCAACTTCCACTCCGGCTCGTTAGGGCCTATTCCCTCCTCAAGGAGATTTTTACAGTTTATGACCATTCACTTTGGCACCGACGGCTGGCGCGCCGTCATATCTGATACCTTTACCTTCCATAACTTGCGCATGGTCACCCAGGCCATTGCCGATGCCATGGCTTCGGCCAAGTGGAACAACGGCTATGCCACCGACCAGCCGGCTGATCCGCGCAAAATTGTGGTCGGCTTCGACACCCGCTTCCTTTCGGACCGCTATGCCCAGGATGTGGCGCGGGTGATGGCCGCCAACGGCTACTCGGTCTATTTGAGCCAGGCCGACGCTCCCACGCCGTCCATTTCTTACAACGTGAAGGCATTAAATGCCATTGGCGGCGTGATGATCACCGCTTCGCACAATGCTCCGCGTTACAACGGCGTCAAATTGAAGGCGGCTTACGGCGGTTCGGCTTTGCCCGAGCAGTGCCATGATGTGGAAGTGTATCTGAACGATAACGAGAACAAGAGCCGCGGCCCCAATTTAATGGATTACGACAAGGCGCGTGAAATTGGCATGATCCAGCGCTTCAACCCGCAGCTGGCTTACGGCGAGGGCCTGCGCAAGGTGATCAACTTTGACATTATTGCCGACAACCCCCAGCGCGTGGTGGTGGATTCAATGTACGGCTCGGGCCGCGGCGTGATCCGCACCATGCTGCAGGGCACCGGCTGCGAGGTGGCGGAAATTCGCGGTGAATTGAACCCCGGCTTTGGCGGGGTGCACCCCGAACCCATTGGCCGCTACCTGGGCGCCCTGGCCGGCGCCATCAGCATGGGCATGGGCCATTTTGGCCTGGCCACCGATGGCGACGCCGACCGCATTGGCGCGATGGACGAACGCGGCAATTTTGTGGATCCGCACAAGATCATGGCGCTGGCCCTGAAATACCTCTATGAAAAGCGCAAGTGGACCGGTTCGGTGGTGCGCACGGTTTCGACCACCCGCATGATTGACCGCCTGGCCAGGCGCTACGGCCTGACCGTTTATGAAACGCCGGTCGGGTTTAACCATATTGCCGATCATATGCTCAAAGAAGATGTGCTCATCGGCGGCGAAGAATCGGGCGGCATCTCCTTCAAAGGGCACATTCCTGAAGGCGACGGCATTCTGATGGCTTTGCTAATCATCGAAATGGTGGCGGCCTACAAAACCAGCCTGTACGAAATGGTGGAAGCCCTGCAGAAGGACGTTGGCCCGGTCTTTTATGAACGCAAGGATATGCGCCTGAACCGCCCGGTGGCCAAGAGCCAGATGACCCAGAAACTGGTGGACGACGCCCCGGCCAGCATTGGCGGTGAAACCATCAGCGAGGTTTACACGGTGGATGGCGTCAAGTACATCATGGCCGATGACTCCTGGCTGCTGATTCGCCCGTCGGGCACCGAGCCGGTGCTGCGGGTGTATGCCGAGGGGCGCTCCCAGGAGATGGTCAACGCCTTGCTGGGGTACGGCGAGGAAGTTGCCCACAGCGTGGTATAAAACATGTCATCAACAGGGCCGGACCAAAATTCGGCCCTGTGGTGGTTTTAATGGCAAAACAGCGCGTTAAAAAAACAGGCCTCGCGGGGTTTTTTGAACACCCGGAGGCCTGCCGTTATCCCCCTTTCAGTCTCTTATGCTTCGCGGAATTCACCATCCACCACATCACCCTGCGGGCCGCTGGAGGAAGGCGGTTCCGGCATCGGACCGCTGCCGGCAGGGGCGCCGTATTGCGGCTGGCCCTGCGGCTGTCCGTACATCTGCTGGCCAATCTTGCTCATTTCTTGCTGCAAAGCCTGGGTGAGGCTGCGCAGTTTGGCCGGATCGTCGCTGTTCATGGCGTTGCGCAGGTCGCTGATCTTGCTTTCCACGCTGCTGCGCACATCTGCGGGCACCTTGTCGCCCAGGTCGCGCAGTGATTTTTCTGCCTGATAAAGGGTGCCGTCGGCCTGGTTGTGGGCTTCGGCCAGGTCCTTGCGGCGGGCATCGGCGGCCTGGTTGCTTTGAGCTTCGGCGACCATGCGGTCAATTTCGCTCTTGTTCAGGTTGGTTGAGGCAGTGATGACCACTTTTTGTTCGCGGTTGGTGGCTTTATCGCGCGCGGTGACATTCAAAATGCCGTTGGCGTCGATATCGAAGGTCACCTCGATTTGCGGCAGGCCGCGCGGCGCCGGGGGAATGCCATCCAGGCGGAAGCGGCCCAGGTGCATGTTATCGGCGGCCATGGGGCGCTCACCCTGCAGCACATGGATATCCACGGCGGTCTGGTTGTCATCAGCCGTCGAGAAGGTCTCGGTTTTGCGCACCGGGATGGTGGTGTTGCGCTGGATGAGGGGGGTCATCACGCCGCCCATGGTTTCCACGCCCAGCGAAAGGGGCGTCACATCGAGGAGCAGCAGGTCTTTGACATCGCCAGAGAGCACGCCGCCCTGAATGGCCGCGCCGACGGCGACCACTTCATCGGGGTTCACGCCCTTGCAGGGCTCTTTGCCCACCAGGCTGCGCACCAGTTCCTGAACCATGGGCATGCGGGTGGAGCCGCCCACCAGCACCACTTCGTCAATTTTGGAGGCACTCACGCCGCCGTCGCGCAGAGCCGCCTCAAAGGGGGTGCGGCAGCGCTGCAGCAGGTGCGCGGTCATCTGTTCAAAGCGGGCGCGGTTCAGCTTGATCACCAGGTGCTTGGGGCCGTTGGCATCAGCGGTGATATAGGGCAGGTTGATTTCGGTTTCCATCAGCGATGAAAGCTCAATTTTGGCTTTTTCAGCGGCTTCGCGCAGGCGCTGCAGGGCCTGGCGGTCCTTGCGCAGGTCAATGCCGTTGTCGCGCTGGAATTCATCGGCCGCCCAGTTGACAATCACTTCATCCCAGTCGTCGCCGCCCAGGTGGGTATCGCCGTTGGTGGATTTCACTTCCACCACGCCTTCGCCCACTTCAAGCAGCGAGACATCGAAGGTGCCGCCGCCCAGGTCGAAAACGAGGATGATTTCGTTTTTCTTCTTGTCAAGGCCGTAGGCCAGAGCTGAAGCGGTGGGTTCGTTGATGATGCGCAGCACTTCCAGGCCAGCAATCTTGCCGGCATCTTTGGTGGCCTGGCGCTGGCTGTCATTGAAATAGGCCGGCACGGTGATGACCGCCTGGGTGACCGTTTCGCCCAGGTAGGCTTCGGCATCGGCTTTCAGCTTGGCCAAAATCATGGCCGAAATTTCCTGCGGGGTGTATTCGCGGCCGGTGGCGGGAATTTTCACCCGGGCATCGCCGGCGGAGCCGCGCACCACGCTGTAAGGCACCATCTTGCGTTCCTGTTCCACGTCGTCGTAGCGGCGGCCCATGAAACGCTTGATGGAGAAAATGGTGTTTTCGGGGTTGACCACGGCCTGGCGCTTGGCAGTGACGCCCACCAGCCGTTCATTGTTTTTGCTAAAACCAACCACAGAAGGGAGCAGGCGAGAGCCTTCAGCTGTGGTGATCACCACAGGATCTCCACCTTCCATAATTGATACCACGCTGTTGGTGGTTCCGAGGTCAATTCCAATAATTTTGCTCATAGCACACTCCTTCACAATCGTTCAAAGTTTCTATGGTCCATCTTACTGCCCGTGTGCAAGAAGGGTGTTAAAGAACTGTTAGAAAAATATAAGAATCAGAGAGCAGCATTTCAACAATAAAAAATCCCCGCCAGCACCTGGCGGGGTCGAAATGAAATTTATAACCGGTTACCCGTAGCGCTCTTCTTTCCAGACATCGGCATCGTTGTGATAACCGGCGCGCTCCCAGAAGCCCGGACGGTCGCTGGCGGCGAACTCCAGGCTGCGCAGCCATTTGGCGCCCTTCCAGAAATAAGGCGTTTTGAGGTCGGGCTGGGCGGGAATGGCCCCCACCACGCCGCGCAGGGGATAGCCGTGATCGGGGGTGAGGGGCTGGCCGTCAAAATGGGTGGCCAGCAGGAAGTTTTCGGCCAGCACCACCTCCAGCGGCAGGTTGGCGGTGAAGCCATATTCGGCATGCTGGATGACGAAGCGGGCGGCAGGTTTGAGGCGAAAAAAACCCGCTTCGAGCAGGGCGCGCACCGAAACGCCTTCCCAGAGGGTGTCGAACTTGCTCCAGGTGGTCACGCAGTGAATATCCATGGTCAGGCTGGTGCGCGGCAGCTGGTTGAAGGCTTCCCAGGTCCAGCTTTTTTCTTCTTCCACCTCGCCCCACACGCGAAAATTCCAGGCGGCGGGGTTGAAGGGCGGCACGGGGCCGTAGTGCAGCACCGGAAATTTATTGGTCAGCGATTGCCCTGGCGGCAGGCGGTTGGCATCGCGCATGGCGCTTTCATCCTGTTTGCGTTTGAAAAATGAGTTGAGCATAAACTTACTCCACCGTTAATGATTCTCCCGGTTTGAGCACATGCACCCGGGTTGTTGTCTGGGCCTGCACCTGGCTGGCCCAATCGGCCGCATTCTGGCTGATCAGCGGGAAGGTGTTGTAGTGAATGGGGATGACCTGCGCCGGGCGGATCAGCCGGACGGCGCGCAGGGCATCGGCCGGGCCCATGGTGTAATTGTCGCCGATGGGCAGGGCGGCCACTTCAATGCCCTCGTCGCCGATCAGGGACATATCGCCAAAAAGGCCGGTATCGCCAGCCAGGTAGATTTTCTTTCCACCCAGGGTGGTGAGCAGGAAGCCGCAGGCACCGCCGCCGTAAGCGCCGTCGGGCAAAGCCGAGCCGTGCAGGGCAAAGGTCAGCTTGAGGTAGCCGAAGGGGTGGTTGAAGCCGCCGCCCATGTGCTGACCGTGGGTTTTAAGGCCCTGTTTGTCCAGCCAGCCGCTGGTTTCGGCGTTGGCAATCACTTTGGCGCCGGTGCGCCGGGCAATGGCCACCGTGTCGCCCAGGTGGTCGCCGTGGCCGTGGGTGACGAGGATGAAATCGGCCTTCACATCTCCCGATTTGACCGGCGAAAGCGGGTTTCGATCCAGAAACGGGTCCACCAGCACGGTCAGGCCGGCGGTTTCAATGCGGAAGGCGGCGTGTCCAAACCAGGTGAGGCGAGTGCTCATGTGTCACAACTCCTTTGCGGATCAATCAGGCGGATGGCCCGGTCATAAAAGAGATAATCCCAGGCCCAGTTAATCACCACAATCAGCCGGTCGCGGAAACCAACCAGCTGCACGATGTGCACCACCAGCCAGAGAAACCAGGCAATGAAGCCTTTGAACTGCCATTTTCCCAGGCTGGCCACGGCAGCGTTGCGGCCGATGGTGGCCAGCGCGCCGGGATCTTTATAGGCGAAGGGCTTTGCGGGCTGCCCTTCGAGAGCGGCGCGGATGTTGGCCACGGCCTGATCGGCCTGCTGCATGGCCACCGGCGCCACCATGGGCAGCGGGCGGCCGTCGGGGCCGGGTAGGTGGGCGGCATCGCCAATGACAAAAACCTCGGGGTGAGCTTCCACCTGCAAGGTGGGCTGCACCACCAGCCGGCCCAATCCTGCCTGGGGCAGGCCCAGAGCGTCGGCCAGGGCGGCAGCGCGCACCCCCGCCGCCCAGATGAGAGTGTGGGCGGGCAGGCTGCTGCCGTCGTTGAAGGTGATGACCTGGCCGTCAAAGCTGCTGACGGCAGCGCCAAAACGCACCTCCACCTTTTTGCGCTTCAGCACCTCTGCGGCCTCGCTGCTGAGGTTGAGCGGCAGGGCGGGCAGAATCTGCCGGGCGGCTTCGATGAGCACCACCCGGGCTTCGTGCATATTGAGGTGGGGGTAATCCTTCACCAGCACCATGCGGATCAGCTCGGAAATGGCGCCGGCGCATTCCACGCCGGTGGGGCCGCCGCCGGCAATGGCAAAGGTCAGCAGAGCGCGGCGTTTTTGCGCATCCGGCTCGATGGCGGCCTTTTCAAACAGGCGCAAAATGTGATTGCGGATGCCAACGGCATCTTCGAGGCCTTTGAGGCCGAAGGCATTTTCGGCCACCGATTCGATGCCGAAAGTGTTGGTCTGGCCGCCAATGGCCAGCACCAGGTAATCATAGGGCAGGCTGCCGGTGCGCGTGTGCACCTGACGCTGGTCAAGGTCAACCCCAGTGACTTCGGCGAGGCGAAATTCAAGATTTTTCTGGCTGCGCAGAATGCTGCGCACCGGATGAGCGATATCATCGGGAGAAAGGCCGGCGGTCGCGACCTGATAAAGAAGAGGTTGGAAGAGGTGGTAGTTGTTGCGGTCAATGAGGGTTACATCTACGGGCGCGTTTTCCAGCCTGTGCGCTGTGCGCAGCCCGCCAAATCCCGCGCCAACGACCACCACGTGTGGGCGCGCGAGTGACATGGGGACATCCTTATAAGAATATATTTACTATAATTATAACATAAATTGTCCGAATTACAACCGCGGCCGCATCAGCTCTGGGCGGGCGGCGGCAGTTTGCCGATCAGGAAATCGGAGAGCACTTTCTGGTATTCATCGCGGCGGTTGTGCCCCACCAGGTGACCGGCGGTTTCAAAGAGATGCACTTTGGCGCCCGGATAAGCGGCGGCCAGGGCTTCGCGCTCGTCCACCTCGAAAGAGGTGTCGTCTTCGGCCCCCAGGATCAGCACGCGGTCGCGCAGAATGACGGGGTTGTAGGCGTCGTAGGCTTCCATGTGTTCCATGAATTCTCCCAGCAGTTTAAAGTGGCTCACCAGGCTGCGGCGGTTGAGGTAATGAGAAAAGAGATCTTCGAGGTAGGCGTTGAGGAAGGGACGTTCTTCCACATCGGCCGAGCGCACCTGGGCTTCCATGCGCGGCTGGTAGTAGGAGCGGATGACAAAATAGGGCATCCATGAAAGCAGGTTGATAAAGCGGCGCAGGGCGGGCACGCGGCGCGGCAGGTAGAGGCCAAAGGAGGAAAAAACCAGCTTATCCACCAGCTTTGGAGAGCGGCGCACCAGCACATGGGCGGCGGCGCCGCCCAGGGAATGGCCAAAAATGGACACCTGGCTGATGCCTTCCGCTTCCAGCAGCGCCGGCAGGGCATCCACCATTTCCCCGATATTTTTCACATCCGGGTAGTTGAGCGACAGCACCCGGCTGCGTTCTTCAAGCAGGCTGATCAGGCGGAAAGGCGATTCAGCGGTGGAGATGCCGCCGCCCAGCAGCAGAATGGTCTTTTCGCCCTGCCCGGAAAGCAGATAGCTCCATTCCAGCCCGCCCGCCTGGCGGGTTTGCAGGGGGTGGCTGGCGCGGAATGCTTTGAGCTGTTCCACCCGCGCAGCGGGCACATCACGGTAAAGGATGGGATCAACCAGTTCTTGCATGGGTTACGGCTCCTTGAGTTGGTGTGATTGAATTGTAACACAGCTCAGGAATCTTTTAGCGCATGAGGGCTCGAGAATCCTGCTGGAGGGATGGCTCATCAAGCTCAGGCCTGGATGATCTGCTGGTTTCGTTTTTCCTGCCAAGCGTTCAGTTTCTGGGCGGCCGCATTTTTCATCCCTTTCAGGTTTTCCAAAGCCTGGCAGACCGCCTGCCGTGCCTGTGTGGCTTGAGCCAGGGCATTTTCAATTTTCGACTGTACCACCCAATCGACAATCAGGCCGTCAAAAAAATAATCGGCAAAAGACGTGAACTCGCCAATATCTATCTGAATATTTGTATTCAACTGAACGTCCAGCAGTTCCCTTCTGAAGCGGCTCATCCTTTTCTCAATTTCATTCACCCCGTTTCTGGCTTCGTCCATGCGGTTGTGTTTCATGGCCGTGCTGATCAACCCGCCGCCCAGAAGGTCCCAGGTGCCCCAGCCTTCAGCGCTTTTCAGCGAGCTGATCACCAGGTCAACCTGCTCCAAAACAGCTTCACCGGCGGCAATGGCTTCGGCAATTTCTTTCAGCTCGGCGTTCAGGTGGGCCATTTCCTGAGATGCCGCGATAAGTTCCTGCGCTGCTGCCGGGTTGGATTGAAGAATCAGGCGTTCTTTTTCAGTGAGCAGAGCCGCATATTCCGCATCCAGGTTTGTCAGTGCGTCAAGCTGGCGTTGAAGGTGAGATTGCTCCTGCAGCAGAAAAGCAATTTGTTCTTTATGCTGTTGATAGCGCAGCTGGGCCGAAAGCCATTCCTGACGTTCTTTTTCGAGCTGTTCTTCACGGCTGCCAAGCACAGTGTAAAACAGGGTGGTGAGGCTGAAATGCTCCAGTTTTTCCACATCCCCCTTTTCCTGGTTCAATTGCGCTTCCAATTCAGCCAGGCGGTTGTTCTTCTCGCACAGTTCAGCTTCAACGGCCAGCAAATCCACCTCAAGCTTTTTCTTCAAGCGTTGTTTTTCAATGATGTGGTTAATTTTCCGGTCAATTTCTTGAATCATTTTTTCCCTGAATGCTTTCATCAAACGGCTAAAAAACATTGTACAGGAATTTACCTGCCGGGTCAACGGAAAGTATCTTGGGTTAAGGCATGGTTAAAGGGGCTTTTTAAATCCTGCAAAATATCCCCTTTTGGCCTAAAAACAGGTAAAATGAGGCTTATTCAGGAGTTTTTATGCCCGATCATTCCATTAATCCGCAACAATTGGCCAGCCTGAGCGCAGGCGATTTTGAAGCTGCTTTTAACAAGGGCTTCTGGCGCGACGTGCTGGGCTGGCTTTTTCAGAAGAAAAATCAACTGATCCCGTTTGAAGAACTGCGCAAACGCATTCCTGTGACGGGGCAGCATTACATGGGCCTGCGCCAGGTGCCGGTGGAAAAAATAGTTGGCAGTGTAGGCCGTTACCGCGATTTTGACGGGGCCTTTCTGCCGCGCCAGACGCGCACCAAGGCGCGCTGGATGAGCGTGGACCGCGCCCACCTTCAGGATATCAATCTGCCGCCCATCGAGCTCTACAAGATCGGCGAGCTGTATTTTGTGCGCGACGGCAATCACCGCGTTTCGGTGGCGCGTGAAAAGGGCCAGGCCTATATTGACGCCGAAATCATCGAAATTGAGACGGACCTTGAGATTGGCCCCGATGTTGATATTGACGCCCTCATCCTCTCGCAGGACCGGCTGAGTTTTCTGGCGCAGAGCCATGCCGACGCCCTGCGCCCGGAGGTCAACCTGACCCTGACCCTGCCCGGCCAGTACGAAAAACTGCTCAACCACATTGACACCCACCGTTATTTCCTCAGCCAGGAGCGCCAGGCGGAAATTCCCTACGATGAGGCCGTCTGCTCGTGGATAGACACGGTCTATCTGCCCCTGGTGGAGATCATCCGGCAGCAGGGCGTGCTGAAGCATTTCAAGGGGCGCAGCGAGGCTGACCTGTACCTGTGGATCATTGAACACCGGTGGTTCCTGAGCGAAGAAAAGCAGGAAGAGGTCTCGCTGGAAGAGGCTGCCGAACATTTCACGGACGAATTTTCAGAGGGACCGGTCAAAAGGGTGGTTAACATCATCAAAAAGGCCGCCCAGGCCATCAGCGAGCGGGGCGAAGAAGAAAACGACGCCCCCCCGCAGCCGCCAGAGGAAGAAAAACCGGCTGAATAAGCCTTTTCAGATAATGATGACACCCCCGCCGCAGAGTCCTGACCGGACTGCGGCGGGGTGTTTTTATGACCACCTGCTTTGCATGCCAGCCGGTTTTCGGTTATTATTTAAAACAACTAAACCATTTTCTCATTAGAGGTGAACATGATAAAAAAGTGGCTGGGACGTGCTGCGGTGATCCTGTTGGTGGCCGGATTGATCGGCCTGGGCGGTTGGTGGGGCTGGCAGGAATACCAGACCCGCCAGGTGATTGCTTCCTTAACCTTTGATCCGTCCCTCGACCAGGCCCAATCCTTTGCCGCTGGCAATTTCACCCTGCTGTGGGACCCGGCTGGCGGCGGGCGCCTGTCGGCCGTCCGGACGGGGGCGCCGGGCAGCGAAGCCTGGGCCACCCAGCGCGGAACAAGTTTCGTCACCGCAGCGGTGGGCCGGGAAGAGGTGAAGGAAGCGCGGGCCATGTACTTTGTCAGCGATGTTCTGAAGACAACCTGCGAACAGCAGAACATCCAGAGCATCCAGGCCAAAGGCGAAACGGTGGTGGTGGCGGGGCAGTTGACCTGCCTGGGCCGCGATCCGCTCAATTACACGCTGACCTTCAGCGCGGTGAGCGAAAACGCCCTGGGTTTCAGGGTGGACCTGGAAAATCCGGGGGAGGTGAACCGCCTTTATTTCACCTATGCGACCAGCCCGGATGAGCACTTCTTTGGCTTTGGCGAGCAGTTCAGCTATTTTGATCTCAAAGGTCAGCGTGTGCCGGTCTTCATCAGCGAACAGGGCATTGGCCGCGGCGCGCAGCCCATCACTGCCGGCGCCAACCTGCAGGCCAGCGCTGGCGGCAATGCCTTCACCACCTACATCGCTGCGCCCTATTACATCACCAGCCAGATGCGCGGCCTGTTCCTGGAAAACACCGAATACATGGTGTTTGACCTGCGCAACGCCGGGCGGGTGCACCTGCAGGTATTCAGCGCGCAGCTCAGCGGGCAGATTTTATCGGGCGGCGCGCCGGCCGAACTGATCAAGGCCTACACGGATTACAGCGGCCGCATGCGCCCGCTGCCCGATTGGATTCTGAACGGCGCGGTGGTGGGCATGCAGGGCGGCACGGCGCGCGTGCGCGAGGTGCTGGCCCAGCTTTCGGCCAGCGGCGCCCCGCTTTCGGCTTTCTGGCTGCAGGATTGGGTGGGCCACCGCGTGACCAGTTTTGGCCGCCAGCTCTGGTGGAACTGGGAGCTGGACGCGGAGCGCTACCCGGAATGGGAGCGCCTGGTGGCTGATTTGAAAGCCCAGGATATTCGCACGATGATTTATATCAGCCCCTTCCTGGTGGATGTGGCACAAAAGGCCGGGGTGCAGCGCAACCTCTTCAAAGAAGCCGCAGAACTGGGTTACCTGGTCAAAAACGCGAATGGCGAGCCTTACCTGGTGCAGAACACCGACTTTTCTGCCGGCATGGTGGACCTGACCAACCCGGCGGCGGTGAACTGGTATAAAAAGGTGATCGCAGAGAACCTGATTGGCATTGGCGCGGCTGGCTGGATGGCTGATTTTGGCGAGGGACTGCCCTATGATGCCGTGCTGGCGGATGGACGTTCGGGCGCGGTTTATCACAACCAGTATCCGGTGGATTGGGCGGCGATCAACCGGGCGGCCATTCAGGAAGCCGGGCTGGAAAATGAAATTGTCTTCTTCACCCGCGCCGGTTTCACCCGCAGCCCGCGCTATTCCACCCTGTTCTGGGAGGGCGACCAGCTGGTGAGCTGGGACGCAGATGACGGCCTGCGCTCGGCGGTGACGGGGCTGCTTTCCAGCGGCATTTCGGGCATGGCCTACAACCACAGCGATATCGGCGGTTACACCACCATCACCAACCCGGTGATGAATTACCACCGCAGCCGCGAGCTGCTGATGCGCTGGATGGAGCTTTCGGCGTTCACCACGGTCTACCGCACCCACGAAGGCAACCGCCCGGATGAAAACGCCCAGTTTTACTCCGACGCCGAAACCCTGGCGCAGTTCACCCGCATGGCGAAGGTGTATGCCGCGTGGGGCTTCTACCGCAAGCAGCTGGTGCAGGAAGCCGCCGAAACCGGCCTGCCGGTGGTGCGCCATCCTTTCATTCAATATCCCCAGGACGAGCATTTCTGGAGCATGAGCTACCAGCAGTTCATGGTGGGCAGCGAACTGATGGTGGCGCCGGTGACTGAGGAACGCGCCGTGCAGGTGCAGGTTTACCTGCCGGCCGGCCGCTGGGTGAACCTGTGGACAGGGGAGGTGACGGTCAGCGCCAGCGCGGGGACCACGCTGACGGTGGCTGCGCCGCTGGGCCAGCCGGCGGTGTTTTACCCCGAAGGCTCGGCCGTGGGCGAGCAATTTGCCGCCAACCTGCGCGCAGCCGGCCTGATTGGCTGGTGAAAACAGGGCCGCCCCATAAAAAGGGGCGGCCTTTTTGATTGTCGAAGTATAATTATCAGGTAGTCTATTCCCACCCCGGAGAGGTTTTTTTCCATGACCCAGAATAAATGGCTGCGTTTTTCGCTTTTTGGTTTGCTGTATTTCACCCAGGGGACCATTTTGGGCTATTTTGCCTCGCTGAACGCGCTTTACCTGCTTGACAAGGGCATTGATATGGCCCAGGTGGGCATTTTCGCATCCATTGCCCTGATCCCCTTTATGATCAAGATCCTCTTCGGGATGATCAGCGACCGCTTCAACTTTTTCGGCCTGGGCCACCGCAAGCCCTATATTGTCCTCGGGTTGGCGGTGCAGTTCATCTGCCTGCTGATGGTGGCCAATATCAACCCCGGCCAGAATTTCTGGGGATTTGTGGCGCTGGCTTTCTGCCTGCAGATGGGCATGGCCTTTTATGATACCTGCACCGACGGCCTGGCGCTGGATATCACGCCGCTGAGCGAAAAGGGTGTTTTACAGGGCTTCATGGTGGGCGGCCGGGCAGTGGGCGTGATTGCGGCGGCCTCGCTGGCCGGGCTGATTGCTGAAAGCCTGGGCTGGCCGCCGGTGTTTTACTTCCTGGCGGGGCTGACCCTGCTGCCATTCCTGCTGCTTTTCCTGATCAAGGAGACAGAACGCCAGCCGGGCGAGCGTTTCAACTGGTCGGCCTTTGGCGCTTTCAAGAACACACAGGTGCTGGCGGCAGCGGCGGTGGGCCTGATCATCTTCTGGGTGATTGTGGGTGCCAACCAGATCATCAACCCGGCTTTTTCAGCGCGCATGGAGCTCTCGTTGAGCACGGCCGGCCTGATCACCACCATCTGGGGCGTGGGCGTCACCCTGGGGGCGCTGGCTGGCGGGACTATCATGGACCGCGCCGGGGATAAGGCGGCGCTGTGGGTTTCGGTCCTTTCGGTGGCGCCTGCCCTGGTGCTGCTGGCCGTGGCGCCCAACCTGCCCCTGGCCTTCATCACAGCGGTGATTTTTGGCGTCACTTACGGCATTTCGCAGGCGGTTTATTTTGCCCTGGCGATGAAATACACCCGGCCCGCCATTGCCGCTTCCATGTATGCCATTTTAATGGCGGTGACCAATGTGGGGCAGGGCATTGGCCTGGCCCTGAGCGGTGCACTGGCCAAAAACGCCGGGTATCCGGTGACTTTTATCGTCTTCGCCGGCATCATGTTCCTGGTGCTGCCCTTTATGCCGCTGCTGTTCAATAAGAACCGGTCTTGAAACAACAGAACAATCAAAAACATCCGCCTTCTGTAAAGAAGGCGGATGTTTCTAATTACCGTAACACATGCGGCTGAAAAAAGCGCTCCTGAAACTCGGTCAGCGCCAGAATCTGCTCATCGGTGAATGCCCGGCCCTCAGGCGCCAGCACCAGCTTGTCGTCATCATCGTCGCTGCGCCGGATGACCGCCAGGCAGCGGCCCTCAAATTCATCCAGCGGTTCAAACAACCCCAGCACATAGGCATCCAGTTCCTCGCCGTCAGGAGACATTACCCCGGGCACAAAGCCGTAATTGAGCGGGTAAAGAAAACCGTGCCGGGGGTGGCGCGAGCCCATGGGGCGGTCAATTATGATCCGCACCTGTTTGCCGATGAACGTGCGCGAGTCCAGCTCAGCCGCCGATCTGCATCATGCAGCGCCCGCTGGGGTAAACCTGGCCTTCCAGTTCGTGACCCAGGGGTTTCAGTTCAATCACGCGTTCGATGAGCGAAACCAGGTCGCCGGCCTCGCGCAGGGCAGGGACCACCGACACTTCTTCATCGCTCAGCAGGCAGGGGCGCAGCTGGCCGTCGGCCGTCAGGCGCAGGCGGTTGCAGTTTTCGCAGAATTTCTTGCCAATGGGGGAGATGATGCCCACCCGGCCAGGGGCGCCGCGCGGTTTGAATTCAAGGGCGGGGCCGCTGCCTTCTTTTTGCGGCATGGGCTCCAGATCCAGCGGCGCCAGCAGCGCCAGGATCTCTTGAATGGGCATGAACATGGTTTCGGGCGCGGGGAAGCCCGGCCCCCAGCTGAGCTGGTTTTTAACTGGCATCAGCTCGATGAAGCGCACATGCCAGGGGTGGGTGAGGGTCAGGCGGGCCTGGTCGAGCAGCTCATCGTCGTTGATGCCGCGCAGGGCCACCGTGTTCAATTTGATGGGCGAGAGGCCGGCTTTTTCGGCTGCTTCGATGCCGCGCCAGACCTTGCCCAGGTCACCGCCGCGGGTGAGGCGGGCGTATTTTTCGGGGGAAAGGGTATCGAGGCTGATGTTGATGCGCTTGAGGCCGGCAGCAGCCAGCTCGGCGGCCATCTCTTCCAGCAGCAGGCCGTTGGTGGTCAGGCTGATATCCTCAATGCCCGGCACGGCGGCAATCAGGCGCACCAGTTCGGGCAGGTTGCGCCGCACCAGCGGTTCGCCGCCGGTCAGGCGCACTTCATTCACGCCGAGGGCGGCAGCGGCTTCCACCACACGGGCAATTTCTTCATAGCTCAAGATGGATGTATGCGACTGCCAGGGGATGCCTTCGTTGGGCATGCAGTAAACGCAGCGCAGGTTGCAGCGGTCGGTCACAGAGATGCGCAGATAGGTGATGCGCCGTCCATAGCGATCTGTCAGCATGGCTTTGTGTCACATCCTTTCCAGTTGCCCATAGAAACGTGATAGTCCCTCTATTATAGTCTTTTTTCTCCAAAATGAAACCGGTTTTAACCACAGCCCCAGGTTTTCACCTGCCGCCGGCCGGTGAGGGTGCTGTCTGACAGGTTCCTTATTTTTGTATCCCTTGCTGATGACGCTTGACACTAGCCAAAAAAAAGCTTGAAAGGGATAATAAAATCAGGTCAGATGTGTACAGATAAGACCTAAGTACTCTCATTTCAGGAATTCGATTTAAGGAGGCCTGCATGCCCGCTAAGGGATGGATTGTTGTCAGCGATTTATACTGCAAGGGCTGTGAGCTTTGCGTCAGCGAATGCCCGCAGCATGTTCTTGCGCTGAATATGGACCGGTTGACCCCCAAGGGATATCATCCGGCTTACCAGATCAATGATGGCTGCACCGGCTGCGCCACTTGCTCCGTGATCTGCCCGGAAGGGGCAATTACCGTGTTCCGCGAAGGGCCGAACAAAGTGACCCGCGTTAATGTCCAGGAGGCATAATCATGGCAAGGCAGTTACTCAAAGGAAATGAAGCTGTTGCAGAAGCCGCCGTGCGCGCCGGCCTGCAGTCCTATTTCGGTTACCCGATCACCCCTCAGACCGAGCTGCTGGAATACCTCTCGCACCGCATGCCCGAACTGGGCCGCGGTTTTGTGCAGGCTGAAAGCGAACTGGGCGCGGTGAACATGGTTTACGGCGCGGCCTGCACCGGCGCCCGCACCATGTCTTCCTCATCCAGCCCGGGCGTCAGCCTGATGCTGGAAGGCCTCTCCTACATCGCCGGCACCGAACTGCCGGCCGTGCTGGTGGATGTGATGCGCGGCGGCCCCGGCCTCGGCAACATTTCTCCCTCGCAGCAGGATTACAACCAGATTGTCCACGGCGGCGGCCACGGCGATTTCAAAATGATTGCCCTGGCGCCCTGCTCCGTTCAGGAAAGCATTGACCTGACTGTGCTGGCCTTCGATCTGGCTGAAAAATACCGCTCCATCGCTGTGGTGCTGACCGACGGCTCGATTGGCCAGATGATGGAACCGGCTGAACTGCCCGAAATGCGCCCGGTGAAATTTATGGACACCGACTGGGCTGTGCGCGGCGCTGAAGGCCGCGACCGCCGCTTCCTGAGCTCCATTTACCTGGACCCGCCGCAGGAAGAACAGGCCAACCTGCGCATGGCGCGCCGCTGGGAAGAAATTGAAGCCAACGAAGTGCGTTTCAAGGAATATTACCTCGATGATGCTGATTTTGCTGTGGTGGGCTTCGGCTCGGCCGGCCGCATTGCCCTTTCGGCGGTGCGCCAGGCGCGCGCCGAAGGCATCAAGGTGGGCCTGCTGCGCCCCATCACCGTCAACCCCTTCCCGGCCAAGGTGCTGAAGGAAGTGGCCAAGAAGGTTCAGGGCATGCTGGTGGTGGAAATGAACGCCGGCCAGATGCTGGATGATGTGATTCGCATCACCAACAACTGCGTGCCGATTGAATTCTTCGCCCGCCTCGGCGGCGTGATGCCCTTCCCTGAGGAAGTGCTGGTTGAGATCCACCGCCTGGCCAAGGGTCCCCTGACCACCGAAGGCGATCCCCGTTCACGCTGGTTAAAACGTGCCAGCGCGGCCCGTTAGTGTTATAAAAGGAGACGTAATCATGGTTGCTCCCGAAACGCAAGGACAAAAAGTTTATTCGCGGCCAGAATCGCTGACCGTCACCCCCACCCACTACTGCCCGGGCTGCACGCACGGCGTGGCGCACCGCCTGGTGGCCGAAGTGATTGATGAAATGAAACTGCGCGAACGCACCATCGGCGTGGCCTCTGTGGGCTGCTCGGTGTTCGCCTACAATTATTTTGATTTTGATTTCGTGCAGTCGCCCCACGGCCGCGCCCCGGCCATGGCCACCGGCGTCAAGCGCACCCTGCCCGATAAAATCGTCTTCACCTACCAGGGCGACGGTGACCTGGCCTCCATCGGCATGGGCGAAATTGTCCACGCCGCGGCCCGCGGGGAAAACATCACCGTGATCTTTGTCAACAACACCAACTACGGCATGACCGGCGGCCAGATGGCCCCCACCACTCTGCCCGGCCAGAAGACTTCCACCTCGGTGAACGGTCGCGATGTGGAAACCCAGGGCTTCCCGATCCGCGCTTCCGAGCTGATAGCCACCCTCGACGGCGCCAGCTACGTGGTGCGCCGCAGCCTCAACGATCCCAAGAACATCCGCCAGGCCAAGAAGGCCCTGCGCACGGCTTTTGAAGTGCAGCAGCGCGGCTTGGGCTTCTCGTTTGTTGAGCTGCTTTCCATCTGCCCGACCAACTGGGGCATGACCCCCACCCAATCCATTCAATGGCTGGAAGAAAAGATGATGCCTTTCTACCAGTTGGGCGATTACAAAATCAGCCAGGCTGTAGCCGGCCTCAAATTCTAGGAGGAAACACACATGCAAACCGAAGTGATTATTTCCGGTTTTGGCGGCCAGGGCACGCTTTTTGCCGGGCAAATGCTGTCATACGCAGCGATGGATGCGGGCAAGGAAGTGACCTGGATTCCCTCCTACGGCCCCGAAATGCGCGGCGGCACGGCCAACTGCACCGTGGTGGTTTCAGATGAGGAAATTGGTTCGCCGCTGGCGCGCAACCCCAAGGCTGCCATTGTGATGAACCTGCCCTCGCTGGATAAATACGAACCTCTGCTGCAGCCGGGCGGCGTGCTGGTGGTCAACACCTCGATGGTGAACCGCGAGCCCACCCGCAAAGATATCAAGGTGGTGCTGCTGCCCGCCAATGATATCGCTGAAAAGCTGGGCGGCCAGCGCCTGGCCAACATGGTGATGCTGGGCGCGCTGCTCGGCAACCTGCCGACCATGGTCACCCTGGAAGATCTGGAAGCGGCGGTGAAGGCGCACCTGCCGGCCCGCCACCAGAAATTCCTGCCGGCCAACCTGACCGCCATTCGCGAAGGCGCGGCCGTCAAGGCACAATAGATATCTGATTGATCGCAGCACCTGGGCTTCAACGAAAAAGCGGAAGCCCAGGTGTTTTGTTTTGACCGGCCCGGCCGGAGGGGGGCGGAAAAACCTGCCGGGATGCCGCCGCTGTGGTATGATTAAACCGCTCGGTTCGCTGCGTTCTGAGCGATTTCGACTGCCTGAGAGGAAGTCTATGAAACTGACCCTTGCCCTGGCTCAAATGGATACCCGTCTGGGTGATGTGCGCGCCAACCTGGATAAACACCTGCACCTTGCCCGCGAGGCGCGCGCCAACGGGGCCGATTTGCTGGTGTTCCCGGAGCTTTCGCTGACCGGCTATGTGCTGCAGGACCTGACCCCCAGCGTGGCCCACCGGCCCACCTCTGACGACCCCGTGTTCAAGGAACTGCTCGAAGCCAGCCGCACCCTGGATATGGTGGTGGGCTTTGTGGATGAAGATTCGCGCCACCGCTTTTACATTGCTGCGGCGTATCTTTCGCAGGGACAGGTGGTGCATGTGCACCACAAGGTATACCTGCCAACCTACGGCCTGTTCGACGAAGGGCGCTTCTTTGCCTGGGGCGATTCCATCCGCGCCTTTGACACGCGCTTTGGGCGCATGGGCGTGCTGATTTGCGAGGATTTCTGGCATGCCTCGCCGCCTTACCTGCTCTGGCTGGACGGCGCCGACCTGCTGCTGTTCACCTCGGCTTCACCGGGGCGCGGCCTGGGGCCCGGCCCCCAGCTTGATTCCTCGCGCTGGGTGGAACACATCAACCAGGGCTACGCCAGCCTGTTCACCGCCTTTGTGGCCCACACCAACCGGGTGGGTTATGAAGACGGCCTGAATTTTTGGGGCGGCGCCACGGTGTTTGACCCCAACGGTGAGCAGATTGCCGCCGGGCCTTACCACCAGGAAACCCTGACCTTTGCCGAACTGGACCTGAACCAGCTTCACCGCACGCGCGCGCGTTTGCCGCTGCTGCGCGATGAACGCACTTCCATGGTGCTGCGCGAGATGAAACGCATCGCAGGTGAATCATGAACGATATGACCATTAATACTGAACTGGCGCGCCAGATTCTGGTGGGCTTTATCCGCAGCGAAATCACCCGCACCGGCCTCAAACGTGCCGTGCTGGGTCTTTCGGGCGGCATCGATTCGGCCCTGGCCTGCTACCTGGCAGCCGAAGCATTGGGGCCCGAAAATGTGCTAGCGGTGCGCATGCCTTACCGCACCTCTTCGCAGGATTCGCTGGACGACGCCCAGGCGGTGATTGACGCCACCGGCGTGCAGGCGCTCACCCTGCCGATCACCGACATGGCCGAACCGCTGATCAACACCTTTCCGGATATGGCGCCCATGCGGCGCGGCAACATCATGGCGCGCCTGCGCATGGTGATCCTTTACGATCAGTCGGCGGCTTTTGGCGGCCTGGTGGTGGGCACGGGCAACAAGACCGAAATTTTGCTGGGCTATTCTACCCTTTACGGCGATTCGGCCTGCGCCATCAACCCGCTGGGCGACCTTTACAAGACCCATGTGCGCCAGCTTTCGGCGGCGCTGGGCGTGCCGAAATCCATTCTGGATAAGGCCCCTTCGGCTGACCTGTGGCAGGGGCAGACCGATGAAGCCGAGCTGGGCTTCGCTTATGCGGACGTGGACCGCCTGCTGTATTTGCTGGTGGACCAGCGCTGCAGCCCGCAGGACTGTGTGGAGATGGGCTTTGAGGCGGGGTTTGTGGCCAAGGTGGTGGAGCGCATCCGGCGCAATCAGTTCAAGCGCATTCTGCCGCCCATTGCCAAGCTGAGCAACCGCACCATTGGTTATGATTTCCTCTACCTGCGCGATTGGGGGACCTGATGGCTTTGAAGGTGCCGCCCGCGCTCAAATTCCGGCCCTTCTTTTTGATGTGGCTGGGGTTGATGATTTCCAATGCCGGTTCGCAAATGCAGCTCTGGGCGCTGTTCTGGCATATCCGCAAGCTGTCGCCCGACCCGATTGCGGTCAGCGGGGTGGGGGTGGCGCGCTTTGTGCCCATTCTCATTCTCTCGCTGTTCGCGGGCGTGGTGGCCGACCGTTTCAACCGCCGCACCGTGATGCTGATCACGCAGAGCGTGATGACCGGCGTGGCTGTGGCCCTGGCCTGGCTGACCTGGGGTGGACAGATCACCCTGTGGCATATCTATGCCCTGACCGCCATCCAGGCGGTGGCCATGGCCTTTGATTCGCCGGCGCGCCAGTCGCTGGTGCCGAACCTGGTGCCAAAGGATGTGCTGCCCAGCGCCTTCAGCTTACAGTCTCTTTCATTTAATGTGGGCTCCATTGTCGGCCCGGCGCTGAGCGGCTGGGTGATTGCGGCGGCCAGCCAGGAAACCACCTACCTGATCAATGCCGTTTCGTTTCTGGCGGTGATCGGCGCGCTGCTGGCCATTGGCCAGGTGGCCGCCCAGCCGGTGATCCCTGATGAGGCCAGAGTCCGCAGCGGCGGCAGCCTGGGCGCCATTCGCGACGGCCTGCGCTTTATCGGCTCGCAGCCGTTGATTTTATCCGCCATGATCCTCGACTTTTTCGCCACCTTCTTCGCTTCGGCCAATACCCTGCTGCCCTACATTGCCCAGGATGTGCTGCATGTGGGCGCGGTGGAATACGGCTGGCTTTCGGCGGCCCAATCCATCGGCTCGGTTTCGGTGGGGCTGGTGCTTTCGCAGCGCGAGCATATTCGCAGCCAGGGGCCGGTGGTGCTGGGGGCCGTGGTGGTCTTCGGCCTGGCCACCATCCTCTTTGGCGTGTCCACCAGTTTTGCCCTCACCATGCTGGCGCTGATCATCATTGGCGGCGCCGACACGGTGAGCACCATTGTGCGCAACACCCTGCGCCAGCTGCAAACGCCCGATCATCTGCGCGGGCGCATGGTGAGCGTGAACCAGATCTTTTTCATGGGCGGGCCGCAGCTGGGCGAAATTGAAGCCGGGCTGGCTGCCCAGATGGCCGGCGTGCCGGGCGCGGTGGTGATTGGCGGTGTGGGCTGCATTGCGGCCGCAGCCGTGGTGGGCCTGCAGTGGCCGGTGCTGCGCGGTTATTCGGGAGAAAAAGCCGAAGGCTCAGCGTGAGGAAATAAAAACTGCCAGACTGCCCTGGCCGAAAGCTGAAAAATCAGCCAGGGTTGAAACCTGACGTGATCAAGGTGGTTCCCAGCCCGCGGCATGTGTCCATCTAATCATAAGATAAAGAAGCTGCCCGCAATGGGCAGCTTTTGGTTTCAACAGGCGGCTTCAGTGGGTGAGGCGCTGATTGTTTTTGCTGGCCTGGTCAATCCTTTGATTTAAGGCCTCATAATGATCAATGGCGCTGGAATACACCAGGCCGGGATGAATGGAGAAGGCATAGATCAGGCCGTAAAAGAGGTGAAACGGTGACAGCACATGGACGCGAATGACCCAGATGTGTTTTTGATGGGAGAAGGTGAACAGAGGCACGCGGTCAATCACATTTTCCCAGGGGATGGTCAGCCTGATCCACAAAAAACGGGTGTGCAGCCCTTCCGCATCCGAAACCAGGTCAGAATAGAAATAGGCGGCAAACAGCAAAATGAAGCTGATGACGCTCAAAAAAATGACCACGAAAGCCAGGCCGCGGATATAATCCGCGGAAGCCAAAGAAAAATCGGGCCTTGCAGCGATCCGGGCCAGGCAGTAAACGGGGAGCAGCACAGCCAGAATTTCAAAAAAGGTTCTGAACAGCCTGCCGGCCAGGGAATATCGGTGCTGAAGGGGATCCATGGTAGGGGCCTTTGTTTTGCTGGAATAGGTTTGATTTTATCATGAAAACGGATGGAGGTGGACCAGGCGTGTCCCTGGCCGCGGCGTTGTGCCAAAATTCCAAAAGAAATACCTGCCCACAGTGGCCGATTCTCGGCTATAATCAAGCCATGGCCTGACGGCCATAGACCACAGAAAGGAAGAAAAGAATGAAAAAATTACAACTTTACGACACCTATACCCGCAGCCTGCGCGATTTTGAAGCGCTGAACCCGCCTGAGGTTGGCCTGTATACCTGTGGTCCCACTGTTTACAACTATGCTCATATCGGCAACCTGCGCACTTACATTTTTGAAGATATTCTGCGCCGGGTGCTGACCTTTAATGGCTACAAGGTGAAACACGTGATGAACATTACGGACGTGGGCCACCTGACTTCGGATGCGGATACCGGCGATGACAAGATGGAAGCCCGCTCAAAGCTCACCGGCCGCTCGGCCTGGGAAATGGCGGCCTATTACACGGATGAATTCCGCCGCGATATGGCGCGCCTGAACATCCTTGAACCGACCATCTGGTGCAAGGCCACCGATCACATCGCCGATCAGATCGCCTTCATTCAGAAGATCGAGGCCAACGGCTTCACCTACCGCACCTCTGACGGCATCTATTTCGACACCTCCAGGCTGCCCGATTACGGTCACCTGGGGCGGCTGGATATTGAAGGCCTGCAGGCTGGCCAGCGCGTGGAGATGGGCGAGAAGCGTGCCCCCACTGATTTTGCCCTGTGGAAGTTCAGCCCGGTGGACCAAAAGCGTCAGATGGAATGGGACAGCCCCTGGGGCGTGGGTTTCCCCGGCTGGCATATTGAATGCTCGGCCATGTCGGCGCGCTATCTCGGCCCGTTCTTCGACATCCACACCGGCGGCGAAGATCACATCACCATTCACCATACCAACGAAATTGCCCAGACCGAAGCCTGCTACGGCACCCACCTGGCCAATTACTGGATGCACGGCTATTTCCTGCAGTTGGATGACAACGTCAAGATGTCGAAATCGAGCGGCGATTTCCTGCGCGTGCAGACCCTGGTGGACCAGAAGATTGATCCGCTGGCCTACCGCCTGTTCTGCCTGAGCGCCCTTTACCGCGCCAAGCTGAACTTCACCTGGGATGGTCTGGATGGAGCGAGCAAATCGCTCAACCGCCTGCGTCTGGCCGTTTACCAGGCCGGACCGGCTGGTGCCGTGGATGAAGACTACATGGAACGCTTCACCGCGCAGATCAACGATGACCTGAACATGCCGCGCGCCATGGCTGTGGTTTGGGACCTGGTGCGCAGCGAACTGCCCCCCTCAACCATCAAAGCCACCTTGCTGATGATGGATCAGGTGCTGGGGCTGGGTCTGGCCGATTGGAAGCCTGAGGAAGTGGCTGCTCCGGCTGAAATTCAGGCCCTGCTGGAAGCCCGCCAGCTGGCGCGCAAGGAAAAACGCTGGGCTGATGCCGACAGCCTGCGCGCGCAGATCACCGCGGCCGGCTATGAAATTGAGGATACCCCGCAGGGCCCGCGCCTGAAACCGCGCGCCGCCTGACGGCAGAAAAAATATGCCGCGCCCGCCAATCAGCATCGATTGGCGGGCGCGTTTTATGTTGAGGGCCTGCCCCGCTTTTTGTCATAAAGTTACCAGACCCTTTCGAGAGCGGGGCCTGCCCCGCTTTTTGTCATAAAGTTACCAGACCCTTTCGAGAGCGGGGTTGTCACACACCTGCCGTCCGACCTTGGCCAGCGGCACCCACTCGCCGCGCACCTTCACGCGCACCACATCGGCGGTGAAATCGCAGACGGTGGGGCCGTGGTTGTCGAACAGAGAAGAGCCCACCGCGTAAATATCCACCGGCACGCAAAGTTTCTCAAAACGGGTGATGCGTTCAGGGTTGAAGCCGCCCGAAACCACAATTTTCACACTCTGGCAGTACTGCCGCGCGCGCTCATGCCAGGCGGCGGGCAGGCCCCAGCTTTGCCAGGCACTGTCGAGAGCCTGGCGCACCAGAAAGACCAGGCGCGGATTCACGCCCAGGTCCAGCGCCGGGTCGCCCAGGGGCGGCACCGATTTGTCGCGCAGGCTGCCGCTGGTGTCGAGGCGCACGCCGTAAAGGCGGTAACGGGCCGCCTCGGTGGCGTCGCCCAGGTCGCTCAGGGCGCGGTAGCGCTCGAACATGGCGCGGCACACTTCCAGGGCATCGGTGACGCAGTCGTTGTTAAAATCAACCAGGGCAATGCGCGGAATGTGGGGCGCCACCACGCGGGCAAAGGCCAGCATGGCCTCGGGGGTATCGCCGAGGAAGCAGGCAATGGCTGAATGTGACACGGTGCCGCCGCCGGCGCCGCCCCACCAGTCGCCCTGGGCATCAGTGGAGACGAAGGGGCCGAGGGTCTTTTCATAATCCATGTTGAAGCGCTGCAGGGCAATGTTGTAGGCGTAGCCGTCGGCGGCCTGCACCTCATGGATATCGAAACGCGCCGGAAAGAACATCACCGGTTTGCCGCGCGCGGCGATCATGGTTTCGTATACATTGGTGGCCACACGGCTGGCGCGGGTGAGAATGCCGAGGGTGGGGGTTTCGAGGATGGCGAAGTCGCGGTAGCGGCCGCGCACACGCATCACCGGTTCCACCACCGCCGGGTCGCCGGTGCCGTGCACCAGTTCGCCGTCATGCACCGCCCACACTTCCAGTTTATCGGCGGTGCTGTTGAAAAGACCGTTTTCAAAGAAACCGGTGCAGTGCTGCAGCATGGTCAGCGATTTGTCGAGCCCCACCACCACGGTGCGCCCCAGGCGGCGGGTGAACCATTGCATTTCCACCTCAATATCCCCGGCGCTGATATTTTCAGCGGAGATTCCAGCCGGCAGGCGGTTCTGACCGGCAGGCTGGTAGGTGTAACCCTGCTGGGAAAGGGCGGTGAGCATGCTGGCGATGTTGGTGAAGTATTTGTCGGTGTACCAGCCGGCACGCATGCGTTCGACATCCAGTTTGAAGACATCGTTGTTCAGGCGTTGGCGATTAAACAGACTCATAGATGCATCCTTTCGTGTGACGGCGCAGCCGCGGCTGCGCTGGCTTCCTGCAGGGTATCGGCCAGAGGCCGGGCGCGGGTTTCGTGCGGCAGAGCCAGGGCCATGCCGCCGGCAATCAGATAAGCCACTGCATAGATGGTGAGGGGGATCAACAGGGAAACGCCCATCAGGGCGGCGCCCAGGGTGGGGGCGATGGCCCCGGCCAGGCGGGTCATGGAGCTGGCGGCGCCCATGCCGGTGCCGCGCAGGTGGGTGGGATAGGCTTCAGGGGTGATGGTGTAGATGACACCCCAGGCGCCCAGGGTGAAGAAGGACATCCATGCGCCCATGCCCACCATGAAGTTCAGGCCGTTGACCGCGGCAAAAAGATAGGTGAACACGCCGCTGGCGGCCAGGTAAACCGCCAGGGTTCTGCGGCGGCCCCAGCGTTCCACCAGCCAGGCCGCCGAGAAATAACCCGGAAGCTGGGCGAGGGCCAGCAGAAAGGTGTTCTGATACACTGGCAGCATTTCCATGCCGCTGGCTTTGAAGTAGCTGGGCAGCCAGGTGAACACGCCGTAATAGCCCAGGGAGATGGCAAACCACAATCCCCACAGCAGCAGGGTGGTGCGGCGCAGGGCCGGGTTGAAAAGGTCGCTGGTTTTGGCCGGGCGGGCCGCCGGCGGAATGGCGAGAGGTTCCGGCGAAAGGGTGACGCCGTTCTGGCGGGCCACTTCCTCCAGCACCTTGCGGGCGGCTTCGGGCTGGCCGTTGGCCAGCAGGTAGCGCGGCGATTCGGGAATATCGCGGCGGATGAAGAAGATGATGAGGCCGGGGACGGCCGAAAGCGCCAGCAGCCAGCGCCAGCCCAGGGTGGGCACCACCAGCCAGGCCAGCCCGGCGGCGGCAATGGAGCCCAGCGCCCAGAAGGCCTCCAGCAGCACCAGGTTGCGGCCGCGCTGGCGGGTAGGCAGATACTCGGAGAAAATGCTGTAATCCACCGGCAGGGTGCCGCCCACGCCAAAACCGGTCAGGGCGCGGAAAATCACCAGCCAGATGAAAGAAGGTGAGAAGGCGGAAAGCAGGCCGAAAATGGAGTCGATGGCCACGGTGCTGATGAAGCCGAATTTACGGCCCAGGCGGTCGCTGAGGCGGCCCCAGAACCAGGCACCGGCCAGCATGCCCAGGAAGATGGCGGTGCCCAGCCAGCCCTTTTCGGCATTGCTCAGGTTCCATTCGGCGCTGAGCGCGGGCAGGGCAAAGGAGATGAGCAGCACCTCCATGGCGTCTGCCGCCCAGCCCAGGCCGCACACCAGCATCAATTTCTTCTGGAAGCGGCCAAAGCCAATGTGTTCGATGGCCTGTTCATAAGTTTGCATGAGGTTATTCAATTCCTTTCAAAACAGTGATGCCGTTGAGGGCCATATGGTAGAGGAAGGTGGCGTGGAAAAAATCACCCGGGTGAGGCATGGCGTCGATTTGCGCGGCGGTTTCAATGGGCAGGTCGTAGGTGTCGGCGCAGTTGGCGGGCAGCAGCACACGGCGCTGGAGCTGAACGGCGTTAGCCTGCATGCGCAGGTGCATGGCCAGCTGGTAGGTGCACAGATCGGTGCAATCGCCAACCACGATGAAGGTGTCGAGTTCAGGGTGCGCCGCCAGCCAGGGATCGAGCCCGGTGTGAATATCGGAGCTGATGGAATTTTTCGGCAGGATCATCATCTGACTGAAGAAAGGCAGGGCGGCAATTTCATCCACCGGAGTGGCTTCAGGGCTGCCGCTCACGCAGTGAGGCGGCCACTGGGCAAATTCCACCGCGTCGGGTGCGTGGGTATCCTGAAGCAGCAGAATGTGGCGCAGGCCGTGGTTCCAGGCGGCCTGCATCAGGCGCGTCACCGGCGGAACAATGTTCGCCACGCGCGGGCTGGCCAGGGCGCCCTCGCAGCAAAAGCCGCGAGTCACATCCACCGAGAGCAGGGCCGCCCGTTCCGGGTGGGGCAGAGCTTCGGCCAGGCTCAGGGTGGGCAGGGCCTCCTGCCAGGTCTGCATATGGTTGAGAAAGTTGCTGGAGAGGGTCATGATGTCTCCTTTGTGTCAAAAATACACGAATTATGTCTGTAAAAGAGGGCGGGTCGCCCCGCCTTTGTGTTATTTAAACACCATTATACGAGGATTTTTATGACTGTCAAGAGTGACTTTTATCCATATTTGTGCTCGATGGGGGAGAATCGCGAGGCGTGCTATAATGAGTCAATCGACAATAAGATTTTTGTGCGTTTGGGAAGGTCGTTTTGGAACCATCTATTCACATCCGCCCTGCCGTGACTGCCGACGCCGCGGCGCTGGCCGAAATTCAGGTCACCAGCTACCGCACCGCCTATGCCGGCCTGCTGCCGCAGGATTACCTGGAGCACTTCACCCTGGAGGAACAAGAGCAGGATTGGCGCACCCTGCTTTCAGCGCCGATGACAGACCTGCTGCTGCGGCTGAAGAAGCTGGCGGCGGGGTAATTGGCTACTGCCTCGGCCGGCCCGGCCCAACGGGAGTGGAAGGATATGACGGCGAGCTGGCGGCCCTGCATGTGCTGCCTTCAGATCAACGCCACGGGGTGGGGCGCAGCCTGGCGGCGCACATGACGCGTGCGCTGGAAGAAAAGGGCTGCACGGCTGTGCTGCTGTGGACCCTGGAGGGCAACCGCGCCCGCGGGTTCTATGAACACCTGGGCGGCAGGCTGATCAGCCAGAAGGAATGGCCGGTGGATGACCACTTCACCGCCATCGAGGTGGCTTACGGCTGGCCCAACCCGGCGGATTTAAAATAGCCGGAGCTTTTTGGAAAGGAAAAACCGCCATGCCTGTCAACTGGATGGATACTTCACCGCTGTCTTTTAACCACATTTTGCTGTTGGAGCATGCCCACCTGACCTGGCTGCCCGCCTCGGGAATCCCTTCCCTTGAGCTGGCCCTGGCTTTGCGCGCCAACCCGGCAGTGGAATGGACCATCCGCCACAAGGCGCCGGAGCTGAACGCCTGGCTCGACGGCATTGTCAGCCAGGCCCCGGCCGCCCCGGCTCTGCCGGAGCGGGCCAGGCAGGCCGAACAGGTGGTGCTGGCCGCCCTGACCGACTGGCTGGTGTATGTGATGGATCCCGCCATTTATGACCAGCAGCCTTTTTTGCAGTGGGATTCGCGCGAGCTGAGCAGCCTGGTGGATTTCAATGGGAAAACGGTGCTGGATATTGGCGCAGGCACCGGACGCCTGGCCCTGGTGGCCGCGGAAAACGGTGCCAGGGTGATCTTTGCGGTGGAGCCGGTGGGGCGTCTGCGCACCTACCTGCGCCAGAAGGCTCTGGACCGCGGCTTCAAGGATATCTATGCGGTGGACGGGCTGATCACGGCCATTCCTTTTCCAGATGCCTTCGCGGATGTGGTGATGGGCGGGCATGTGTTTGGCGAGTATCTGGAAGCCGAGCTGACTGAACTGCAGCGCGTGACGCGCCCCGGCGGAATGATCATCCTCTGCCCGGGCAACAATGACCAGGACAACGATGTGCACCGCTTTCTGGTGGAGCGCGGCTTTAGCTGGGGACGCTTTGAGGAGCCTGTGGACGGCGTCAAGCGCAAATATTGGCGGAGCAAGTAGAAAGAACGTTTCCCCGGACAGGATTAAATAATTAGCCCCCTGAAGCATTCTCAGGGGGCTGATTGTCACAGCAGGAATCAGTTGCGGGCTTTGATGCTGCCGGAGCCGGTGACGTGCTTATCCACTTCGGCCGGCGCGCCTTTGTATTCGATATCGCCGCTGCCGGTGATGGAGGCGGCCAGGTTTTCGCTGACGTTGACCTGCACGCGGCCTGAGCCGAGGATGGAAACGCGGCATTCGCGGGTTTCCAGGTCAAAGCCGTTGAAATTACCTGAGCCGGGCAGGGATAGATCGAGTTTGTCGGTCTTGCCGCTGAGGGTGATTTCGCCTGAGCCGGTCAGGTTTGACTCAAAGGAAGTGGTTTGCAGGTTGGTGAGGTGAATATCACCCGAGCCGGTGATGTTGGCCTCAAAGCTGGCGGAGGCAACGGCATCGGCGATGATGGAGCCCGAGCCAACCAGATCCAGGGCGCTGATATCTTTATAAGTTACCTCAAAGCGCATGGCTTTGTAACTTCTCACGACCTGATTGGGCTTGATGCCAATGACGAGGTCGCCGTTCTTGACTTCCGTGGTGATGAGGGGCAGGATATTGTCATCGGCTTCAATTTTGACTTCTTCCTTATCACCCTTGATGAGGACGACATCGCCGCTGCCGGTCAGAACCACGCGATCAAAGCTTTTAAGGGCGCGGGTTTCGGTTGATAAATTTCCGGAGCCCACCACGCCGAAAGAGATGACGGGGATCAGGCCGCAGCCTGAAAGCGCCAGGGTGAACACCAGCGAGAGAATGACGACGAAATGCAGTTTTTTCATGTAACAGTTCCTTTTCTTTTATTTTGCTCATTTGAGGCCGGTGCAGGCCAGAAGCGTCTGAGTGATTTACATCTATTTATACGCAGAGTAAAAGAAAAGGTTGCAAAATAAACGGATTTTCGTGGATCCGTTGGCGGCCCGCCTGGCATTTTGGGCCATGCCCGGGCAGCTTGCCTCGCGGCTTCTAATATTCGTCGTAGCCCCAGGAGGAATACTGGCCGCAGGCACTGCAGCGCACTTCTTAGCTCCACGAAAGATCGCCCTGCATGAGGTGTACCTCCCAGCGCGCATAGCACACCAGCACATCTTCGCTGCTGCAGGCCAGGCAGTCCTGGAAAGCAATGCGCCAGCGCAGGGGATGTTCGGCGCGCGGAATGCCCGTGCCGCGGTGTTCCGCATCGGCTTCACCGGTGGCGACCGTTTCGCAGGGCGCGGGGTGTGTCGGCGCATCTTCCGGTTTCACCCAGTGGGGTTCTGGCGAAACTTCGCGGCGGTATATTCCGGCCGCTGGCGGCGGATTCCATATTTTGAATGAAGCGCAGGTATGAAAAATGCTGACCCTTCTGCCCCACCAGGCCGGGCTGCACCTGCGCCACGGCAGCCTTCAGGCGATCCATCAGGTCCAGGCGGTTCTGCATGGCTGCCAGGGCCAGCGGGATGGCGCTTCTTTTGCCGGCATTGGGATCGGCACCCTGGGCCAGCAGCCAGTCGATCCAGGCAGGGTCGCTTTTATCCACGGCGCGCACCACTGCCTCACCCAGCGGAGCGCGGTGACTGGCAGCCGGGCGGTTCAGGTCGGCGCCCTGGGCAGCCAGCAGTTCGGCCAGGGCATGGTTTCCCTCGCGGACAGCGTACTGCAAAGGCGAAGTGCTGTCGGCGTTGTAATCCTGCTGGCAGAAACGCCCATTGATATCCGCGCCGTGACCCAGCAGGGTCAGGATGAGATCAGGGTGATTGTTTTTAATGGCTGCCCACAGGGCCGCATTCAAGACATCTTCAGGCAGGCTTTTTCCGGTTAACAGGGCCAGCGCATCGGCTGTCAGCCCTTTGGAAACCGCGAGAACGAGCGGGTGGATGGGCATCAAACACTTCCGTGAATGGTCAGTTCCTGTTTTCTGGGTATTGCAGTAGAACCTGGCGCGCATAATCCATCAGGGTGAGGCGCAGCGGCAGGGGGCTGGTGACGCGCAGCGCCCCGCCAAAGCCCAGCAGGGCAACGGCTGCCCCTTCAAGACTGTTGAAATATACCTCGGCGGGCAGCCAGCCGCCGGGTTCCGGGGCGGTTTCATCCACCTGGCAGCTGCAGCGGCGCTGCAGCTCTGAAACTGCCGCCGGCGCCACCAGCACATGGGCGGTGAACTGGCGCTGGCTGAGGGCGCTGTCGGCGCAGATATCATCCCAGCAGGCCTGCAGGTTGAAACCGGCGGGCAGTTCAAAGGGCTCGCTGGTCAAATGCACCTGTAAAAGATTACGGGCGGCATGGGCGGATGCTTTGCCGTGGCTGAAACAAACGGCGTACCAATCGCCGGCCTTGGCCACCAGCCCGGCCACCCCCACCACGCCCTCAATCAGCTGACCGTTGAACCAGCGGTAGGCAATGGCGGCTTTGCGGTGGGTGTTGAGTGCCTGGTAGAGCGTGGAGACGTGCTCGGAGGCGGGCAGGGGTTTCCAGGGGGTCCAATCGAGCAGGATGCCGGGCGGGGGGGCTTCGGCTTCCTTTCTTGGCAGGGCGGCATAGAGCTTGAGCAGGGCGCTTTGCAGCGACTGGCCAATTTCCAACCCGGCCAGCGGCGCCGGGACGTTCATCAGCATGAGGGCGCTGGCTTCGGTTTCGGTCAGGCCGGTGAGTTCGGTGCGGTAATCATCCACCAGGCAGCAGCCGCCCTGGGCGCCGTGTTCGGCGTAGACCGGCACACCGGCAGCGCTGAGGGCGTCCATATCGCGGTAGATGGTGCGCACAGAAACCCCCACCATTTCGGCCAGGCGGCGTGCTGAAAGTTTGCCGTGACGCTGGAGGAGGATGAGAATGGAAAGCAGGCGGTCAGCACGCATAGAGCAGAATCCTTGCAGGGTGGAGCGGTAACAGAAGAGCGGAGAAGGCAGTCATGAGGATGATGGCCTTTCTGATGGTTCAAGGTCCCTTCGACCCTCTGGCGCCCCTGCCAGGGCAAGAGGGCAGGCAAAATTCAGGGGGCGGTTTCCCCGGTTATTTTAAGCTATGCCTGTAGTTCGACAATGTCACATTAAGAAGTCCCCCTTTCCCCCGCAGTAGCGAGGGCAGGCCTGCCCACGGGCGGGGGAGAAAGAAAAATGTGGGGTGTTTTTGTCCCGCAAAGGGGGACAAAAACACCCCATGCGGTTAATTTCCTGATTGAAAATAGAGAAAACCAGGAAGGATCCAAATATGACATTGTCAAAGTAGTTATCTATTATCTTATCATTGTTTGGCGCAGGGATAGGAGAAAAAATGCTCACGGGCTGTCACCCGTGAGCATTGAAAAGGCGAAGGAAGGGGAAAGATCAGGCCTGGATCAGCAGCGAATCCACCAGGCTGCGCAGCTGCGGTTCAGGCAGCGCCCCCACCTGGGTTTTGAGCACCTTGCCGCCGCTGATGAAGAGCATGGTGGGAATGCCCTGCACACCGTATTTGATGGCCCACTCGGAATCTTCATCGGTGTTGACCTTGGCCACTACCACTCGGCCGGCATATTCTTTGGCAATGCGGTCAAGCATGGGACCAACCATGCGGCAGGGGCCGCACCAGGGCGCCCAGAAGTCAACAATCACCGGCAGGGGCGACTGTAAAACGGCTTTTTCAAAGGCAGCATCGGTCACGTGAATGGGTTCTGAGAATGTCATGGCAAACCTCCTTAGGGTTGAACAACCTGGGTGTGAATGTTGAAATGCGGGGGCTTTTCAAGGTGTTTTTTCACCGCGCAAAGCTGGGCTGAACGCACCAGCGCGTCGTAATATTCCCTGGGGAATGAGGGCGGCACCTGGATTTCCAGTTCCACCTCTTCAACCATGTGACTGATGGGGTTGGCGCCCAGGCGCTGCACCACGCGCACGCCTTCGGTGGGGATGCCGCGCTGAAGGCAGAAATTCAACACATAAATGCCCGCGCAGGTGCCCATGGAGGCCAGGAAAAGGTGAAACGGGGTGGGCGCCGAGCCGTCCTGGTTGGTGGTGATGGTAAGGCCGTTCAGGTGGGCGTCCACCTGCTGTCCGCCGGGAAAGTCAACAACAATTTCCATAATAACAATCTCCTTGTTTCTTTGTCTACTATACTATACTGGAGTATAGCAAATTGAGGCGCGCGTGTCAAGGGATGAAGTATAGGAAGTTTGTTAATGTTTGCTGGCTGGCCGCTGACCATGCTCATCAACAGCTGGCTCATCCGGGCAAGGTTTTGCCGTTGCATGTTGCGTCCCCCAGAGCATGGGAATACCTTTCTAACATTTTTTCAACAAAAAAGAGCCCCGGTGTGAAAACCGGAGCTCTTTTAGGATGGTTAATCTCTCACTAAAGAGGGATTACGTCAGCAGCCTGCATGCCTTTGGGGCCCTGTTCGATGGAGAATTCCACCTTCTGGCCTTCGGCGAGGGTGCGGTAACCATTGGTTTTGATGGCGGTGTGATGCACGAAGACATCGGGGCCATTTTCCTGAGCCAGGAAACCATAACCTTTAGTGTTGTTGAACCATTTAACGGTGCCAATAATACGATCAGACATGACTTACCTCCAAAATTTTAGTAACGGCGGGGCCCACCGGAATTGCTGCTGCGACCACCACCACGGCCACCCTGGCTGGAACGGCCAAAGGAACCGCCACCGAAACCACCACTGCGGCCAGATTCTTCGCGAGGGCGAGCGGGGTTGACTTTGAGTTCGCGGTTGCCATAAGAGAAACCATTGAACATCTGAATAGCTTTTTCAGCTTCGCTCTGATTGCTCATCGTCACGAAAGCGAAACCTTTCGAATTGCCCGTATCGCGATCCTTGATGAGGGCCGCATCCACAACGGTGCCCGCCTGGGCAAATAATTCGCGGAGTTGATCTTCGGTCGTGGCGTACGACAGATTGCCGACATACAGCTTGGGTTCCATTTTTCTTTCTTTTCCTTAACTTAGATAATCTAACTGATTGTGTACAAAAAAAGCGCCTGACAAAGAAGGTCAAGCGCTTACATTTCACACAACCTTATTGCTAACGATCAAGATTTTATCACACATCTCCCAAAAATGGAAGACTCAATTTTCACCCAATTTGCCCGATTCAGAGAAAAACAGGAACAAAATCAGGTGCCAGACCTGCTTAATTTCCTGCTGTCGGCGGATTTTCTGCCTCTCCAAAAACCATTTCACGCAAATCTGCTTCAGCCTGGCCGATTTTGCCCTGGTAGATTCTCAGCTGCTGCTCAAAGGATGAATCAAGGTGGCTGGCTTTATACCCCGCCACCATTTGCGCGAGCCAATCTTCCATGATCTCACGGTCAGGCGGCGTGTATTGACCGCGGAAAAAGAGCTGCTCTGCAGGCAGCCTGGGCGGCATGGGTGGGTAAGCTCCGCGCGCATACCCCAAAACAAGGGTCATCAACGGCACCGTGCCCTGCGGCAACCCCAGCCGTTCCTTCAGATAGCGGGCATCCAGCAAACCGCTGCGCCCGGTCTCGGAGAGCATCACCGATGACACCCCCAGTGCTTCGGCGGCGATATTCATATTCATCGCTGCCAGTGAAGCGTTCATCACCGCGATGCTGTATTCCACCAGCGGACTTTTGGGAAAAGCATCCAGCACCAGCCGGTCGCGGCAGGTGTCAGCGATGACCACCACCGCGCGGCTGCCGCGGAAGGGAATGGGGCGGCCAAAAACCTCCTGCCAGAGCGGCGCGTCAAATACCGCAAAAGACCAGCTTTGCAGGTTCACTGTTGAAGGCGTCAGCCGCCCGGCCTCGAGGATGGCGCTGAACACATCGTCTGGAATGGGCTGTGCGGTGAAAGAACGCACGCTGCGCCGGTTGAGGATCACCTGCAGCAGGGCGTTATCAGCCAGCGAAGGCGGCACTTTGGGCTTGCCTTGCAAAATTTTGATCAGACTGCGTACAGCTTTGATGGGACTCAACTTGAGGTTCATGCATCCACTTTTTCTGCAGGTTCTTCCTTTTCCAGCACCGAAACAAACCCGCCAAACAGCCGGTATTCATCCATGCGGCACGAGTTGACAAATTTGCCGTCAAAAATGGTGATATCCGGGCAGCTGTCGCACATATCAGCGCGCCCGTCGGGCAGCAGGTCCGGCGCCTGGATGATGCCGATGCTCTGGGTGTAAATGCCGTCAAAAATTCGGCTGGGATAACTGACCACGTCCTTCAGCCGCTTCTTCCAGGCCTGGCGCAAAATCGGGTCAAAAGGCGAAAGCAGGAAGATCTTCGAGCCAATGCGTGCCTGCGAGAGGTAGGCCAGGTAGCGTCCGGTCCACAGGTGATGGCCGATCTGGGCAAATTCCATGGTCTTTTTGCCCACCGAGCCGTACATCTGGTTTTTGGTGCCCACCATCGCGCCGATCAGCCATTTATAGCTGTCGTGGCGGATGCTGCCGCCCAGGTAACCGGCGGCTTCATACTCAGGGAAATGGTCTTTGATGATTTGGTACACTTCGGGCGCAGTGATGAAATGCCCGTCAAACGACTCGCGGGTGTAGCTCAGTTTGCTCATGTCAATTTGCTGGTCGTTTTTATCGGTGGCGATGCTGTCGGAGGTGGTGGCTGTGCGGTAAGTGATGAACACCAGTCCCTGCACCTTTTCAATATTGGCCTGGCCCCAGCGCACCACGTCGGGAATTTCATGATAAGTGTCAGGGTAAACGGTGGAATTAAACACCAGATACAGCCCGCCCACCGAAGCCACCATATCGGCAATACTCTGACGCAGCTCATTGTGTTCTTTTTCAGTCTTGTTCAACCAGTGCGGGCGGTTCTGGTGGCTGTCCACGTGCATGGTAAAGCCCGTCAGCCCGGCTTTCTTCAATTCGCGCAGCAGTTCAGGCGTCAGGGCCACCCCATTGGAAAGAATGATCGGCTTGATGCCCTGTTCTTTCATAAAGGCCACCAGTTCAATGATGTGCGGGTGGATGAGCGGCTCGCCGCCGGCAATGGAAAAATTATCCGGGTTGCGCCATTTTTTGAAAAACAGCACCTCTTCCTTCAACTGTTCCAGCGATTTATGTCCGGTCATATACTGGCGGTAGCAGCCCTCGCAGTGAATGTTGCAGATGTCGGTCACCTCAATCCAGGCGATTGGATTGTCATTCATGGACCAGGGCAGGCGGTAATAATCCTTTTTTTCAAGCATAATTCCTCCAGAACAAAATGAATGATAACAGCCTGCAGGTGGGCTGCCTGAAAACGGTGCAGCCTGCCTGAAGACGAAAACACAGCCAGCTATTCAAATGGTCAGGATCACGGATGTCAATACAAAAAATTATAGCACACCCAGTTAAGCGCAAGTTAAAAGGCTGCTTCGCGGAGTGAGCGGGGAAAGAAAAAAGCCGGTCTTGTTTAGAACCGGCTTTTTTTGCAGCATGAAAGGATATGTGTGAATATTCTCAAACAGAGGTCTGTTTGCTGGTTGGCGTCAGGTTGGCCCGGTCATACGCAGCCAACAGGAAACCAATGTTTGTCCAGTGAAACGGACTGAGTTCGCTGAAAGTAAACTGGAAGACAATAAAAAGGGAGAAAGAAGCGCAGAAAAAGGCCCAGCCCAGGGCTTTTGCTGCCTCATCGCTTCGGGATAAAATTTTTCGCAGTACCCAGATCTGAACCATTATCAGGCTCAGGCCGGTCACAAAACCCAGCAAGCCCTTTTCGAACAGCCAGGCAACGAAAATGTTGCGAGGTGGGTTTCGCACATTGCCCCCCAGTTCGGCAATACAGGTTTCAAGGTCTCCAGAGCAATAGTGCGTGTACACATGCGCCCACCAGTTTCCCACGCCATTTCCAATGATCGGGTTAATGGAAATTCTGCTCGAAGCCACCTGAATATCATACCATCGGTCCTGCGCGGCGCCTTCCTGCAAGGGGTTGATGGTGTTTTGAAGGCGCAATGCTAACGATTCGATTTGTTTGGGAGAAATAATGCTGGCCACGCCAACCACTGAAAAGATGAGAATACCGCCAATCAGGGCAGCGTAGACCAATTTACTTGGCATACTCAGGCGCAGCAGAAAACGGAAGGTAAGGTAAAGGGCTATGGCGCCAACAAAGCCCAGCCAGGGACCCCGGCTTTGATTCATGATCAGTAAGAAAAGTGAAACGGCCAGGGAAACTAAAATTAATTTATGCCAGCGTTTGAATGAAGGTGACAACCAGAGGACAAACAATGCGCTGGCCTGGGCTGCCAGAAAGTTGCCATAAAAATTGGGCTCAATGAACACGGAATAGACCCGGTAAAGGGGATGGATTTCTGGATGGAACTGAGGGGAAATGGGTATGCCCAGAATCCAGGTGGCAATTTGCAGGAGGCCAAATCCATTGACAATATTAGCAATAACCAGCAGCCAGATGAGGCTGATTTTTTCCAGCTGGTTGATCCGGGAAAGTGCTGCCCGGATAACCGTGGTGATTAAAACCATCAAAAACGTGAAAATCAAAACCAGAAAAGAGTTTTTAAGCGAGATGGAGTTTACCAGGCCTGGAATTCCTGCCAGGACGTAAAGCCAGAGTATGTTAATGGGCCCGTCCAGCTTGATTTTTTTGTGAAAAATCATTGACAGGAGCAGAAATGCAAGGAAAAATTCATAGGGGCGAATGCTGAAACCGCTGATTTCAATGGATAGAAAATCCGATTCAAATGGGGCGGTCAAAAAAAATAGCCAGAGAAAAACAAAGTCAATTAACATTCTTGTTGTTTCATTTCAAAGGGAAAGCCTGTGAACTTAATTTCTGAGGCCGAATAAACTTCAGCATTTTCAATTAAAGAGTAGCCAATGCCGGAAGAAAACATCGCTCCTATCTTACCCTGTTCTTGCGAACTGTCAAGATGAAAGGCAATCTACACACTTTTAGTTTCCATGAAATGGGCCACCTTGCTTTGTGGTGATTGGCCGCATCTGATGACAGGTTGAATAGGCATGCATGCAATCGAAAGCACAAGGTCAACGAAAAAAGCATGGCTTCTAAAATATCTGCGAATAGAACGGCGGTGACGGCCTGGTTGAGAAGAGCGAAAAATCAGCCCACCGGCGGAACTGCCTCGAAAACGGCGCGGTTGCGCCCGCTCTGCTTGGCCTGATACAGGGCATGGTCAGCGTGTTTGATCAGCGTGTCGAGGGAGTCAAAAGGAGCCAGGTCGCTGATGCCCATGCTGACGGTGATGTGGAAGCCGGCGGAAAAAGCGTGATTGCTGATGCAGGTGCGAATGCGTTCCCCCAGTGCCAGAGCCTGATCGCGGGTGATTTCCCGGGCAAGGATGATGAACTCTTCCCCGCCCCAGCGCGCCACAGCATCCACCTTGCGCAGGTTGTCTGTCAAAATTTTGGCGAACTGCTGCAGGGCAGCGTCACCGGCATCGTGGCCGTAGGTGTCATTGACCAGCTTGAAATGGTCGATATCGATCATGATCAGCACAAAGGGGTGGCAGAAGCGGTGCGAGCGGGCAATTTCTGCTTCGGCCAGCTCGGTGAACTTGCGGCGGTTGTAAAGGCCGGTGAGGGGATCGGTTTCAGCCAGGGTGACGATCTGATCGAGGGCTTCTTTCAGCTCGCACGTGCGTTTTTCCACTTCCTCTTCCAGCATCTGGTTGGAGCGGTTGATGGTGTCGTAGGCCTGTTTCAGAGCGGTGGTTTCGCGCGAGATGCCAAACACCCGGTGGAAAGCGCCGTCTTCGCCGGGGATGGGCACCAGCAGGGTGTGCCAGTAGGTGCGGCTTTCGGGTTTGCCTTCTTCTTCGTAGCTGATGGTTTTACCGGTCTGGATGCAGCGCAGGTAATTACCCTGGAGCCGCTTGTGAACTTCGGGAGGAAAAATTTCATCCAGAAAGGTGCCCTGCAGCTGCTCTGCCGGAATGCCCATATAGGCGCTCAGGGCCGGGTTGATCCCCTCCAGCAGCACCCGCTCATCATCCATTATTTGCACCACGAACATGTTGTCGGGTGAAATATTCCAGAAGGTGCGCAGGAAAACACCCTGCTCTTCTATTTTCCAGGTGGAGCCGGTCATGCCTCTCCTCCTTATCTTGCCGCCGTGGCCATGCCTGCGGCAATTCCATTTTGCCCTACTCTAAAATTATAGCATCAGCCTTATGAGTAGATAAGAGATTATGGATAAAAATGACCGTGACCGCGCCAGTGCTGCTCCGCGGTTGGTTAACGCCTGTTCGTATATCAATCGTAGGCCGGCCGTCAAGCAGGGTTTTGCCAGCCGGGGTATGATAACTGTGTAGGGCGACTTCTCTTCTTCTCCTCCTTAGAACAGTGTGCCGGGGTCGGCGTCCCCGGCACACTTGATTCTGGGAGGATTTATTTTGTTTTTACCGCTTTTTTGATCAAATAAGGCTAAAATATTAACAGGTGTCATAAACGTTTTGGAGGTGCCTGTTTCATGAGCAATTCGAATAAGAGGATGTCTCGCGATCAAATGATTGTCATTGGGCTGCTGGCTTTCCTGGTGATTCTGATTGTGATCGGCATCTTCCAACCCTGGAACACCCAGGAAAGCATTCTGCCGGATGAAATAAAAATTTCAGAAAAGGCGCGCATGGAAACCACGGCCGCCGAAATGCTGGGCGAAGGGCCGCGTGCTCAATTCCAGGGCGGCACAACCTCCAAAGATGAAGAAAAAAAGCAGGAGAATTCCTTCTTCAGCCCGCTGACCCTGGCGCTGATTTTGGTGCCAATCATTTGCGTGGCGTTATACGTCAACCGCCGGACCATCCGGCACATCTGGGATGACATTCGCTGCCGCCTTAGCCCGCCCCCTGCGCCCGAACCGGCCGCCACGGCGCCAGTTCCGGCAGCCAAAGCAGCCCCCCAGCAAGAACAGGTGATTGGCATTGTGCGCCGCAAAGTGTACCGCGCCCCGGCCGGCTCGGCGGTGGCGCGCCACCTGGCCCAGGAACGCTACCCGGTGGAAGAAATCAAACCCAGGCCCAACAAACCGGCCCCCCCGGTACCCCAAAAAACACCGGACTCGGTTTGACCAAATTGCGCCTTTGACGTAAAATCAATAGGGAATCGCCAGACGGCGGCTCCCTATATTTTTTAATGAGAGGATTTCCCATGACCTATCCCTGCAAAGAAAAGCATGCTGTTCAAACTGAAAAAGCCCCCAAAGCTATCGGCCCTTATTCTATTGCCGTGCAGCTGGGCAACCTTGTGTTCACTTCTGGGCAAATCGGCCTTGACCCCGCCACCGGGGCCGTGGTTGAAGGCGGCATTGAAGCGGAAACCCACCAGGTGTTAAAGAACCTGCAGGCTGTGCTCGAAGCGGCCGGCTCCAGCCTGGATAAAGTGGTCAAGACCACCGTTTTCCTGCGTGATATGGGCGATTTTGCCAAAATGAATGCCATTTACAGCGAGTATTTCACCGGCGTTTTCCCGGCCCGCTCGGCCGTGCAGGTGGCGGCTTTGCCCAAGGGTGTGGCTGTGGAAATTGAAGCCATTGCTGTCAGCGAAACCGGCGTTTGCTGCTGCACCTGCGATAACTGCACCTGCGACGATGAAGAATGCGGCTCTAACTGCGAATGTGACTGCCACAAGGGATGACCTCTGAATTGATCTTGCTGGTGGATGATGAACCGAACATCATCCAGCTGGCCAGCCTGTATCTGAACCGGGAGGGCTACCGGGTTGAAGCCGCCAGTGACGGCCCGGCAGCCCTTCAATCTATTGCCCGCCTGCAGCCGGCTCTGATGGTGCTGGATGTGATGCTGCCGGGAATGGACGGCTTTGAAATTTGCCGGCGGCTGCGGGCTGCCGGTTCCAACCTTCCCATCATTATGGTCACTGCGCGTGACGACGACATTGATAAAATTCTTGGTCTGGAGCTGGGCGCTGACGATTACCTGACCAAGCCCTTCAACCCACGCGAACTGGTGGCGCGGGTGAAGGCCGTGCTGCGGCGCGGCGGCGGCCAGGCGGTTCCCGAATCCACTCAGCCCCTTTTGCGCCTGGGTGATGTGGAAATTGACCCGCCCCGGCGCGAGGTGCGCGCCCGGGGGCGGCTGGTGGACCTGCGCACCCAGGAATTTGAGGTGCTGCTGGTGCTGGCGCGCCACGCCGGACTGGTGCTGACGCGGGAAAAACTGCTGGAGCTGGCCTGGGGGTATGATTTTGCCGGACAGACCCGCACGGTGGACGTGCATATCGGGCAGCTGCGCCGCAAACTGGCCGGCAGCGCTGTTTCCATTGAAACCCTCACCGGCGTGGGGTATAAGCTGGTGATCGCATGATATCTTCGCTGCGCTCGCGCCTGTGGTTAAGCTATGCCCTGCTGATCGGCGTGATTTTATGCATTGCCGCGGCGGGTTTGCTGGTGGCCCTGACGCAGGATAACACCCTGCTGCGCCAGACAGCCGCCAAAATCCAGATTTCCACTTCGGCTATTCTCACCCGCTTTGAGCAGCGCGAAAACCTCTCCGATCGGCAGCTCCAGCGACTTCTGGAAGCGGAGGCCGAGCGGCGCAGCGAACGGATTCTGATTTATGCCGCCGCCGGCGACCTGGTTCTGGATACGGAAGCCAAGTCAGCCGCGTTTCGACCACCTTTGAAAGCGCCGGCGGGCGCGTCATATGAAGTGCGCCAGGCGCGTGACGAGAACCAGCAGCGCTGGCTTTATACGATCAACCTGATGGAAGACGGGTCTTTCTTGGTGGTGGCTGCCCAGCCGCCGCGCTTCCCGGTCTGGAGCCTGCTGCGCGAAGAACTGGCTGCCCCCCTGCTGTGGGCGGGCGCGGCGGCTCTGCTGGTGGCCTTTTTGCTGTCGCTGGGCATGGCGCGCTGGATCACCGCGCCCCTGCAGCGCATTGCCCGTTCGGCTCAGGCCGTAGCGGCTGGCTCTGAACAGCCCATCGCCGCCGAAGGGCCGCGCGAGGTGCGCGACCTGGCCAACTCCTTAAATGAACTGCTGCAGCGGCTGCGCCTCAGCCAGCAGGCCCAGCGCGACCTGGTGGCCAATGTTTCGCATGAGCTGAAAACCCCGCTCACCTCCATTCAGGGGTTTGCCCAGGCCATTCAAGACGGCACCGCTGCCACGCCAGAAGCTGTGCAGGCTTCAGCAAGCGCCATTTCAGACGAAGCCGCGCGCATGTACCGCCTGGTGCTCGATTTGCTGACCCTGGCGCGCCTGGACGCGGGAACCGATGCACTGCGCCTGGCCCCGGTGGACCTGGGCGCCCTGCTGCGGCGCACTGCCGACCAGTTTCAATTTCAGGCCGCCCAGGCCGGGGTTGAACTGCGCGTGGAAGCGGGCAGTTTGCCGCCCCTGCAGGGCGATGGCGACCGTCTGATTCAGGTGCTCAACAACCTGGCGGATAATGCCATTCGCCATACGCCGGCGGGCGGCAATGTGCGCCTTTCAGCGGCGGCAGCGGCGGGCAGTGTGCGCCTGGTGGTGGCCGATACAGGCTCGGGCATTCCCTTGGAAGATCAGCCGCGCATTTTTGAACGTTTTTACCAGGTGGATAAATCGCGCCGCGGCGGCAGCGGGCGCGGCAGCGGCCTGGGCCTGGCCATTGCCCGCCAGATTGTGCTGGCCCACGGCGGGACAATCAAGCTGACCTCCATTCCCGGCTCGGGCAGTGAATTTGTCATTGATTTACCCGTAAATACCCCAATTCGAAAGCCATCCCCATGAAATCTCTCGTATCCATCATCATTCCCTGCTATAATGAGGAGGCGACCATCTCCCTGCTGCTGACGGGCCTGCTGGAACAAACTTATGCGCTGGAGCGTCTTGAGGTTGTGATTGCCGATGGCCTTTCAACGGACCAGACGCGCGCCCGCATTGCCGCCTTTCAGACGGCGCACCCTGAACTGGCCGTGCAGGTGGTGGATAACCCGAAAAAGAATATTCCGGCTGCCCTGAATGCAGCCATGCGCGCCGCGCGGGGCGAAATTTTTGTCCGCCTGGACGCCCATTCCATCCCTTCTCCAGACTATGTGGCGCGCTGTGTGGAAGCCCTGGAAACTGAAAAAGGCGAAAATGTGGGCGGGGTCTGGCAGATTCGCCCGGGCGCAGACACCTGGCTGGCCAAATCCATTGCTGCTGCAGCGGCACATCCCTTTGGGGTGGGCGATGCCCAATACCGCTACACCACCCGGGCGGCTGAAGTGGATACGGTGCCGTTTGGCGCCTTCCGCCGCAGCCTGGTGGACCGGATCGGCGGGTTTGATGAGACCCTGCTGACCAACGAAGATTACGAATTCAATGTGCGCATTCGCCAGAGCGGCGGAAAGGTCTGGCTGGACCCGGCCATTCGCTCGGCCTATTTTGCCCGTTCCACACCGGGCGAGCTGGCCAGGCAATATTGGCGCTACGGCTACTGGAAGGCGCGCATGCTGCGGCGTTATCCGCGCACCCTGCGCTGGCGCCAGGGCCTGCCGCCCCTCTTTGTCATTTCTCTGGCGGTTCTGCTGCTGCTGGCCCCGTGGACCTGGCTGGCTCAGGCGGCCCTGCTGGCTGAACTGGCGCTGTATGCACTGGTGATTTTCACCGCTGGCATGCAGGTGGCCTTACGGCAGCATGCAGCTTTTTATTTTGTGGGGGTTCCGCTGGCAATTGCAGTCATGCATTTTTGCTGGGGCAGCGGTTTTTTATGGAGCCTGGTAAAATCAGATGCCTATGAAACCTGTTTATAAATCTGCAAGTTTCCGCTTGAAACCATCTGAGCAGCGCTTTGTGCTGCTGGTGGGCGATATTGTGATGTCAGCGGCGGCCCTGTTTGCCGCCCTCTACTACTGGTATATTGCCGACAACCTGACCAATTTTTCAGTCGAATTTTTGCAATACCGTCCGGCTTTCTGGTTTTATCTGCTGCCGCTGCTGTGGCTGCTGCTGCTGGTGGAACTTTATGACCAGCGCCGCGCCAGCAATGTGGGCGACACCCTGCGCGGCATTGGGCTGGCAGCCGCCATCTGCACCATTCTTTACCTGCTGGTGTATTTCACCGCCGACCCCAACTCACTGCCGCGGCGCGGCGTGGCTGGCTTCATCGTCGCGGTGACGGTGCTGACCATTATCTGGCGCATGCTGTATATCCGCATTTTCACCTCCAATCCCTTCATGCGCCGCGTGCTGATTGTGGGCGCGGGCAAGGCGGGCACGGCTCTGGCCGAAGTGATCAAGAACGTCTGGCCCACCCCCTTTGTGGTGGTGGGATTGGTGGATGATGACCCCCGGAAACTGAACACCACCGTCCATTCTTACCCTGTGTTGGGCGGCAGCGGCAGTCTTTGGCAGATCATCGAAAATGAGCATGTCACAGACCTGGTGCTGGCCATTTCCCATGACTTAAATTCCGACATGCTCAATGCCATTCTGGTGGCTCAGGAACGGGGCGTGGCGGTCACTTCCATGCCCAAGGTCTATGAAGAAATTCTCGGCCGCGTGCCGATTTTCTTCCTGGAATCAGACTGGATCATCCGTTCTTTTGTGGAGCAGGCGCGCAGCAGCGCGCTCTACGACCTGGCCAAACGCCTGATGGACATTCTTGGCGGGCTGATCGGCACCTTGGGTCTGGTGCTCATGTTCCCCTTTGTGGCCCTGGCCATTGTGATTGATTCGGGTTTCCCCGTTTTCTTTTTGCAAAACCGTCTGGGGCAGGGCGGCCAAATTTACCGCATCATCAAATTCCGCACCATGCGCACATCGCCGCAGAAAAATGACCAGCCCCAGGTGACCAAGCACAAGGACGACCGCATCACCCGCGTGGGCTGGTTCCTGCGCAAGACCCATATTGACGAATTTCCCCAGTTTATCAACGTGCTGCGCGGCGAAATGAGCCTGGTGGGTCCGCGCGCCGAACAGGCCGAACTGGTGGCCGACCTGCAGAGCCAGATCCCCTTCTACCGGGCGCGTCTGCTGGTCAAGCCGGGCATTTCAGGCTGGGCGCAGGTCAATTTCGGCTATGCCGCCACTGTTGAAGATACCGCCATCAAACTGGAATACGATCTTTATTACATCAAGCACCGCACCCTGCTGCTCGATCTGGTGATCCTGCTGCGCACAGTGGGCACGGTGGTAGGATTCCGCGGCCAGTAATGAAAGGCAAACCCTTTGTTCGCAACCGCATCTTCTTCATCGGAGATGTGCTGCTGATCATCGTGTCTGTGTTGATCAGCTACGCGCTGCGCCTTGAGCTCAGCGCGCTTTTCCCGTTTTACCTGCCTTCGGCGCCGTGGATGGTGGGCGCAGCCCTGTTGATCAAACCGGCGGTGTATTATGTATTCGGCCTTTACCGGCGCATGTGGGTGTATGCCAGCGTGCGCGAACTGCGCCTGATTGCCATTGCCGTGACCACGGCTTCGATGATCGTCAGCCTGGTGATGATTGCCCTCATCACGAACAACGTATTTGTCCTTTTCCCCCGTTCTGTGCTGCTGATTGACTGGCTGCTTTCGCTCATTCTGGTGGGCGGGCTGCGGTTTGGCGTGCGCATGCTGGCCGAGAATGTGCCCAACAACATACCTGAAACCCGCAGCGGGCTCAAGCGCGTGCTGATCGCCGGCGCAGGCGATGCTGGCGTGCTGGTGGTGCGCGAACTGCAGAAAAACCCTCAGCTTCACCTGCAGCCGGTGGGCTTTATTGATGACGACCCGGCCAAGCAGGGCCAGCAGGTTTACGGCGTCAAGGTGGTGGGGCGGCTGGAAGATCTTTCCACAGCGCTGGCCGTCACCCAGGCCGAAGAAGTGGTGATTGCCATTCCCAGCGCGCCAGGCAAAGTGGTGCGCATGGTGGCCGATATCTGCCGCCTGCGCGGCATTCCCTTCCGCACCATGCCCGGCCTGTACGAACTGCTGGGCGGACGGGTGAGCGTGGGCACCCTGCGCGAGGTGGATATCACCGACCTGCTGCGCCGCAACCCGGCGCGGATTGACGACGAATTGGTGGGCAGCTGTCTGACCGGGCGGGTGGTGCTGGTCACCGGGGCGGGCGGGTCCATTGGCCGCGAATTGTGCCGCCAGGTGGCGCGCTGGCGCCCGCGTGAGTTGATCTTGCTAGGACACGGCGAAAACAGCATTTTTGAGGCGGTGCTGGAACTGCAGAGCAACTTCACCAGCCTGCCCATTCAGCCGGTGATCGCCGATGTGCGCGACGCCGGACGGATTCTGCAGATATTTCAGCGTTACCGGCCGCAGGTGGTGTTCCATGCCGCCGCGCACAAGCATGTGCCGCTGATGGAAATGAACATTGAAGAAGCCATCACCAACAATGTGATCGGCACGCGCTCGGTGGTGGATGCGGCACTGGCGGTTGATACGGAGCGTCTGGTGCTGATTTCAACCGACAAAGCGGTTAACCCGGCCAATATCATGGGGGCCAGCAAATGCCTGGCCGAAATGCTGGTGCTCGATGCAGCGCGCCGCAGCGGACGGGCATTTTCGGCGGTGCGTTTTGGCAATGTGCTCGGCAGCCGCGGCAGCGTGGTGCCCATTTTCAAGCATCAAATTGCCCGCGGTGGGCCGGTGACCATCACCCATCCCGATATGAAACGCTATTTCATGACCATTCCTGAAGCCGTGCACCTGGTGCTGCAGGCGGCAGCCATGGGCCGCAGCGGCGGCGACACTTTCATCCTCAACATGGGCGAACAGATCCGCATTCTGGACCTGGCTGAAGACCTGATCCGCCTTTCAGGGCTGGAGCCGGGCCGCGATATTGATATTGTCTTCACCGGCATCCGCCCGGGCGAAAAACTGAGCGAGCAGCTGTGGAACGAAGGCCTGTCGGCCAACCCGACCGCCCACCCGGATATCCTCAGCCTGGAACGCAACGAAACCCTGGGCGGCCCTGAGCTGCGCCAGGCCGTGGATGAGCTGCTGGAACTGGCCAGCAGCGGCGACCAGCCAGCGGTGATGCTCAAGCTGGAAGCGATCATCCCCGGCGCCGCCCTGGGCGCCGCCCCGCCCCCGGAGATCAACGCCGTATGAGCGACCCGGTCTGGCAGGCTTTCCTCGATGAACACCCCGAAGCGCACCTGCTGCAGAGCGCGGAGTGGGGCGAACTGAAAAGCGCTTTTGGGTGGCAGGCCCGCCCGGTGATGGCGGGCGGCAGCGGGGCGCTGGTGCTGCTCAAGCCGCTGCCCCTGGGGCTGAAAATGGCTTACATTCCGCGTGGACCGGTGGGCAGCCATTGGGCGGCCCTGCTGCCCGCGCTGGATGCCTTTTGCCGGCGGGAGCGGGCCGTGTTTCTGAAAGTGGAACCCGATGCCTGGGAGCCTTTTGACGTCAACACTTTCCCCGGCCTGAAACCCTCCAGCCATGCCATTCAGCCGCGCCGCACGGTGGTGCTTTCATTGGAGGGCAGCGAAGAAGACCTGCTGGCGCGCATGAAACAAAAAACGCGCTACAATATCCGCCTGGCAGCCAAAAAAGAGGTGGCGGTGGCGCCTTCCAGTGACCTGGAAGGTTTTTCACGATTAATGGACGAAACCGGCCAGCGCGACGGCTTTGGCGTGCACAACCAGGCCTATTACCGCAAGGCTTACGATCTTTTCCATCCGCGCGGCGCCTGCGAATTGCTGCTGGCTTCCTTCGAGGGCCGGCCTCTGGCCGCGCTGATGGTTTTTTGCCGCGGACCGCGGGCCTGGTATTTTTACGGCGCATCGAGCAGCGCGGAACGCAACCGCATGCCCACTTACCTGCTGCAGTGGGAGGCCATGCGCTGGGCCAGGGAACGCGGCTGCAAGGAATATGACCTGTGGGGCGTGCCGGATGTGGATGAGGGTGTGCTGGAACAGGAATTTACAGACCGGCGCGAAGATTTGTGGGGGGTGTACCGCTTCAAACGCGGCTTTGGCGGCAGCGTGCTGCGCTCGGCGGGCGCGCTGGATCGGGTGTACAACCCGCCGCTTTACGCGCTTTACCGCTGGTGGGCCGGCCGCCGCGCGCAGGGAGCCTGAGCATGGAACGGTTCACTGGAACCCCGCAGGAATGGAACGCGCTGGTGGCCCAATTGCCCGGCGCGCATCTTTTGCAAAGCTGGGAATGGGGGCAGCTGAAGGCGCGCCTGGGCTGGCAGCCCTTGCCGGTGGTCTGGCCGGGGCAGGCGGCGGCTCTGGTGCTGCGCCGCACGGTGCGCCTGGCCGGTCTGCTGCCGCTTTCCATGCTTTATGCGCCGCGCGGCCCCCTGCTTGACTGGCAGGATACGGCCCTGGCGCAGCGTGTGCTGACCGATTTGCAAACCCTGGCCCGGCAAACCGGCGCCATTTTCATCAAGATGGACGCTGAAATTCCCCTGGGGCGCGGCGTGCCGCAAACCCCTGAAGCCGAAGAGATCGCGGCCGGGAAAGCCGCGGTGGATTGGCTGCAAGCGCAGGGCTGGCGATTTTCGGGTGAGCAGGTGCAGTTTCGCAACACGGTGCTGATTGACCTGACCCGGTCAGAGGACGAAATGCTGGCTGCCATGAAGCAGAAAACGCGTTATAATGTCCGTCTGGCAGAACGCAAAGGCGTTCAGGTGCGCCGCGGAACCCCCGCTGACCTTGAAATGTTGTATGATATGTATGCAGAAACTTCGCTGCGCGACGGTTTTGTCATTCGCGAGCGGGGTTACTACCTGGATATCTGGCGCACGTTTATGGAAAAGGATATGGCTGACCCCCTGATCGCTGAGATGGAGGGCGAGGCCATCGCCGCGGTGATGCTCTTCCGCTTTGGCGGGCGGGCCTGGTATTTTTACGGCATGTCGCGCGACCTGCACCGGGAAACCATGCCCAATTACCTGCTGCAGTGGGAGGCCATGCGCCGCTGCAAGGCTGCCGGCTGCACGGTGTATGACCTTTGGGGCGCGCCGGACGAATTTAACGAACAGGACAGCATGTGGGGCGTGTTCCGTTTCAAGGAAGGCCTGGGCGGCAGCGTGCTGCGCACCCCCGGCGCCTGGGATTTTCCCGCCAACCCCCTGCTGTACCGCATGTATACCGAAATTTGGCCGCGCCTGGTGGACCGCATGCGCCGCCGCGGCAAGGCCAGAACCCGTCAGGAAATGGAGGCCCGTAACGTATGATTCCCCGTTTGAAATTTGCCCACCTGCCCACGCCCATTGAGGCCCTGCCCCGCCTTTCGGCGGTGCTGGGCGGCCCGCGCCTGTTTGTCAAGCGCGACGACCAGACCGGCCTGGCCACCGGCGGCAACAAAACCCGCAAACTGGAATTTTTGCTCGCCGAGGCGCAGGCTAACGGCGCCCGCACCCTCATCACGGCGGGCGCGGCGCAGTCGAATCACTGCCGCCAGACGGCGGCGGCCGCGGCCCGCTACGGTTTTGATTGCATTGTGGTGCTTTCGGGCGAAGCCACGGATTTTCACACCGGCAACCTGCTGCTGGATGACCTGTTTGGCGCGGAAATTGTCTGGACCACCCGCCCGGAACGCGATGCCGTGCTGCAGTCCACCTTTGAGGCTGCCTGGGATGCCGGACGCCGCCCTTACCTGATTCCCACCGGCGGCTCCAACGCCACCGGTTCGGCCGGCTATGCCGCTGCCATGGAAGAGTTTTTGGAACAGGGTGTGCCGACCGATTGGATTGTGTTCCCCTCGTCTTCGGGCGGCACCCATGCCGGCCTGGCCCTGGGAGCCAAAAAGACGGGCTGGAAGGGCCATGTGCTGGGCATCAGCATTGACGAGGAAGAACAGGACCTTAAAAATTTGGTGGCCGGCCTGGCCACGGCCTGCGCTGATAAGCTGGGCCTGGATCTGAAGCTGACCCCTGCTGAAATTGAAGTCAATGCCGATTATCTCGGCGCGGGCTACGGCATCATGGGGGAGCCTGAAAAGGAAGCCATTCAGCTCTTTGCCCGTCACGAAGGCCTGCTGCTCGACCCGGTGTACACCGGCCGCGCTGGAGCCGGCCTGATCGGTCTGATCCGCCGCGGCTTCTTCAAGCCCAGCGATACGGTGGTGTTCTGGCACACCGGCGGGGCGGTGGCCCTGTTTGGCGAGGCTTATACTAAGGATTTGCAGTTTCATGCCTGAACTGGATATTCAGGCTGGCGTCTGGATGATCACGGCCCTGCTGGTGCTCAGCGCGGCCCTGTGCGCCCTTTTGGGGGTGCGGTCCATTCGCGCCGGCCTGCGCCTGCCCTATTTCCGCAAACGCCGCGACCGCACTGCGCGCGGCTGGCGTTTGATTGGGGCAGCGTTGATCCAGGTGCTGCTGGCGCTGGCGGTCAGCCGCTTTGCCGAGCCGGTGATTTATAAAATTTACCCGCCCACAGCCACGCCCACCCGCACGCCCACGGTGACCCTGACGCCGACCGTTTCGCTGACGCCCACCATTTCGCTGACGCCCACCATCACCGATACGCCTTCGATCACCAACACGCCTTTCATCCCGCTTTCGATTGAGAACAGCTTTGAAGGCAGCGTGGAACCCAACCCCAATGTGGTGTTCAGCGCCCTGCGCTTTTCCCAAGCCATTGATGAAAGTAACCTGCCGGTGAACCCGGGCACCGAATTTGCCAACCCGGTGGGCCATCTTTACGGCACCTTCAGTTTTGACGGCATGTTGCAGGGTTCGCAGTGGTCTGCCCTGTGGTACCGCAACGGCGAGCTGGCGCATTATGAAACCATGGCCTGGAAAGGCGGCACCGGCGGTTACGGTTATACCGATTGGGATGCCAAGCCCGAAGAATGGCTGCCGGGACAGTATGAAGTGGTGATTTTTGTGGGCAAGGAATGGGTGCAGTCGGGCTTCTTCACCGTCACCGGCGACCCGGCTCAGTTCCCCACCAACACGCCCCAGCCCACCCTCTCGCCCACGCGCTCGCCGCGCCCCTCGCTGACGCCTTCACCGACGCGCACCCCGCGGCCCACGCGCACCGAGACGCCCACGGTGACCATCACCCCCACGCGCACCGAAACCGGCCTGCCGACCGCCACGCGCACCCCGCGGCCCACGCGTACCGAGACCGAAACCCTCACCCCGCGGCCCACGCGCACGGCTTCCATCACGCGCACAGTGACGGAGACGTACCGGCCGACGCGCACGCCCACACCGACAGCTTCTCCGCGGCCCAGCCGCACGCCCACACCGACGCGCTGAATCACCTGAAAGGATTTTATGACCGACCTGACCCAAACCCTGCTGCCCGGCCTGCGCCAGAACCGTTTTCCGGCGCTGAACCTGGGTGATGACCTGGTTTACCCCCAATATGACGGCGGCTCGCTGCTGAATGTGCCTTCCACGGCCTGCCGTTTGCTGAACATTCCCGAATGGGGCGCTCCGCCCCTGCAGCCTGAAATTTTATCCGCTGTTGGCGGCGGCCAGTATGACCGCGTGATTGTGCTGGTGCTCGACGGCCTGGGGCTGCACAGCTTCCAGCGATTTTTGCAGGAGGGCTTTGGCGGCGTCTGGCAGCGCCTGCTGCCCAACAGCCTGCTGGCACCCATCACCAGCATTTGCCCCAGCACCACCTCGGCCGCCCTCACCACCCTGTGGACCGGCACGCCGGCGGCCAGCCACGGTATTGCCGGCTACGAGCTGTGGCTGCGCGAATACGGCGTGGTGGCCAACATGATTTTGCATTCGGCGATGACCTTTCTGGGCGACACCGGCGGCCTGCGCCGCGCTGGTTTTGAACCGGAAACCTTCCTGCCCGACCCGGTGATCGGCGGGCACATGAAGGCTCACGGCGTGCAGCCTTATGCCTTTTTGCACCAATCCATCTCGCGCTCGGGCCTTTCCATGATGCACCTGCAGGATGCCCACGTGAATTCTTATGTTTCGCCGGCTGACCTGTGGGTGAGCCTGGCCAGCCTGCTGAACCAGAAACCCGATGAGCGCATGTATGTCTATGCCTATTGGGGTGAACTGGATACCCTTTCACACCTCTACGGCCCGGACGATGAACGCGTGGCAGCGGAATTTAACGCTTTCAGCCATATTTTTGACACTTGTTTCCTCGGCCGCCTGAGCGCCCCCGCGCGCCAGAAAACCCTGCTGGTGCTGACGGCCGACCACGGCCTGACCCGCACCGAACGGGACCCGCACCGCGACCTGCGCAGCCACCCTGAACTGACGCGCGCCCTGCACATGCAGCCCACCGGCGAAAACCGCCTGACCTTTTTCCATTTGCGCCCCGGCCAGGAGACTTTTGTGCGCGACTATATTGAGAAAAACTGGCCGGGCCAGTTCTCCATCCTGTCGTCGCGCCAGGTGCTGGAATCGGGCCTGATGGGTCCCACCCCGCAGCCTTATGAAAAGCTGGCAGACCGCCTGGGCGACCTGGTGGCGGTGGCTCACGGCGACGCCTATTTCTGGTGGCCCAACAAGGAAAACCGCCTGATCGGGCGGCACGGCGGCCTTTCTGAGCGGGAGATGCTCATCCCCTTCTTTGCCGTCCAGGTTTAATCATGCGTCCATACAACCCTGAGCTGCTGCGCCTGCAATCGGATATCAAAGCCTTCGTGCAAAAACTGCGCGAAGACGGCATTGACGAGCTTTCAGCCCGCCGCCTGGAGCAAATTTCCAGCGATATCCAGAACGACGCCAGCTACTGGGTGCATAACAACATTTACGATGCCTTCAACGCCACCGCGCTGATTGACCATGCCCGCGCCACCTACCAGCGCCGCGCCGGCTGGGTGACCCTGCTGGAAGTGCTGCGCAATGTGCTGATTCTGATGCCCATTCTGCTTACCTGGTTTGCGCTTTCACAGGCCGCGCAGGCATATCTGGAGGCACTGCGGCGCGCCCCAGAACTGATTGAAAAGCCATTTTTGCTGCTCTGGGAAGAGGGTTTTGCCGGGCGACTGAGTGATTTTTTGGGCCAGCCGCTGACCTTCAGCCGGGTGGCCGCCATTGATTCGGCGCTGATCGGCATCATGCTGCTGCTGACCCTGGTAGTGATGATTCGCGGCAGTTACCAGGCGGAAAATGCCCTGCGCCGCGCAGTGGAGCTTTCGGCTGAACTGGACGACCTGCTGTGGCGCGCCAGCCGCCTGATGGATGACGCACGCTGGAAGAAACTGGCCACGTCTGAAGAGCGCAGCCTGGCCCTGCTGGAATCGCTGCAGCGCTTTACCGAGAATTTTGAAACCCGCCGCGCCGAGCTGGACCGGGTGATTGAGCTTGAAAATCAGCGCATGGGGGCCATGGGCGAGGTGCGCCAGAAGAGCGTGGATGAGCTGGCCGAAGTGACCGGCGACCTGCGCACGGCGGCCCATGAGATGGCTGCCGCCGCCGGACAGGTGGCCCAGGCCATGCAGAGCGCGCAGGCCCTGAGGGATGAAACCGCCCGTCTTAATGAGGCGCATGCCCGCCTTGAAGGGCTGCTGCAGAACCTGACCCCTGCTTTTGGCGCTTTTGAAGAGGCTGCCCGCCGCCTGGGCGAGGTGGAAGAACGCACCACGACCGAACTGGCTAAAAGCCTTGAACAGGACCATGCCCGCGCCGCTGAGCTGGCTGAAAGCGTGCGCAGCCTGAACCGCGGCGTGCGCGAACTGGTGAGCGAACAGATGGATCTGAAGAACCTGCTTTCAGATGAAGTGGCCGGCCGCGGCCGCTGGATGAAGGCTCTGGAGCAGACCACCGCCCGTTTGGAAGCGGCCGCCCGCGCGCCGGAGATGCCGGATTAGCCGCATCCATTTTTTGGCACTGCTAATCTGATAAATTTTAAGGGTAACCACTTCGACAATGTCGCATTAAGATTATTCATCGCCCACCCCCCGGCCCCCTCCCGATTTTCGGGAGGGGGCGATTGTTAATCGTGGTTTTTGTTTCCCCTTCGGGGAGACAAAAACCACGGGCGGTTAATTTCCTGATTGAAAGTGATAAAAAGTCAGGTAATGCTGGAATGTGACAATGTCAAACCACTCAGGCCTGGTTCAAAAAGACCGGTCAGTCCGCTCCATCGAGCCCGCTGTGCAAAGCCCCTCGTGAAGTGGGGACAGGCGAAACAGTCAAAGAAATCAGATTTTGATCTTTTTTCTTCCTTTGCGCCCTTCGTGCCTTGGCGGTATAAAGAAAAGACCCGGCTGAGCAGTAGCACATTTATTTTGCGGCACCGCCAACCTAATAGATCTTAATCAAAAGACCGCCGGGATATGTATATCCAGGCGGTCTCTTTTTGCGCATGCCGCAGCCGGTCAGGCGTAATAGAGAAAATTGACGAAGGCTTCGTTATCCACGCTGTGGAAAAATTCGCTCACCTCAACGCCAGCCAGGGCGGCGGTCAGGGCAGCGGCTTCGTAACGCACCCCCACCAGGCGGGCTTCGAGCTCTGAAGGTTCCTTCTGGCTGAAGAAATCGCCGTAAAAGCGGATGCATTTGATGATACCGTCGTGCACGTCAATGCGCGCATCCACCTCGCCGCCGGGGAAGCGGTTGGTCTTTTGCACGTTGAATTCCGGCGAGCGGCCGTAATTCCAGTCCCAGGTCTGGTAGCGGCTGAGCGAGAGGGCGTTGATGGCTTCCCAATCGGCCGGGGTGAGATGATACTGCGGGATGGATTCGCTGCGTTCTAAAATCTCGTGCAGCAGGTGGGTGCGGAAGGTCTCGGTATCCATGGGGGCGGCAAGAAATTCGCTGATGTTGGCCACGCGGCTTTGCACCGATTTGATGCCTTTGGACTGGATTTTGCCGGGTTTGACGTTCAGCGCGCGCGAAAGCTCGCTCATATCGGTGTTGAAGAGCAGGGTGCCGTGGCTGACCATGCGCTTGCCGGAGATATACTGGGCATTGCCCGAAATTTTGCGTCCATCGGCCAGGATATCGTTGCGCCCGCCCACCTCGGCCGGCACACCCAGGGTTTGCAGGGCGCGCACCACCGGCTCGGTGAACTTGCGGAAGTTGTGCACGTTTTCAGGACGGTTTTCGGTGATGAAGCTGAAATTGAGGTTGCCCAGGTCATGATAGACTGCGCCGCCGCCTGAAAGCCGCCGGGTGACATGGATGTTATGGCTCTGCACATATTCCAGGTTGATCTCTTCGAGGGTGTTCTGGTGCTTGCCGATGATGATGGAGGGCTCGTTGATGTAAAACAGCAGAATATCCTCATCGGTGGCCAGGTTGCGCATCAGGTGCTCTTCAATGGCCAGGTTGATATAAGGTTTGGTGTTGTGCTCATTATCAACAAAAATCATGGTCAGTCCTCCGGAAAATAAGCAGCGGTTAATGGGATGAGTAATTTTATCATCAAACGCCAGTGAATACGCTCACTTAAATAACCCGGATGCATATGGATTGTTACGCCCCGGCGAATTTTGCGCAGGGTCTTTTTTGGGCATTTTTTACTGCGAAGATCGCGAAGATTGCAAAGGAAGAAAAGAGGGTAACTGACTTTTATTGCGGTATCTCAGGACGGCTGAAAATTTGCCGACCAAACCGCTCCCTGAACTTTTGTATGGCTAGCTGGGCAATTACGAAGAATTAAAACATGCTCCAGGAAGAACGCGGATAAAATGCCCCCCACGGGCGCTCTCAACCTTTTTATGCTTATAGAAAGGTGCCCCAGGAGGGACTCGGATGAAATGCCCCCCACGGGCACTCTCAACCTTTTTATGCTTATAGAAAGGTGCCCCAGGAGGGACTCGAATGAAATGCCCCTTGCGGGCACTCTCAATCTTGATGAAGAAAATAATTATGAAAATGCCCCAGGTGGGAGGCAAAGCATAGGCATAAAATATTTTACGAGCAATCCATAGATTTTGCAACTGGATACTACCCAAGAAAATCACAATAGCCTAAAAATATTCCCCATGTTATCGTATGCATGGAGGATATTTCTATGAATAGATTATTGGCGACAGTTCTCGTTTTGGCTATTGTGATGACAGCCGTTGGACCTGTTCAGGCAGACAGTGTATCAGGATTTCAGTATCACGGATACATCACATTGGATGGATCACCAGTAACGGGGGAATGCGATTTCGATTTTGCATTATATGATGCAAGCACAAATGGCAACCAGGTTGGCACAACCCAAACGCATGATGACATTACTGTAACAAGCGGTTGGTTCTGGGTGACACTGAATTTCGGATCCGTGTTTGATGGAACATCTCTGTGGTTGGAAACATCCGCCACTTGTAATGCAGATCCAAAGGCGCCATTGTCACCACGTCAGGAACTTGGAGCAACGCCGTATGCTTTAAATGCGCTTACATCACCATGGTCTGGTTTGACTGGTGTACCGGCAGGCTTTGCTGATGGAATAGATGATGTTGGCACATATACAAATGGGTCCGGGCTTGCGTTAACAGGTAATCAATTCAGCGTTGACTTTGGCGTTGCGCAGGTCCGGGTAACCGGGTCATGTTCAGCCGGTGATGTTATGACCGGGGTGAACCAGGATGGATCTGTCAACTGCGCTGCTGATCAAGGCGGAACCACATATACTGCCGGTTGGGGCTTATCCTTAAGCGGGACAGAATTCTCTGCATCCAGCACTGTCCTTCAGTCCAGAGTACTTGGTCAGTGTTCAGGCGGCTATCACATGACCGGCATCAATCAGACGGGCATACCGACGTGTACTGTTGATGTGGATACCAATACCACGTACACCGTTGGTTTCGGGCTTGTTTTAAATGGGACTGAAATTGCGGCTTCATCAACAGTTTTGCAGGCCCGGATTTCAAACACATGTTCTGACGGTTACTACGTTACCGGTGTCAATGCATCTGGGACGGCGACATGTACAGCCGTTGTTACAGCAACCCATAACATTAACAGCACAACCTATCACACTGGCGGTCCGCTGACCATTGGGAACGGTGGTACTGGCACGTCCACAACCCAGACAGCAGGGTCCATTTGGCTGACAGGTGCAACCGGCGCCGTTGCCACCAGTAACCTGTATTTCGATTCAACAAACGGATACTTGGGAGTTGGCACCCGCTATCCTGGATGGGAAGTGGACGTGCGCGCCAACAAGAACGGCAGCGCCGGGTATATCCTGGTCAATGCGTCATCAGCTGGTACAGCGGCTCTGGAGTATTTTATTCTGGGTCAGGCAACGAGCGGTGGAAAATACGGGGGATTCTACCACTTCAACGATGGGTATAGCGCAAGCAGCGCCTGGGATGAACCAAAGTCAACAGCGTTTATCAGCAGTGACGTGAACGGAATGAACTTCATTTCGTTTGGTGCCACAGCTGCGGCTGATATGATTTTCTATGTAGGGGGTGGTGCCTCCAGCAATAAGGTGATGACACTGGCAACAAGCAAAGCCATCACCACAGAAGGCGCATTGGTTTCTAAAGGTACGCACCAGGCCACAGGCTACAATATAGGCAACAGCTCTGGAACCCTCACCGCCACCGGCCTATCGACAACCGTGACGGTTCTCTACAATGTTCAGATTTCGACCTCTGGCAATCACCAATGCTCGTATGTCACCATGACGTACACTGGCGGAATCCTAACCGCTGTTTCAAGCCCAACGGCCTGGGCCTATTGCCCCATATACATGGAATAACGTGAGTTCCCTTCTCTTGATTGTCTGCATGATTGCTGCCCAGACTGGATCTGATCTGTGGTTACGTGGGCAGCCATTGACCGAACTGCAACCAGTATCAGGCAGTGGGTACACGCTCACTGCCTGGACAGGCCCATTCGGTTACTCATCAATCATTGCAGCACCGGTGGACCCTGAACCTTATAGTCAGGACGTCGCAAACAATACCAAAGTTATTTATCAGGTGACAGCAGGACAAATAGTAATTTTCTTGCTCATTTTTATACGGGGGATGGTAAAGGTTTTCAAATTTTCACAATAGCCTAAATGGCAACAATTTGTTACCATTTGGACATGAAGAAAGTTGCATTGTTGGCGATTCTCGCAGGCCTTTTACTTTTGATGTTTTCGCCTGTTTCAGCGTCACCCCTGGAGCAGTCAGGAACACCAACTGTGACGCCAACGGCAACCAGGACGGCCACGCCTACTCTCGCCTACCGCGCAGATCTGCCCCTCCCCAGTGGCGCGACGGTGAGAGTGGAACGGTCGTTTTCTTTCGGTGAAATAACAATTGCCCTGATCCTGCTGATTGAACTCAGTATCAATGGAATCCTATCATTGGCCAAAGGCGTAAAGGACACAATGGATGGAACCCCTCATAGGACAACTCTTTGAATTGATCCTGATGTTCTGCGTTATCTATGCACTCATTGCAGTAGCTTATATTCTGGCGGCTGCTGTCAGTAAGTGGTTTAAGGAGGTCCTGTGACTGGGTCTCTCTGGGTAGATTTTCAGCAGTCTGTAATTTTGGTATTTGGCCAGCCCATGATGTGGCTTGCTGTTTTCACACTTGTGTTCGGGATCGTAGGATCCGTGATTTATTTGTGCAGCGAGTTCATCGGTTGGTTGAATAAGCAGTGAGGATGTCGGACTTCTCACCAATCCTTTATAACACACTCAGGAGGTGTATATATGTTGTCCTTCAGTTTCGACATCATGGGCGCGTTGGCGCAAGCGGGGCCTCTGGCCTCGCAGCTGTTCCCCATTTTCGCGTTGCCAATCGGTATCACCGTTGGCTTTGGTCTCGTCAACTGGGTTGTGAAAGCAATCAAAAATGCTTTTGGCAGCCTGGGCGGCGGCGGTCGGTAGGTCATGAAACAGCGTCTGACAGTCCTCACTATCATTTCCATGCTGGCACTGGCGGCTTTATTTGTCGTTCCCGTCAGTGCCAGCCCTCTTTTCCAGGCAACTAGCACCCCAACCGTAACACCCACAAGCCAGGCTTACGCGCAATACTGGTATTATAGTTACACTCCATCGTGCGAGGCTTCTTATGGAAGTTCTTGCACCGTCACACTGGCCCCATGCGGATCCAATATGATTGCCAGTGCGAAAGTTACCAGGAATACCATTGTGCAAAACAATTATGCCCAGTGGGGTATAAAAGTTGAAGGCGTCGAAGGTGGAACCACAATCACATGGGGGACGTGGGTCAACTATAACAAAAATTGGGACAACAATTTATATGATCAATACGCCTTTGGGATCCGTCCAAGAGATTTGGCGCATAAGACCATATACGCTTCAAACTCAGTAAGCCTTGAGTATTACCGGCGCGATTACGATTCATGGGAAGGCCCGTCAGGAAAGATTGGCGCATCAGTTGAAGGATACTGCTATGGAAATAACAGCGGTATCGTGGAAACTTTTGACAACCTGATCGTTGACGGCGACATGGAATTTTCTGAAGATCAAACGCCATGGCAGGAAGGGCAATATCCGTTTGTAACAAAATACTCCCTGAATGAACCATACACATATGGCGGTGAAAAGTTTGGCCGGATCACACCATTACTTGGTTTTTTGGAAAACATGTTCTTCAACGGGAACCCGGCCTGTAATCAAAAGTTCCAGGCAACTGGCCCGATCCATGGAAGTGCGTTTCCAGTATCAGATCTATTTGGCAGCGATATCTATCAGCAATTTACGGTAGAGACAACCACCCACATCTACTGGAAAGTCCGGGCGCGTAACCGTCAAACGCATTTCATGGATGCGTTTATTTTGGGATATAACCCAAGGTCAACCGCCGTAGTGTATTTGACCAATGAGCAGAACGAAAAGATTTATCTGCTTGATAGTGTGCAACTGCCAGTAGAAAGTGACTGGCAACTATACACTGGTACTTTATATAACTTGCCAGCTGGCACGTACATTTTGCATTTATCTCACAGAATTCCATCAAGCCTTCAACTCTATGCAAACGGGCTTGAGACAGTCTATTACGATGACATCAGCATAGGCTATACCCCAAGGTCAACTGAGTGTGATTACGATGAACAGGGTGAATATCTACCAACGCCGTCACGAACTCCGGGCATTGTTACTGGTACGATCACACCAGTTATTGTCACGCCGTCCAGGACAATCACCCCGACATATACAGCCAGTCAAATCTACATCAAAAACTGTGATTTTGAACAGGGGACAGATGGATGGATCTGGAATGCTTTCAGCAATGTGGGCTATTCTGGCGGCCCTGTAAAACCTATGTATGGCGCGGCCATGATGTCATCCAATACCGCTCCGATCAGCCAGGTCATCACCGTTCCCAGTGCTGGCGGCATGGTTTATCTGCGAACCTGGATTCGTGGTCATCCAAATATTTACCTTGAAAACACCCAGACGTCTGCAAGGTTTTATATGACGCCGTCCATCATTGATTACCCGACCATGGCATCTGAATGGACACGGGTAAACACATATCGGTATAACATACCAGGAGGAACATATAAACTTGTGTTGGGATCCACAAGCCAATTGGTGACAACGGACTATGATGGCGTTGCCATGGCATTGAACGGCATCCCAACAGGCGCGTGCGCTTTGGCAGGGACACCAACTGCGGGTCCGACAGCTGCAATCACACCCACTCTCGCCCCAACAAGAACAGGGACACTCACACTCCTTCCAGGAACCTTGACACCAGGAACACCATGGGCAAGCCAGACACCTGGACCTACGAGGACTGGGACAAGAACGGTTTATTATGTTACCAGAACAGGAACCATCACACCCGGTGGACCAACTGTTACACCTGGTGGCGTATTTACTCCTATCCCTAACTGGACACCCGGACCGTTGACAACACCCGCCGCAGGTTTCCTTGACTGCGATCCTCCAGGCGGCCTTGATTGGCTGTGGGTCGGTGCGTGGTTTGAGTACGAGCGGTGCCAGGCGATCAATTTTGTTTCGTTCCAACCTCGCCATGCTCAAACTATAGCCGCTCTCCCGCATGTCCTGGATGATCGGTATCCATTCGGGCCAATCAATGAAGTGCGTGAATCAATCGACATTGTACGTGTTATGGTCAGCGCCTACCCGTGGGGCAACCAAACGTTACCAGGTGTCAACGATTACACAAATCCAATCAAGTTCATCACCAATCCGCAGAATGGTCCACTCAATGGTGGTGGATTGAATATCAGTCTGACAGGAGGTGGAGAAGGTCCAAGCATGGATTGCAGCACGCCGTTGACAAGTGTAGTTGGTGAGACCAATGCGGGCGCATTATGCTTTGTCATAAACCTGTTTGTTTCAACTGGCATCATGCCTTGGATACAACTGATTATTAACTTGGGATCCATTTTTGGTGTCATCTTTTATGTCTATGAACGTTGGATTGCACCAGGTATGAACTCATAGGTGGAGTATGAACAGATTAAAAGCGGCTTGGATTTTATGCTTTCTGGCAATGGCACTGGCAGTTCAATCTGCCAGTGCTGATGGTGGTATCACATGGTACACGGCTGATAATGTTGCAGTGCCAGATCATATCATTGGTGCAATTGAAGATGCAATCATTGCGAATCCACCAGAGGTTTGCCAGGGTTATGCTATCACCGGGTGGGACGTCATCGAACCTGGAAAAAAGTTATCTGCGAATGTCGCCTGTCTTGTTAATGTTCCTCATGACGGGCGCTGGCATCTTGAAGACAATATGGCTTGGGGTGGGACATACTATGTCACCTTTACAGGCGCTGTAAAAAACCTTGGGTTCGTTGCTGAAGTGTATGATCCGATTCCAAGACAATTGGAAATTGATTACATCGTGAAGCTTGAAAAACAGCAAAAGGCGTTGGAAGAAAAATCAATCCTTGACGTAGCAGGTGCTAATGCAGCAGATGAGGCTGATGATAACTACGGCGCAATTTTTCCGATGTTGAAAGGTTACAAATTTTTATATGGCGGCCTCGGTGTCCATGATCCTGGATTCAAACTGGCGAACGCCAAAGCCATTGATATGATGACCGATGGTGATACTGCCGCAGGTAACGCACCTAATATGGTTTATGCATCTGTGGCAGGCGAGGTCACTTATGTATGCGACAATGACAATACTAGTAAAGCAGCCATAATTGGACCATACCTTTATGCTCACCTGGATCCAACGACACCAATCACAAAGGGAAAAGTTTATGCCGCTGGCGACCCCATTGGTTTATTGGTTAAAGGAGAATTTGACGCCAACTGCGGATATGCAAAACAAGATGATAATTTTGCCCATCTTCATTGGGGCTTTCCAGTTGGCGACCAATGGTTACAAGATTATTATTTTATGGTTGAAGATTACAAGCTAAACATCACCAATAATGAATTTACAAAAGGAACCACGGTATACAAACCCGGGGACTGGATTCCAATCAACTGGGATAGAACAACCAATCCACCAGAATGGATTTCTCCAGAACAAAATGTGAACTTCTGGGACATCATGTTTTCAGCCAGTGATATTGCCATTGTTGCTTTCGGGAGCAACCTCCCCTTGTATGAAAGTTCGTTTTCAGGGTCCGTTGCCAGTAACGTCCAGAAAGCTCTGACGGCAACTTACATTTTGATTGGATCAACATTTGACATGACAACTCCACTGATAGCAATAACCATAGTGATACTGGCTGAATTGGCCAGACTGGTTATTGGCGCGTATAAACTGATCAAATCTCTTGTGCCAATTGTAGGATGATATGTTTAATCAACCACCGTTTTTCATGGCAGAAGCTGGATCAAACCCAACGGACGAGATTGACCGCTGGAAGACACAGCGTTCTCGCACATCGGTGATTGTCATTGTCGTTGTGGCAGTGATTGGCATTTCGATTTGTGGTGCAACGGTTGTGGCTCCACAAATTTTGGCCACGCCAACAGCAATGCCAACGGCGACCATGGAAAACACGGCCCTACCAACGGCAACCCAGATTCCACAAAACACGCCGACACCAACCATCACGCGCACACCAACGAAAACGCAGACACAGCCGGCGCGTTATATCACCATCCCAGTGCAAATCACAAGAGAACGAACGGTTCAAAGCACGGTCATGGTGACGCGGGTTGTATCCATCCCAGTTGAAAAGAAAGTTACCGTGATAGTTGTACATACAGTGATTGTCCAGGTGACAGCAGAACCACAGCAGCCAACAGCTACCCCAACACCGACAGCAACGGCAACCAGGACACCACAGCCACTTAACTTCACACCTTCAGTCTGGGTGTACTTGCCGATCATATGTTTCAATTTGGAAATATCATCTGTTGGGCAACCGCCTCAACCGGTGATGACAGCAACACTAAACCCATATCCATAGGAGGGACATATGCCTTATTTATCTATTATCATTCCAGCACATAACGAGGAAAGAAGATTGCCGACCAGTCTGGATAAGATTTTGAAATGGATCAAGACCAAATCTTATTCGGTTGAAGTTCTCGTAATTGAGAATGGCAGCAATGATGCCACATTTGAAATTGCCTGTCAGTATCATGAGCTGCACCCTGAGATTATTGCTGTGTCTTTGATGTCAAGAGGCAAAGGGCGGGCAGTACGCTATGGTATGCTGCACTCAGAGGGGCGTTATCGGTTCATGTGCGATGCAGATCTGTCCATGCCAATTGAATGGCTCGACAATCTGATGAGTTTTTCCGCCCCTGTTGTCATTGCCAGTCGGGAGGCGAAAGGCGCCATTCGATTTGGCGAACCACAGCAGCGCCATTTTACTGGCCGGGTGTTCAACACATTGGCTCAAATGGTGGTACCAGGGATCCAGGATACGCAATGCGGGTTCAAGCTTTTCAACTACAAAGCGGCGCGTGATATTTTCAGCCGATCGGTGATTGACAGCATGGCCTTTGACGTGGAAGTTCTCCACATTGCCAGAGTGTTAGGCTATCAAATCGAGGAGGTTCCGGTTGTCTGGAATTACGATCCAGACAGTAGGGTCAGGCTGATCCGTGATAGCCTGACAATGGCTGCGGATATCATGACCATAAAGGTGATTGATTACAAAACAAATCAAATATATCAAACTCTAAACAGGTAACGCCATATAATTACTCCTCTTATCATGGTTGTGTTTAAAAAGGCCAAGGTATATAATCATTTAAGATTTGGTGGCCACAAATAATCTGAAGTAACCTAATATATTTGCAATACGATACCTTTATATAAAGTAAAGATAATGAAAAAAGTATGTTTCGCGCTTATTTCGTTTTGCATTGTCGTATTGGCTGTGTTTGCTCTCAGCCAAATATATCAAGCATTTATCGCAAAGTCATATTCAGATGTGGCTGGATGGATGCAAGTTCTTGTCACAGTATTTGGCATTCCCATACTTTATTGGGAATTAAGTAAAATTCGTCAGGCAATTTATCACAAACCTGTAATAAAAATCGGATTGGGCAATGTGAATGATTTGCCCATATCGAAAGTTAAATCCTTGAAGTCTTTGGTTTCAAAAATCCGTGTAAGTCATGGATACCCACAATTTTGGCTTGTCATTCGGAATGAAGGAGAAGTTGCCGCAAAGTCAGTTCAAATTTGCTTTGAATTTTCTCCACCAAAAACTAAATCTATTCTTTCACCTGTGATAGAAGCCAAAGATTGGCTTAATGACAATCGTTTCACATTCAAAAAAATAAATAATGTAGACTTTATATTTACTGGCGGTCAAGACTGGGTCTTGCACGCCAAAGATACGAATACGTTTGACTTTTACATGACAACCGCATTGGTGAGGCAAACTGAGCCAAGAGAGATTAGAGAGTCTCCAGAAATTGGAGATTATGAATTCATCTGCACAGTATGGGCTGATGGTTTAGATAAGCCAGTACAAGAAAAATTGGTTGTAAGCATTGTCGAGTCTCTATAAAAACAAGCAAATAAAGGATTTAAATTGGTGCGAATTCTTTTCTGGAACATACAAAAGAAAAAACTGAAGGATTTTGTATGCTTGATTACTGCATCGACGGAGGCAGATATTGTTGTACTCGCAGAAGATGCTACCTCAGATAAAGAAACCCTTCTTGCGCTGCAAACGAATGTTTCACAAGATTTCTATCGTCCAGGAGTAATAACAAAATCCGGTCAACGATTTCATTGCTTTTGTAGAAATCTCCACCTAGACTTGTCAGAGACTCATAAGACAAAGCGAACTAGTGTACGAAATCTTCATATTGGAAACCACAATATTCTTTTGGTGCTTGTTCATGGAATCGATATTCGAAATAATGATAGTAATCATCGACAATTGTTTGCCAAAACTTTAGCAGATGAATTGAAATTTCTCCAAGAGGAAAAGAGAACTAACAAGTTTATACTTCTTGGGGATTTTAATATGAACCCATATGAGGATGGCATGATCACGCCATTAGGTCTTAATGCGATGATGGCAAAAGCATGTGTAAAACGTGGATTTCGTACATTCCTTGGTAAAAAATATGATTTCTATTACAATCCAATGTGGAGTCTCTTTGGCGACAACACAAACGGGCCTCCTGGGACTATATACAACACAAGCAATCAGGGACCTTATGGATGGAGTATGCTTGATCAAGTAATAATCCACCATTCAATTGTTGGATTGTTTGATAGTGTGAAAATTTTAACTGAGGCTGGGGCGGAATCCATAGTAAGCAGTATGGGACATCCAGATGTCAATAAAGCTTCAGATCATTTCCCGATTCTAGTAAACTTTCGTGAGGATAATAATGAGTAACTTTTGGCCAAATGATCTTAATCTTAGTGATACCCAATCCCCAAGGGAGATTCTAAAGGTTGCCCAAAAAGATTGGTATCAAGGTAGTAACGGGGTAATGGAGTTAGTTTTACAAGATGCAAGAACTAAAACTAATAACATAATGATCATAGTTCATGCAAAACATGTACCTAGCAATCGAACAGTTCAACTATTTTCGATTGTGCATCGACCTAATAACCCTTACCCAGTAACAATTCAATTGGAATCTAATGACTTGCCAAATTTTTTAAAAAAGACTTACGAATCAACCTCACCATACTATGGTAGTGCGATATCTGCGCTTCAAACAATAGCGGGCAGTAAAGAGGTATCAAATCCTTGGGTATCAGATACACCAGCTGAATTTCGAAAAAAACTCGGCGATGTATTAAAAGAAGGAGCTGTTAAGAGCGCTATTTATAATCTTACCACTGATGATACTGATGATACTGATGATACTGGTGAAAACTATCAAGGTGATCCAGAGGAAAACTAAACCTAATTTTGCTTGTTATCGACAAGCATTCACCTTAATCTATGGACAATAAAACACCAGCAGAAATCTACGAGATTTATGCTGGTAATATAAAGGAAAATATGGATAAAAATACTGACCAAATAAAATTGTACCCTGTAGTCGTTTCTTTTCATGAAATGAAATGCCTCATAAGTGTGTTTGGTAATTTATGTGTGTATGATGTGCTAGCACAATGTAAATTTATACCAGAGCAGAATCATATAGAATTTTCTGAATTTACGGAATATTTTACAGATGATGTTTTACACGATTTAAACTCAGCACCTTATCAAAATATGTTTTATCTTGTGTTCAATTCTGATAATAATTCCATTTTTTGGTCACCCTACATTTCTGCTAATGATTTTCCTGGAAAAGATGGTGTATTTATGATTTCCAGAAATACTTCTGATCTAAACCGCCGAAAAAACGAAATCATCGAATATAGCAAAGAATCTCAATAATTCGTGAAAAATGAGAATTGCTTTCCGATCAAAAGTTCAAAGTAGAGCTACATAGCGAAATAGCTAGATTAAAAAATTACCGCCATATATAGGGGGTGCCTTTTTTGCCTCCAGGAAGGCACAGGCTGAATAAATTATTTTATTTTCCAGGGCGTTTTTGGGTCAAATTCAGCACCAAAATAAAAAACAGGGGTCATTTTTGATCCCTGTTTTTGCTTTATTGATGCAAAAATTGCCTGTTTTGTGCGGTAAAAAGGCCGATTGGTTTCGATAATCTAAAATTATCACAACCGTTATCACCACCAAAAGGCCTTCATCAACCACTGCCTGAAAAGCATACCCCCATATATGGTGGTTATAAGTCCATGAGCCAATGGAAAAGATCACTGACAGACAGGCCAAGCAGCACCCAGAACAAAAGTGGATCCAGCTGGCCAAGCACAGGAATGGGCGGAGGAACGGACACATGGCCCGCTTGCCATAACATGGACCATAGTAAAAGCGGAAGGCCGAAAACATATATAATCCTGATGATGGTTCCAATGATCGGCGTGTGGCTCCAGAACGACCTGTGACCAAGAAGCTTTGCATACGGATACCATAACATGGCCCAGATCAGCCCAATGATATTTCCCGTAGATTTTCGTACCTGTCGCTGTGAAATGGATCCACCGACCAGGTCAAGATCTGGTGTCAAAATAATTCCCAACAGCGCCCCAAGACTGAACGCCATTGCCTGGTAAGATGTGACAGATGCGATTTGCTGCAGGGCCTGCCCGCTTCCGGCCAGGATAACACTTACCGCTGCATGTAATTTTCCATCAGCCATTGTCCTTCTCCTTTTCTATTTGATCCAACGCAATCAGCCGGCGGGGTTTGTTTCCACCGTTTGACGGAACAACTCGATAAACGCTTGACCCAATTACATACTCCTGACCCTCCCATTCATTCAGCCAGTCGTTGATGATATTCTCAGGGATGTGTCTGTCATGGAACTGCTGATAAATTTTCCTCCTGGACAAATAGCCGTTGTCATAATCCAGCGCCCATGTCATGACTTCCAATGGGGTGACATCATGTTTCGATTCAATCTCAACAGTCTTCCCTTCTTTTGCGGCCCTTACAATCTCAAAAATCTGCTCGTCATTCAGGTAGGGTGTCTGTATTTCCATTTCCTTTGTGTGAACGAAAATACATCGTCCAGCTGGAGACAACCCGGCTGCACCGCCATGATCAATGATTGCCATTGATGATTGATTGGATGGACACGAAAACGCAATCTTGGCAGGCAAGACGCCTTTGATACGAGTGTCAACGATTTCTGATTTTGGCACCTGAGTACAGAGGATCACATGAATGCCAACAGCGCGATAACGTGACGCAATGTTGATCATCTTTTCATTGGACTTCTTACCGCATTGAGGATCCAGCTTCAGGTCGGCCCATTCATCAGCCACAACCACGATATGGCTCATAGCCTCTTTCCTGTGACGTTGGTTATAACGCCCAATTTCTTTCTCTCCAGATTGCAGCATAGTTTCCATGCGCTTCTCACCGATCATGATGATCCAGTCAAGCAGATCTGGCACGGCTTCACGACGGGTGACAATACCATCAGGAGCGGCTGGGCATTTCATCAAATGGGGGATGCCCCTGTATGCACTGAATTCAAGACCGCCTTTCAAATCGATCAAGACCAACTCAAGCCTGGATGGAGCATTACGGCTGATCAACGAACACAGAAGTACGTTAAGCATGTTGGACTTCCCGGCTCCGATTGTTCCGCCAACCAACATGTTATACATGGATCCAAGTGACTTATATACAGGGCGGTTGTTCGTTGTGATGCCGATTGGTATGGAAAGTCCATCAGCGCTTTTTGGATATGCAGATATCATATCCTGCCACATGACATGCCGTGGGATACCCATAACACCGGTTGCCCGCTCAACAATGTACCAGACACCAGTCACCTCTGAATATTTCACTACTACCCTACGGCCAACAGTCAAAGACAGGTCTAATGCAACCTCATCCTGGATAAGCTTTGAAATGGTCACACCATGCGGTAATCTTCTTGTATCAACCTTAAGATACAAGGCGTCAGGCGATCCAACAAAAGCTGAGAACACAACCGGCCTTACCTTCATTGGCGAGTTATCGGTTTTTCTATACCAGTAGCATATGTCCTGTCGTGTCAGTGCAGTCTGGATCAACCTTGCTGCTGTTCTGGCTTCAGATTCAAGCAAGTGAGCCATTTCCTTTCTTGCCCGCTTCTCATCACGTTCCCGCTTTTCTTCAGTGGTCAATGGCCGCCATGGTCTCTGGTTCCAAATAAACTTGATAAACTTTCCAAGCCAACCCCAATTGATTCGGCGTCTGTCAAACACGCGACGCCTTAACGGGTTTAGATTTGTTGCTGGCAATTCAAGGACATTTTCTACGGCGGGGGAAATTGCGCCAGTAGCGCAGACCTCCTTGCTGTCTTGCGTTTTGACTGATACTGATCTTTCGGTGTCAGGTACGATTTCGCCAAAAACTACGGGAGAGATTTCGATTGATTTGGTTCTAATTGCCATACGGTCACCTTTACCAATTCGTCTGATTTCAATTCAGCAATCAATTTTGCATGGGTCCGGTTCAGCAAATCAACAACCTGGTCAGTTTCGCATGAAGGCGAAAGCGGACCGGCTGCCCATAATAAAAGACCTGGTCGGTCAGGTTCCTGGATTGTCCAACCAAATGCGCTTCTGGTTGTCGGGGTCAATCCACCAGGTGTCATGCCACAAACAGTGAGTTCAATGTTTTGCAGCTCCGGGTGGTAGAAGCTCATGATCGTCATCGGCCCGTCACCAACGTAATAAACTGGTTGATCTGATTGGAGATAATAGGTTACTCTGTCTGCCAGTCCGCCGTCTGATTTGCTGTTTCCGATCAAACCGTAATAGTTGCAGCAGGCCAAGAATAAAACGGCAGCGGCTGATCCATACACAAAGATATTCCGTCTGGTGGATCCCCAAAAGGATTGCACGACAAGCCAGACGATAAACGGCGTCAAGGGAACCAATGCCCGCATAATGAAAATCGGCTTGAACAACGCACTGGCCAGTATGGCCATGGCCATGGGCGCAAAGCCAAGCCAGACAAGCCACCTGAACTCTGACTTTGCTGTGATGACAACAGCCACAGCCATGATGGTGAGGGTTGTTATGTACACGGACATGACTGCCCACTGTGGCAGAGACACCCCCCAAATCATCCCAAGCAAAGCCTGGGCTACACTTCCAGGCGTAACCGGCAAAATCCAGTAACCGTCTGCTACTTTGGCCATTTGAACACTTAGACCATACATGAGCCATGGCGCATACAGAACGGGCACGGTCAGAAAAGCCAGAAGTCCAATTGGGAAACGGGTAAACCGTTGCTGTCTGTATTCGTTCCATAAAAGAAACAATCCGGTCGTGGCCAAGTAGAACCATCCATAGTTTTGCAAGTATGGAAGAACCGGAGCCAGCATCCCAACCAATATCCAATTGCGTTTTACGCCTGCCAGTACAAGGCCAAGGTATGCAAGTTGCAGAAGCGCATACATCCGTGCTTCCTGCCCGTAATGGAGTGAGGACGGCAACAAGGCAAAGATACCCATGATGACATAAGATTTTGACCTGTCAACGTTGTAATGTTGAAGGAGCATCCACAGAACATAAACTGAGGCGACAGATGCCAGTACGGACGGCAGACGTAACGACAATTCGTTGACATCACCAAAAAGCCTTGTCGTCATCCACGTGACAATGTAATAAAGCGGTGGATGAACATCCCCCATTGTAGCTTGCATGATACCGCCTGGATCAAGTTGGGTCACAAGCCCGGTGAAAACTTCATCATACCAGAGGGATACAGATGTCAAATTGTACAGGCGCAAAATCAGAGTGATAGCCATAAGGAAAAACACTTCAATGTATTGGGTAAGCCTGTCATAGTCCAGGCGCGTCTTGATGGCATTGATGATCATTCTTCCTCCTAATGCCTTTCGAGTTTATGCAAACCATTGGGTGACGATGGACACGATTCTGATTGCGGGTCAATTTCTCCGCAATGACCACAAATTGATTGATCCTCCGGGTAAATCATTTCATCGGATTCTTTAAAATCAGTTCCATAAACATCATCAACCAGGCGTCTGAAGTCGCGCAGTAAAAGCCACCGGTCAATGGCAATCAAAACAGTTGCCAAGATAATGACGGGCGAAAACATCCACCAGAGTTCTTTCAAAAAATCTCTCATTTCACACCTCCATCAATTAAGTAAAAGCTTACTGGGGCCAGTTGGGGCAGATTGATTTGGCCAATCAACTGACCTTGATCCGCATAAGATTGCAACTGGGACCATTCACTCTGTGACAGCAGGCCGCTGTCCTTGCTCCAAATCAACCAGGCGCGTTTATGCGGGATGTTTTCAAGCGGCTGTCCTTCCCCTGAAAAAACGTGGCCCTTTGCATTCTCAATAATGTACTCATCGTCTGGAAGGTAATACCTCATTGGATAGAACGTGGTCCATGTGGCGTTATAGATCACATCCCCATCCTGCCATTCGTGACTAATGAAGCCAGCCCATTCTGATAAGGATCCTCCCTTCTGACTTCCATTCGTCGTCATCAGGCCAATGGCCATGATGCCGATCATGATATACCAGGCAATGGCACGGGCCTTCAAACCCTTTGGCCATATCACCACGATAATCCACGGAAGCATGGCGGCCACAAGCGGCCCTGCTGGACGGTAAAAAATAACGTTGCGAATGAGGATCGAGAAAGCAAGCATTCCGGCCAACGGCGCAAGTCCAAAAATTGAGAGTAATCCAATCTTCTGATCACGCGCATTCCGAATCGTTCCAAAAACAGCCAAACCCAACACCACTGACCAGGTTAGGATTGCCATAGGCTGACTTGCCCAACCGGTGCTTGTTATGGCCAAAGATCGGAATAGCTCCCAAGCGGACAGCGGCCACAGCCAATGAGGGATCTGTGATGTTGTTGTGGCAATGGCAGGAACCCATGGCAGAAAAGAGATAGGAGCCAATACCATCCACAGCGCGGATTTCCAGTTGATGACCAGGAGAATAAGTCCAAGTCCAATGGCGTAAAAAACACCGGTGCTGTGGGTCCAGATCAGCAGCGCCCCCATGGATACAGTCAATGCTGTTTTGCGGTTTATAGCGAACCACATCCCGGCCACATACAACACCTGGATCAGCGCATAGCACCGCCCCTCCTGGGCCTGCCAAATCTGGTAAGGCAGTATGGCCACAGATGCAAATGCTGCAAGCCGTATAACCTCATCCTCAACAAGCTTTTCAATCACAAGCCAGGCAATGGCGAGTGAAAGAATACTCAGTAGCAGCGCCGGAAGTCTGATACCAATTTCATTGATACCAAAAAGCCTGGTCGTCATCCAGGTAACGATGGACCATAATGGTGGATTGAAGTCCAGCTGATGCATTTTGATCATGTCCATAAATGGCAACTGGGACACTTCAATTTGCCAGGCTTCATCAGCCCAGATTGGATGAGTTAAAATGCCGGTCATTCTGATGGCAATGCCTAAACCAAGAAAGCAAAAGGCTTTGTTATTCATAGCGTCACCGCAGACCATACCATGATTGCGATCATGGACACGGAGTAATATGCAAAATATATTTTCTTTGACAGCTTGCATTTTTCTGGATCACTGACACGCTGAACGACAATGAACCAAAGCAAGGTAAAGAGAATGGCAATTGATGCAAGGATCAGGTATGACTGGTCACCGGCTGCCATTAAATCAAGCATACGTTGATATCTTTCAGCAGTTGTCAAAACAGCCTCCGAATAAATCCAGGTAAAAGCATCCCGGGAAAACCAAATTGGGTAAAGCGTTGGCGCATAATCCATCCGGTGATGAAGCCAATGGCAGCCGGTGTGCCACAGCAGAGTGACATGTAACCAAGTCCAGTCCAAAAATCATTCATAAGTCTATTTCCATTTTCGGGAAGATTATTTTGATGAATTCGATAAATGCACCAAAACCCAGTCCGATTGTCATTGGGATAAAATATATTGCCCAGTCAATATCAGAGAATGACTGAATATTTTTATCAATTACTTCACTCATAATCTCATCGTCATATCCATCTAAAGAATCATTCATGATTGATGCCTTTCTTATATTGCTCAACAAAGCCTCGCAATTCCTTTCTCTGCTTTATCCAATCACAATGCTTTTATGCAGATAGGACATCCGCACATCTCAAGCGTTATCTCATCATCAGCATTTTCAAGCCCGGTGATGGTCGTAAGCTGTTTCATGTTATTCACCGTTGCTGGTTGATCATCCATTTCATGGGCACGCTTTGCCCGGATGTCTTTGTACTCGCTATAAAAGAAAAAGATTGTTTTTTGAAAAAACCTATACCGTGCCTTATTGCGCGTTTCAGCATGGATAACGGTTGAAGCTGAATCGTCCACGTTCACAATGTAAGCTTTCATTTCATTTCCTTTTTGAACCACATCCGGCCATTCCACCGGTAGTCGTGTCCATGCAACCAGGCATACAGATCCACCCGCTTCATACGCTCCGCCTTCAAAACCACATTCATAAAGACCCTCATACTTTCGTAATAATCTTTCTTTGCCATGTGGAATTCACAAAAAGCATAAATGGCTTCCTGTGCTTTTTTGGTCAATTGTTCCCTTGGGTTGATCGTTATCTTTGTCATGGTAACTCTATGGTGTATGGTGTATGGTGTACGTTTCTGACTTTAGGCGTCACCGCGTTTTGTCGAGAAACTCGGCAATACGATATGCATGGGGTGCGACTTTACCGCCTTGATGTTCAGGTCGATGGTCCCACGTTCATAAAGATTTTTAACAACAAACCAACACCATTCATATCTCAAATTATTTTCGAGACAGAAATTCAACAGCGAAACGATTTCGCCCTGTTCTTGCAAAGTATCCAAAATCAGCTTTTCATAGGTTCCGGCCATACGGCTCCAATCTCTCTCCGCAAATGGGTGAGAACGTCAGTCCAGGCATATGTAACAAGAATGTCTGTCGGCATGATGATACTTTCGATCATGATCACAGCCCAAAAATCGCGGCCAAGCGCAAGTACCAGGATAAAAAGCCCAGTCAGCCACAAGGTGAGAATGACACCTCCGGCAAGGCAAAGGGGCATGACCACATAAACAAAAAGCAGTCTGAACAGGTCTTTAGGCGACACCGTTCACCTCCATCAAATTTTGCAGCCAACCCCATAAAGCACCACCGGACAGGTAAAAATCCGTAATATCTTTATCTGTGGCCTGAAGCCTTGGTACGGGTGCATGTGCCACATAAGGTGACAGAGCTGCCAAACGTTTGTAACCCTTTGCTCCAGCATCGTCGTTGTCATAGGCAGCCAGGATGATCTTTGCGCCGATCAAGTACCTGATCCACCCAGACGCGTCATTAGTGGCAGCACCCATGGTCACCACTCCGGCCACATCCCCAACCTCCTGGTCGGCAAGGATGCAGTCAAACTCTCCTTCTGTTACGATGAGAACATCAGCGCCCTTGGATTTTGTAGCATTGAACATGGCAGGGATACCACCCCTGATATTGATGTACTTCGGTTCAACTCCAGACGGTTGCCGAATTTTGATGTACCAAACAACCTTGTCTATGATGCAAGGGATGATGATCCCCTTTGGGATATACATCTGTTTCCCGTCAGTCATTGGCAATCCAAAATATTCCGGGTTGATGTGCATAGGCGCGGGGTTCAATCCAAGGTGAAAATAACGAATCCAGTCATCTTTCAGCCCTCGTTTGTTAAGATATTCAAGGGCCAGTTTTCCGACAGGCGACCACAGGATTCTTTCCCACTCCTTGATTTTCGGTTTGGCTGCATCCTGCCAGGCTTCACATGGCGGGGTTGGAACATGGTAATGCATTGGAGATGGTTGATGTGTCAGATTGTCGGTGACGGTTCCTCCCAGTGCAAGCGCCGCTTCTTTGAAAGGCAATTTGCGGAATTCCATCATCCAGGTAATGGCGTCGCCAAATCTGTTGCATGAAAAACATTTCCAGTGTTTTTCCTTGACACCAAGGGAAGCCGTTCTGTCATCATGGAATGGACAATGGAACATGGTCCATGCTCCAGACTTTCTTCCAGCTCCACAATCCCGCTCGATTAACTCAACCAGGTCAATCGTTTCTTTAATGCATGTTATATCGATCATCATCAACCTCCTCACCTTCTGTGTCTTTTACAAGACCGACTCCGATATACCAATTACACGAGGATTTTTCACGCTTGAATTTCGACTGCATTCGCTTGCCGAACTGGTTAAGGTTCAGTGGGTGAAACCCGCTGGCCTTGCACCACTGGACATAGGCGGCATAGATCTCGCCTGCCTTCACCTTTGCAGTCGCAATAATTACACACCGTTCATCAAGGAATCCCTCAAGATTATCTTCTTCCTTCTGATACTCTGATTTTGCCGCCAAGCACTTTTCAGGTATCATCAGCCCACTTCTCTGCCATTCAAGGCATCCTCTCACCAACCAGGCCAAAATTCCACTGGCTTCCTGCTTTAACTGTTCACAAAGATTTTTGTTCCTCAAACGTTCGTTCGGCTTCGATGGGTCAGGGTTTTCAAGGAAGGTCAGTTCAAACGGTATCAAGATGAGCCTGTGCCAAATGGCTTCGTCTCCTGTTGGCAATGACGGCTTGTGATTTGTGAGCAGCAAAAGCAGGTGTGTCGGTTGAAATTGAACTGGCCGTGAATGCAGCGTGCGCGGGTTCAGCGTATCGCCGCCTGTCAATTTTTTTACTTCACCAACGTTCAGCCGCTTTCCCTCATTCGTTTCTGATGCCCAGACAATCCGCTTACCGCGCATTTCATATAAATATGGGTTTGGCCCTGATCCATTCCCATATCGTGTTTCCATGATTGCATCACTGACCGTTGCCTTTGCGATTTTTTGACCAAGCACGTAACCGATGGTCTCCAGGATCGTCCCCTTCCCATTCTGACCTTTCTCTCCCCAAAGGATCGGAAGGCGATGTTCTGTGACAACGCCAGTAATTCCGTAGCCAAGAAGGCGCCCCATGAACGCGGGCATAACAGGATCATCGTCAAAGATTTTCAAAAGGGAATCTTCCCAAACTGGAGACTCGGTTTCCAATCCTGTCCAATCATGGGGAACATATGCCCGGATATAATCCTCAGGTTTTCCAGGCATCAATGCGCCTGTGTTAAGATTTACCACCCCATTCTTTACCCCAAGCAGCCAAGGGTTGGTATCCCACTCCTCACCTGTCAACGCAACGCTGTCCACTTCTCGTTCAGCGGCTGCAAGGGTTAATACCGCTTCAATCCTCCGGCGTCCTCTAAGTGAGGATGCACGAGTTTTCAGCCGTTCTATCAGCTTTTCATTTTCGGCTGTCAATCCAAGGGCCGCAATGGTGCTTGCTGCTTTCAAATAGTGCGGGGCAACACGGGTTGCCACAATCGAGTACATAATGTTTTTGCGGTCCGGCTCCCAGTAGCACCCGGTAAACAAGTACCACTGTTGTTCAGAATGATCAAAGGCAATGGATCCGTGAAACAGGTAACAAAGCATATCAGCATCACCGGTTTCACCCATTTCAAAATATCCCATGATGGCATCTTGTGTCAGTTCCTGGAATGGGTGCCGGTGAAAAAATGTCAGTTCAGGAAGCGGGTTGTTGGCATCAGCAGCAAAGACTTCCCGCATGATACGTTCTTTTTCATCCTGGTCAGGAAGACGGTCCAATGCCGCAGTGAATGCCATTGCCCGGATCCGCGTGTCTTTCTGACATGCTTCAATCGCTTCAGCCAACTGATCGTATGGAGCGGACAAAATTTCTTTATGGCCGTTAACAAACTCACAAGCCAGCAACTTTTTCACGACTAATGCATCTATGCCTGATTGCTTCATAAATCGCTCTAGTGCCTTCCTGATCAATCTAGGGGCGTCACCAGTGGCGCCTATTGTGTCGCCCTATAATGTCGCCCTTCACGACGCCCTTTATGGGCGTCCTTTTGTGGCGTCCTTATACAAGACAAATTCAAATCTCATGGAACGGGAAACCGTCCGTTTATTTACCATCTCATCCAGCGTGACAGTTTCAATCCCATTCTCGAGGAGATACCTGACCACCTGACTGACGGGACAATCAAGTTCATCAGCCATTGCCGACAAACGGTCAGTCAACTCAACAGGCAGATCGTAAGTAACCCTGTTACGATTTGCTTGACGCCTCTGTTCCTTCGTCATTGTCCTTTGACGTTGACGGCGTGAACCATCCTCCAGTGCATCAGCAATGTATGGGTCAAGACCGGCCAGATCTGGAACGCCAGATGATGTGCGTTTCATAATGACACGTTCACTCCCGCATCCAACACAAGCCTGGTGAGGACATTGTTGTAGCCAAGCGTGGCACGCGCCTGTGGCGCGTAGATCCACAACGGCCTGCCAGATGTCTTTGCCTCATCCACTTTGATGTCCTTTGGCACTGGCGGGAAAAGCAGTTTCCCAAGTGGTGAGCCAACAAGGTTTTCAAGCTGGATCCGGGTATGATTAGTTACCCTCTCATGCTGAGTTGGGATGATGCCCAGAACCGTTGTCAGGTTGGCCAGGCGTCTCAGCGCCTTCAGTCTGTCGAAAACTTCCGTAACACCCTTGACCGAAGTCGTTTCAAGCGTTGTTGGAATGAGCAGGAAATTTGACGCGACAATGGCGGCGGACGACAAACCATCATCAGCCGGCGGGCAATCGAAAAGAACTATGTCATAGGCTTTGTCCAGGTCATCCAGGGCATCCTTAAGGATAAAAACTCCAGCAGGCTCCATGGCAAGGCGTTTGACCAACCGGGATGTTGTCAACCGTTCGGAGCGGATCAAATCAATGTCGTATATGGGCTGTGGCATAAACTTATTGTTATCAAGCCACACTGACAAATCAGGCCCGGCGTCGATGCCAAGGCAGTCTGCACAATTACCCTGGGCATCCAGGTCAATGAGCAATACCCTTTGCCCATATTGGCGGGCAAGCCCGGTTGCCAGTGTGACTGCGGTGATAGTTTTTCCGACACCGCCCTTTTGATTGATGACGCTGATAACAATGGTTGGGTTCTTCATTTTTTTGGTCCTATTGAGTTATAAAGTTTTCCAAGCATCTCAAATACCAAGAGGACAATCCACAGGCCAATCACAGAGCCAATCATATAACCGCGCATAAAAACATCTTGTTGCAGGTTGTTGTAGGAACATAACTGTTTGGTGACTTCTTCAATGTCTGAAATGGTGGGATTCCTGAAAATGAAGTATGCCAGGAGCAGATATCCATATTTCCAAATGCTTTTCCCAGACAGAAATTGAAACACTTTTTCAACCACGCGATCAGCCACTGCAACGATTTTTTCAAGGGCGTCCATATAAACTCTCCTCATCTCCATCAATGAACAATCTTGAAATTGTGACTGTTACCCAGATTACCAGTGACCATCCAATAATGATTGCAATAAAATCTACTGGCCTGAGTTTGTCTAAAAGGATTGCAGTTGGATTTGTACTGAAGCAAATCGCCAATCCCATAATCCCCCATACGGAAGCGCCAATAAACGTGCCTGGGCTACATGAAAGTGCAAGCTCCTTTAGCATATGCACAAATGCATCCAAAATTATTCCTGACAAGGAAAACAAAGCTTTCTTGACCGGACCTGATGCTGTTTTTTCAAGGGTATGAAAAAGTTCTACAAACCGTTTACACAATTCATACCCAAACAGCATATCCAAAAACAAAACAAACAGTGAACAGCTTTCCGGGATGAAACCGATCTTAATGAGGACGGTCACGGTAAGTAGCCAGAAGGGACTGAGATAGAAGGAAGGATCCCCTACTACTTCATCGTAAAAATTTGTTATGGCTTGTTTCAATTTCGTTGTGCCCATGTCATCAATCCTCTGTTTCAAAAACAAGATCAATGACGTTCGGTCCGAATGCTGCGGCCAGTTCACTGATTTTCTGATCCGCCGTGTCCTTGTCCTTTTTGGCGAAGTGGACCCACAATTCCTTAAGGAGTTGGACACGAAAAGCCATTGTGATTTCCTGATATACTTCAGGAGACTGGCGGTTGATCAAGGCCATTGCCACTGGGGGAAGTTTCTTCTTATCCAGGACAAACGGAAGAATGGATTTGCCAAGCGCATCAGCCAGTTCCCCGATCTTCTGATCTGCAATTTCCTGCCCTTCCGTTTGTGTGAAATGGGCGCGCAGTTCCTTCATGAACTTGACAGTGAACTCCAGCATAATGAGCTGGCGACCCTGCTTTGATTGCCGATCAATGGCGGCCATGACATTCTTTGCAATCTGTTTGGTGGTTTCCTCGTTCATTCTTCCTCTCCTTCGTGAACAAGATATTCCAAAAATGTTATTGCTGTCTTCTTCTTTTCTTGATCAAGGCGTTTGATCAAATATGCTCCATCCAGGTTCAGCGCATCGTTGTCATCCCGCTTGTTCTGACGCACGAGAAGCGCAAGAAAAACAGCAAGCATGGTGATAAGATATCCAAGGCAAAACAAAGTTACAATCATTCTTCTTCTCCATTCTTCAAAAGGAATTCCATAAAATAAATTACTGTTTGCTTATTTTTCTTTCCAAGACGTTTGAACATGGTTGCACCTGTTTTGTTGATCTCATCGTTGTCACCAGGTTTGACCAAAAAAATTGAAACAGCAATCAAAGTAATGGCTGCCAAAACAAAAACGATCATGAATACGATAGGGGTCATTCGATTATTCCTTTCCATAATCTTTCATCATTTCATCCATGAGCCTGTCTGCATACTTCTTGTTATCTTCGCTGAGTTCATCTTCCACGTTCATAATGAATGCAACAAAATCATCTTTAAGATCCAGGTATTTCTGATGTGTTTTATACACCCGTGAAATTAAATAAATGATGAATGATCCTAATGCTAAGATAATTAGAGCGGTTTCCATTATTGCTCCAGGATGTTTTCTGTCAGGCCATTGCAAGCGAGGGTGACGATGGTCACACCTTTCATGCGGTCGATGAGTGTTTCAGTGACCCGCATAAGGACGTCACTTACATCGGCGCCGGGCGGAAGGAGAACGGCCTGCTCGCGGGCCGGGTCGATGGAAGATTCCGGGGCCACGCGGATATATGTCAGACTTGTTAACCGAATTGGGGTGATAATGGCGAGTGTCATTCTTCATCCTCATCGTATTCAGCAGGAACGCAAATGGCTTCAACCTTACCCCCACATCGATGACAGAATAAGACACGGTTTTCATTTGGTCCACCCTCAGAGAATTCCCATATCTCTCCGCATGATGTACTCCATGTAGTTTCTTCGTATGGATCAACTTGCTTCCACTCGCACCGTTTCGCCCTTTCCGCTTCCAGTTCAGCATGGGCCTGCACCAATTCAACGTTCAAATGCACAACTTCTTCGCGGGCAGCGTCGCGCTGTTTCAGCGCCTGGTCACGCTGGTTTTCAAATTCGTTGATGACAATGCCGGTTTCGCTAACATCAAGATCAAGGACATCAATCTCGCCTTGCAAGCGTTTGTTTTCTGCGCGCAACTCTTCAACCTTTGCGCGAAGGTCTTCATTTGCTGTTTTAAAAACATCAAGTTCGGAGCGGGCAGCATTGCGTTCGTTCTCCAGACGCGCCACGAGGGACACGATTTCAGCACTCGGTTCGTAGATTCTTCGTGCTGACTCGTAACCCTCGTGAAAACCAAAATATACGGCCTGTTGTTTCGCTGTCTGGTTTATCAGATACAGGCTACATCGCCTCCGTTGCTGTTTCGTCATGTGGCGTTTCATGATTGCACCTCCGGCAGCGGGAGAAAAAAATATTTTTTGAACCGATAGCTGGCCTTTGGTTTAACCTTGTAGTGCAGCTCAAAAGCGGCAACGGCTTCAGCGTGGGTTGAATCAGCTCCACCCATCCAACCGAAACATGGAACTGGCGGCAGGTCAGACGACCTGGTACATTCAACAAGCAAAACACTGTCTATGATTTCCATATCTACCCCCTAAAATAAAACCAGTTGTCTTGGAGTGCATGTACACTCCCATCCAACCTTACCAAGAAGTTCGTGGGCTTCCGCGATCGTGACACGATCAACCTCGTATCCTTCCTTTATGCAACGGGAAACTTCCTTTGCATTTTCTGCTTTCATATCTTCATCGTCAGTGCTGATCATCACGAAAGTGTTACAGCACTTGCGCCTCGCAATGTAAGCATGTGTTGGACGATACTCATTTTCCATTGCATTTCTCCTGGTGCGCCTTAATGGCCAATGATGCCAGAATGTCAATGGCGGCCTTATATGCAGCCCGCTTACTTTGCGGGACCTGGACAGAAACAAAACTGATTGATGCTTTGGATTTTTTTGCCATGCTCCCTCCCAGAAACATGAAATGATTTTGTTTGCCGGTTACACTATCCGGCTTGTCGTCATCGCGCAGTGCGCCGGTGCGGTTCATCCCTGGATTTTCACGACAATGCCACACCTGTTATCATAAAAAATATGGGTATATTTGGCGGTCAGGATTCGAACCTGATTCATACCTTCGGTATGTCGGCGTATCTCACGATAGGCTTACCATATCCTCACTGTTGCCTGATTGCGCGCTTTTGCTGGACTCAGGAATCCAATAGCTTACTCTCCATGAGGATCCCAGTTTTTCCTCACTTTGAAGACCCGCATGTTCCCACCATGCCGCCACCATAAATTTTGAAAGAACAAGCTGGTCTATTCTGTTCCCGGCCAGCAGGGAAACGGGTAAGGGACGGAAGTGTATAGTGGATAAGAAAAACTGGACACAAAAAAAGGCGAAAACAAGGTGTAAAATGGAGACACCATGGCAAAAAGACGACATTTTACAGCAGAACAAAAAGCGGCAATTGTGCTTGAAGTCCTGAAAGAAGAAAAGCACAT
>JAKQJC010000015.1 GCA_029561345.1 Chloroflexota bacterium | reverse complement strand
TATCATGCCCGTTTTGGCCGCTTTTTGATCATTTCGGAGGTGTTTGGGTCCTTCTGCCGCCTATTTCGGGCCGGGTAGGACGATAGAAACCTGAAAGTGACGTAAAAAAAACCTGCTATCCCTTCCTGGAGGCAGGTTTTTTTGAATTATGCAACACCCTCTATATCACCGATGAGGATGGAAATTTCATCTATAAAGACGAAAGCTCAGATAGCGGCGCATCCGCCTGGTTTATGCCTGGAGAACGAGGCATTTACCGGCTGTTTGTGAAATGCGCCGCTGGAGAGACAGATTACACCCTCACCATCTACGAAGAATGATGTCTTTTAGGGGAGATCAAAACAGGTCCGGTGATCCGGGCCTGTTTTGAATTATGGATGAGCGATTGGTTCAGCGAAACCGCCGCTGGGTACGCTGAAAAAGCAGCAGCGAGACGATGAAAATGATAAGGGAGAGCGCGGCCGCAAAGAGCAGCCGTTCGGCCACTCTTTCCAGGCCGGCACCGCTCGAAAGCACCTGCTGGAAGGCGATCATGATGTGACTGGCCGGGATGAGGTCAAAAAGACGGAAGGATGTGTGGCCGAGGATGAACAGCTCAGGAGAGGGCATGGCAAAAAAGGCGCCAGAAAGGAACACCTGGAGCATGGCCACAGTGGAGCCAGTGTTGAGCGCATCACTGTCATTGGAGGAGAAACAGGCCACCAGCAGCCCCAGGGCAATGGCCGAAAAACTCAACAGCCAGCCGATGAGGATGGCCAGCAGAAGCGAGCCCTGGTTATGGAAACCAGCCAAAACGGCGCACAAGAAGATGAGGATGACCTGAAACAGAGCCACTCCCATTTGCGCCAGGGTCACACCGGTCAGGTATTCGGCAGTGCTGAGAGCGCTGAGCTGCAGCCGGCGCAGGGTGCCCATGCGCAGTTCGCGGCCCAGGATCATGGCGGTGTGCGGCGTCAGCAGCAGGATGGCGAAGACGATCATGCCGGGGGCAAAGGCGTCAAAATCGGAGAGTGGGCCGCGCACCGCCAGCGGAGTCTCGATGAACCAGATGGGAAGGGAGGCGCCGGCCAGCGATGCCAGGTAAGGCTGGAGCGCGTTGTTGAGGAGGTTGGAAGCATTGTTGAACGCCATGTAGGCGGCATCGCCGCGCAAGGCAATGGAGGGTTGGCCCTGGTCTGTGGTATCCAGAATGAGAAGGGCGGCGGCCTGGTGGTTTTTCAGGATGTCTTCGGCTGTGGCTAAATCTGCTGCCTGCTCCAGCTTAAACATGGGGCGGCCGTCATCGTAGGCTTTCTGAGCAAGCTGGTCGAGCAGCGGCGCCGAAGAGGCCCCGCCCTGGTCATAGACCAGGATACGATAGGTGGCCAGGCGCGGGTTGGTGCTATAACCAAAAGCAAAAATGATCACAAAAGACAGCGGCAGCAGGAAATCAAAGGCCAGCAGTTGCGGCTCGCGAACCATTTCAACCAGCGTTTTGCGAGCCACCATCAGAATTTTGATCAGCGAGACAGGCGGTTTCATTCGCGCAGCCTCCTGCCGGTCAACTGGATAAACACGTCTTCCAGGGTGTTGGCGCGAATGTTAACCTCGCCAGGCTCAAAGCCGGCCTGGGTAAGATCCGCCAGAATGGCAGCGAGGTTGCCCACGGCATGCAGAGCGCGGACGCGCAAAACATGCGATTCTGGATCCAGGGTGACCTGTGAGGTGATTTTTTTGAGGGCATCTTTTGCCTGTTCAAGGGCGGGATGGTGGTTGCGGAGTTGAATTTCAACAATATCACCTGCGCCGAGGCTTTGTTTAAGCGCTTCAGGGGTATCCAGCACCAGCAGTTCGCCGTGATCGATGATGGCAATGCGATCAGCGACCCGCTCGGCCTCATCCATGTTGTGGGTGGTGAGGATAACCGTTTTTTTATGGGCCAGTGATTGGATATAGCTGCGGACTTTGACGCGGCTTTGCGGATCGAGACCGGCTTCCGGTTCATCAAGAACGACGATATCTGGATCATGCACCAGGGCCATGGCCAGGTTGAGGCGGCGCTGCATGCCGCCTGAAAGGGTGCGGGCCTGGCTGCTGCGCTTTTCCTCGAGGTCAAGATCTTTAAGAAGCTGTTCGCCGCGGGCGCGGGCGGTCTTTTCGGGGAGGTCATACATCTGGCCGATAAAAATCAACTGCTCAAGGCAGGTCAATCTTTCCCAGAGGACAATGTTCTGCGGGCATACGCCCACACGGCGGCGCACATCGCTGGCGCCGTTGGTGATGGGTTTGCCTTGAATGAGCACCTGGCCGGAATCAGGCTTGAGGAGGCCGCAGATCATATTGATGGAGGTGGTTTTTCCGGCGCCGTTGGGACCCAGAAAACCAAAGACTTCACCTTCAAAAATTTCAAGGCTCAGATGATTAACAGCTTTCAGAGAGCCATACTGCTTGCTCAGGGATTCGGTTTGGAGGACAATTTGAGACATGACAATGGGCCTTTCTATTGAATGGCACGGCGGCGCTGGTAGAACCAGACCCCGGCGGCGAGAATGAGCACGGATAGGATGGTGAGCATGGCAAAGGGGTAGAGGAGCTGGCTGAAACCATCTCCGTAGAACATCACCCGGCGCATGATCTCACTGGCATGGGTGGTGGGGAAAATATCGTACAGGCTGATAACCTGTCCGGCAACTTTTCCAACCGGCGCGGCTGGCATGGGAAACACGGTTCCTGAAAGGAAAACAATGGGCACCATGAAGCCGGTGGCCACATTGGCGGCTTCGCCGTCGTTTTTGGCAAGACAGGCAGAGAGAAAACCCAGCCCGGTGGAGGTTAAACTGAGCAGCAGACAGGCCAGAAAAATCAATGCAACCGATCCCTGCACCTTCAAACCCAGCAGAAAGGCCACCAGCAAACTGAGCGGCAGTTGAATGAACGCTTCGGCGGCGTGACCCAGCACCACCCCCAGAACCATATCGAACGAGGTGAGGCTGGTGAGGCGCAGGCGGCGCGATACCCCGGTGACATCATCACGCACCACCACCATGGCCGAGGTGATGGCACCAAAGAGGATGCCAAAGGCAAATACACCGGGAATGCCAAACTGAAAATCGGTGAGGGCGCCGGTGCCAGGAAGGAATTGGAGAGAGGTTTGCGAGGGCGCCTTTGAAGAGACTCCCGGACCCGCAAAGCTGGCGGCAGAGGATACCAGAAAGCCCTGAGTGAACATATACATGTCAGAACCAGGGTCGCCGACAAAATTGAGCAAAGCTGAAGGGGCTGTATTGGAAAGGCGGGCGGCCTGAACGCGAGTGGAGAAATCGGGCGGTATGATCATCAGCAGGGCAGCTTTGCGTTCCCCGATCAACTGCTCGGAAACAGAGCGGTCGATGGAGGGTTGGATGGTATATACAGGTTTTCCATCGTAGGTCTCAGCTTCCAACGCTTGGACGAATTTGGCGCCCAACGCGCCCTGATCCTGGTTATCGACTAGAACGATCAACATGGTGCTGAGACTGGGGTTGCTGTAGGCGTAAAAGAAGATCCAGATCATCACCGCGGGGAAGAAAAGGTAAAGCAGCGAATACTGGGGTTCGCGCCAGGCTTCAATCAAGATTTTTTTTGCGATTATCAAGGCTTTCATGAAGGGTTGCTCCGGGGAGAAAGGCCGTGGAACAGAAGATCCACCAGCGTTTCAAGGACTTTCTCGGATGAATTTTGAGGAGAATAAAGCTGGTAATAGGCATTGAGGTTGGGCAGCAGGCTGGCGTCGCCCACAGCAATCAGGAAGGTATTTACCAGCCGGGCGGTGAGGTCAAGATCCAGGTCAGTTCTGATTTCGCCGCGATCGGCGGCAGCCTTCAACATGGCTTTGATGACCTCCAGCAAGGATTGAGCGATGGGTTCAACAATGCTCTCGCGATCGGAAGGTGAACCATGATAGGCGGCAGCAGCAAAAAAGCCCATCAGACCGGTCTCGGTATTACCCAGCTCAATGCCGCCTGCCAGATAGGCTGGAATGGACTGTTCGAGGGGCAGTGCGGCCAGATCAGGCGCATAGGCTTGAAAGGTCATGGCGGTCAGATAGACAGCAAGTTCTCTGGCAAAAACCAGAAGATTGTCGCGATTGCCGAAATACTGATAGAGCGAGCCTACAGAGATGCCAGCGCGTTCAGCCACCTTTTTTATATTGAGTTCTGAAGGCCCTTTTGCACCCGATTCGGCAAAAATGGCTTCCATAATGGCGGTTTGCCGGTCAGGATCCAGACGGCGGAAAGTGCGCGTGACGAGACCCTTTTTCTCTAGCTCTAGAATTAACACTGGAAAAAACCGGGATATATTGAATTCATCTCTCATGTTTTATGAACCTTTCGTTCATATTTTATATCAAAAAAGTTCATCTGTCAATGAATAAGCCCATTATTTGCAGGAATCAAAACTGCCGCGAAGTTATTCGCGGCAGCCGGATTGGTTAAACTGCTTAATGGTTACTCTTTGCGGTTGATGGTCAAGGCTGTGATGAAGGCAGAATGCAGGGCCGGCACCACAAACCCTTCAATTCGTTCGTTGACCAGTACATTGTTGACGGTGTGCTGGACAGGGATGGCGGCGCCATCCTTCAGCAGTTCTGCTTCGATTTCCTGATACAGAGCAATACGTTTGGCGGGATCAATTTCAACCCGGGCCTTTTCAAGGCGGGCATCCATTTCTGGATTCGTATATCCAGCGACATTAAAATTGCTGTCCGAATGATACAGAACATCCAGAAAATTCTCTGGATCAGGATAATCTGCACACCAGCTGTAGGGAACCATGTGGCCGTGCTGGCTGTGCAGGTTGGTGGTAAAGTTGGCAGGATCGATAAACTCCACCTTAACATTGACATTCAAACCTGTTTTCCACATTTCCACCAGGGCATTGATGTAATCGGAGGGCTTTCCGGCATAACCGCTGATGGTCAAAATGATATCCGGCATTTTTCCGGCATATTTTGATGCTGCCAGAGATTGGCGAGCCGCAGCCGGGTCAAACGGGCTGGCTGAGACACTGTTGGAAAAACCTGGCATGGCGGGGGGCAGGATATTTAGTGCGGGAAGGTTGATGTTGTTGCTGAAACGCCGCACCAATTCATCGCGGTCAATGGCCTGGGCAAAGGCCCGGCGCACATTGACATCATCAAACGGCGGCTGGGTATTGTTGACCTGAATGAGGGTTGTGCAAAGCGAAGTGGTGGTGCGCAGGTTGTCATGCAGGGGATCTTCAGGTTTGGAGATTTGTTGCGCATCCTCACCGCTGATATACACAATGTCCAGAATACCATCTTTAAAAAGTCCGATTTCAGCGATGCTGGATACATTCAGGAAGGCCACATACTTGATGGCTGGTGGGGTATGATACTGATTATTGCGTTCGAAGACGAAAGCTTCTCCTTCGTGGTCTTTTTTGACTTTATAGGGTCCCGAGGCTTTAGGATCCAGCAACCATTTTTCCGGTTTGTCTTTGGCCTGTTTCACATCATAGACATAGGAAGTGGGATAGGTCAATTTGGCCAGGAAATATGATTTTGGCCCATCGAGGGTCACTTCCAGAGTCTGGTTGTCAATCACCTTCACACCGCTGATTTCGTTTGCTTTGCCAGCCATTTTTTCTTTGACACCCTGGATATCGCCAAGATAGGTCAACACAGTGGTGGATTCGGTTTTGGGATCGGCGGCGCGTTCCCAGCATTTTTTGAAGGAATCGGCTGTGATAGCCTCGCCAGATGAGTATTTAAGGCCAGGCTTTAGTTTGAATGTATAGACTGTGCCATCAGAGCTGACGCTCCAGCTTTCGGCCAGATCGGGGACAATTTGAAGGCTGGAATCGAGGCGAACCAGCCCGCTGAAGAGGTAACCCACAAACCCCTGAGCTGAATCTGAAGACAGGGCCGGGTCAAGATCATCCCCGGCTGTGCCATAGCCGGCAAGGAACAGGGTTTCATCAGGATCAAGGCCAAAAAGCTGACCATGGAAAAGGTTAATCGAGGCATACAAATTTTCAAAGGTGGATGCCATAATTTTTGTATTGACCACTGAAGCAGATAAAACGCCAATATACACCATGCCATTTTTGCGGACCACGGTCAATGTAACGGTGATGGTACCTTCTATGGTCGGCAGATCCATATAAGCCTGCTCCGCAACGACATCATCTGAAAGCGGATATTCGCGTGTGCTGATTCTGACATACATATCCTGGAAGGTTTCGTGTTTCAACTGTTCGATGAGTCCATCGAGGGTGATTTCACCCGTATCCATCTGCGAGTGCCAGTTGAAGAAAATATCTCCCTTGTTATTAACAAGTGTGACGCCGAATTCGTCTTCTTCCTCTATCTTCCATTTATCAGGGATTATCAGGTTAAAACCTGCTTCTCTGTTTTCATAATAACCAACGGGAGTGGCTGTGGGTGCAGGTGTGGGCGTGGGGGTAATGGTGCTGGTGGGGGTGGGCGTCAGCGTTGGGGTGTGGGTGAGGGTGGGCGAGGGCGTGAGGGTGGGCGTCTGCGAGGCGGTGGCGGTGAGGGTTGGCTCAGGGGTGCTGGTGGGTTGCGGCGGAGTGAACACGCTGCAGGCGGAAATCACAAGAAGAAGAAAAACGGCGAGGCAGAAGATATATTTACGCATGGCGGCTTTTTCGGTGGGGAGCAGGATTGCTTTCTTAGATGAAGGAATTATTGGATGTGGTCAGGCTTTGGGGCTGCTTTGCCGGGACGCTGGCGGCGCAGCAGGAAGGCGGCCCCAGCCATGGGGATGATCGCTGCGGCGCCGCAGGGCAGGGGGTTCGTTTTCGTATTTTGCGCTTCAGCAGTGGGCGAGGGTTGGGCTGCGGCCGGTGGGGGTGTTTCGGTCGGCTGAGGAACCGGAGTGGCGGTGGGGGGCAGTGGTGTTGGCGTGTTTTCAGGGGGGAGTGTGGCCGTCTGGACATTGGCAGAGTAGATGGCGAGGGTGGGCACGGGCGTACGGGTGGGTTTTGCGTTTTGAGACGCTGGCTCTGAATCGGATGTCTCCAGGGGATCATACCCCAGCGAAACCCGCCACGCACTATCCAGACCATTGACATCCAGTTCATAATTCTTCATCAACGCATCGCTGAAGATATCACCGTTGTGAAGATCGGTCAACATGGCATTCATTTTTTCAACGCCAAAGCTATCCACCATAAAACGGATGACATCACCGCTCTGGGTGTAATTGATAAGGGCTTCGAGGGAATCAGCGGAGAATACAGAATTGAGGCGGTTTAATGGCGTCAGTTTATTTTCTTTCAGGGCCTTGTTCATATATTGAAGGCCGGCCTGGTCCTGACTTCCTTCCAGAAATACGGCAAGGCCTTCAATAAACCAGACCGGGGTGTTGGTACCCATGCAGGAATCTGTATATTGCAGGGTGACCACATGCGCCAGTTCATGAGGGATCACTGCACGCGACCAGGAATACTCGCCAGGGGTGATGGCCAGCAAGGAGACACCATATTCGGGGAAAGCCACGCCGCCGATCCAATCTGCTTCACCCAAAATGGCCTCTTTTAGGGCATTGGTGGAAGGATAAACGGTGATGCGCACAGGTTTATCGGTCACAAGGCCGGTTTTGGTTTCAATGCGGTTAAGGCTGGCCAGGGCAAGATCCAGGATTTGCTGACCAAAAGCCTGACTTCCTTCCGTCCAATAGACCGTCACATTTTTCTGGCTCAGTTTATTCCAACCATGGTGGGTATCTTCCACCATAATCGTTTGAGTGCTGGTGAGCAGGGTTTGCCCAGTGGCGTCCTCAATTTTCCACTGCCAGGAAATTTCCGCTCCAGATGGGAGAGATTGGCTGCGGTTGAGATCCCATGTCCAGGAGAGATCCACTGATGGGGAAGCTTTAACTTCCTGTTCCTGGCGGGCCCAATTTTCCTGGCATGCCTGAACATTGGAGCGGTACAGCAGGGTCACTTTTTGAATAGGCTGGTCGCTGGCAGCGGAAAGGGAAAAAATGACCTTATGGGGAAGATCAAATTCAACCCGGTCCGTTTTGACAGTGATGATTCCTTGGGGGAGGATGGGGTTGACAAGATTGAGGAAAAGGGCCGCGATGAGGAAGAAATTGAATTTTATCATGGAGCCTTTGATGAAACCCATTGCCCGCCAGATGGCATGGACAGAAAGGAAACGGGTGCGTCAATCAGGGTGATTTTGGGTGGGATGATACCCCCTCGATGTTAAACAGGATGATTTTACAGGAGATAACCTAATCTGGCAAGGAGGCTTTGGATTTTCTCAAGAGGTTTTTTCTCCTTTCAGTTCCTCGCGATTCGGGTTATGATAAAGAATAATTGGAGGCATAATGAAACTTCGCATGTTGCTGGCATTCGCCCTGGTGATTCTGGTGTCGTTATTGAGCGTCATTTTCTTTGCCTGGCAGACCGCCGGGAATGAGGTGCGGGCTTATATGTTTCAGGGGCAGATGATTGATGCGGGTGCTTTGAAAGCATCTCTCGAGACGTTCTACCAACAAAACCAGAGCTGGGAAGATGTGGATGCCTTGCTGGCGCCGTACATCAGCAATGGCAGCCAGGGGAGGGGACATGGGCAGGGTGCAGGCGGAGGCAGCTCCCGGCGAATGCGTGTAGCTGATGCACAGGGAAGTGTGGTGGGTGATACACGGATGAAATCAGAGGGACAGTTGACCGAGGTTGAAAAAGGAAGTGCTGAACAGCTCAAAGATGCAGATGGGAAAGTGATCGGTTATCTGCTGGTTGATGGCGGACCGGTATTTCAGGCGGGTGACGAGGTCCCGTTAATCAACCGCTTAAACACAGCAGCTCTGCAGGCTGGCGCTGTGGCGGGGGTGCTTGGCTTGATTTTGGCCCTGGTATTGGCCACCACACTGGCGCGCCCCATCCAGCAATTGACCCGTGCAGCGTCGGCCATGGCCAAGGGCGACCTGACCCAACGGGTCCAGGTAAAGGGAGGGGATGAACTGGCCCAGCTGGGAAATGCCTTCAATTCCATGGCAGAGGCACTTCAGCGTGCTGAACGCAACCGGCGCGACATGACCGCGGATATTGCCCATGAATTACGCACGCCGCTGGCTGTCCAGCGAGCGCAGCTTGAGGCGCTTGAAGACGGCATATATCCGCTTACAGTGGAGAATTTGCAATCCTTACAAGTTCAAAACCGCACACTTGAACGCCTGGTGAACGATTTACGCACTCTGGCCATGGCTGAGGCGGGGGAACTGCGCCTTGATGAAACACCGGGGCGTCTTGGCAATGTGGCAGCGAAAACCCTTGAATCATTTCGTTCCCAGGCCGAATCGCGGCACATTCTCCTTAGCTGGAATTCTCTGGAAGAGGAACCTGAGGTTTTGATGGATCCCATCAGAATAGAACAGATTTTCAATAATTTACTCAGCAATGCCCTTCGCCACACACCGGATGATGGTACAATAAGCATGGCGGTTATCCGGGATGACCACGGTGTTTCGGTGACCGTCCATGACAGCGGCCCGGGGATATCTGCGGACGATCTGCCGCGGGTGTTTGAGCGGTTTTACCGCGGCACACGCGAGGAGAGCAGCAGCGGTCTGGGCCTGGCCATTGCGCGGCAGCTGGCCCTGGCCCACGGCGGCCGGCTGGAGGCAGCCAATCATCCGCAAGGCGGCGCGGTGTTCACCCTCTGGCTGCCGGTTCTTTCAGATGGAAATGGTGGAAAGGGAACCTGACATGGATTTCAAATTACATGCGCCTTATCAACCCACGGGCGACCAGCCCGAAGCCATTCAAAAACTGGTGGAGGGCATTAACAGCGGATTTCAACACCAGGTTTTGCTGGGGGCTACCGGTACAGGGAAAACCTTCACCATTGCCAACGTGATCCAGCAGGTTCAGAAACCCGCTTTGATTATGGCGCACAACAAGACTCTGGCGGCGCAGCTTTATGCCGAGTTCAAGGAGTTCTTCCCGGAAAACGCGGTGGAATACTTTGTTTCTTATTACGATTACTACCAGCCCGAAGCTTATGTCCCCAAGAAAGATCTTTATATTGAGAAAGAAACCGATATCAACGAAGAGATTGAGCGGCTGCGTCTGGCAGCCACCACGGCTTTGATGTCGCGGCGGGATGTGATCATTGTTGCCTCGGTTTCGTGCATTTACGGCCTGGGCAATCCCGAGGAATTTGGCAAGGCCACCATCACCTTAAAGAAGGGCGAAATCTACCGCCGGAACGCCCTGTTGCGGCAGTTGATTGAGAGCCAGTACCAGCGCAATGATATGGAATTGAAGCCGGGCATCTTCCGGGTCAAAGGTGAAACCCTGGATATCATCCCGGCTTATGAGGATAAGAAAGCCTACCGTATCAGCTTCTTTGGCGATGAAGTGGAAAAGATTACCTGCCTGAACCTGGTGACGGGTGAGGTTTACAGCCAGGAAGATGAAGTGACGGTGTATCCGGCCAAGCATTATGTGACCCAGGAAGAGAATCTTAAGACCATTGTAGAAAACATCGAAGCCGAAATGAACGGCATGATCACGCGCTTCAAAGCTGAAAACCGTTTGTTGGAAGCGCAGCGCATTGAACAGCGCACCATGTATGACCTGGAAATGCTGCGCGAGGTGGGTTACTGCTCTGGGATTGAAAACTATTCCCGGCATCTCGATCAACGCGCACCTGGTTCAGCGCCCTGGACCCTGATTGATTACCTGCCGAGCGATTATTTGCTGGTGATTGACGAATCGCACATGACCGTGCCGCAAATTCGCGGCATGTTCAACGGCGATCAGGCCCGTAAACAGGTGCTGGTGGACTTCGGCTTCCGCCTGCCCTCGGCCATGGACAACCGTCCGCTAAAATTTGATGAATTTGAGGCGCATATGGGGACCACGATTTACACCTCTGCTACGCCAGGTCCTTACGAAATGGGGCGGGCTGACCAGGTGGTGGATCAAATCATCCGTCCGACCGGGCTGCTGGACCCGGAAATTGAGGTCCGGCCAACCCTGGGGCAGGTGGATGATCTGGTCAAGGAGATTCGCCTGCGGGTGGAGGCTGGCGAGCGGGTTCTGGTAACCACGCTGACCAAACGCATGGCCGAAGACCTGTCGGAATACCTGATGGAACTGGGCATCAAGGTGCATTACCTGCATTCAGAAGTGGAAACCCTGGAACGGATTGGCCTGCTGCGCGACCTGCGCAAGGGCGTCTTTGATGTGATTGTGGGCATTAACCTGCTGCGCGAAGGTCTGGACCTGCCGGAAGTGTCGCTGGTGGCCATTCTGGATGCCGACAAGGAAGGCTTCCTGCGCTCAGGTACTTCGCTGACGCAAACAGTGGGGCGGGCTGCCCGCCATCTGCATGGGCATGTGATCATGTATGCTGACCGGATGACCGATTCGATGAAACTGGCCATTGGTGAAACCAACCGTAGGCGCGCCAAGCAGGAAGCATACAATGTCCAGCATAACATTCAGCCAGCCGGCATCATTAAAGCCATTCACGATCTGACGGACCGTTTGGGGGTGACAGAGGTGGCGGAAGGGCGGGGCGAATATGCTGCCGGCGATAAGGAAAGGCCATCCATGCCGCGAGCTGAGGTGCAGCGGGTGATTGCCCAACTGGAGAACCAGATGAAAGCGGCCGCCAAGGATCTGGAATTCGAGAAGGCGGCAGCTTTGCGCGATCAAATCTATGAATTGCGCGCCATTCTGGCTGAAGACAGCCAGGTGCCGCCGTGGAAAATTGGGCAGATCCTTTCGGGTGAGGATGGATAAAACCTTCACAGCACATTCAAGCCATCTTCATATTTTCTCCATAATCTATTGGTAATATTGAGCTGTAAGACCAAAACAGAAAATTTTATGGAGGTACAAAATGAAAAAGATACTTATTGTTGGTTTGATTGGCCTGATCGTCGTGGGGGTTGCGGCGGTGACGGGAGGGATGGTGTTCGCTCAGACGGTCACCCCTCCGGCAAATCAGGCAGGCGTCAGCGCGCCAATGGGCAGCGGCATGATGTACGGCCGGCATGGGCGTATGGGTACAGACACCGTGCATATGTGGGACGACAACACCGGCACTGTTCATATGTGGGATGATGACGCCACAGGTACCGTTCACATGCGCGGTGAAGGTTTCCTGCATGATGACATGGTGTCTGCCATTGCTCCTGAGCTGAGCCTGACTGCGGAAGAACTGCAGGCCAAGCTGGATGCGGGCGAGACAATGTGGCAGATTGCTGAGAATAAGGGTATCTCTGAAGCCGATTTCACGGCGATGGTGACCAAAGCGCATCATGCTGCGCTGGATCAGGCCGTGGCCAATGGGGAAATCACCCAGGCTCAGGCGGACTTGATGAAACAAAACTATGAAGCCAAGCTGGCCTCAGGCTGGCTGCCGGGCCGCTGCGAATGCCAGCAGGGTAACGGCATGAAGATGGACGGTGGACAGGGCCGGGGCGGTATGCGCGGCGGTGGACAGGGCCAGGGCGGTATGCGCGGTCAGGGTCCTGTCACGACCGAATCGGCGGCGGAACCTACTATGCAGCCCTGATCAATGCTCAAATATTGACCGGTTTTTGACCGGCAAACAAACCAGATCAAGCACAAGCCGCGGGCAATCTGCCCGCGGCTTGTGCTTGAGGTTGACTTTCAATCAATGACAGCCTGAGTGGGCCGTTCATGAATAGGAGGCAGCAAGGGATCGCCCGCCATTAATAGCTTGAGGAATTGCTCTTCGGGGAGGGGGCGGCTGGCAAAGTAGCCTTGAATGCTATCGCACTGTTGAATGCGCAAATGATTGAGTTGATCGAGATTTTCAATTCCTTCTGCAATGACCTTCAGGCCAATGATGTGGGCCATGGCAATGACGGCAGCAGTAATGGCAAAATCGTGGTCATTGATGTTAATATCCTGAATAAATGACCGGTCAATTTTCAGGATATGCGCCGGGAATTGTTTGAGGTAGGCCAGGGATGCATAGTTGCTTCCAAAATCGTCAATGGCGATGTGGATACCCATTTGACTGACTTCTTTGAGGATATCCACAGTCTTTTCAAGGTTGAACATGGCTGCACTTTCCGTGATTTCGATGTAGAGGCAGGCCGGATTGATATTATAACGCAGAAGGGTTCTCTTCAATGTTTCAATGAAACTGTCATCAATGAGTTGATTTGCAGAGACATTGATGGAAACTGGAATCGGCGTAGCCCAGTTCTGGTTCATTTGTGCGCTGAAACGGCAGGCGGCATCCATCACCCATTCACCGATCGGCAGGATCAAGCCGCTGGACTCAGCCAGGGGAATAAATTCGCCGGGTGAAATAAGCCCCTGCCGCGGGTGATTCCAGCGAATCAGGGCTTCCGCGCTGATGATTTTTCCGGTGGCTGCCGAGACAATGGGTTGGTAATAAAGTTCAAATTCCTTGTTTTCGATGGCCCTGCGCAGGTCACTTTCAAGCTGAAATTGGCGCAGGCTGGCGTCATGCATCTGACTGTCAAAGTTCTGTATCGCCCCGCGCCCGGAGGCTTTTGCCTGGTACATGGCAATATCAGCATCACGAATGACCCCTTCATAACCGGTATATTGGTCAGTAATAAGGACAATGCCAATGGAGGCTGAAGAGAAAATGGGGCAGTCATCAATGATGAAGGGCTGAGAGAAGGCCTCATGGATACGGGAGGCAATCCGGAAGGCATCGCGGTGGTCTGGAATGCCTTCAAGGAGGATGGCAAATTCGTCGCCGCTGAAGCGGGCAATGGTATCATCGGGCCGGACACAACTCACCAAACGTTTGGAGACCTGGCGCAGCAGTTCATCACCGGCGGCGTGTCCCAGGCTGTCGTTGACCAATTTGAACTGGTCCAGATCCAGCAGGAGGATGCTGGACTGCTGTTCGGGATGGCGGTGGATATGTTCAAGGACGCGCCGGATTTGCTCGGTGAAATACAGCCGGTTTGGCAGGCCCGTCAGCACATCGTGCATGGCATCATGGCGCAACTGCTGTTCAATTTCTTTACGAGCTGAGATATCGCTCAGAGAACCCGACATGCGGTAAACCTGTCCAGTGTGATCACGAAGAGCCAAACCGCGTACCTGCACCCAGTGTGATTTCCCATCAGATGAGGTGATCCGGTGCTCGTTTTCAAAATGAGATGTTTTGCCAGAGAGATGCATTTGCAGTGCTTCTGTGAAGTGACGCCGGTCATCAGGGTGAACCCGATCCATCCACAGATGTTCAGCATTTTGACCGGGCTGGCTGCCGCCCAATATGTTGAGCATTCGGTCTGAGTAATAAACCTGGTTTGCCCGCAGGTCCCAGTCCCAAATGCCATCATTGGAGCCGTTGAGGGCAAGCGCATAGCGTTCCTGGCTTTCTTTGAGAGCCTGGCGGGAGCGTTTTTTATCAGAAATATCCCGCACCGAGGCAAAAATATATAGGGTGCCGTTGTATTCGAGATAATTGCCCGTGGTTTCCACTGGTATGTTGATTCCTGACCTGGTGAGAATATGGGATTCAACAGTGACAGAACGGCGTTTTCCCAGCCACACAACGAACCGGTTCCATCCCCCCTGGTTGAATTGCGGGTTCAGATCGAACACAGATAATTGCTGCAATTCTTCGAGTGAATAACCGGTCATCTCTTGGGCTGCCTTATTGGCGTAGATGAATTTGCCCTGGGTATTGACCCAGAACAGACTGTCGGATGCATTATCAAAGGAAAATTGGGTTAATAGGAGCTGGTTTTCCTTTTCCTTCAGGGTAATGCCCGCTTTTTCAAGCGCATTGAGCATTTCATTGATATTTTGCGTCAGCAAGGCCAGCTCATCATTTCCTGCCAATGATACCCGCAACCCTGGATTTTTGACGCGGGCAATATTAACCACCTGCTGACCGAGGCGGTATAGCCGGGATAACACGGAGGATTCCATGGCGAGCATGGAAATGGTCAGAAGGCCGAGGCTGCTGATGATAATGGCCCAGGTGAAGAAATTAATGGATGCCCGGCCCTGGTTGTAGATATCCCGGGATTGGTTAACCCGGATAATGGAAGCGGGATTGCCCAGCACATCCTTGATGAGCATATACCCCGCCATGGTGTACTGGCCCAGAGGCATGATATAAGCAGGTTTGGACGCCAGGGCGGCTTTGGCAGTGGAAAAATCATCAGGGAGGGGCGCGTTGTAGGACAGAATCTTAAAATCAGTATGCAGCGTGTTTTCAAGAGCACTCAACTCTTCTTCATCAATTTCGCGGACAAAGATGATGGAACCAATAATGGGCGCTTCAAAATTGCTGGTGGTGATGGGCCAAATGGAAAGAAGAAGGAGCCGGTTATCCAGGGTAATAAAGCCAGAATGGGCATCCTGCGAATTAACATGGGTAAGGAGGGCAGGGTGATCCAGAATAAATTCTTTGAAGGATAGGGGTACATCCTGTGGGATTAACCGTACGCGGTCAAACCCCTGTTCGTAAACGATTTTCTTGCCGCCAAGGACAAACATCACCCAATTCAGCCGCAGATTGATGAAAGTTTCTTTAACCAAATTGGAATCGATGTATTCCTGATTGAGATCTTGAATAAACTGATAGGTAGGATCCCAGGGTCCCCAATCTCCCGTTATCCTCTGAATTTCCACAATTTCATTATCAAGGGTGGAAGAAACAATGCCCAAATTCTTGATCACCACTTCCTCTTCAATGTCAGAGTAATTTTTCATCATGAAAATATTTGATGAAAAATAGAAGATCAAGATGAGACAAAGAATTGGCACACCAATTGTCAGCAGCGTTCGAAACCGCAGAGACATGGGCTCCTCATTTCGTCAGTACCATTATTTGAGAATATTATAGCATAGGACAACCTTGTAGTTTTGAATATTGACCTTATTAGTGGTAAAATATGAAGCGCCAGCTGTATCTATTGGGTTTTAATCTTTTTGCAAAGAAGGTAAGAATGTATAATGCTGACACAGAATTGTTGTTTCCTGCCCGGGTCATCCCCCTGTTAAAACCGCTGCGCGGTCAGGAATGGCAGGAGATGATTGACAAAGTATTGCAGGAAAATGAGAGCAGCCAGAGCCGTTCAGCGTTTGTTTTAATGATGGTTCGCCTGAACGGTTGTGTTTCGTGCAATGCGGATTCTTTCCGCGCCATGCGAGGATGCACCCAATGTGCCCGGCAGGTCATTCGCCGGTATCGCGGCAGTGATACTGAATTGTGCCACCAATATCAGCAGGCGCTTCAAGAAGTGAATAATTTTGCGGCTGAGCCTGCGACCTTAAAAATATAGAGGTAAAAACTTATGAAGACGATTTCTGAGCAGGATGTGATTAACGTCCTGAGAACTGTTCAGGATCCTGAGTTACACAAGGATCTTGTTTCGTTGAATATGATCAAAGATGTGACGATTAATGGCGATGAGGTCAGTTTTACGGTTGTTTTAACCACGCCAGCCTGTCCGCTGAAAAAGAAAATTGAAGAGGATTGCCGGAGCGCTGTTTCAAGATTGAAGGGTGTCCGGAAGATCAACATCAATATGTCTTCCAATGCGCCGGGTTTGCCGGCCCAGATCAACCTGCCGGTCAAGCATATTATCGCCGTGGCTTCGGGTAAGGGGGGAGTGGGCAAAAGCACGGTGGCGGTTAACCTGGCCGTGGCTCTGGCCCGGCAGGGCGCGCGAGTGGGCCTGCTGGATGCTGACATTTACGGTCCCAATATCCCGACCATGATGGGCGTGGATGCCTTACCCAACCCGGATGACAGCGGCAAGATTTTGCCTGCCCTGGCTTACGGCATCAAGCTGATGTCGATCGGCTTTTTGGTACGGCCCGGCCAGCCGTTGATCTGGCGCGGCCCCATGCTGCACACGGTGATCCGCCAGTTCCTCAGCGATGTGGATTGGGGTGAACTTGATTACCTGGTGGTGGATTTACCGCCGGGCACCGGTGATGCGCACCTGAGCCTGATCCAGACCATTTCACTGAGCGGCAGTGTGCTGGTGACCCTGCCGCAGCAGGTTTCACTGGAAGATGCTGCTCGCAGCCTATCCATGTTCAAACAACTTGCGGTTCCGGTGGTGGGTGTCATTGAAAATATGAGCTACCTTGAAATGCCGGACGGCAGCCATCTGGAAGTATTTGGTCAGGGCGGCGGCAGCAAACTGGCTGAACTTGCCGAGGCCCCGCTGCTGGGGCAGATTCCAATGGATCCGGCTGTGCGCAAGGGCGGTGATGAAGGGCAGCCTGTTGCGGTGACTGATCCTGATTCTGCTTCAGGCAAAACCATGAATGCACTGGCTAAAGCGGTTGCTGTTCGAATGACTGAACTGACGCTGGCGAAAAATTAATGACCAACGAATCATCTGCCTCAAACAACGGAGCAGCCATTCAACCGTGGGTGGTGGGGGTGCGGTTTTCAAAGGTGGGGAAAATTTACCACTTTGATGCCCGAAATGTCCCTGACATTACCGCGGGCGATTTTGTGGTGGTGGAAACGGCGCGTGGGTGGCAGCTGGGCCAGGTGGCCGAAGTGCTGCGTGATTCTAATGTGGTGCCAGAAGGTGGATTGAAACCGGTGGACCGGCGCGCGACACCGCGCGACCTGGTGATTCGCCAGAGCTGGCAATGCCGCGAAGAAGGTGTGGTGGCTGAATGCCAGAAGCGTTCCCGCGACCTCAAACTGCAGGGCGTCAAGATTATCCAGGCGGAATACAGCTTTGACGGTTCACGGCTGACGATCATGTTCAGCACCGAAACCGAAGAGAAAGTGGAATTGAAGTCGCTGCGCCAGGATATGCAGCGGCAGTATGCCCCGGCGCAGGTGGAACTGCGGCAGATTGGCCCGCGCGATGTGGCCAAGCTGCTGGGCGGCATGGGCGCCTGCGGGCTTGAGAACCGCTGCTGTTCGCGCTTTTTGACTGATTTCAGCTCCATTTCCATTCGCATGGCCAAAGAGCAGGATATTTCGCTGACACCAAATGAAATCACTGGCATGTGCGGCCGCCTGCGCTGCTGCCTGATTTATGAATATGATTTCTATGTTGAAGCACGGTCTCAACTTCCAAAGCGCAACAAACGGGTGATGACTCCGCAGGGTGAGGGCAAGGTTTTGGATGTGTATCCACTGCGCGGCGCCATTTTGGTTGATATTCCAGACGTTGGCGCCAGGGAATTTGCCAAGGGCGAATTCAGCCTGGCAGATGAGAATGCCAGGCCCGCAGATAAGCCGGAAAAAACCGAAAAGGACGAGCCGCCGGCTTCAGAAACCCAGGCTGCGGCTCCTGAAACGCGGCGGCCGGACAACCGACGGGACATACGCAGAGAACCGCGCAATGATCAACGCAATGAACAATCCGGCGAACAGCGCGGCGGACGTCCTGACCGGAGACAGCAGGGGCAGGATGGACAGAACCCCCGGCCGGCGCATGCGCACCGCCCGGTTCAGGACGGCCCCAACCCGAATCAGAAACCGATGCACCGGCCTGCTCAACACGGCGGACAGAAACCATCTCCCCGGCCGCAACAACAGGGGCAGCAGCCCGAACAGAGACAGCGCCCGCCCCAGCAGCCCAATCAGGGGGGCGAGGACAGACCGCGCTCCGATCAACCCAGAAGGAAGAAGTAAACGATGCTGCCAGAATGGGATACTCCCAAGAGGATCCTGGTGGTGTTAGCTCACCCGGATGATCCGGAATTTTTTTGCGGCGCGACCATCGGATACCTGGCTTCGAAGGGACATGAAATCCATTATGCGCTGCTGACGCGCGGCGATAAAGGCGCCAGCGACCGCAGCATCACCCCCCAGGCGTTGATGGCATGCCGCGAGAAGGAACAACGGGCTGCAGCCAATGTGCTGGGGGTGAAATCGGTGGCTTTTTTGGATTATCCAGACGGCTACCTTGAGGTCAACCTGCAAACCCGCAAGGATGTGGTGCGCCTGATTCGCCAGTACCGGCCAGATGTATTGATAGGCTGTGACCCGTTGAATATTTTTTCGATGGGCGGCACCCGCATCAACCATCCCGATCACCGCGCCGCGGGCTGGATTGTCATGGATGCGGCTTTTCCGGCGGCTGGCAATCCATTCTATTACACCGACCTGCAGGATGAGGAAGGTCTTGAGCCGCACACCCCACAGGAAGTCTGGCTGAGCATTTCGCCGCAGCCGAACATGGTGTTTGATGCCACCGCGTGGTTTGATCTGAAACTGCGCGCCCTGCATGAGCATCAAAGCCAGATTGGTGACCCGGAACTGTTTGATCAACGCATGCGCCAGCGGTATGCCCCTGGCGGCACCCCCGAACAACCCCGTTACGAGGAAAATTTCAAACGATTATTGCTGACATGAGGTGAAATATGTCCCTGTATCAGGAAGCCCTGGATTTATTTGATCTGACGGTTGATTTCCGGCGCGATTTTCATCGCCACCCGGAGCTGGGTTTCAATGAGGTTCGCACATCACGCATTGTGGCTGATGAGCTCAGCCGCCTGGGTTATGAAGTGCAGACTGGTCTGGCCAAGACGGGCGTGGTTGGCCTGATACAGGGTGAGCAGCCAGGGCCGGTGGCCTTGCTGCGGTTTGATATGGACGCCCTGCCGGTGCAGGAAGATACCGGGGCAGAATACGCTTCGGAGACACCTGGCCTGATGCATGCCTGCGGACACGACGGCCATGTGGCTATTGGCCTGACGGTGGCCAATTTGCTCATGCGCCACCGCGAGGCGATTAAAGGCACGGTGAAGCTGGTTTTTCAACCGGCTGAGGAAGGCATGGGCGGAGCCGCCAAGATGATCGAAGCTGGCATTCTTAAAGATCCCGCGCCCGATTTTGCCCTGGGTGTGCATGTCTGGAATGAGCGGCCGGTGGGCTGGGTGTGCGCCGTTCCGGGGCCGGTGATGGCAGGTGCGGAAATTTTCAAAATCAAAATCACCGGCAGGGGCGGGCATGGTGCCGTGCCGCATCAGGCCGTGGATCCAGTGGCGGCTTCAGCGCAGATCATCACCGCCCTGCAAACCATTGTTTCACGCAATGTTTCTCCCCTGCAGTCAGGGGTGGTGAGCATCACCCAGATTCACGGCGGAGAAACTTTCAATGTGATTCCGCAGGCCGTGGAAATGGCCGGCACTATTCGCACCTTTGAACCAGAGGTGCGCAAGCTGGTGCTGGAACGGTTTAATCAGGTGGTTCAGGGTGTCGCTGAAGCCATGGGCTGTCAGGCAGAAATCACCATGCAGGATTTGACCCCCGCCACCATCAACGACCGGTGGGTGACAGAGCGGATGCAAGAACGGATTCGCAAAGATTGGCCTGAAGCCGAGCTGGTGACACAATACCAGACCATGGGCTCGGAAGATATGTCGCTGATTTTGAACGCTGTGCCGGGCTGTTTCCTGCTGGTTGGCTCAATGAATGCGGAACGGAACCTGAATTACGCTCACCATCACCCGCGCTTTGATTTTGACGAACAGGTGCTGCCCCATGCGGCTGCCCTGCTGGCCTCGGCCGTGTTGGAAGGGCTGGGCGAAGGGCAAAAAAAAAAGTAACGCCGGCTGAACCCGGCGTGGACCTGCGCCCGGTTCAGGAACAGCCTGAACCGCCTGAACAGCCCCATCTGCTTTTTGAGCAGCCGCCGCAAAGACTGGTTTCTCTGGTCCCTTCCCTGACCGAGAGCCTTTTTGATTTGGGATTTGGCGACCGTGTGGTGGGGGTGACAGATTATTGCGTTGAACCATCGACCATTCCATATATATCCAGGGTGGGCGGCACCCGAGACGCCCGTCTGGAAGACATCATGCTGCTGTTTCCAGACCTGGTGCTGGCCGGGCGTGAAGAAAATGCCAGGCCAACCATTGAAAATTTACGGCAGCGGGGGATAAAGGTTTGGGTAACGCATCCGACCAATATTTTGGATTGCATGAACATGCTCTGGGAAATGGTGACCCTTTTCAGAAGCCCAGAGGCGATGAAAAAAGTGCAAATGCTGGACCGGGAAGTGGATGCGGCCCGGACAGCCACGCTGGAGCAAACGCCGGTGCGGGTTTTTTGCCCGATCTGGCAGGAGGAAAACGGCGCTCAATTGCGCTGGATGACGTTTAATGATCAAACTTATCCGGCGGATGTGCTTGCGCTGCTGGGCTGTCAGAATGTGTTTGGCGGGCGGCGCGGCCCGGAAGGAGTGGATGCCTGGCGTTATCCCTGGGTGACCATTGTGGATGTGATCGAAGCAGATCCTGAGATCATTTTGCTGCCAGATGAGCCCTTCAATTTTACCGCGGAACACCAAAAACAAATGATGACCCTGTTTGCCAGCACGACAGCAGGCCGCCAGAAGCGTTTTGTGCGCTTTGAAGGCAGCCTGCTGATGTGGTATGGAACGCGCCTGAGCCGGGCTTTGAAGATTCTACCCGCTCTGCTGGCCAATTAACGCGATACAGACACTTTGAGAATTTTTCCCTGGCGGTCCAGGGTCATACGGGCGTAACGGGTGTGGGTGCGCCCGCTTTTGCTGGCGCGGGAGCCAATGTGCACCTGTTTGGCCAGGGTGACCACCATGCGCTGAGAGGCGCCCTTGCCGAAGCCCTTTTTTGACACCTGACAGCTCGAGCAGGCCAAATTGGTGGAAGCACAATCGCAAACCTGGCGGGTGAGAGTGACATCTGCATCGCGCCACCCCGGCAGGTAACGGTCAACAGATTTCCTGACCTGTGAAAGGATTTCGGCCGGCACTTCACCTGGGCTGGAGGGTGAATTGGGCTCTTCAACCACGGTTTTGACGCGAGGATGGAATTTGAGGCGCAGCACCGATTTGGCGGCGGGGGATTTTGCCGGCAAGGCACACAGCGGATCACCATATAGGACGAAAGAAAGCAGCGTTTTCTGATCTTCTGCATCCAGGTATCCCTGGCGGCGGTTCATTTCGCGAGCCAGGCTGATTTTGGCTTGCATGAAGGCTGAACCGGCATTCTGACCCTGGTTCAACTGCTGCCAAAAGGCATCGGCCAGCAAATCGGCGGAGGTGATGGGTGGAGTGACGGCGCCATAGGCCGTGCAGGTGGAGCCGATGAAGACCTCTGCGCCAAGGTTGAGGAATTTGAGCGAAAGAGCTTCATCGGGCGAATTTTTGCCTTCAATATGGCCGCCATAACAGGCCTCGCTGAAAATAAACCGCGGTGAACGGGCTGTGGCAGATAGATCAGAGGGAGTGAGCGCCACGGGATAATCGGGTTCGTTAGAGTATGATGCCGGGTCTTTTTGACCGAACCATTCAGGTGAATCTTCAATGCCGTGCAGGTTGAAATAGGCCAGCTCTGTGGTCAGGGGTTGGCTGATGCGCCCTGTGCCGGCGGGTGGGCACACCAACAAGGGGCGTCCATCCTTGATGGTCTTAAAGACTTCCACAGATGAACCAGTCCAGATTTCGGCCGTGTAGCCCAGGCTGGAACGATGCACGCGATTGGCCGAGGTCTGACGCAAAAAATCCATCAGCATCTGGTAGAGCTGGTCCAGAATGGAAAGCCCTGAACCTGACGCACCTTTGGCGCGTTTGGAAGCGGGTTTGTGCGAGCTGGTAATGCGGTCCAGGCTGTTGATCAGGGCGGCTGGATTGCGAGTGCCATCGCCGGGCAGACGGCCAACCGGCCATTCAGGGATGAAATAGTTATCATCCAGGGTGGCATAGGGATTGTCGGAAGGCACGTTGGCGTCCATATCGTCGGTGGGGTTGGGCAGGTGGTGGAATGGAATGACCTGAGGGCCGCCAACGATGAGGAGGGCGCCGATCATTTCGCCTTTTTTAGCCAGAGCCTGGTCGAGATCCGTTAACGAGAGCTTCAATTTCCAGGGATCGGTTGGTGGGACCGGCTTCAGACCCAGCTCAGCCAGAGAGGAAGCATCATCGGCCAGATAGACAAAAGCACCCCAACCGGGTTTCTGGCGCACCGTTTCGGCCAGGCGGGTCATGGCTGCTTCGACATCGGCTTTTTTATCCCCATAGGCGGCTTCGAGGCCGCGGCGGGTGGAAAAAATGACATAGATGGGGAAACGGCCGTCCATGCGGGCCAGGGTGGGCTGCTTGATGCGCCGGGCCAGGTCGGCAAATTCTTTTTCGATCGATTCCTGGAAGGGCGAGGGGCGGCTCTTGGCGTAATGAGGTACCGGGGCTGCGGCGGCAGTCTCGGATGCGCTTTCCAGCGGCGGGGTTTCAGCAGCTTCTTCAACCATAACAGGTGCTTCTGTTGCCGGGGTTTCAAGCACGGGTTCATCTTCGGGCAGGGGCGCTTCACCAGCCACAAGCTGGTTCATGCCCAGCAGGCGGGCAACCGCTGCCGGGATGGGAATATCCATGATCATGGAAAAATGCTCCGCCCACAGCGGCCGGTAAGGATGGTCTTCGCCCCAAATGCGGCAGGCCACCTGCCCGGTGGCATCGCGAGTGGCGCACTGGTGCAGCAGGGCCACAGCGCCGGTTTCATCCCCATTCACCAGCAGGGCTTCAGCCAGGAAAAGAGAGAATTGGATGCATTCAGGCCAGCGCTGGTGATAGAGCATGGCCAGATTTTGCAGCGTATCCATGTCCTCTTTTTTAAGGGCAATGCGCAGTTGTTCGATGGCTGGCAGCGGGGAATCGGGAAATTCCACCAGGGTTTTCCGGGTGATGGTTTCGGCATCTTCATAACGGGCAGAAACCAGAGCTTTTTGAGAGGCTTTGACCGCATGGCGCAGATTGCTTTGCGAAAGATAATCGGCTGCCAGCGTTTTGGATGCTGAGCCGATGCTGATGCGGCTCAACCATTCGGCGGCCTCGACAAATTCGGGGTCAACCTGGCAGAGCTTTTCCAGAATGGGGCGGGCCTGTGAAGATTTCTGATCACCGATGAAGCTTTGGGCAAGGAGGAACTGCACCATCAGGTCGCCGGGGTAGATGGCCAGCCAGGTGAGAGCCACCTGGCGGACGAAACGGTATTCCTGAACCCCCAGCGCGGCATTCAGCAGGGATAGCAGGCGGGGACGCGAAATGGGGTGCGATGGTTCCATGCGGGTGAGATGCGGGTTCATGCGGACAAGGTCTCCTTTGTCGGGTTATACACCAGGTTGAGGGTGATGATGGCGCCGAGCTGGCGGCGAATGTTCACATCATCGGGGGCCAATTTGGAGGCGCGGCGAAGCATGGTTTCGGCACCGATGAAATCCTTATTTTCTTTCATCACCAGGCCAGCCTGATAGAAAGGCCTTGGATCCTCGGGCGCAATTTCGGTGCCCTTTTGGAAGGCTTGAAGAGCTTTGAGGTATTCACGGCCGTCCTGATAGGTGCGTCCGAGCTCAAGCACGGGTTCCAGTACATTGGGGGCCAGGCGAATGGCTTCTTCAAGATTTTGAATGGCCTGTGAAAGCTCGCCTTTCTTCCGTTGGATGCGTCCCAGCAGAAGGAAGAGATGGGGCTGTTCGGGTTTGAAATAGATGGAAGCCTGGGCGGCGTTTTCTGCACCTTCGAGCTGACCGGCCTCGGCCAGGGCAATGGCCAGGTTGGCGAGCACTTCAGGTTCTTCAGGGTTGGCATTGACCATTTCTTCGAGATAGGGCAAGGCGGCCTGCGATCCCTGCGCCTGCTTGATAAGGCGGGCGCGTTCCATCTGAAGCGGGAAGGTGTCAGATACAAAGGGAAGGGTTTCTTCGATCACCTCGAGAGCGCGTTTGACATTGCCGCGGGCGGCTTCGGCACGGGCGTGCAGCAGGGTGGCCTGCGGTTCAGCCGGTGAAATGGCATGCACTTCGAGGGCCCGGGTGATGGCCATATCGTACTGTCCCTGGCGCAGGGCCACTTCGCCAAGCAGGATATGGGCTTCGACAGAACTGGGGGCAATGTTGGCCGCCCGTTCCGCGTTGGCCTGAGCCTGCGGGAGATCGCTGGCCTGCAGGTAGGCCTGGGCAAGGAAGAGCCAGGCTTCTTCGCGGGTGGAATCGACCTTGGAGGCATGTTCAAGGGTCTGAATGGCGTGCAAAACATCGCCATTGTTGATATAGGATTGGCCGAGTTCGATGAGAGTGGTGTAATCATCGGGCATGAGGGCGGCGGCGCGTTCAAGATGGCGCAGCAGATTGCGCTGGTCGCCGCTGCGGTAGCAGAGCATGGCGGCATCGTGATGCCAGAAGGCTTCATCAGGCCAATAGGAGAGGGCGGCTTCGATGGCCTGCAGCGCCAGCGATTCGCCATCAGCTGTGTAAGATACCAGGGCATGCAGCAGCGGGTTGGCGGGCTCGCCTTCGACCAGAGCTGTGGCGGCAGCGCCAGCCTGGTTGGATTTGCTCTCCATCAGGAAGATGGCCCACTGCAGTTGAACCAGGCGGCTGTTGGGGAAAGCCTGCAGAATACGGCGGGCTTCGGCCTGGTTGTTGACCATGCGCCAGGCAGCCAGCAGGGCGGCAGCATCTTCTTCGCTCAAATCTACGTGGCTGGCCAGGCTGGCAGCGGTCTGTGCACTGGGGTAGAAGACCACCTGCCCACGGTCGCGCCAATGGGTCACAACCGGAGAATCGGTGAGGCGGCTGGCAGTCAGGATGGCTTCCTCAAATTGCTTGTAAGCTGACCGGCCGAGGGTATCGGTGCCTGGCGCATGAGCCAGAACTTTGAGAGCCTGGCAGAGCTGCTGCTGTTCGGCGCGCAGGGTGAGGGCGCGCGCCAGACGCAATTGGACGCGCGGACCGTTCGGGGCGAAAGCGGCAGCCATCTGGAAAAGGCTGATGGCGGCTGACCAATGCTGGAGGGCGAGAGCTGTTTCAGCAAGGCTCAGAAGGCGGTGCAGATACAGAGAACGTTCATGCAGTTCCACCGGAGATGCGTCTTCGACTGGGGTCAATTCGCCTGTTTTCTCGAAAGCGGCCGCAGCTTTTGCATATATTTGATCGGCCTGTTCGATTTTGCCATCTCTGGAGGCCAGGCGCGCTTGCAGGCATTGGGTAAAGATATCTTCCGGGAATAGGGCTGAAAGGGCGGCGAGAGTGGACCTGGCAGATGCCATGTTCTTCTGTTCCAGTTCATTTTCAACTCTTTCAGAAAGCAGACCCACGAGGTATGGATTACCGCGCATGGGAGCTGCGTCAGCTGGATGGGCAATTACCTTGTTGATGGGCTGTTCGTTCAAATGGGTTTCAAGACGGGCCTGATCGAGCGCTGCCGCAGATAAATCCACAGACAGATAAAGCGCTTCTAAACTGTCGGGACGCAATTGCAGAGCCTGTTCAGCATGAATGATGGCGGTTTTGAAATCTCCAGCAGAACGCAAATGGTAAGCCAGGCGGGTGTGAAGGGCGGCCGGGCTGGCATCCAGATTTGCAACAAAGGGAGAAACTGCTGCCAGTGGGAGAGGTGGCTGTTCCCGGTCTGCTGCGCTTTCCGGGGTCTGTTCATCGCTGGCAATGATTTGAAGCGCCTGTTCCAGGCAGGAGAGGGCGGCTTTGGGCTGGTGCAGTTTTTCCAGAAGATTGGCCTGAGTCAGGCGCACATAGAGATCGTTGGGATACGAGTCAATGGCAGGCTGCAGCACCTCAAGTGCTTTTTCAACATTTCCAGCCTGGAAGTGCGCCAGCGAAAGATCCACCATCAAGGTCACTTTGAGGGCGGCGGTTTTTTCAGAGGCTTTTTCCAGCGTGGCAATGGCTGCCGGCAGATCATTGAGACGCGAGAGGAGCAGACCAGCGGCATGCAGTTCGTCGCAGGTAGCTGATGGTTTTTTAAGGAATTGGTCCAGAGATTGGCGGGCTTTTTCGGGCTGGTTGGCCTCAAAGCAAACCTGTCCGAGCCAGAGCAGTAAATCGGCGCGTTGAGGAGCCAGCTCTGTGGCGCGGGTGAGGGCATTGACAGCTTCGGCGCGCATGTTCAGTTCACCCATCAATTGCGAGAACCAGAGGAGCGTATCGAGAGACTGCGGGGCAAGCTGGACCACCACACGGGCAGCCTGCAGGGCTTCTTTTGAAAGGCGGGCTGCAGCGTAGGCTTCGGCGAGGGCCTGCTGAATTTCGATGTGATCCGGACGTTCTGAGGCAGCTTCCTGCAGGGCGGCCACAGCCATATCCACCTGCTTGAGGGCGAGGGCGGTCTGGCCAAGGCCAAACTGCACGCGCCAATAAAGATCTGATTCGCGCGCCTGGTCTGATTCTGCCAGGTGCTTGAAAGCGGTGAAGGCCTCATCGAGCTGGCAGGTGATGTAGGTGAATTCGGCCAGCAAAATTTGAGCTTCGAGGTTGGCCGGTTCTATCACCAGGGCAGATTTGAGGGTGGTGATGGCCTCGGAAGCCGTCACGCCGCCGATGGCATACTGCGGGGTGGGCGCGGTGCGGTTGGCGCGGAACACTTCCATCAGGGTTTGGGCGAAGAGGAGATAAGGCGCAGCAGACTGCGAGGGAGCCTGGGCGCGCACCCAGAGGGCTGGCAGGGCTTCGCGTTTGCTGCCAAGAGCCAGAAGCACCCGTGCGTACAGATAAGCCAGTTCGGGGTGATCGGGATTGACCTGGCGGGCTTTGGACAGGATGGTCCGGGCTTCCTCAAGATGCCCCAGAGATAGCAGGGTTTCACCCAGCAGCAGAGTGATATCCAGCGATTGGGGGTTGAGGGTGTAGGCCTGGCGCAGGGGAGCAAGGGCTTCAGCGGGGGTGCCGCTGTGATGCGCGGCTTTCCCCAGGGCCAACCACACTTCGGACGAATTTGGCACAGCCTGGGCCGCTGCCCGCAGGGTTTCGAGGCTTTTTTGCGGGCTGCCCATTTCATTGTCAATATTGGCCAGGGCCAGCCAGGCAGCGGTGTTTTCTGGTGATGACAGGGTGGCCTGAACGAAGTGTTCGCGGGCGGCAGCCTTTTCGCCGCGGCTCAACATGGCTTCTCCCAAAAGATGGTGGGCCGGGCCGTGTTCAGGGACCAGGGTGAGAATTTGCTGGCAGGTGGTTTCCGCCAGATCGGGCTGCCCGGCTTTGTTGGCTGTGGCGGCCAGCAAGAGCAGATCTTCAGGCGAGGTTTCGGGCGAGGCATCCAAAATGAGCTGGCGCTGCTGAAGGGCAGCGGGATAATTTTCCTGAGTTTCGAGCAATTCTGCAAATCTGCGGCGGAGGTCAATGCGTTCCGGCTGCAGGCCGATGGCCAGACCGGTGAAATGAGCTGCACGGGATGAATCGCCGAGCTTTTGCTGCGCTTCGGCGGCCAGTTCCAGCCATTCCGGGCGGGCGGGCTGGGCGGCCAGAGTTTCTTCCATCAGGGTGCTGGCCTCGTGGTTAAGATCAAGCTGCAAAAGCAGTTGTCCCAGTTCCGCGAGATTGATATTGAAATCGGCGGGGCGGGATTGACATTCGGGCAGGCGGTTGAGCAGGCGGCGGGCAAAGCTGTGGGCGCGTTCCTGGTTGCCGATTTTGGCGGCCAGACGGGCTGAGGCCAGCAGGACAAAAGGTTCATCGCTGTTTTCGGGCAGCACGGCGAGGGCGTCGTCCATGCGATCTTGCTGGATGAGGGCTGAGGCCAGGCTGCCGCGGGCGATGGCTGAACCCGGCAGCAGGGTGATGACCTGTTCCCAGGCGCTGGTGGCGGTGACAAAATCATCACTGCGCACGGCATTGACGGCCAACTGGGCGGTCAGGCGGGCCTGCAGGCGGCGGATGGCTTCCCAGGAATTGGTGAGCACCTGGCGGGCGGTTTCGGTATCATTGGCTGCCTGAGAAAGCCTGGCCAGATGTTGCATTTTTTCAACGGTGGTGACGGCCTCAGGTGCATTGAGAGGGTCTGAGGATTGAATGGAAAGGGTTTTCATATGCTGCCGGTAGGCTTCTGGCTGAATTTCTTTGAACCAGTCCTGGCAGGTTTCCGATTGAAGCAGGCGGGCAGCTACATCGTGGGCCAGGGCGGGTCGGCCCTGAGCCTGAAGAGCGTCCAGCCAATCGAGATAATGTTCCGGTAAAACATCTGCCATCAATTCGCTGAGAAAGCGGGCCTGTTCGTCCTGAGACCAGGGATTGCTTAAGACGGCATGCAAAATGAGGGCGATGCGGGTGGGCTGGCTGGCAGGGCGGGCTGAGGTCAGGAGAGCCTGGCACAGCTCAAGCAGATCAGAGGAAAGAGCAAACAGGCAGGAAAAGGCGGTTTTGAGAGTGGGGAGGGTGGCAGGATTATCCAGCGGCACTTCATTGCCCAGGCCTTCCCAGGTTTTCTTCAAGCGGCGGCGTTCGCGCAGGGTTAATGCCACCAGCCCGGCCTGTTCCAGGGTGGGAACCGCCCGGGCAGCCGGCGAATCGCCATTGGAGCGTGAGAAAATCTGTTCATACAGGCGCGCCATTTTGATGCGCAGAGCATTATCCACCGGCTGGAGAGGCTGGGCGCGTAAGAATTCAAGCTGCAGCTGCGGATCAATGGCCAGCAGAGCGATGACAGCTGGATTCCACTGGGCGGCTTGCCCGGCGGCGCGCACCGCCACTTTTTCGGCCAGCTCGGGGTTTTGCAGCGCATCCCAAATCAGGGCATCCTGGCGCAGGCTCGCCAGAACCATCTGCACATCAGAAGGTGAGAGAAAGTCGTTCAGTCTTTCGAGTAAACCGGGTTTTTGATTTTCCATGCCTGTTCCTTTGCTCAAAAATATCCGTAAAAAAAAATTAATGAATTTGTCCGGCGACAAAATAAGCGCCAACAAAGAGAGCCAGACTGATGAAGACCAGGAAGGCGCCGATGCCAGTGGCAGAGCGCACCATCTCATTCAGTGCATTGAGGAGGGCGGAGGCATTGCCCACCAGACCGGATATATCTTCAGCAAGGCCTTTTTGGGCCATTTTTGCGGTTTGGGCAGCGATCACTTTGAGATCATTGCCTACCGCCTGGCGAACCAGAATGAACACCCCCAGACCGAGTGAGATCAATCCGGCGATGAAGAGAATAATGGCCATTACCTGAAAGAATACATTAGCGGGGTACATAAAAAAGCCTCCTGAAAGTGGTTTCAGGAGGCTAGGGTGCAATAAATGTGCCAGGGCTGGCTGTTCCGGCGATTATCCTTTGCCAGCTTGCGAGACTTCCAGCGGCAGGTGAGGCAGGTCGATGGTTTCTTCATCGCAGAAGATCATGGCATGTTCGATGGCATGGGCCAGTTCGCGGATATTGCCAGGCCAGGTATAGGCAATCATGGCGTCAAGAGCGCGCGGGGTGACGCCGCTGAAATTCATGCCTTTTTCCATGTTGTATTTGCGGATGAGATAGCCTACCAGATCAGGGATATCGGCCTTGCGGTCCCGCAGGGCGGGCAGATGGAGTTCGATGCCGCGCAGGCGGTAATAGAGATCTTCCCGGAAGCGTTCATCTTTGATCATCTGCGGCAGGTTGCGATTGGAGGCGGCAATGATTTGAATATCCACCTTGATGAGATTGGTGCCGCCGACACGGCGGAAGGATTTGGATTCGAGGGCGCGCAGAAGCTTGGCCTGCAAATCGAGCGGCATGGATGAAATCTCATCGAGGAAGAGAATGCCGCCATCTGCCACTTCCATCAGGCCAGGTTTGCGTTTGGCGTCGGTGAAAGCGCCAGCCTCCTGACCGAAAAGTTCAGACTCCAGGAGAGTGGACTGGATGGCTGCGCAGTTGATGGCTACAAAAGGTTTGCTGGCGCGCGGGCCATTTTGAAGGATAAAATTGGCAATCACTTCCTTGCCGGTGCCGCTTTCACCCGAAAGAAGCACAGAAACGGAGGCCTCAGCGGCGCGCTGCGCCAGATTGAGCAATTTCTGCATATCGGGCGAATGGCCAGGGACAAAATCGAGGTTTTTGCGCTGCTGGGAGCGCAGGTGGTTCAGCTCTCGGCGCAGGGCCACCTGTTCAGCCGCGCGGCGGATAGATTTTTCCATGCGTTCAACGTCGATGGGTTTCTGAAGAAAATCATGGGCGCCGTTTTTCATGGCATTGACGGCCATGTCGATTTCTCCGAAGGCGGTGACCACAATGATGGGCGGGCGGTTGACCATTTGAGCTGTTTCATCCAGCAGATCCAGGCCGTTGCCGTCCGGCAGGTTCACATCCAGGGTAATGACATCTGCGGCGCCGCTTTCCAGCACATGGCGGGCTTCGGCCAGCGTGGCTGCGCCAATGGCTTCATATCCTTTGCGCGTGAGGATATTAATAATTGGCATACGGGCGTTTTCTTCATCATCGACAACAAGAACGGTTGCGCTCATGAGGATTCTCCATCGGGAACAGGTTGGGGCTGAGAGTCAATATAAACCGGCAGGGTAATGATAAAGGAGGTGCCGCCGGGTACAGATTTGAGGTTGATGGTGCCGCGGTGTGTGGTGATGATGCGTTTGGTGATGGCCAGGCCCAGGCCGGTGCCGTGGTCCTTGGTGGTCATAAAGGGTTCAAAGAGGTGCGGGCGGATTTCTTCCGGAACACCGGGGCCATCATCGGTCAAGCTGATTTCAAGCTGAGGGGTGGAATCGGATTTGTTGGCGGCAGGGGCAATGCGCACCCGGATGGAACCGCCGTTGCCCACAGCGCTCATGGCTTCAACGGCATTGCTGATCAGATTGGTAAAAACCTGCTCCAGGGCGCGCATGTCGCCGCTAATGCGGGTGTTGTCCGATTTGTTGACCAGTTCGTGTTTAATGTTGGCGCCGGTGAATTTAGGCCGCCAGCGGTCCAGAATGCGTTTCAGCAGGGCATGAATATCCACCGCTTCCATACGATATTCTTTATTTTTTGAAAAGAAGAGAATGGAATCCATCAGATGAGATAAACGCCCGCAATCATTCAACATGCGTTCGCAAGTCTCGTGGTTGGGGTCTTCTTCAGGCAGCATCATCATCATAGATTGGACGTTGAGGCTGATGTTATTAATGGGATTACGCACTTCATGTGCGAAGATGGCCGTCACTTCGCCCAAAAGAGCACGCTGTTCAAGCTGCTGGGTTTGCAGTTTGATTTGTTCATTTTCACTGATATCAGAGAAGATCAACACCAGGGTAGGAGAGGTGAACCCGGGCTGATGCTGGATAGGAATGGCCTGAAACCGCGCCGGAAAGGTGGAACCATTGCGCTGGTGGAACTTTAATACGCGAATGGAGGGAGAGGTGGGTTCATCGAGGACGGATTTCAGAAAATAGGAAATGGGCTCGGCGCCGATCAGGACGCTTTCCACCGGATGGTTGATGACCTCGTTTTTGGCATAACCCAGGATCATCTCTGCAGCGGGGTTGATATTCTTAATATTGAAATCTGCATCCAGAACGATGATCCCTTCTTCGGTGTAGTTTGAGAAGGCCTGGCTAAGAATAAGTTCCTGTTCGAGGGCTTCAATGCGCTGCTGCATGCCGTGAATGGACAAAAAATGTTCGATGGCCTGAGTGATGTGGGATGCCAGGATTTCAAGAATCTCAAGGATATCATCGATGGGCGCTTTTTCCATTTCAGCAGCCACCAGCAGGCCTGACCAGGCATTGGGTGTGCCCAGCGGGATGGAAGCAAGGTAATGATATCCGGCCACCCGGGCGGCACGATGCAGTTCGGAACTGACGCGGCGTCCAGAAAACCAGATGGCGGGTTCGTTGAGACGCACAAGATCAGTGGAGGTCAGATGATCAGGCAGTTCAGGAATATCTTCCCCGGCAGAGGATGTGACCAGGTCGAGGCGGGGTTTCTGTCCGCTGGCATGGTAAATATTCACTCGCCCGGCATTCAGCAGATTCTGGCTGATGGCAGCCGCCTTCAAAAGGGCCTCTTCGAGGGAACTGGAGGCGCATATTTTTGAGAGCTCTGCCATGGATTTATAGAAATTGGTGCGTCCCTGTTTTTGAGCCAATTGCTGCTGCTGCACGGCAAAAGGGGTAAAGAAGATCACAACAGATTTCCAACCGGCGTTGAGCGGCTGGACCCGGAAGGATCCAGGAATGGCGCTGCCTTTGCGGGTGAGGAGGGTGATATCGCCCTGGGATTGCTCGATGCCGTTGGGGGTGAAGGCTGGGAAGCCCGGCAGCAGGTCATCCAGATTGGCTCCCTGGATTTCGCGTTGGGTGAATGAGGTCAGACGGTAAAAATCGGGATTGGCGCCTGCAATGAGACGCAAACCGGCATCCACCAGGATCAACGGCTCATGGGTGAGGGCCATCAATTCGTTAAATTCAAGCAACCCTAACGGGTTAATGGTGCGCAGGAGAAAGGGGCTGGTCCTGAGGGGTGGGGCGGGTTGATTCATGTCGTCGAAGAACCTGGTATCTGCCTGAGGTGGGCGGGCAAAATGCCTTCCATGGCGCGATATTTGGCCACAGTGCGGCGGGCAATATTAATATCCTGCTTGGCCAGCAAGCGCACCAGCTCACTGTCGTTAAGGGGGCGGTTTTCGCGTTCGATGATCTCTTTAATGACAGAGCGGATGTTGAGGTTGCGGCTGAAGAACATGGAAAGGGGAATCATGCGTTTGTTGGGAAGCTGGACGGCTTTGCCGGCAACAGCGCGCGAGATGGTGGATTCGTGGACTTCCAATTCTTTGGAGAGCACGGCGCGGGTGAGGGGCACCAGAGAAGCTTCTCCATTAATAATAAAGTTGCGCTGCAGCACCACCAGACGCTGCATCAGGCGTTTCATGGTATTGTTGCGCTGCTGCAGGCATTTGACCAGTAAAGAGGCGCGTTCAAGGTCGTTTTTCCAATCTTCCATCTTATTTTCTTCAGCCTGACGCAAGGCCTGGCGGAACATGGGATTGACCCGCAGCGTGCCGGCCAGCGGCATGATAATTTCCACCATCAGCGGGTTGCCGGGCTGGTCGTTGAGATAATTGATGATGATATCGGGATGGTGGAACACCTGCATGGCAGCGTTGCCCGGATCGCGGGAATCGCCCCAATGGGAGCGGGCCGGGTAGGGGTTGAGGTTTTCGCTGATGAACGCAGCGATTTCCTTGGTCTGGGTCAGGCTGATTTTCAGCTGGTGAGCCAGTTCCTGGTACTGGTGGCGGCTGAGCAGGTTCAAGCCTTCTTCGATGGCTTCGCGGGTGTAGGGAGGAATTTCGCAGCTTTCGGCGAGAATATCCAGCTGCACCAGCAGTGCTTCTTCGGGGCAGGCTGAGCCGACACCAACCGGATCGGCGTGCTGAATGATGGAGATGATGTTTTGAACGCGAGAAAGGGGAATGTGGTGGTAGCGGGCCACTTCCAACGGCGTGGTGGTCAGCAGTCCGTCTTCGTTAAGGTGGGTGAGGATGTAGGCAGCCAGGCCGCGGTCCTGCGGATCCAGTTCGGGAGCCACCTGCCTCAAAACGTAGGTGGGCAGATCTTCCGTGGCGGTGGCGGTATTATCTTCGGGCATGTCTTCGGTGGAAGTGCCGCTTCCGCTGCCAGCAAAGAAATCTTCGCGCGGTGAAATGAAGACAATGGGCTCATCGGCGGCATTGCTGCTCGGGCGGCTGCACACCGGGCAGTGGCCGTGGGGCGGCAGCGGCCGGTGGCAGGTGGGGCAGGTGCGCTCTTCCAGCAGTTCCAGGGCGGGGTTGTTGGCAAGCTCCGCATCAATTTTCTGCCGCAGTTCGGCAGAGGTAAGGGTCAGCAGGGCCATGGTCTGGGCCAGGTGAGCTGATGTGGTCTGGCTTTGGAATTGGCGGAAGGCGAAAGACATAATTAACCTCGCTGATAAGTATAACCGGATAATTAAAAGGTTGCAAGTTATGTGCCACAATAAAAATGCACCTGATTTCGTGTCGTAAAGATGCAAGAAACATACCGCTTGGAGGCAGTATGTTGACAGGAAGAACTGATTTAATTTTGCCGGAGGCATGCTTTATGGCAGGATGCCAGAATGACCCGCAGAAGCAGCCTGTGGTAAAATCCATGCTATGGATAGACTAACAATCATTGGCGGCGGCCTGGCCGGCTGCGAGGCGGCCTGGCAGGCCGCAGAGCGAGGCGTGCAGGTGCGCCTTTATGAAATGCGCCCGAATAAAATGACCGGCGCGCACACGGGCGGCGGCCTGGCGGAATTGATTTGCTCCAATTCCCTGGGTGCTAAAAGCATTGAGAAAGCCTCAGGGTTATTGAAGGAGGAACTGCGCCAGCTGGGTTCGATGCTGCTGGAATGCGGCGAGAAAACGGTTTTGCCGGCAGGCGGAGCCCTGGCAGTGGACCGGGAACGGTTCTCGGCCTTGGTGAGTGAGAAAATAGCCAGTCACCCGCTGATTGAGGTGGTGCGAGAAGAAGTCAGAGAGATTCCAGAGGGGCCTGTGGTGATTGCCTCTGGTCCGCTGACCTCAGACCCTTTGGCGCAGGCCATCAGCCGGTTGACCGGGCAGGACAACCTGTTCTTTTTTGACGCGCTGGCGCCGATTGTGACGGCTGAATCTATCAATATGAAGATCGCCTTTCGTGCTTCGCGGTATGAATTTGATTCGGTTGACGGTGATTATATCAACTGCCCATTAACCGAAGCGCAGTATCAAGCTTTCGTTCACGCTCTGGTTAACGCCGAACGGATCGCGTTGAAAACCTTCGAAACAGAGGTTCAGGCGGGGGTGAAGGCAGGGGGCGGGGCTTATTTTGAGGCCTGTCTGCCCGTTGAGGTGATTGCCGAGCGAAATCCGCTTTCACTGGCCTTTGGCCCGATGAAACCGGTTGGGATTCATATTCCCAACAGCGATGTCCGCCCGGCGGCGGTGCTGCAGCTGCGGCAGGATAACCTGGCCGGCAGTCTCTATAACCTGGTGGGTTTTCAAACCAACCTGACCTATGGAGAGCAGGATCGGGTTTTCAGAATGATCCCGGGGCTGGAACAGGCTGAATTTGTGCGTTACGGACAGATGCACCGCAACACTTACCTGGCATCGCCGCTGCTGCTGAACGCCAGCCTGGATTTTAAATTGCGGCCGGGACTGTTCTTTGCCGGGCAGATCACCGGAGTGGAAGGATATATGGGCAATATTGGCACCGGCTGGCTGGCAGGGGTGAATGCGGCGCGCTGGATGAAGGGCGAGCCGCTGATGATTCTACCTCAAACGATTATGCTGGGCGCACTGTGCCACTATATCACGCATGCAGAAATGGCGGATTTTCAGCCGATGAAGGCCAATTTTGGCCTGCTGCCTGAACCGCCGGGCACAGTGCACGGCAAGCGAAACCGCCGCCATATCTATACCCGGAATGCCCAACACAGCATGAAGGAGTTCTTGCGTGAAACGACATGTTAGGCTGGTGATCACTGCCGCATCCCTGATTCTGATACTGACCGGCATGATAGTCATTATAGAGGGCTCCAAACCCATCTACCGCTATGACGGCAGCCGGGCTTTTCAAGATGTGGCGGTGCAGATGAGCTTTGGCCCGCGCACGCCGGGCAGTGAAGCCCACCAGAAGTTCAATGCCTGGCTGACGGGTGAGCTGACCAAAAACGGTTGGCAGGTGGAAACCTGGGAAAGCAGCGATCCGCAGCCGATTAAAAACATCATCGCCCGGCGCGGCAGCGGCCAGCCCTGGACGGTTTTAGGCGCGCATTATGATTCACGGCTGCAGGCAAGCGCTGATGCTGAGCCAGTCAACCGCACCCAGCCAGTGCCTGGCGCCAATGACGGCGCCTCGGGGGTGGCGGTGCTGCTGGAACTGGCGCGCAGCCTGCCGCCAGAGACTTCGGGCGAAGTGTGGCTGGTGTTTTTTGACGCAGAAGACAACGGCGAAATTCCGGGTTGGGAATGGATCATGGGGTCGCGGCGTTTTGTGGCTGACCTGCTGGCTCGTTCGGAACGTAAACCGGACCGCGCGGTAATAGTGGATATGGTGGGTGATGCAGAGCTGGATCTTTATTATGAAGGGCAGTCTTCAGAGGCGTTGCAGACGGAAATCTGGCAAACGGCAAAAACCGCCGGATATGGGGATGTGTTTATCCCTGAAAAGCGGTACAATATTCTAGATGATCATGTTCCTTTTTTAGAGGCCGGCATTCCAGCGGTGGATATCATTGATTTTGATTATCCGCACTGGCACCGCTTAAGCGATACGGCTGACAAGGTATCGGCCGCCAGTCTTCAGGCGGTGGGCGATACCCTGTGGCACTGGCTGGTTGGGCGATAAGTTTGTCAAAAAGCAGATTTTGCCGTATATTAGACCTATGAGCGAAACTGACCTGCTGAATCAAATCCGTAATGTGTGGTTGAACCGCTGCGTGCAAAAATTGGCCCGCGGTGCAGCCAACCGTGAGGATTTTCGCGGCCAGCTGGAGTGTTACTTCGATTTGATGGTGCAGGCCATTGAAACCGGAGAAACCAACTGGCTGGATTCGGTACTTTCACAGTGGGCCACCTCGCTGACCCAGACCGACCTTGAGCAGGAATTCAGCACCCTCAGCCATCTAATCAAGGAAATGATCACCATCACCATTGACACTGCCCGTGAAATGCTGACCGACAGCGAGGCGATGCTGGTGATTGTCAGCCTGACTCCGGTGTTCACCTATTCTTTTGAGAAGGCTGCGAAGTATGAGATGAAGGCGCAGGTGAAGCATGTCACCGATGAGCTGGAAGAAACCCGTTCCACCCTGGAGCGGCTGGAACGCAGCAAATCGGATTTTATCGCCATTGCCGCGCATGAGCTGCGCACGCCGCTGACCCTGGTGGAGGGATATGCGGCCATGCTGCGGGATATGCTGCCGCGCCAGGCAGATGCGCCGCAGCAGGCGATGATGGCGGGCATTGACAACGGCACGCGCCGGCTGCGGGCGATTATCAATGACATGATCGATGTTTCAATGATCGATAATGATCTGCTGTCCTTGTCATTCCAGCCGGTATGGATGAACCGCCTGTTGAGCATTCTGGCATCCGAATTCAAAGGCATCCTCAGCGAACGGAATATTGCACTGACGGTGAATGCTTTCAGCGGCTTTGAAGAGATGTTCTTTGCTGATCCGGAGCGTCTGCTTCAAGCCTTGCGGAACGTGCTTTCGAATGCCGTCAAATTCACCCCGGACGGCGGTAAAATTGACATCCGCGGGCGCAAGCTTTCCGATTTCCTGGAGGTCATTGTTGAAGATACAGGGATTGGCATTGCGCCTGACGACCAGGGAAAAATCTTTGATAAGTTTGGCCGCCTGGGCGATACCGCCCTGCATTCCAGCGGCAAAACCAAGTTTAAAGGCGGGGGACCGGGCCTGGGACTGCACATCACGCGCGGCATTGTGGAAGCGCATGGCGGGGCCATCTGGGTCGAGTCGGAAGGTTATGATGAAAAAAACTGTCCGGGAACCACCTTCCACATTTTGATGCCAATGCGGGCGGCGCCGCCCGATGATAAAACGGCCAAGTTGTTTGCGCCACTCATTCAATTGACCAAAGACCAAATACAATCTTAGACTGGAAAGGGACTATGAATATCAAACCTGCTGATCGTATCGCCAACTTTAAACCCTATTTCTTCGCTTCGTTGAATCAAAAAATTGCGGCGTTGAAAGCGAAAAAGATGGACGTGATCCGCATTGACATGGGGTCACCGGATCTGCCGCCAGCGGATTTTATCATTGAAACGCTGGTTGATTCAGCGCGCCGGCCCGATACGCACGGTTACACCCCCAACGGCGGGACGCCTTCTTTTAAGCAGGCGGTAGCCACGTATTATCAACAGCGGTTTGGGGTTGAAGTGGATGCGGGACGAGAGGTGTTGGGGCTGATTGGCTCCAAGGAAGGCCTGTTTAACCTGAGCCAGATTCTAATCAACCCGGGCGATGTGGCCCTGGTGCCTGATCCTGGTTATCCGGTTTATTCAGCCAGCGGTTTAATTGCCGGAGCGGAAATTTACACCCTGCCGATTTTAAGTGAAAATCACTATTTACCTGATCTTGATTTAATTCCTGAGGATATTGCCCGCCGGGCGCGGATTTTGTGGTTGAACTACCCAAACAATCCGACCGGCGCTGTGGCAACCCTGGATTTCTTCAAGACTGCCATTGCGTTTGCCCATCGCTATGATGTGGTGATTGCCCACGATGCGCCGTATGTGGATGTGTGCTTTGATGATTACGTTGCGCCGAGCATCCTGCAGATCCCTGGGGCAAAAGAAGTGACCGTAGAATTCAACTCCCTGTCCAAAGCTTACAACATGGCAGGCTGGCGTTTAGGAATGGCGGCTGGAAATGATCAAATTATAAAATATCTCGGAACGTATAAGAGCCAGGTGGACACCTTCCATTTTGCCCCGGTGATTGAAGCGGGGGTGAAGGCGTTGACCGGTGATCAGACCTGGCTTAAGGGGCGCAATCAAATTTACCAGGAACGGCGTGATATCGTTGTCAACGGGCTGCGCGCGGCGGGCTTCTCCCTTGAAACACCCCCGGCGGCCATTTACGTATGGGCCAGGTTGCCCGGCGGACAGGTTGACAGCATGGCTTTTTGCGAACGTTTACTGGATGAGACCGGTGTTAGCACCACGCCCGGTGTGGTTTATGGTAAATTCGGTGAGGGATACCTGCGGATCTCGTTAGGGACGGCAACAGACCGGATTAAGGAGGCCATGGATCGCCTGGTCGCGTGGACCCAAAAGGGATAATATGGCTAAGAAAATAGCAGAACCAACCGCCCGCCCGCGCCAGCGTGCTTTTTTGGTGGGTGTGGAGGTTCACGGCGAACCTCATTTACTGTCGCTTGAAGATTCGCTTGAAGAGCTGGCTCTGCTGGCAGATACGGGCGGATTGGATGTGGTTGGACAAACCTACCAGCGGATTTCACAGCCCAACCCCGAGACCCTGATCGGTTCGGGCAAGGTGGAAGAGGTGAAAACCCTGGTGGAAGAGATGCTGGCGGAAGTGGTTATCTTTGACTGCGAGCTTTCGCCGCGGCACCAGCGCGAGCTGGAGGGTATTTTTGGTGAAAAAGTTCAGGTGGTGGACCGCACGGCCCTGATCCTGGATATTTTCGCCCAGCATGCCCAGACTCGCGAGGGTGCTCTGCAGGTGGAGCTGGCAAAATATGAATATCAGCTGCCGCGCCTGACGCGCGCCTGGACCCACCTGGCCCGCCAGACCGGCGGCGCCGCGGGACGTTCGGGCAGCGTGGGCGGGGTGGGCCTGCGCGGCCCTGGCGAAACGCAGCTTGAAGTGGACCGGCGCGATGTACGGCGCCGCATTGAGCATTTGCGCGAGGAACTGGAAAAGGTGAGGGCTCACCGTATGCGCTATCGGGCGCAGCGCAAGCGTTCACATATCCCGATTGTGGCGCTGGTGGGCTACACCAATGCCGGAAAATCGACCCTGTTGAACCATCTGGCAAAATCGGAAGTCTATGTGGCCAATCAGCTGTTTGCCACATTGGACCCGACCACCCGCCGGGTGGAACTTCCGGGAGGTCACTGGGTTTTGATGACCGACACGGTGGGGTTCATCCAGAAGCTGCCGCACACCCTGGTGGCTGCCTTCCGTGCCACGCTCGAAGAGATCACTGAAGCTGACCTGTTGATTCACGTGGTGGATATCACCCACCCGCAGGCTTTTCAGCAGGCGCAATCGGTGCACCAGACCCTGCAAGAAATTGGTGCCGGTGAAATTCCGGTGCTCACGGTGCTGAATAAGATCGACCGCCTGCCGGAACCGGAGATGGCCCAGCAGGTGCTGGAAGGCTATGAAAACGCCCTGGCGATCTCAGCCCGATCGGGCGCGGGGCTTGAAGAACTGCTGAACAATATGACTGAGCAGTTGTTTGAGACCTTTGTGCCGGTGACGCTGTGGATGCCTTACCGGGAAGGGCAGTTGATTTCCCTGTTCCATGACCAGGGCCAGGTGCAGGTGGTGGAACATGGACGCGGCGGCGTGCGCATGGAAGGGCTGCTGCCCGGCCGGCTGATGGCGCGCTACCAGCCGTTTATGAAAATGCAACCTGAAAAGATTGTTGAGGAATAAGGCACTATGACAGACTTCTTATCGCGGCTGCTGGACCGGCTGTCGGATTACCTTGCCCTGCGCAAAGGGCTGCTGCCGATACTGGGTATTGTGCTGGTGGCGGCCAATTTTGTGCTTTCGTTTTTTAACTTGGGCTGGGTCACAGATAGTGATCTGCTGCTGCACCTGGGAGTCGTTGTGGCGATTCTGGGCATCATGATGGCCTGGGCGCTCTGAAACGATCAAAAACAGGACTTAAAACCAAAGCCCCCTGCTTGCAGGGGGCTTTGACATCTGTGGGCCAGAAGATTAACTCTTCTTTTCGTCTTTTTCGACGGCGATCACTTCGCGACCCTGGTAGTGGCCACAGCTGGGGCACACTGTGTGGGAAAGGCGCATTTCGCCACAGTTGCTGCACTGGACGATATTGGTGGCCTGAAGGGCATCGTGAGCGCGACGGCGATCGCGGCGGGCTTTGGACAATTTACGTTTTGGTTGCGGAACCATGACACACTCCTGTCAGAACTTGAAAACCACTATTCAAAATAGCCTCAAGATTATACTGGCAGGGAGGTTGATCTGTCAATGGTTTTAGCGGGGAGGAATTTTGCGGGTTTTGAAGATTAGGTAATAATTGGCGCTTGACATGGGCGTTTCATTTTGCTATACTTTTATTAGTCGGTTGACCGACCGATAAAAGGAGGATGACTTTTGGCCAGACCCAAATCGACAGATGGCATTGACCGGCGCGACCTGATCCTTGAAACCGCCACGCGGCTGTTCATTGAGCAGGGCGTTGACAACACCAGCCTGAAGGATATTGCCCGGGCGGCAGATATCAGCACGGGGACTCTATTTTATTATTATGAATCCAAATCACACCTTATTTTTGATGTGACCGACCGCCACTTCACCCGCATGACGGAGGAACTGTTGGAATGGGTAGCGCAGACCAGGGAGGGCGATGATCCGCATTTGATTCTGGAGCGCGTGTTTCAAACCATCTGCGGCGATACTCTGCGGGGAAAACTGCACCATTACCTGATTGAAGAAGCTGCCAGCAGCGATCCTTCGATCCGCCTGCGGTTCGCGGAGAAATATCGTGAATGGCGGCGCATGATTTGCGAAGGCCTGGAGCATATTCTGGATGGGCGCATGACCCAGCCGGCCATTCTGGCCCAGATTATTCTTGCGGTTCTGGACGGCCTGGTGATCCAGTCGATTCTGGGCATTGACGATGTTCCCGTTTCAGCGGTTTCCAATTACCTGGTTGATCATTCCATTTCATGATAGAGGAGGAGACATTGATATCAAAAGAAAATTATCCCGATATCCAGCCCGGAAAAAAGCCCGTCAAGCGGGCAGTCAACAAAACCTTCCTGTTTGTTTTGGGCCGGGCGCTGCAATCGCTATCCAAACATGATCCGTTGATTCAACACGAAGTGCAAAGCTGGCCGGAGAATTTCACCCTGATGATGAAAGTGCGCCCCAACGGCGGCTCGGTGGCGCTGACCCGGACCGATGGCGGCCGGTTGATTTACCGGGGTGCTTCCTTTGATGAGGCGAAGGCCGATGTGGTCATTTTTCTGAAGGATGTGGAAGGCGCCTTTGACCTGCTGACCGGTCAACTGGGTATTGACATGGGATATGCGCGGCACTGCATGTGCGCGCGGGGGGATTTATCCAACACCGTTTCGGTGGTGCGGGTGTTAAACATCACGCAGGCCTATCTTTTCCCGCGCTTGCTGGCGCGCCGCCTGATGAAACGGCTGCCGCCTATTCCATGGGGCCGGCGCTGGGGTTTGCGCCTTAAGGCATATTTATTGGGCATTCCGTTTGGCATTTAACTGAGGAGAACAACCATGCTTCCTGATTACTATGAATTTTCGTTTCCGGTTAAAATCATTTCCGGTATGAAAGCGGTCAACCAGCTTCCGGGTGAAATGATGGCGGCCAATGCGCGCCGCCCGCTGATCATCACGGATCAGGGGGTGGCCAAAGCCGGACTGGCGCAACTGGTGCTGGATGCTTTTGCAGAAACAGATTTGACCATTGGCGGCCTCTATGACCAGGTGCCGCCTGAGTCGTCCACTTTGCTGGTGAACGAACTGGCGCAGCTTTACCGCGATAAAAAATGCGACTGCCTGGTGGCCGTCGGCGGCGGATCGGTGATTGACACTGGCAAGGGGGTTAACATTCTGGTGACGCATGGAGGAAATGATGTGCGGGATTACCGCGGGGCCGAGATGCTCAAAGGACCGCTCAACCCCATGTTTGTGATACCCACTACCTCGGGCACGGGCTCTGAAGCTACCAATTCGGCCGTGATTGCCGACCCGGAAAAAGGCGTGAAGATGCTGTTTGTCTCAGAATTTTTGCTGCCGAGGGCAGCCATTCTGGATGCACGTTTGACCCTGACCCTGCCGCCCAAATTGACCGCGGCCACGGCTCTGGATGCCCTGGCGCATGCCATGGAGGCTTACCTGAGCATTCAAAAGAACCCGATGAGCGATGCCTATACCTGGCAGGCGGTGAAATTGATCGGAGAATACCTGCCCAGGGTGGTGCGCCAGCCGGACGATAAAGAGGGACGCCTGGCGCTGGCAAACGCCAGCACCATGGCGGGAACCGCTTTCTCCAATTCCATGGTGGGCTGTGTGCATTCTTTGGGACATGCAGCCGGGGCGGTCGGCCACATTCCGCACGGCGTGGCCATTGGCATTTTCCTGCCCATCGGACTGGCCTTCAACAGCCAGCGGCGCGAAAGCATGGTGGCCGAACTGCTGCTGCCCCTGGCAGGGCCCGAAGTATACAGTAATACACCAGCCCCCAAGCGGGCTGCGCGCACGGTAAAGGCGGTGCGCGATTTGATGGATGAACTGCACACGCTGACCGGTCTGCCGCGCACCCTGAGCGAAGCCGGGGTGGACCGGGAAAAAGCCGAGGCGATAGCTGCGCTGGCCATCAATGACGGTTCGGCAATGATGAACCCGGTGGAATTGACCCTGGACGACGCCCGCAAACTGGTGGAGCAGGCGTTTGAGTGGCAGGCGGCCTGATGAACGCGGTGATGGGTAAAATTCTGTGGGTGGATCTGACCGCAGGAACCTGCGAGGTTCAGGAAATTCCGGAAAAGGTGTACGAAAAAATGCTTTCCGGCATGGGCCTGGCTGCTTACATCCTTTATCAGCGGATACCCGTGGGGGCTGATCCCCTGGGACCGGAGAATGTGCTGGGCTTTGTCTCGGGCCTGCTGACGGGCACGGGAAGCCTGATGAGCGGACGCTGGATGGCGGCGGCAAAATCACCCCTGACGCACACCTGGGGCGATGCGAACTGCGGCGGCAGCCTTTCGCCGGCGATAAAACAGTGCGGATACGACGGCATTTTCTTCACCGGCATGTCACCCCGCCCGGTCTACCTGTATGTCGGACACGGCAAAGCGGAACTGGTGGACGCCGAGGGTGTTTGGGGGAAGGATTGCCGGGAAACCGAGCAGGCCTTGAAAGCGCAGTATGAAGGCAAGACGGTATCGGTGGCCTGCATTGGCCCGGCGGGTGAAAAACTGTCGCTGATTGCGGGGATTTCGAACGACGAAGGGCGCATGGCCGCGCGCTCCGGGCTGGGGGCGGTGATGGGCGCAAAGAAATTGAAAGCCCTGGTGCTGCAGGGCGCCCACCGCATTCCGGTTTATGATGAAGCGCGGGTGAAGCAACTCAGCGAGGGTTTCAACCGCTGGATCAGCTTCCAGCCGCCCTTTCTGAACGGCACATTGATGGGCCTGCTGGGCACCAGCATGCGCTGGCTGCCCCTGCAAATGCGCCAGGACGGCCTGTTATACAAGGTGCTACTGAGCAAGTGGGGCACCGTGAGCATGAACCAGTACAGCATTGAGACGGGCGACTCTCCGATCAAGAACTGGGACGGCAGCTGCGCCGAGTTTAATTTCAAACGCTCCAGCAGCATTAATCCGGACCGCTTCAGGGAGAGGGAATTGGTAAAATACCATTGTTATTCCTGTCCGCTGGGCTGCGGCGGCATGTGCACCATTAAGAAGGGCTCCAAAGAAGAGACGCACAAACCGGAATATGAGAGCGTGCTGGCATTTGGCGGCATGTTGATGAACGAAGACCTCGACAGCCTGTTTGAGATCAACGAAAAGCTTAACCGCGCCGGCATGGACAGCATTTCGGCAGGCGGCACCGTGGCTTTTGCATTTGAATGTTATGAAAAAGGCCTCATCACCCGTGACGACACCGGCGGATTGGAATTGACCTGGGGCAACACAGCGGCCATACTTAAATTGGTGGATCTGATGATTGCCCGCGATGGAATTGGCGACCTGCTGGCGGATGGCAGCAGGGCTGCCGCCCGGCGTATGCAGAAACAGGCGGAGGCTTATGCCGTCACCGCGGGCGGGCAGGAACTGGCCATGCATGATGGACGTAATGATCCGGGGTTTGCCCTTCACGCGGTGGTGGAACCCACGCCGGGGAGGCATACGATTGGCTCTTATCTCTATTATGAAATGTTCCAGCTCTGGACGAAGGTGAAGCGGCTGCCGAAAGTGCGCTGGCTGTTTTACCCCAAGGGAAGCAAATATACAGCCGACCGGGAAAAGGCCATTTGGGCGGCTGCCTGCAGCCAGTTTACCGACCTGATCAATGGCTGCGGTTTATGCCTGTTTGCCGGGCTGGTGGGCGTGAACCGGCTGCCCATTTTCGAGTGGTTGAATGCAGCCACCGGATGGGAAAAAACGCCTGAAGAATACATGCAGATCGGTTTGAATATTCATCTGGTGCGCCAGGCCTTCAATGCACGGGAGGGCCTCGCGCTAAAGGCGCCGATCAATGAGCGCGCGCTGGGACGGCCGCCGGCCCAAAAAGGCGCCAACCGCGGCCGGAGTGTGCTGCTGGAAGAACTGGTGCCCATGTATTGGAAAGAAATGGGATTGGATGAGACCAATGGGCATCCAACCGCGGCAGCCATGGCGGCCATTGGCCTGCCTGAGCTGGTTCAAGCACCCGCAAAAGCGGCATAGGAGGACGGGATGGCTTATCAAATTACCGAAGATTGCATTGGCTGCAGCGCCTGTGTGCGCTGGTGCCCGGTAGGCGCCATTCACGGCGAACGCAAGCAGCAGCACACCATCAGCGCTGATATCTGCATCACCTGCGGCGCCTGTGGACGGGTGTGCCCCAGCAAAGCGGTTCGCAACCAGCATGGGCAGATTCCCGAATCGGTAAAGCCAAAGGAATGGCTGCGGCCGCTGTGGAATTACCAGTCGTGCGTGGCCTGCCGGATCTGCGTGCAGGCCTGCCCGGTGGGGTGCATTGAGCTGGCCCCGGCCGGTGCCAACGACGGCCTGAAACCTGGAAAACCTTACCTGGTGAAGCAGGCAGCCTGTTTGGGCTGCGCCCTGTGCCAATCATCCTGCCCGCTGGATGTGATCAGCATGGAAAAACGTTAGGAAAATTGTCACTGCTTTGACAATGTCACATTAAGATTATTCATCGCCCCCCCCGGCCCCCTCCCGATCTCTACAAGCTCAAGGAGCGGTTTAGATGGTCACTTTAAGCTGCGCCTGAGCAATTACGGAAATTTAGAATAAATGAGCGGACTTCCAGAGTTCATGACTTTGGAAGTCTGTTTTGTTTTCTGGTTGTGGTAAAATTGGAGCTTATGGAAAATGAACCGCAAATCAACCTTCTGCCTGCACCCAGCATCATGGATGCCTTTTCAGCGGGTTTCAACCGCCTGGCTGAAAACCCTGCATTACTGATTCTTCCCGTTTTGCTCGATCTGGTCATCTGGTTGGGACCGCGCCTGCGGGTCAAGGACCTGTTCATGCCAGTGGTGAACCAGATGGGAGGCTATGTCTCAATGGAAGGGCTGGATCCGGCGCAGGCGGCAGCGACCCTGCAAAGCATGAAGGAACTGCTGACCGCCTTTTTACAGCAGTTCAACCTGGCGGTGTATTTGCGCATGTATCCGATTGGGGTGCCCAGCCTGATGGCCGGGGTTTTTGCGACGGAGGCGCCCATTCCGACAGCCACTGTTGAAATTGACTCAATGCTGGTGATGCTGGCACTCTGGGCGCTGTTTTCGTTGATTGGCCTGATCATTGGAAGTATCTATTTCTCGTGGGTGGCGCATGCCTCTCTTAACACCCCCATGCCGCCCCGCCGCCTGGGCTGGAATTTCCTCCAGTCGTTTTTCCTGACGGCGATCATTTTTGTGGCGGGGTTTGCCTTATCCATTCCGGCTGTTCTGGTGCTTTCACTGGTGAGCCTGCTGGACGCGGGATTAGCCCAGGTGACCCTGCTGGTGATGATTCTGGGCCTTTCATGGGTTGCCTTGCCGCTGATTTATTCGCCTTTTGGCGTTTATGCCTACCAGCAAAATATCCTGCGTTCCATCCTGACGGGCATGGCCTTCACGCGGATGCTGCTGCCCGGCAGCAGCCTGTTTGTGCTGGGGGGATTTACCCTGGTGATGGGCCTGGATATTGTCTGGAAGATCGCGACTCCCGATTCATGGCTGATGTTGATTGGCATTGCCGGGCATGCGGCCATTTGTACGGCGGTGCTGGCGGCTGGATTTATCTACTTCAATAACGGCGTGCTGTGGATGCAGGAAAAGGCCAAAATGGCCCTTCTGGCCCAGGCGCGGGAAACCTTCAAATAATTTTTCAGGGGGTTCCTGTGGCTGACTCAAACACTTCCTACGGCGCGAAAGATATCCAGGTTCTGGAAGGGCTTGAGGCGGTGCGCCGCCGGCCGGGCATGTATGTGGGCGGCACGGATCTGAAAGCGCTGCATCACCTGGTCTACGAAGTGGTGGATAATTCGATTGATGAGGCGCTGGCGGGGGTTTGCACGCGGATTGAAGTGACCATTCACGCAGACAGCAGCGTGACCGTGGAAGACAACGGGCGCGGCATTCCGGTGGATATTCATCCCCAGAAACATGTTTCAGCTTTGGAAGTGGTGATGACCACGCTGCATGCTGGCGGCAAGTTTGGCAGCGGCAGCTACAAGGTATCGGGCGGTTTGCACGGCGTGGGCGTTTCGGCGGTCAACGCGCTTTCGGAATGGTGCGAGGTGGAAGTTTGCCGCGACGGCAGGCTGTATTTCCAGCGCTATGAGCGCGGCATTCCCAAAGAGGCGGTCAAAGAGATTGGCAAGTGCGCGCCCAACAAAACCGGCACCCGCACCACCTTCCGCTTTGACACCACCATTTTCAAGGAAGAGCTGGATTTCCGCTTTGACACCCTGACCCAGCGGTTCAGGGAGATGGCCTTTGTCACCCGCGGGGTGACCATTCATTTGCAGGATGAACGCGCGCGCCGCGAAATGACCTTCTATTTTGAGGGTGGCATCACCTCTTTTGTGCGCTATCTCAACCGCAACCGCGGCATTTTGCACCCGCCGGTGTACGCGGCAAAGGATATTGAGAATATTGGCATTGAAGCGGCCATCCAGTACACAGATGCTTTCACCGAGTCGGTTTATTCCTTCGCCAACACCATCAACACCATCGACGGCGGCACCCATCTGACCGGCCTGCGCACCGCCATTACCCGCGTGGTGAATGACTATGCCCGCCGCAACGGCATTTTGAAGGAAGGCGAGGATAATTTTGCCGGCGACGACACCCGCGAGGGCCTGACCGCCATTGTCAGCATCAAGCATCCCGATCCGCAATTTGAAAGCCAGACCAAGGTCAAGCTGATGAACCCGGAAGTGCAGACCCTGGTGCAGCAGGTGGTGGGCGAGACCTTCAGCCAGTTCCTTGAGGAAAACCCCCAGCTTGCCAAGGCGATTATTTCAAAGTGCCTGACCTCAGCCCGCGCACGCGACGCAGCCCGCAAGGCCCGCGACCTGGTGATCCGCAAATCGGCGCTGGAAAGCCTAACCCTGCCGGGCAAACTGGCGGATTGTTCGGAACGCGATTCCTCGAAGACAGAACTGTATATCGTCGAAGGCGACTCGGCTGGTGGATCAGCCAAACAGGGCCGCGACCGGCATTTTCAGGCCATTTTGCCGCTGCGCGGGAAAATTCTTAACACAGAACGGGCGCGCCTGGATAAGATCCTTTCGAATAATGAAGTGAAGGCGCTGATTTCTGCGCTGGGCACGGGCATTGGCGACAGTTTCAACCTCGAAGGCCTGCGCTACGGCCGCATCATTATCATGACCGATGCGGACGTGGACGGCAGCCACATCCGCACCCTGCTGCTGACCTTCTTTTTCCGGTATATGCAGCCGATGATTGAGGAAGGGCACCTGTTCATTGCCCAGCCGCCGCTTTACCGCATTGCTTTCCGCAACACGGTGCGCTATGCTTACAACGATGCCGAAAAGGATCAAATTTTGAAGGAGCTGGGCGCCGGGGCGGAGCGCGCCAGCCTGCAGCGCTACAAAGGCCTGGGCGAAATGAACCCTGCGCAGCTCTGGGAAACCACCATGAACCCTGAAAACCGCACCCTGCTGCTGGTTTCGATTGATGACGCCGCGGAAGCCGACCGGACCTTTGATATGCTGATGGGCGAGGCGGTGCCGCCGCGCACCCGCTTTATCCAGACGCATGCGCGGGATGTGCGCAACCTGGATGTGTGAGCACTGGCTGGATATGCAAAAACGCCCTGATCGACAGGGCGTTTTTTTTTGGGGGGGGAGTGAAGGGGAATTTTCAGGAAAGGGCCAGCAGGGTCAAAAACACGGCCACCACGCCCGCGTCCGCTGCCAGGGGAATCAGCCCGTTCCAGAAGCGCGGGATTTCATCCAGACGGTAATGAATCACATAGCAGACCAGGCCGGTGAGGGTTGCCAGCGTCAGCATGATGACGAGCGGCGCTGCCTGAGCCAGGCTGAAGCGGCCACTGCCGTAAAGGACGGCCAGGGCCGCGCTTTCGAGCGCCGCCCAGACAATGATTAAGATCAATTCCGAGGTGACCACCCGTTTGAAGAAAATGAGGGTCAGGGCGAGAAGGACCGCATAGGAGATGGCCGCGCCCGCGAGGATGGCGGTGACGGGAATGCCACTGCCAGTTTGCGGCAGGCTGCTGATGCCAGCGGACAGGAGGATGACCGCAGCCAGGCCGGCCACCACTGCGGCGGTGATGAAAAAAATGGCGCTATCTGTCCTTACGGCCTGATTGGGGCGGAAGGATACCGTCCACCAGGCGATGTAGAAACCCAGGGTGGCCAGCATCAACAGATTCCCGCCAAAGATTTGCCAGAGCGGCAGGGTAAAATCTCGAAATGCGGTCATGGATACCTCCCGGTATAGTGGATAAGAAAAACTGGACACAAAAAAAGGCGAAAACAAGGTGTAAAATGGAGACACCATGGCAAAAAGACGACATTTTACAGCAGAACAAAAAGCGGCAATTGTGCTTGAAGTCCTGAAAGAAGAAAAGCACAT
>JAKQJC010000005.1 GCA_029561345.1 Chloroflexota bacterium | reverse complement strand
CGCGTCCGCTTCCTCATCCGTAGCGGAAAAGGAGTCTTTTTTGCATAATTTTTGGCGTCGACTGGCGGGTTGGCTCAGGCCAAAACCTGCTTTCAATCTTGTGTTTGGTTGTTAAAGTACAACTTTTTGCAGAGGACTCACGCATGGATGACAAACAGGCCGTCCATGCTCACCCCGCCAAAGGTGGGATAAAAGACAGGGTGTTTAAAACCAGCTTCTTCCAGCAGATCTCGGTAACCGGCATCGGTGTAAGCCTGCATGGATTGAGCGAAACGGGTGACCTGTCCGCTGCCGGCATCGAGGATATAGAACCTTGCCGTGTAGGTCTGGCTGGCCTCATTCCAAAAAGTTTCTTCCAATACCAGGTGCGGCTTGGGGTTGAACAAGCCGCCAGACGAGGTGTGCCAGGAGGTTCCCTGGCTGCCCAGCTGGCGGATCATCCAGTGCTGGTGCGGTTCCAGCAGCAGTTGGCCGCCAGGGCGCAAGGCTGCCCAGGCTTTGCGCAGAATCAGGAGAATATCTTCGCGTTTGAACACATTGGTTTCGCCGTAGAGCAGCATGGCCAGATCGTAACCGGCGCCAAAGTCGGCTTTGCGGAGATCTTCATGCTGGTAAGTGCAGGCCAGGCTTTCTGCTGCGGCCTGCTGGCGGGCATAGGCGATGGAAGCCGGCGAGTAATCGATGCCGGTGCAGGTGTGGCCCAGGCGGGCCAGCCGGCTGGCGTACAATCCGGGCCCGCAGCCCAGGTCCAGAATGCGGGAGGGAGTCTGGCTCAGCAGGCTGCCGTGGATCCAGGCCACATGGCGGTCAATTTTATCGCTGCGGCGGCTGGCCGCGTCATGATCCTGCGAGAGATGTTCTTTGAGCATGCGCTCGCTGAAGCCCGGTTCATTCCAGGGAATGTTATCGCCCTCAACCCAGGGCCGCGGCGCATCGTCGCGGGTGATCAAATCTGAGAGGTTCATCAGGTCTCCTTATGGGCGAATGAAATCCGTTCCACGGTTAATTGTACCCGATATGCCCGCTTGCGGTGAACCGCTTGTCCCCTTATAATAATCAGGAAGGGAATTTACCAGCCATGAAACGTACCATTTTACATCCTGAATGGGGGCTCTCAACCTGTGTTGAGGTGGACAACCTTGTTTTTCTCGGCCATCACGGTGGTCATACCACCCGCGAAGGCCGCCAACTGCTGACCATTGAAGAGCAGACCGAAGAGACCTTCAAGAATCTCAAGATCACCCTTGACACCATCGGCCTGACCTTTGATGACATTATCACCCTGAATGTGCTGTTGAAAGATATCAAAGACTTTAACGGCATGCATTCGGTGTGGGCCAAATGGTTCCCGGTGGAATTTCCGGCGCGCACCGCCATGACCAGCGATTTTGTGGATGACATTTGCCGCATCCAGGTCTATGGCGTGGCTTACCGCCGCCCCTAACCGGCGCAATTTTTTGTTCTTTTTCGGAGGGGTTATGCAAACCATAGATATGCAGACCTGGCCGCGGCGCCAGCATTTTGAAAAGTTCAATGCCTTCGATTATCCGCAGTTTAACCTCTGCGCCAATGTGGATATCACCGCCTGGACGGCCTGGATCAAACCGCTGAAGATTCCTCTGACCATGTCTTTTGTGTATCTCATTGCCCGCGCTGCCAACGAAATTCCTGAATTTCGCACCCGCATTCACGGGCAGGAAGTGGTGGTGCACGAACTGGTGCATCCATCCACCACGGTGCTGGCCGATAACGACACCTTCTCTTTTTGCACCATTCCTTTTGCCGAGCCATTTTCAGCCTTTGCCGTCCAGGCCGCTGAAAGGGTGGCGGCGGCAAAGAAGCAGCCTGCGCTGGATGACGGCGGCCGCGATGATTTGCTGTTTTTGAGCAGCATCCCCTGGGTGTCGTTCACCGGCCTGGTGCATCCCATTCACATGCACCCGGTGGATTCGGTGCCGCGCATTTCATGGGGGAAATTTTTTGCTGATGGTGAAAACTGGAAAATGCCGCTTTCTGTGCAGGTGCATCATGCCTTGATGGATGGGCTGCATGTGGGGCGCTACTATAAACTGGTGCAGGATTACCTGAACGCGCCGGAAGAGCTTTTGAGTTGATTTTTTGGGAGAACAGATGAATACATTTCTATTTGCAGATGAGAGTCATGCCGAGGCCATGCGCGCGCTGATCAGGTGCCTGCCCGGCCCATCATCCATCGCCGATTTTGAGGAAAATATCCAGATGGAATCCATCCGGAGCAATACCCGCCTGTGGGAACAGGATGGGCAGCTGGCGGCTTTCGCCTATGTGGACGATTACAACAACCTGTGCTATGAAATCGATCCGCAGATCCCGCCAGAGACGCTGGAAGCGGAAATTGTGGCCTGGGGGGTGGCATGCATACAACGGCGCAACGCCGAAACCGGTGAAGAAGGCACCCTCGATTTTTCCTGCAGTGCCAGCGACACACAGCGCATGGCTCTGACCCGGAATTATGGTTTTGAGGAATTAGAAGTGCGCAGCCTGCATTACAGCCGGTCCCTCGAAGATCCCCTTCCTGATTTTCCTCTGGCCGCGGGCTTCACCATCCGCCCGGCAGCCGGTGAACCGGAAGTGGAAGCCCTGGTGGCGCTGCATTGCGCTGCGACCGGATCGGATGCGATGACGGTGGAAGAACGCCTGGCCATCATGCGCTCTCCGGAATATATTCCTGAGCTGGATCTGCTGGCGGTGGCGCCGAATGGCGACCTGGCCGCCTATTGCGTTTGCGGCTTTGAAGATGGTTCAGATGGCACGGTGGGATATACGGACCCCATCGGCACCCATCCCCAATATCAGAAATTGGGCCTGGCCAAAGCCCTGGTTGCAGCTGCTTTCAAGGGCCTGAAGGCGCGCGGCGCAGTGGAGGTGCGGGTGGGCACCAGCAGCGAGAACATGCGCATGCAGCGACTGGCCGAAAGCCTGGGCTTCAAACTGGTTTCGGAACGCCTGTGGTTTGCTAAGCCCGTCTCCTGAACAGTGACGGCCGACCTGCATCTAGAGATTGGAGTGGGCGGCCCAGGTGCTGGCTTTCATTTATCGCAAGTGGTGTTTTTGTCCCGCTTTGCAGAACAAAAACACCACTCATTTAAATTTTGCCCTGCCGGCGCGCTGCTGGCTAACCCGCTCAAGCACGGCATGGAAGGTTTCTTTGGCGAACCGGCTTGTTTTCACGCTTTCTGGCCTTTGGGCTGATGGCTTCGGCTTTATGCCTGGCCCTCAGCACCTTTCAGGTGTGGCGGATTTTCAGGCAGGAGAAAAAAATAAGCTCTCTTGACAGCACCCGGCAATCAGCTATACTCAACCTGATTTTGTCACCTGGAACTGCTCATGAAATTACCATCCATCGTCCAACGCATTCTGGTTGCCCTGCTGGCAGCTTACTGGCTGATAGCCATTTATACTTTTTTGCATGAAAGCGGCCATGCCCTCATGGCGGCCGCCTTTGGCGGCAAGCTGATTGAACTGAACACCGACTTTTTCTCGATGGGCGCTCATTACAGCGGGACCGGCGATTTCACCCTTTTTCAATCCATCCTCATCTCAGTGGCTGGTGTCAGCCTGCCCTGGCTGACCTGGGTGGCGGCCATGCTGGCCCTGCCGCGCCAGACCTCGCCCCTGGCAAGCGCCCTGAAGGCTTTGAGTGCCGGCGCCCTTGCAGGCTCGCTGGCTGCCTGGGTGGTGCTGCCGATTGCCGCCAGCGCCGGAGCAGATATTTCAGACGACTCGGTGAATTTTCTCACCCGCACCGGCTGGCCGCCGCTGGCTGAATCTGGATTGTTTCTGCTGGTGCTGCTGTTCACCCTCTGGCTGGCCTGGCGCATGATTGATTTTAAAGCCCTGATCCACGCGCTGCGCAGCGAACCGGCTGCCTTTGAAGTGCTCCCCAACCGGCAGACTTTGATCTTTCTGGCGGGCAGCCTGGTGCTGGCCAGCCTGGTGACCCTGTCGGTCAACAACATGGGGGCGTCCACCGCTGCCGCGCTGCCAACCCCCACCGCGCAGCCGCTTCCGGCGGGCTACACGCTTCATGAAAGTTGGGATCTTGCCGATCAGGAGGACGATTCCGTTTCGATGATCTGGAATTTCAAGCAAAGCGTCAATTTCGGCGCCCTCGTCCGGCTGAAAAACGTGGACCTGGATTTGCTGGATGTCCGCCTGTTGGGCGCTGATGGTCAGGAATGGCCCATTTTCCATGCCGAAAAATACCGTGCTGACGCAGATCAGGCCGTTTTTGAACAGACCCTGCCCGCCGGCGTCTATCATCTTGAAATCAGATGTTCAAGATCGCGCACGCCTGGAACAATGGAATTGTATCTCAAAAAATAAGTGATTTCTGGCTGTTGACCATCCAGATGGACAGGCCCTGCCCGGTTAAAAATTTCCGCCCTTCTCGTTCAAAAGAAGGGCGGAAACTTTATTTTTTATTGCGCGCGCTGCACGGCGATGGCCTGCTTGCGGATGCGCAGGTCGCCGCTTTGGGCGAGAACCTGGCCGGCAAACTCTTCCGGCACATCCACCAGGGTGAAGCGATCCTGGATGCTGATTTTACCGATCACGCGGCCGGGAATGTTGGCGTGGGCGGCAATGGCGCCCACCACGTCATTGACGCGGATGCCAGCCTGGCGGCCGGTGTTCAGGCTCAGGCGCACCATGCCTTCTTCGTGGGAAACGGCTGCCCAGCGGCTGCCAGCTTCGGCGCGTTCCAGGGCGCGGCCAAACTTCTGTGCGGCGGGCCGTTCTGGGCGTTCTGGGCGTTCACCGCGATCAGAGCGGCCGCGTTCGGCGCGGGGCCGGTCCACCATCACGGGGGTTTCGTCCATCGGCATGATCGGGCGCTGCTTGTCTTCCAGGCGGGCCAGCTTGAGGGCGGCGGTGGCAATATCAATCGGATCGTAGCCTTCGGCCGCAAAGCGGTCGATGATGGCGCGTTCCTGCTTGCAGCGGCCGCGCTGCAGCCACATCAACACCTGTTTGGCCAGGCGGTCTTCGCGCGCCTGCATGATCTCGGCTTCGGTGGGCAGGGTGGCAAAGGTCAGTTTGCGGTACAAAAGCGCTTCGATCTGGCGCAGGCGGTGCTTTTCGGAGGGCGCCACCAGCGAGATGGCCACGCCGCTGCGTCCGGCGCGGCCGGTGCGGCCGATACGGTGCACATACACTTCGGCGTCTTCGGGAAGGTCAAAATTGAAGACATGCGAAATGCCCTCAATATCCAGGCCGCGGGCGGCCACATCGGTGGCCACCAGCACGGTGGTTTTGCCCTGGCGGAAACGGTTGAGGGTGTGTTCGCGGGCGTCCTGGCTCAGGTCGCCGTTGAGAACTTCGGCCGGGAAGTTGCGCGCGGCAAGCGCGGTGGCCAGTTCACTGGTGCCAATGCGGGTGCGGGCGAAAATAAGCGCCGAGGTGATCTCTTCCGTTTCAAACAGGCGGGTGAGGGCGGCAATTTTGTCGTCGCGGCGCACCCAGTAGGCGCGCTGTTCAATGGTATCCACGGTCACCTGTTCGGCCTTGATGGCGATGGTGCAGGGATCCTTCATGTAGGTGTTGGCCAGCGCGCGGATTTCGGCGGGCATGGTGGCCGAGAACAGGGCCGTCTGCCGTTCGGCCGGGGTTTCAGCCAGAATCAGTTCGATATCTTCCACAAAGCCCATCGAGAGCATTTCATCGGCTTCATCGAGAACCACGGTGCGCACGGCGCTGAGATTCAGCACGCCGCGGTGAATCAGGTCCATCAGGCGGCCGGGGGTGCCCACCACCACATCCACGCCTTGGCGCAGCTGGTAAATCTGCGGGCCGTAGGCCTGGCCGCCGTAGACGGCCAGCACGCGCGCCTTGCTCAGGGTGCCGTAGCTGATCATGGCTTCGGCCACCTGCAGGGCCAGCTCGCGGGTGGGGGTGAGAACCAAAGCCTGCACATGAGGCTGGTTGGGTTCGAGGTTGTTGAGAATGGGGAGGGCGAAGGCAGCGGTTTTACCGGTGCCGGTTTGGGCCTGGCCGATTACATCGTGGCCGGCCAGCATGAGGGGAATAACAGCAGACTGGATGGGCATGGGGGCTTCATAGCCGCGATCGTTGACCGCCTGCACCAGCTGTGGGTGCAGGTTTAATAAGGCAAATTCGGTTGTCATCAAAACTCCTTAACATTTTTTTCTGTTTTGATGACACCACAAGCATCCCATGAGCCCTTTGATTGTATCTGGAACAGACGCGCCAGATTTTTGGGCAAGAAAAACGCCCGACCATCGTACACGTCGGGCAGCCATTCGGATCACCAAAACAAATCCCAAGTGTTGCGCCCCACCAAGGGGCAAGGCGCATAGTATATCACAGATTCAACAGAATCGGGAAAATTGATCCTCATTTCCTCATTTCAAAAAACTGGATACCGTTTGTTAAAAACAAGCCCCTTATTCAATGACAAATTGCCTTCTTTTCAAACCAGTTTAAAGTGATACAATCCTTTCCCGAGGATAAAATGCCCACTCAGACCCCTTCCACCATCGATTATTACAATCACCACGCCCAGGAATTTTACAACAGCACCGTTGGCGCCGATATGAGCACCCACACTGCGCGTTTTGAAGCCCTGCTGCCGCCGGGCGCGCGCGTGCTCGATGCCGGCTGCGGCTCGGGTCGCGACAGCCTGCACTTTTTGCAGCGCGGTTTCCATGTGACCGCCTTTGACGGCTCGCAGGAAATGGTGCGCCTGGCCAGCCAGCTCACCGGCCTGACCGTGCTGCACATGGATTTTGCCAGCCTGAAGCTGGAGCCGGGTTTTGACGGCATCTGGGCCAGCGCCTCGCTGCTGCACCTTTCGCGCGCCCAAATTGCAGCGGTGCTGGCAGACCTGGCGCGTATCCTTAAGCCTGGCGGGGTGTTTTATATGTCATTCAAGTATGGCGACGGTGAAGAGCAGCGCGGCGAACGGCTGTTCAACTATTATAATGAAAACGCTTTTCAGGCTCTGCTGGCTGAGCTTCCGGAACTGACCCTGGTGGATCTGTGGACCACGGATGATGTCCGGCCCGGACAGCCCGGCCGCTGGCTGAATGCCATTGCGCGAAAAAACAACTGACAAAGGAAGCTTTATGACCACCACTACCACAAAAATCAATCAAAACCTTCAAAAGAAATCCATCCTGCGCGATCCTGTCAGCGGGCTCACCCACCTGGGCGCCGCCATTGCCGCCCTCATCGGCCTGATTGTCATGCTGGTGATGGGCTGGGGCGATACCACCAAAGAGATTTCGCTGCTGGTTTACGGCCTGAGCCTGATCGGGATGTTTTCGGCCAGCGCCACCTATCACATGGTCAACTCCGGCCCAGGGGTCATCAAATGGCTGCGTAAAATTGATCATTCGGCCATCTATCTGCTGATCGCCGGCACCTACACGCCCATCTGCCTGAATTTCTTCACCGGATTCTGGAGCTGGGGTCTGCTGATCATCATCTGGGCCATGGCCGTGATCGGCGTGACAGTGAAACTGTTTGTCATCAATGCGCCGCGCTGGGTGACCGCCGGCATTTATCTGATCATGGGCTGGCTGTCGATCATGGCCGTGCAGGAAATGCTGCGCACCATGCCCGGCGCCGCCATTTTTTGGCTGGTGATGGGCGGGGTGCTTTTCACCCTGGGCGCCATCATCTACATGACCAAAAAGCCCGATCCCTGGCCCGGGGTGTTCGGTTTTCATGAAATCTGGCACATCTTTGTCATTCTGGGCTGCCTGGCGCATTTCATCGTCATCGCCGTGTTCATCGCGCCGGTTTAACCGCTGCGTTGCCGTGGTTCATTGTTTCCGCCCCGGTTTTTCGCCGGGGCGGTTTTTATATCACCCTCTCTTCCATCAATACACATCCCTGCGGCGGTGCTGGAGAACCGGCAGCTCCCGGCGCACGCGTTCCACCTCGTCCAGGTCCATTTCAAGCAGCAGGCAGCCCGCCTCAGGCCCCAGCTGGTTGATCACCCGCCCCCAGGGTGAAACCGCCAGCGAATGTCCGTAAGAGACATATCCGGCCGTTTCGTCGCGGGCCGGCGCGCAGCCCAGCATAAAGACCTGGTTATCGAGGGCGCGGGTGCGGAACAGGATCTCCCAATGCGCTGGCCCGGTGGTCATATTGAACGCCCCGGGATAAGCCAGCAGCTTTGCCCCCTGCAGTACCATCAGGCGCGCCAGCTCAGGGAAGCGCAAGTCGTAGCAGATGGCCACGCCCAGCCTGCCGAAATCCGTGTCCACCACCGTCACCTCGCTGCCCGGCGAGAGTGTATCGCTCTCCTTGAAACGCTGCCCGCCGGTGACGTCAATATCAAACAGGTGCATCTTGCGGTGCCGGCCGATCTGCCGTCCCTGGGGGTCAAAGATAAAACAGGTGTTGAAAATGCGCCCCACCTCGTCGCGTTCGGGCAGTGAACCGCCCACCAGAACAACCCGGTTCTCTCCGGCGGCTTCGGCCAGCATCTGCCAGGTTGGTCCGCCCGCCGGTTCGGCATATTGGGGAAAAGCGCTGGAAGCATAAGGGCAGCAGAACATTTCAGGCAGCATCACCAGTGTGGCGCCCTGGGCGGCGCACTCGGCAATCCAGGCGCGGGCAGTGCGCAGGTTATGGGCTTTGTCGCCGGTCACCGGCATCTGGATCAGGGCAGCGGTTAAAATGGTCATGACGGGTCACCTTTCTGGCTGGAAATGAAAAAAATAACCTGACTGCTCAAAAGCGCGGCTGAAAAGGCCAGCTAAAATGCTCAGCCAGCGGCATTCACCCAACCAATCGAGCCGTTAAAATGGCAGTATCTCCCTTAACCATAGCAGAGAAATCACAAATCTGCCAGCTTCCACTTTTTGGCTTCGGCGAGAAATCTTTCCTTCAGGCCGCGAAAAGGCAGGCGTTTGAGCAGGTTGAAAAACGGCACTGGCAGCAGCGACTGGTTGGCGCGGTTCTGGGTGGCGCGGCTGATGCGTCCCTTTTGGGCCAGTTCGCGCCCGGCCTGGCTGTAAGCTGCGTAAACCTGCTGCAGGCGCGAATTTTTGGCCGTCACCGCTGGATCGCCGTGGCCGGCCAGGCTGCCGCCATCGCGCACCAGCTCGCCTACCAGCGGCGCATCCATAAAGCGCGAAAAAACGCGGAAATAGGTCAGCACGCTGCGTGGGGTGTCATCTTCCATGTTATCGCAGGTGATGAGGGTGACAAAGGGCTTGGAGCACAACGCCGCATCCACATGGTGGAACATCAGTCCGCTTTTCGTCAGGCGCAGGTCGCGCACATCGCTGGTGCCAAAAAAGCGCTCCAGCAGGGTTTTGAGCAGGCTCGAGAGGTTGAAAACATAGATGGGCGTGGCATAAATGATCAGGTCAGCGGCTGCCATGCGCGCAAACACCCCTTCCGTGTCATCCTTGCCCGCCAGCACGCAGGGGTTCAGGTTTCCGCCGGCATGGCAGCGGTCGCAGGAGAGGCAGCGGCGGATGTTAAGGTCCGCCAGGGTCACTGTTTCACATTCAGCCCCGGCCGCGCGCGCGCCATCCAACAACCGCTCGATCAAAAAATGGGTGTAGCCGCGGCTGCCGCGCAAACTTGCATTAATGGCCAGAATCTTCATTTTTTTCCTTCTTCCAGTAAAACCGCGCGGGCTTCGCGCGCCCAATCGCGCCCGGCCTGGGCCAGGCGCCGACCGTAATCCAGGGTCAGGCCCTGCAGGCGGGCCTCGCGGGTATCATCCTGCGGGCGGGCGGCATCCAGAGCCTCCATGCGCTGCAGGCGGACCGCTGCCGCCTGCTCCCAGTGCGCCAGCAGAACCAGCAGTTCGTCATCCGTCAGCCCGGCGCCAAAAAAGACCTGGATCAGCGGAGCAAAGCGCAGGTCAGGGGGCGGCTGGGGCGCGCGCAGCCAGGCCGCCAGCGCAACCTGGCCCGCTGGCGTGATGCTGTATACCTTGCGGTTTGGCTTGCCGTCCTGATCCACCACATCCACGCTGGCCCAGCCCGCCTCCAGGATGGTGTTCAGGCTGCGGTAGATCTGGCTCTGGGTGGCTGGCCAGAAATGGCTGACCGAAAGGTCAAAGTTTTTTTTCAGGTCATAGCCCGAAAGGGGCTGCTGATTGAGAAACCCGAGAATGGCAAATTCAAGTGACATGGCTTATCCTGAGTATATCACAAGTATCATATAATACATGTATTATATAGCCGATGGGTGCGTTTGACAAGAAGGAATTCTTCCCTCTGCGGTCGTTCTTATTTCAGACGTATCTGCTCAGGCGGTCAGTTTTTTTTGGGGGGGGGACTTTTTTCACCGCAAAGGGCGCAAAGAACGCCAGGAAACAGCCAAAGAGTTTTTTTTCGCTGCTTCTCTGCTTCTTTTTCTTCCTTAGCGCCCTTCGCGTTCTTGGCGGTTTAAAAATGACGTGACTGAGCAGAACCTTTTCTGTTTTGCATTGAAATGATGGGGTAACTGAGCAGTAACTTTCAGGCGTGAAAAAGGATCAGGGAAGCGGCCATAAAAGCCATGCCCAGGGCCGCGCGCAGCAGGCCGGTTTTACGCACGCGGGGATGGCAAATAAATTGATGGTGAATCGAGTGGCGGTAAGCGATGCCGCGGGTGGGGCAAACGCCGGTGACGGCTTCAAAAATGCCGTTGAAAATGCCGAGGCTGTTGGAAAAAAAGGTAAAAAAGACCACCGGCGCCCACCAGGCTTGTACCCCCGCCAGCAGAAAAATGCTGGTCAACGGCGCCGTCAGGATGACCACAAAAGATAAAATGTTGAACACCGCCGGGGCGTGCTTTCTTTCCGGGTGCTGCTGCGAAAACGCCGCCGTATCATAAGCCGGAAGGCCGCGCAAAAAGACCCAGGTGGGCACATAGAGGGTGATGAGCCCCAGGCAAAAGCCGCCCAAAGCGGCCAGCACCTGCAGGCGGTTCAGGGTTGCCGGGTCAAAGGTCCATCCTGTCATGAGGCGTTTTTACCCGCGGGAGGAAATGCCGCCAGGGCATTCTCCGCCCGCCGCACCCAGCTGTACTGCGCCGCTGCAGCGCGGGCGGCTGCCCCCAGGTGGGCGCAGCGCTCTGGATCTGCTGCCAGGGCGGCGAAAGCCGCCTGCCAGGCCGCTGTGTCATCGGGCGGGGCAAAGGCCGCCGTGCTCTCATCAATCACCTCGCGCAGCACCGGCAGGTCGCTGCTGAGAATGGCCCGTCCGGCCGCCATGTATTCAAACAGCTTCATTGGGCTGCAAAAATCGGCTGTGTTGCCGCCGCTGCTGGTGGCAATGCGGCTGGCATAGGGCATCAGCAAAATTTCGCCAGCAGCCTGGTAAAGCCCCAGGCTGGCATTCGCCACAAAGCCGGTCAGGGTCACGTTGTGCACCCCGGCCGCGGCCAGGCGCTCGCGCCAGGCTTCCACATCTGGCTGGCGCCCGCCCACCCACAAAAAGCGCACCTGCGGATTGGCCTGAGCCAGCGCCAGCAGCACTTCCATGCCGCGCCCGGCATAGAAATGCCCGGTGTAAACAGCTGTCAGCCCCTCCGGCAGGTTCAGGCTGCGGCGCGCCTCGGCTGGGGCGGGCAAATCTGCGTAACGTTCCAAATCCACCCCATCCGGCGCCACCACCGCCTCAGCCGGGCTGAAACGGCGCGAAAAATCAGTTTCCACGGCGCGCTGCAGGGCGCGGGTGATGGGCAGCAGGCGGTGGGGGGTGCGGCTGCTCAGAAAAAGCCGGAAAAGCTGCGGGGCCAGGCGCCCAGTGATGCGGTCGTGCAGTTCCAGCAAAGCGGGCAGGCCGTTCCAGGCGGCGCCCAGGGCTGCCTGCAGCATCCAGGTGTACACCGCATCAGCCCGCCAGCGGCCCGCCGCTGAAACCGCGCGGGCGGCCAGGTCATAGCGCCGCAGCGCCGGGGTGACCGGCAGGGGGATCATTTCAAAAGACTGGCTCAGGCCGTATTGCGCCGCCAGCACCGGCCAGGGCGTGCCCGAAAGGGGCGTGGCCGGGATGTACAGGCGCACTTCGTGGCCAAGCTGCGCCAGCGACTGGCAAACCTTCATTACCTGGATGCTGTTGGCGGCGGTGGAAGGCACCTGCGAGGCGGAAATGGCGGCAATCTTCATGCGGCGCTGCCCTTCTTTTCGGCCTGGTTCAGCAGACCAAGCCCGCGCCAGGTGATCAGCCCCACCGACACAATGAAATAAGCGTCCAGCAGCAAGGCTTCCATCCAGATGCCCGTTTGCGGCACCAGCAGCAGGGTCAAAAGGGTTTTAACGATCATGCAGCTCAACGCCACCCACAGGGCGTAATTGGGCTGATTGAAACCCAGCAGCAGCGAGCGGTTCCAGAAGAGGATGTTGGCCGCGCTGTAACCCACCAGCAAAATCAACAGCAGTGGGTAGGCCGGCAAATATTCAGCTTTATATACATGAAAAGAGCGTCCCAGCAGGTTCCAGGTGCTGAAAAGCACCGGCTGGCCCAGCACCAGCAGGCCCAGGGCCACCCCGCCGCTCCAGGCAGCGGAAATGATGGTGACGCGGCGCAGCAGGCGGCGCAGGTGCGGCCACTCGCCTCTGGCAATATTGCGGGTGATCTCAGGGTAGGTGGTGGTGATGAAGGGGGTGATAGGCATGACCACCAGGTTGATGATGGCCAGGGCCACCTTGAAATAGCCTGCGGCGGCTGTGCCAAAGAAGGCGCTCACCCACAGGGTTTCGCTGTCGCGCGCCAGCACATTCACCGTGCCCGAGGCATTGGTGCTGAGGGCAAAACGCAGCATTTCGCGGCGGGCGGGCAGGGCTGAAAGCGGGGCGCGCCACCAGCCCGGGCCAATCATGCGCGGCAGCCAGTAGAAGGCCATCATCATCGGGCTGATGCCCAGAATCAGCTTGCCCAGCAGGTAGGCCAGCAGCACCGGCATCAGGCCCCAGCCGTTGGCCCAGGCCAGCACAATCAGCGCTGCCGTCACCAGGCTCTGGATAAAGTTGGCCAGGGCCTGTGAGCGGTAATGGTTGCCCACCTGCAAAATGCCGTTGGCGGTTTCAGAAGCCAGGTTGCCCAGAATGAACAGGCCGTAGATGAGAAAATAGGGCGTCAGCGCCGCATCGTGCGCCAGGTTTTCCGCCGCCCAGGGCGAAAACAGCGCCAGCACGGCGTAGGTGAGCAGCGAGGTGAGCGACTCCACCCCCATGGCCAGCTTCACCACCGCCGCGGCGCGCTCTGTTTCGCCGCGCGCCACCGCCTCACCCATATACTTCACCACCACCTCGCCCATGCGGAATGAGAGCAGGCGGTTGATATTGCTGGCGAAGCGGATCACCACATCCAGCGCGCCCAGGCCGCCCGCCCCCAGCAGGTCAGCCGTGACGATGCTGAGCAGGGCGCTGATGATGTTGCTGGCAATCAGGTAAGTGGAATGGCGCAGCACCCGCCGCAGCAGGCGGTCCTGAGTCCAGCTCTTCAGGCGCGTCAGCAAGATGGGCATGGCTAGATAAAAGTTATCCGCCGCTCAATCGGTGCGGATATCCCTGGCCCAGCTGCGCTCGGAGAGGTACCAGTTCACCAGGTTGGTCACGCCGTCTTCAAGGCCCACCCGCGGTTCCCAGCCCAGCCCGGCGCGGGCTTTGCTCACGTCCGCCAGGTTGCCCAGCGCATCCGCTGGATGGAAGGGATGGTGTTCAATTTGGGCCTTTTTTCCCAGGCGGGTTTCCAGCATGGTGATCAGCTGGTTCATGGTGATCACTTCGTGGCCGCCCAGGTTGAAGATGTTGTACCCTTTGGTGTTCAGGCCCAGCAGCACCCCGCGGGCAATATCGTCCAGATAAGTAAAGCCGCGCGACTGCTCGCCGTCACCATTGAGATGCACGGTGCGCCCCTCGCTGATCCACTGACAGAAGCGGAACATGACCATGTCGGGGCGGCCCGCCGGCCCATAAACGGTGAAAAAGCGGAAAACAGTGAAATCGAGGCCGTACAGGTGGGTATAGACGTGCCCCAGCACCTCGGCAGCCTTCTTGCTGGCGGCATAGGGCTGGAGGGGAAGATCGGTGTTGGCGTCTTCCTTATAAGGCATGGGGTTGTTACTGCCGTAAACACTGGAAGATGAAGCCAGGATGAATTTCTGCACATGGTAAGTCCGGCACAGCTCCAGCAGGTTCAGCGTGCCCATCTGGTTGGTGTTGTAGTAGCTCCAGGGGTCTTCCACGCTGGAACGCACCCCGGCGCGCGCAGCCAGGTTCAGCACGGCGTCAAAGGGCTGCCTGGCGTTTTTGAACAGCTCCGTCAGGCGCGGACGGTCGCAAATATCCATCACCTGCACATCCAGCCCCGGCAGATCTTTCATTTTTTCCAGGCGGTAGTGCTTCATGCGCACATCATAAGCCTCGTTGAGGTTGTCGATGCCGGTGACGGTGTGGCCTTCTTCCACCAGGCAGCGGATCACCCGCGAGGCAATGAAACCGGCGGCCCCGGTGACCAGGTAGTGACTCATCAGAGCCTCACCACTTTGGGATGGTTCTTGCCGCTGGCGCCCAGGGCGTTGCGGGTGTCCACAATCAGGGCGGCTTTTTCGAGGATGGCCGGGTAGTCGTAAGCCTTGTGGTTGGTGATGATCACCACCGCGTCGGCTTTTTCCACCTCACCCATCAGGTCAGCCGCCGAATCCATTTCCAGGCCGTCATGACGCAGGGAAGGCACGTAGGGATCATGGTAGTTAACCAGGGCGCCTTTCTGCCTGAGCAGGTGAATGACATCCAGGGCCGGCGATTCGCGCATATCGTCAATATCGGGCTTGTAGGCCACGCCCAGCACCAGCACACGGCTGTTTTTCACCGCTTTGCCGCGGTCGTTGAGGGCATCCTGCACGCGGCTGACGGCAAAGCGCGGCATGGAGGTGTTGATCTCCGAAGCCAGCTCGATGAAGCGCGCCGTGTAATTGAGCGATTTAAGCTTCCATGAAAGGTAGAGCGGATCGATCGGAATGCAGTGCCCGCCCAACCCGGGGCCAGGCGTGAACTTCATAAAGCCAAAGGGCTTGGTGGCAGCCGCGTCAATCACCTCCCAAACATCCACGCCCAGCCGGTCGCACATCAGCGCCAGTTCGTTCACCAGGCCAATGTTGATCATGCGGAAGGTGTTTTCGAGCAGCTTGGCCATTTCGGCCACCTCAGCCGAAGAGACCGGCACCACGGTTTGCAGTGCCTGGCGGTACCAAGCCGCGGCAATTTCGCAGCAGGCCGGGGTGATGCCGCCCACCACCTTGGGGGTGTTGTAGGTGGTCCAATCTTTGCGGCCGGGGTCCACGCGCTCTGGCGAGAAGGCCAGGTAGAAATCTGTGCCGGCTTTCAGCCCGCCTGCCTCAAGGCGCGAAAGCACCATTTCGCGGGTGGTGCCGGGGTAGGTGCTCGATTCAAGCACCACCACCATGCCCGGATGCAGGTAAGGCGCCAGCGACTCTGTCGCCGAAATGATAAAGGAAAGGTCAGGGTCGCCGGTTTTGCGCAGGGGGGTGGGCACGCAAATGGACACCGCATCGGCGTGGGCTGCCGCCGCGTAATCGGTGGTGGCGGTGATCAGACCGGCTTTCACCAGGCGCGTCAGCTGTTCTGAAGGCACATCCTGAATATAGCTCTCGCCGCGGTTGGCCAGCGCCACCTTTTCAGCGACAGGGTCAATGCCGGTCACATGGAAGCCCGCTTCGGCGAAGGTCACAGCCAGCGGCAGGCCCACGTAGCCAATGCCAATCACAGCGATGCGGGCGGTTTTTTGCTCAAGTTTGGTCAATAAAGCGTCATAGGTTGACATAGTTTGCCTCAAAATAGGGTAAGTTGCACCAGCCCTTCGTCCTTTTTTTCCGGCAGAGCCGGTTGGGCCGTGGGCGGCGGGGAAATGGCAGGTTCAGGGCTGGCCGGAAGCGCCGCAGGCGCGGGCGCGGGTTCGGGCGGCAGGGTGCCGCCGTTGGCCAGAATGGCCGGCACGCGGGCAAAATCAGCCAGCAAATCGTCCTTGAGGGCGGGCTGGTGCAAGGCCGCGGCCGGGTGGTACATGGGAATGATCAGGCGGCCGCCAGCTTTCACCGGCCGGCCGTGAATGACGCTGATGCGCGCCTGGCTCAGAAAGTGGCCCATTGAATGGCGGCCCAGGGTGATGATCACCTTTGGATTGAGCGCAGTGATCTGCGCCTCAAGGTAAGGGCGGCAGGCGAGGATCTCAGCCGGTTCGGGGTCGCGGTTTTCGGGCGGGCGGCACTTCACCACGTTGCAGATAAACACATCACTGCGTTTCAGGCCGGCCTTTGCCAGCAATTCGGTCAGAAACCGGCCAGAATTACCCACAAAAGGCCGCCCCTGTTCGTCTTCATTGCGCCCGGGGCCTTCGCCAATCAGCATGATCTCAGCGCTGGCCGGACCTTCGCCCGGCACCGCGCGGATGCGCTTTTGATGCAGAGGACATTTCTGGCAGCCGGCCACGCTTTGGGCAATCTGCTGAAGGGTTTCCAGGGTATCCATGCAAAACCTCGTCTCAGGCCTGGTCTGGATGGGCTGGCAGGAAAGACTGCAAATGGGCTTTTTCCAGCTTCGGCAGGGTCATCAGCAGGGCGTCTTCGCCGTTATCCTGGTAGTAATGCCGCCGCTCGCCGCACACCTCAAAGCCAAAGGCCTCGTAAAGATGGATGGCCGGCGTGTTGCCGCGCCGCACCTCCAGCATGGCGAGGGCCGCGCCCAGCGGCATGGCCTGCAGCAGGGTGTGGGCCAGCAGCTGGCGGGCCAGGCCGCGCCCGCGAAAATCGGGATGGGTGGCGATGGTGCCCACATGGGCTTCATCTACAATGATCCATACCACAATCATCGCCGCAATGCGCCCATCCACCACGGCCACCTGGCAGAGGGAATTTTCATTTTCGGTCAGTTCAAATTTGAAAGAACTTTCAGGCCAGGGCAGGCTGAAAGAAAGCTGATCAATGGCCTGCACCTGCGGCACATCCTCCAGCGTCATGGGGCGCAAAACAGCCGGAGCAGCAGGCAGATCAGACATCGGGGATGGGATCGGCAATATGCAGGTAAATGGGGGCCAGCGAAACCGGCTCGTCCACCTGGCCAGCCAGCCAGCGCTTCCAGGCCAGCTCAGCCAGGAAGGATGGCCGCCGCAGGCACTGGGCCGGGCCGGGCAGGTGCAGCTTGCGGTTTTTGTGGGCCGCCTGGCGGTCTTCAGCACTCAGCTCGCCGCACAAAATGGCCGCTTCTTCCACGGTGGGAATGAAATCGGCCAGGGTGACCACCTTCGGTTCGCCCTGCGAAACCCAGCGGTCCTTCTCGCAGCGGTACCAGAGCAGGGCAAAGCGCCCGCGTCCGGCCTGCAGCACCACTGCCATGGGCAGGGTTGAGGGCGGCTGGCTGGCCGCCGTCACATCCAGGGTCGGCACGCCAATCAGCGGCAAATGCAGGGCCAGGCCCAGCCCCTTGGCCATGGCCAGGCCAATGCGCAGGCTGGTGAACGAGCCCGGGCCGGTGGCCACGCCAATGGCTTTCAACTGTCCGGCAGGAATGCCGGTGCGTTTAAAGAGGGCGTCAAGGGCCGGGGCCAGTTCCACCGTGTGGTGACCCTGGCAGCGCCAGGTTTCTTCAGCCATCACATGGTGCCCGTCATAAAGCGCCAGGCCAACCCAGGTGGTTGAGGTATCAATGGCCAGCAGCATCAGTCACCTCCCAGAATCTGGCGGCGCAGTTCGGGCAGAATCCCTTCAAAGCGCGCTCCTTGGGCCGTCAGCAGCATGTTGCGCTGCTCATCACCCACCCATTCCAGCGCCACCCACAGGGCCTGGCGCGGTAAAATTTCTTTGATGCGTTCCGGCCATTCCACCAGCAGCGGTCCTTCTTCAAGAAGCTGGGTGAAATCCAGGTCTTCCGCATCCAGCGCGCCGGAAAGTCGGTAGGCATCCAGGTGGTTGATCACCTCCCCATCGGGGCGGCGGTAGCGGTTCACCAGCACAAAGGTCGGACTGGTCACCTGGTCCAGCGAGCCCCAGCCGCGCGCCACCCCCTGCACAAAGGTGGTTTTCCCTGCTCCCAGGTCGCCGGTAAGGCAAAGCAGGTCGCCTTTTTGCAGCAGGTGGCCAATGCGCATGCCAATGCGCCGGGTTTGTTCAGCGCTGCGGGAAACCATTTTGAGGGCATGGGAATCAATGATGGGCATGTGATCCAACCTGTCCGGATGAAAATTAATCTGAAAAGAGCGATTCGGACTGCTTCAACTCGCCGCCCATGTTCAACTGCGAGCCGATGATGCGCGCAATCTTGCGCGAGGCATCGGGGCGGGCCAGGCTGCGGCTGGTTTGCGCCACTTTCAGGCGCTCCTCGGGCCGGGTGATCCAGGTGGTCAGCGTATCCACCACCTGCTGCGGGCGGGGCGCCCACACACCGGCGTGTTCTTCAACCACATAGGCCACGTTGCCGTCTTCCTGGCCGGGCATGCGGGCGAAGAGGATGATGGGCAGGCCGGCAATGAAGCCTTCGCTGATGGTGCCGGGACCGGCCTTGGTCACCAGCACATCGGCGGCCTGCATGAAATTGGGCATTTCCGTCACAAAGCCGTAAATGAAGGTCGGCATCGGCCAGTTGACCATTTCAAGGCGGCGTTTGAGGCCTTCGTTCTTGCCACACACCACCACCAGGGTCATATCCAGGTGGGCATCGGCAATCGAAAGCGCGGTGCGCTCCACCGGGCCCATGCCCTCGCCGCCGCCCATCAGCAGCACCACAGGTTTATCCTGCGGCCAGCCCAGGCGGGCGCGAATTTCTGCGCGGTTGCCGTTCATGGTGGCAAAGCGGTCCGCCACAGGCAGGCCGGCCACAATCACCCGCCCCGGGTCAATGCCGTAGTTGATGGCTTTATCGCGCGCCGATTCGGTCGGCACCACCACCAGGTTTGATTTGCGGTGATACCAGAAGGCATGCGTCGAAACCATGTCCGTCACCACGGTGATATAAGGCGGGTGGTAGGGCCCCAGCGTGCGCAGCAGGGGGGTGTTGATGACGGGATGAACGGAAAGGAACAGGTCGCAGCGGTGCTCTTCCAGCAGGCGCAGGGCAGCTCCTTTCACATAGGGCCAGAGCAGGTTCATGATGGCGCGCGACCGCCGCCGGCCGTCGCTGATGGCATAGCCCAGTTCCCACACATCGGGAATGCGCGCCATGGGCGGGTAGGTTTCGGGGGCCTTGTCAAAAGGCGGCGGGGCGTACTTTTTAAAGAAATCCACCATTTCATAGGTGATCTGGTCGGGATATTCAAGGTTGATGGCTTCAATAATTGCTTCAGCAGCGCTGCGGTGTCCGCCTCCGGTGTCGGAGAACAAAAACAGCACATGCGGCTTTTTATTCGTCTTTTGGCTCATGCGTACCTCGGGTGATGATTTTTTTAATGCGGCGGGAGAGTTCATGGCGCGGGAGCAGGATGTGCCGCCCGCAGGTGAGACATTCGAGGCCGATATCGGCCCCCAGGCGCACGACTTTCCATTGCAAGCCGCCGCAGGGGTGCGCCTTGCGCAGCAAGAGAATGTCGTCCAGGTTTAAATCTTGCAGCACATCAAAGATTATACCACACATGATATAATGAGATTTGGAGCGTCTATGTTTGCAAATCTTTACCCCTCTGTTGTGATTGCCCGGATCATTGTGCTGGTGATTTCATTTTCAATACATGAATTTGCCCACGCCTGGACCGCCAACGCCTTCGGCGACGACACCCCCCGCCTGAACGGCCGCCTGACCCTCAACCCCGCCTCTCACCTCGACCTGGTTGGCACCTTAATGTTGATTGTAGCCGGTTTTGGCTGGGCCCGTCCCGTGCCGGTGGATCCCTATGCCCTGCGCCGCCGCAGTCCGGCCGCGCTGATGTGGGTTTCGCTGGCCGGCCCGGCCTCCAACCTGGCGATGGCGGTGCTGTGCGCCGTTCCCTTCCGCCTGGGCCTGTTCGATAACATGCCCTACTGGAACGACATGCTGCCCACCCTGCCGCAGCTTTTTCTGCAGATGATTGTCATTAACCTGACCCTGATGCTTTTCAATCTCATTCCCCTGGCCCCGCTGGACGGCGAAAAGGTGCTGGATTTTCTGCTGCCGCCGCAGATGGCGCGCGGCTTCGAGGCCATCCGCCCCTACGGCCCCATGATTCTGATGGCCATGCTTTTCCTGCTTCCGGCCATCGGCATTGACCTTATCGGCATGGTCATGACCCCCGTGATGAACACGCTGACCGGCCTGCTGCTTATGTGATGAAACTATCCGCTCAACTGGCTCCGGCCCGCGCCCGAGCCAGGCATTTCTAAAGAGGAGATTCCCTAAATGGCAACCATTCAACTCAGTATCATCGGACTTGGACAGATCGGCACTTCCCTGGGGCTGGCCCTGCAGCCGCACAAGGCTTCGGTGAAACGGGTGGGCAATGACCGCGAGCTGCTGGCCATGCGCGCCGCCGAGAAAGCCGGGGCCATTGATTCTTCAGATATCAACCTGCCCTCGCTGGTGCGCGGCGCCGATGTGGTGGTGCTGGCGGTTCCCCCGGAAGAAATCCGCGAAACCCTGGCTGTCATCCGCGACGATTTAAAAGATGGCGTGGTGATTCTCGATACCTCGCTGGTGAAAACGGCCGCCATGAAATGGGCCGAGGAAATTCTCAAACCCGAACAATATTTCATTGGCTGGCTGCCGGTGATCAATCCTGAATATTTCTTTGAAACCGAATACAGCGCCGAAGGCGCGCATGCCGACCTGTTCAAGAACAGCATGATCGCCATCACCTCCGGCCCAGGCACGCCCGCCAAGGCCCTCAAGCTGGCCTCCGACCTGGCCAATCTGATTGATGCCACCCCCTTCTACCCCGATCCACTGGAAGTGGAAGGCCTGACGGCCGGCAGCCACCTGCTGCCGCTGGTGACCGCCGCCGCCCTTTCCAACGCCATCACCGGGCAGCCCGGCTGGGGCGACGGCCGCCGCCTGGCAGGGGCTTCCTTTGCCATGACCACCCTGACCCTCAACCAGCTTGGCGGCAACAAACGCCCCGGCGAAGTGCTGCTGACCAACCGTGAAAACACGCTGCGCGTGATTGAGGACATGAGCGCCGCTCTCAACGATATCCGCGACGCCCTGCAGGAAAATGACGCTGACCGGCTGAACAAGCTGCTGCGCAACGCCATCTTCCAGCGCGACCTGTGGCTCAAGCAGCGCTACACCGCCAATTACGAGGATATTCCCCAGGCTCAAAACGATGAAGCCCAGCTTTCGCTGAGCGACACCCTGAAAGGCCTGTTCCTGGGACGCCGTTTTGGCAAGGGTAAAAAATAGGCGTTCCCGCCGCACGCCAACCCGCCGGCGGGCCGTTGAAGACCAGACGGTTGTTGCGGATGCCGGGGCAGAGCAGACACCTGAAGTTGAAAAACCCGGCCAGCCTTATTTCTGTTACCTGGTGCGCTGCGCCGACGGCAGTTTTTATGCCGGCATCAGCACTGACCCTGAGCGGCGCGCCCGCCAGCATAACGCCGGGCGCGGCGCGCGCTACACCCGCATGCACCGTCCGGTAACGCTGGTGTATGTGGAGCCGCAGCCTGATGTCGCGGCAGCCCTGCGCCGCGAACGCGCCATTAAAAAACTCTCTCATGCCATGAAGGAAAAACTGGCCGCTGCTGCGCCAGAGTTTCTTGAAAAATGACGTCTGACAGGCATTTTCCCCGTCTTCTTCATAAAGGGGCGGGGAAAACGGCCGGATCAGCCGGACCCTCTCGCAAAATCATGATTTATTGCTCGGGTTTGCGGAAAAGCAACTTTTTCCGCCGCCGCTTGAGCTGTGATTTACTTTATTATTTTGGAGATGACATGAGCGAAAAAGAACTGCCCCCTTCCAATTACATCGTTGAAGCGCCCGGTCGGGTGAACCTGCTGGGCGAGCATGTGGATTACAACGACGGCCCGGTGCTGCCGGTGGCCATTGACCGCAGCAACCGCATCGCTTTCGATCCGCTGGAAGGTTCCATCGTGGAACTCCACGCGCTGGACATGGATCAGAGCGTGCGCCTGGATTTGAACCACCTCGATGCACACCTCGACGCCGATGGCCAGAAACTGCCCGGCTGGGCCGCCTATCCGGCCGGCGTAGCCTGGGCGCTGCAGCAGGAAGGGCTGGCTGTGCGCGGCATGCATGCCGCTTTCACCTCCACCATTCCCATGGGCTCCGGCCTCAGCTCGTCGGCCGCCCTTGAAGTGGGTTTTGCCTTTGCCTGGCAAACCCTGGGCGGCTGGAGCCTGGACCGCCTGAGCCTGGCGCGCCTGTGCCAGAAGGCCGAAAACCAGTATGTGGGCGTGAAATGCGGCCTGATGGATCAGTTTGCCTCGGCCTGCGGTGTGGCCGGCCATGCTCTCTTTTTGAACACCCGCACCCTGGAATACGGGCATATGCCCCTGCCCACCGGCACCGCCATTGTGGTGGCCAACTCCATGGTGCGCCATTCCCTCTCTGGCTCAGAATATAATGAACGGCGCGCCGCCTGCGAAAAGGCCGTCAGCCTGCTGAAAGCCAGCCTGCCTGGCATCCGCGCCCTGCGCGATGTGACCCCCGACCAGTTTAACGAGTTGAGCGGCCTGCTGCCTGCCGAAATTGGCAAACGCGCCCGCCATGTGGTGGAAGAATGTGCCCGGGTGGATCAGGCCATCGTTTACCTGGCCGAAGGCAAAGCGGTCGAATTTGGCCAGTTGATGTTTGCCGGGCATGCCAGCCTGCGCGATCTCTACGAAGTGAGCGTGCCCGAACTGGACGCCCTGGTGGAACTGGCGGCCGGGCTGCCGGGCTGCCTGGGCGCGCGCCTCACCGGCGCCGGGTTTGGCGGCTGCACCGTGAACCTGGTGAAGGAGCAGAACGCGCCGGCCTTCATTGACGGCCTTAAAGCGGGTTATTTTGCCCGGACCGGCAAAAATGCCCAGATTTACCTCTGCCACGCCAGCGCCGGCGTGCATTTGCGTTGAAAAAGGACTTATGGCTGCCATTGACCTCAACAGCGATCTTGGTGAAAGTTTTGGCGCCTACCGCCTGGGCGACGACGCGGCGATGATGCCGCTGATCACCTCGGCCAACGTGGCCTGCGGCTTCCATGCCGGCGACCCGCTGGTGATGGCAGCCACCCTGCGCCTGGCGCGCGCCGCCGGGGTGGCCGTGGGCGCCCACCCGGGATACCCCGATTTGCAGGGCTTTGGCCGCCGCGATATGGATTTGACGCCTGAAGAAGCCGAGGCCTGCGTGCTTTATCAGCTTGGGGCGCTGGCCGCTTTTGCCCGCGCCGAGGGCGTGGACCTGGTGCACGTCAAACCGCACGGCGCCCTCTATAACCAGGCCGCGCGCAGCCCAGCGCTGGCGGCGGCTGTGGCCCGCGCTGTGGCCCGCTTCAGTCCCGGATTGATCCTGGTGGGGCTGGCCGGTTCAGCCCTCATCACGGCCGGGCGCGAAGCCGGTTTGCGCGTGGCCGCCGAAGCCTTTCCTGACCGGGCTTACAACCCCGACGGCAGCCTGCGTTCAAGGCGGCTGCCGGGCGCGGTGCTCGAAGCGCCGGCCGAAGTGGCCGCCCAGGCTCTGAACCTGGCCCAAAATGGCGTCAACGGCCAGCCGGTGGATACCCTGTGCCTGCACGGCGACAACCCCGCGGCCGTGGAACATGCGCGCGCGGTTAACGAAACCCTGACCACGGCCGGCCTGATTCTGGCCAGCCTGAAATGTTTATTTTAAGCATCATAAGGAGTTAAGCATGGCTGCAAGTGAGACGTTTAAGTACTATGTTCCCATTTTAATCCGTTATAACGACATTGACGCGCAGTGGCATGTCAACAATGCCCGCGCCATCAGCTTTATTGAGCAGGCGCGCATGAGTTACCTTAAGCATCTCGGCCTGTGGGATGCCGAATCCTTTCAGGACCTTGGACTGATTGTGGCTGACGTCCACGCCAGCTACATTGCTCCCATTAAATACAATCAGAGCATTCGCGTCGGGGTGCGCGTGCAGCGCCTGGGCAACAAGAGCATGACCTTTGATTACCAGATTGAAGACAAAGATACACATGCCGTGCTGGTGAAGGCCGAAACCGTGATGGTGGCGTATGATTACCACACCCTGAAATCCATCGAAGTGCCAGAAAACTGGCGCAAGAAAATCCTCGCTTATGAAGAATAGGAAACCAAATGCTGCCTGAAATCAACACCAAAGAACTGCTGGACTTTTTAACCGGCCTGTTGAACACCCCCAGCCCCACCGGCTTCACCGCCCAGGCGGTGGCTTACACCCGTGCAGCCCTGGAAGGCATTCCCGGCCTGACCCTCAGCCAGACGCGCAAAGGCGCGCTGGTGGCCGAATGGCAGGGTGAAGCCCCCGGCCCGCGCCGCGCCCTCACCGCCCATGTGGACACCCTGGGCGCCATGGTCAAGGAAATCAAGCCCAACGGCCGCCTCAAACTGAGCATGCTGGGCGGTTACGCCTGGAACACGGTGGAAGGCGAAGGCTGCACCGTGTTTGCCCACGGCGGCGGCACGGTGCGCGGCTCCATTCTGCTGGCCAAAGCCTCGGGGCATGTCTACGGCAAGGAAGTATCGGAATCGAAGCGCGATGAAAGCACCATGGAAGTGCGTCTCGATGCCCGCACGGTCAATGCCGACGAAACCCGCGCCCTGGGCATTGAGGTGGGCGATTTTGTGGCTTTTGATCCGCGCGTGGAAGTGACCAATAATTTTGTGCGCTCGCGCCACCTGGATGACAAGGCCTGCGTGGCCTGCATTGTGGCGGCGGTCAAAGCCCTGAATGCGGCCGGCCTCAAACCCGCCCGCTCTGCCGTGCTGCACATCAGCAATTATGAAGAAGTGGGCCACGGCGCGGCCGCCGGCATTCCTGCCGATGTGACCGAGCTGCTCTCGGTGGATATGGCCGCGGTGGGTGAAGGCCAGACCTCTGATGAATTTCACAGCACCCTCTGCGTGAAAGATTCGGGCGGCCCCTACCACTACGAAATGAGCCAGCGCCTGCGTGCCCTGGCTGAACAGCACAGCATTGCCCACAAAGTGGATATCTACCCTTACTACGGCTCTGACGGCGAAGCCTACTGGCGCGCCGGCGGGGATGTGGCTGTAGCCCTCATTGGCCCCGGCGTGGATGCCTCGCATAACTACGAACGCACCCACCTCGAAGCCCTGGTGGCCACTACCCAGTGGGTGTGCGCCTATTTGCTCGAAGCCTGAAAAAACAGCCGATTTCGCCAGCCCCGCCAGTGATCAACCCCGGCGGGGCTGTTTTTGCCCAAACAGGAAACGTCTCACGGTTAAAACGAACTTTCCGAAGTGGTGTGCTTCGGAAAGAGGAGAGTGGGCCCGGAAGGATTCGAACCTTCAACCAAGCGGTTATGAGCCGCGCGCTCTGCCACTGAGCTACGGGCCCCCTTCCGGTATTATATCATGCCTTACCGAAATTTTGGATGTTTATCACTGCTTTTGGGAAGGAAGCAGACTTGACCTCTTCTCCGTTCTGAGTATACTTTGATTAGGTTAATTCCACTTTTTATGAGGTGCTTATCATATGGACCGTGTTCGCAATATTACCCATAAAGGCAAGTCAATTATTCTGGTGGATTTGTCGGACAGCCAGCCCAACGATACGTTAGAAGCCCTGCCGGCGGCTAAACCTCTTATATCAAAGGCTGGACCCAAGTCTGCCCTGGTGCTGACAGATGTCACCAATGCCGTCTATAACAAGGATGTGGCTGGAGCCATGAAGGAATTTGTCAGTTCCAACACCCCCTATATTCGTGCTTCGGCCATTGTCGGCGCAGATGGCGTGCGTTTGGTGCTGCTGCAAACCATCATCATGATCACCCGGCGCGAAATCAAGACCTTTGCCAATCGCGAACAGGCGCTAGAGTGGTTGATCAACCACTAATTTCTGTCCCTTTCAATTATTTTTGTAAGGAGTATACATGACCCCCTCTCCCCGTGTGATCCGCGCGCCTCGCGGCACCCAGTTGACCTGCAAATCGTGGCTTACGGAAGCCGTTTACCGCATGATTCAAAACAACCTGGACCCCGAAGTGGCTGAAAGGCCTGAAGACCTGGTGGTTTATGGCGGCCGCGGCCAGGCAGCCCGCAGTTGGGAAGCTTTTGATGCCATTCTGGAGACCCTGAAGACGCTGGAAGATGATGAAACCTTGCTGGTGCAGTCGGGCAAACCGGTGGCGGTGTTCAAAAGCCACCCCGATGCGCCGCGGGTGCTGATTGCCAATTCGAACCTGGTGCCGCATTGGGCCACCCAGCAGCACTTTGATGAACTGGCGGCCAAAGGGTTAATCATGTACGGCCAGATGACCGCTGGATCGTGGATTTACATTGGCACGCAGGGCATTTTGCAGGGCACCTATGAAACCCTGGCAGCCCTGGCCCAGCAGCGCGGCTGGCCTTCACTGGCGGGTAAATTTGTGCTTACTGCCGGCCTCGGCGGCATGGGCGGCGCCCAGCCCCTGGCCATTACCATGAACGGCGGGGTGGGCCTGGTGGTGGAGGTGGATCCTTCCCGCGCCAAGCGCCGCCTGGATATTGGCTATGTGGATGTGGTGGTGGACACACTTGAAGAGGCCATGACCCTGGTGGAAGAAGCCGTGCGCAAGCAGGAACCCAAATCCATCGGCCTGGTGGCCAATGCGGCAGATATCTTCCCTGAGCTGGTGATGCGCGGCATCACCCCGGATGTGGTCACCGACCAAACCTCGGCGCACGACGTGCTGGCGTATGTGCCGCGCGGCCTGACCCTTGAGGAAGCCAATGCCCTGCGCAAGGCTGACCCGGAAGAATATGCCCGCCGCTCGGTGGCCTCGATGGTGCGCCATGTGGAAGCCATGCTGGAATTCCAGCGCCGCGGCGCCGAAGTGTTCGATTACGGCAACAACCTGCGCCAGCGCGCCTTTGACGGCGGCGTGAAGGATGCCTTCAATTTCCCCGGCTTTGTGCCGGCGTATATCCGCCCGCTGTTCTGCGAAGGCAAAGGGCCGTTCCGCTGGGTGGCGCTTTCGGGCGATCCCGAAGATATTTACCGCACCGACGAAGCCATTCTGGAACTGTTCCCCAACGACGTCCACCTGGCGCGCTGGATCAAGATGGCCCGTGAAAAGGTGCCCTTCCAGGGCCTGCCGGCGCGGATTTGCTGGCTGGGCTATGGCGAACGCCACCTGGCGGGCCTCAAATTTAATGAAATGGTCGCCAAAGGCATTGTCAAGGCCCCCATTGTGATTGGCCGCGATCACCTCGACTGCGGCTCGGTGGCCTCACCCAACCGCGAAACCGAAGCCATGCTCGACGGCACCGATGCGGTCAGTGATTGGCCCATCCTTAACCTGCTGATCAACGCCGTCAACGGAGCCACCTGGGTTTCATTCCATCACGGCGGCGGCGTGGGTATTGGCTTCAGCCAGCATGCCGGGCAGGTGATTGTGGCCGACGGCACGCCTGAAGCAGCCCGACGGATTGAGCGGGTGTTGACCTCTGATCCGGGCATGGGCGTGGTGCGCCATGTGGATGCGGGATACGACCGCGCGGTGGATGTGGCCAAAGCGCGCGGCGTGCGCATTCCGATGATGAAAAAGTAAATCACAATGGCGCGCCGGATTTTCTTCTTCATCGCCATTCTGCTGGGCATTGCCATTGGTCTGGGCATTGGCTGGGGCATTTTGCCGCGCCTGAATGAAACTGCCCAACCGGAAACCCTGCGCGCCGATTACCGCACGGACTATGTCTTGATGGTGGCTGAGGCTTACCGCAGCGACCAGAACGCCAGCCTGGCACAGCGCCGCCTGGCCTTTTTGGGTGAGACGGACCCGGTGCGCATGGTTCAGGAAGCCATTGTCTTTGGCGGGCAGGTGGGCTATGCCAGCGCTGACATGGAATTGATGCTGCGCCTGCTGCAGGCTCTGCAGAATTTGAAACCACAGGGCTGAAACGATGGAAGAACGGCGCGGATACTGGTTTTTGCTCACCGGCCTGCTCATCGGCCTGCTGTTGGGTTCTCTCTATTCCATGGTGATTGCCCCGCTCCAGCAGGTGGATATGGCCCCGATTTCCTTGAGCGCAGCGGATAAGGACCGTTACCGCGGCATGGTGGTGGCCGCCTATACGGCCAACCCGGATGTAAGCCGGGCGCGGGCGCGCCTGGCCCTGTTGAATGACCCTGACCCGGCGGCAGCCCTGATGACCCAGGCCAACAACCTGCTGGCGCAGGGCGGTTCGGCTTCGGAAGCACGCAATTTTGCCATGCTGGCTTCGGCGATTTCATCCATTAACGCCGGCACGCCCCTGCCGCTGGCGGCTGCCACGCCCACTTTGATGGTGACGCCGGACACCGGCGGAAACGCCGCCGGCACGGCACCTGTGCAGCCCACGGTCACCGCTCCCTCTGCGCCCACCAAGGCGCCCACCCGCGCGGCTTCTGCGACGGTCAAAGCGGTTGCCACCGTCACCCTGGCAGCGGGTGTGCCCACAGCCACGCCCACGGCCACTCCGGGTGCGCCCTTTGGGTTGAAAAATCGCGAACAAGTCTGCGATGCCACCCTGGGGGCGTTGCTGCAGGTGCAAATCACTGACGCCTCAGGCAACCCTGTGCCGGGGGTGGAAGTGCGTGTGACCTGGGTGGGCGGGGAAGATGCGTTCTTCACTGGCCTCAAACCGGATAAAGGGACAGGTTATGCTGATTTCACCATGAACCCTGATGAAACGTACACCCTGCGCCTGACCGACGGCGGCCGCCCGGTGACGGAGTTGAAAGCGCCGCGCTGCACCGATGCCGATGGCAAGACTTTTGCCGGCGGCTGGCTGCTCAGTTTCTCGCAATGAGCGGCATTGGGTAAAAATAAAAACAAGGCCTCTTGCGGTCGTATAAGCAAGAGGCCTTGTTTTGTTATAAACAGCTCTCAGAGCAAATTAAACCGTTCAATCGGCCATGGCTTTGTCGCCATCACTTAAACCGGCCATCTCTCTGATTTGATCGAGGGTGAGCCAATCGGTGTTGGTATCGGATGCATAGCGGAAGCCGTCGGGGCAGGGCTTTCCAGCTACCCCATCCACAAACACCTGCACGTGACTGTTGGGGACAATCGGCATCACGGCGTAATAGGTGCCAAAATCGAGGGTGGAACGGGTGTCGTCTTCTGAAATCAACACCTCATGCAGCTTTTCACCCGGGCGGATACCAACCACTTTGACGGCACATTCCGGGTCAATGGCTTTGGCCAGGTCGGTGACGCACATGCTGGGAATTTTCGGGATGAAAATTTCACCGCCGTGCATGCGTTCCAGATTGTCAAGCACAAATTGAACACCCTGTTCCAGGGTGATCCAGAAGCGGGTCATCCGCGGATCTGTGATGGTCAGAACGCCGGTTTCGCGCATTTTAAGAAAAAGCGGCACCACGCTGCCCCGGCTGCCCACCACATTGCCGTAGCGCACCACGCTGAAACGGGTTCCACTGTCGCCGGAATAGCTGTTGGAGGCCACAAACAATTTATCGGAAGCCAGTTTGGTGGCGCCGTAGAGGTTGATCGGGTTGACCGCCTTGTCGGTGCTGAGGGCAATCACTTTTCTCACCCCGCAGTCAATGGCCGCATCAATAACATTGGCGGCGCCAAGAATATTCGTCTTGATCGCTTCCAGAGGGTTGTATTCGGCAATGGGGACATGCTTGAGCGCCGCGGCATGAATGACCACATCCACGCCGTCAAAAGCGCGGTAGAGCCGTTCACGATCGCGCACATCACCAATAAAATAGCGAATGCAGGGGTATCTGGCCTCGCTGAACTGCTGAGCCATTTCATATTGTTTCAACTCATCGCGGCTGAAAATGATCAGCTTGCGGGGTTTGTAGTGATTGAGAATGACTTCGGTGAGCTTCTTGCCAAAGGAGCCTGTGCCGCCGGTAATCAGGATAATTTTTCCATCAATTGAATTATCTTTAGTGTGGGTCATTAAAAACGCCTCTCATTCATTCAGGGCTAAATATCCCAGGAATGTCAAAACATTGTATCATCATCGAAAATGTGCGTCAAGCTGATGATGGAAGCGCAAACTAAAATAAAGATGCAGACTCTTTTTTGAGAATGGCAGGATTTCTCGTTGGCCCAAGCGGGCGCTTGTTTATTTTGGGAGATTGCAGTACAGTAAGCATATCGTGAAGGTGAAAACTGAGCAAAGCAGGGCCGGGTTGAGCGCAGGCTGCCAACCCGCTGCGTTGTTATATTTGGAACAGCTGTCCAACAAGGAGTAAAACATGTTCAAACCGAAAATATTGCTGGTCGTTGTGCTGGCTTTTGCGCTGCTGCTGACCGCCGCTGCCTCGGCGCGGGCCACCGGCGCGGCGCAGCCCGCCCGGATTGACCTTCCCGGCGAAACCCGGGCCTATGCCGGCCGCCTGACCACCGCCAGCGGCGCGGCGGCAGCGGATGGCGCCTATGATTTCAATTTTGCCCTGTATGATGCCCCGGAAGGCGGCCGTTTGCTCTGGAGCGAAGCGCAGGCGGGCGTGGCGCTGAAGGACGGCGCCTTCACCGTGCAGTTGGGCCAGGTCAACCCGCTGCCGCCAGGTGCGGCCGGCTGGCTTGCCGTGGAAGTGCGCGGACCGGGCGAGGCGGCTTTCACCCTGCTCTCGCCGCGCCAGGCGCTGGAAGCAGCTGCATCCCGTGTTCCGGCGGATATTTCGGCCCCGGCGGCTGAAACCTGCGCGCATGACCATTTTGGCGAAACCTGGACCGGCTCTGACGGTTCGTGGGGCCTTTCCATCGTCAACCCGTTCGATGTGGCTATTTATGCCGAATCGACATCCGGCGTTGGCCTTAGAGCGAACACCACCTCTGGCGCTGCAGCGGTGTATGCGAACAACGAAGGTTCTGGCACAGGGATTGTCGCCTACAGCAAGCATGGAAAGGCTATTTCTGCTGCCGGGCCAATTTACAGCACAATGTATTCCATTTTTTACCTGAGCCCCTTCGGTATGGTGGTGCGCGGTTCCACCGGCCTGACTCTGACGCCCATGGATGACGGCAGCATGCGCATCCGCAACGACTCGGGAGTGGGGATGGATAAATATGTAGCCATTCCGGTATCCACATTTGGAAACCTGTTAGGCAGTAATATACAAGTGGATTCACTGGAAGTGTGCTACAAAGTCTCCAATGCCAGCGATAAAATTGTGGCCACTGCCATGGTTAAAAACAACGGTGATGGTCTGGCGGCTTTTTTATTTAATAATATTGCTGACCGCACTTCTACGACTTTGCAGTGCTACACCATTGACAGCGGTTTTACCCAGGTGCTGATTAATAACACGACCTGGGTGCAGTTGAACCTGAATTTTGCCAGCACTGGTGCGTCATCGGATATTCGCATCTACTCTCTTAAACTGATACTGAGCGAGCAGAATTAAGGTAATGCCATGACCCGGAAAATAAAAATCGCTCTTTTTGTTTTACTGTTATTGGCGCTGGCGGCAGGAACCCTGCCGGCCCTGGCCCGGGCGCCTCAGAACCCGGCGGTTTCCTCCGGCGGCGGCTACCGCCTGGAGCGGGTGGTGGAACAGCCCGCCGTTCAAGCTGGCGGCTACCGCCTGGCGGAATTTGCACCGCTGGAGCCGGCTCTGGCCAGTGGGGGAAATTACCGCCTGCTGGCGCCTGCGGCGGCAAATGCAACCGGGCACGGCTGCTGCTGCAGCTTTTTGCCCTGCGTGATCAGACCTTAGAACTGGCCGCCAAAAAAATCAGGCAAAGAGATTCTCCCCAAAACAGCAAAAATAGGGTAAAGTTGAGGGAATTTGCTGCGGGGCAGATGATCTTTGCCTGATCAATTTTTGCCTGCCCCGCCCATCAAGAAAAGGAGATCCCATGCGCTATTCACGCCTCTTTTCCCAGACCCTGCGCGAGCCCCCATCAGAGGCCGAGGTGGCCAGCCACCAGCTTCTGCTGCGGGCGGGCTTCATCCGCCAGCTCGGCGCCGGCATTTTCACCGCCATGCCTCTGGCGCGCCGCGCCGTGCAGCGCATTGAAGCCATCTTGCGCGAAGAAATCAACGCCATCGGCGGCCAGGAAATCACCATGCCGGTGATCAACCCTGCGTCCATCTGGCAGGAAACCGGGCGCTGGTTTCAGATCGGGGCGGAGATGGGGCGCTTTAAGGACCGCAACGGTCACGATATGGCCCTGGCAATGACCCACGAAGAAGTGGTGGCCGACCTGGTGCGCCACGAAATCCGCTCTTACCGCCAGCTTCCGGCCCTCATCTACCACATCCAGACCAAGTGGCGCGACGATCCCCGCCCGCGCGCCGGGCTGATCCGCGTGCGCGAGTTCACCATGCTCGACAGCTACAGCCTGGATGCAAACTGGGAAGGGCTGGACGCGCAGTATGAGGCCCATTACCAGGCCTATATGAACATTTTCCGGCGCTGCGGGCTGCCCGTGGTGGCGGTGAAATCGGATACGGGCATGATGGGCGGCAAGATGGCCCATGAATACATGTACCTGACCCCCATTGGCGAAGACACCCTGCTGTTTTGCGATGCCTGCGGTTATTCAGCCAACCGCCAGGTGGCGCGCCTGGGCAAGCCGCATCCTGCCGCCGAAGCCCCCCTGGCGCTGGAACCGGTGGCCACCCCCGAAACCAAAACCATCGCCGACCTGGCGGCCCTGCTGAACGTGCCCGCCAGCCGCACAGCCAAGGCGGTTTTTCTGGTGGCCGAAATGGAAAAGGACGGCCAGAAGAGCGACCTGTTTGTTTTCGCCGTGGTGCGCGGTGATATGGATGTAAATGAAACCAAGCTGAGCGCGGCGGTTTCCGCCAGCGGGCGGGGCGCGCTGACCGAACTGCGCCCGGCGCATGAAGAAGAAATTCTGGCGGTTGGCGCGCAGCCGGGCTATGCCTCGCCGGTGGGCCTGAAGCCGCGGGCCGGTGCGCTGCCGCTGCTGGTGGTGGCCGATGATCTGATCCCGCATTCGCCCAACCTGGTGGCGGGGGCCAACCGCGAAGGTTACCACCTGTTGAACACCAACTACGGCCGCGATTACACGGCAGAGGTGGTGGCAGATATTGTTTCGGCGGAAAATGGCGCGGCCTGCCCGGAATGCGGCGCGGCCATGCGCGCCAGCCGCGGCGTGGAAGTGGGCAATATCTTCAAACTGGGCACACGCTACAGCGAAGCGCTGGGCTGCGATTTCCTGGCCGAAGACGGCTCCACCCGTCCGGTGATCATGGGCAGCTACGGTATTGGCGTGGGGCGGCTGCTGGCCTGCGCGGCTGAGGAACATCACGATGACAAGGGGCTGATCTGGCCGGTTTCAATTGCGCCCTACCCGGTGCACCTGGTGATGCTGCCCGGCAAGAGCGGCGCTGAAGCCGTGCTGCAGGCGGCCGAAGGTTTGGAACAGATGCTCACCGCCGCCGGGTTGGAACCGCTGGTGGATGACCGTGCCGAGTCTGCGGGCGTGAAGTTCATGGACGCCGACCTGATCGGTCTGCCGCTGCGCATCACCGTCAGCGAGCGTTCCCTCAAGCAGGGCGGGGTGGAGTTCAAGCGCCGCAGCGGCGGCGAAGCCTTCATGGTACCGCTGGAAGAAGCCCTGCCGCGCGCCCAGGCCGAACTGGCGGCCCTGGCCGGAGCGTTGAAATAACCGGGGTAGTTAAATTGAAATCCGCACCCCATCCAATGGGGTGCGGATTTTTTGTGCGACCGTGGTTTTTTAAGGAATTGTGAATTACAAAGCCGGCACAATTTCGAAAGAGGTGGTGATTTCTGCCACGCCGCGCAGGGTGGCCGCCACCGAACAATATTTGGATTCAGAAAGTTCGATTGCTTTTTCCACCGCTTCAGCGGTTAAATCGGGACCGCTCAGGCGGTAAAGCAGGTGAATCTTGCGATAAGCCCACGGTGGGGCGGCGTCTTGCTCGCCGGATGCGAGAATTTCCAGCCCGGTGAGCGTCAGGCGCTTTTTGGCCAGAATTTCCACCACATCCACGGCAGTGCAGGCTGAAAGCCCCACCAGCACCAGCTCTGAAGGCTTCATGCCCACCCCTTCATCGCCTGTTGAAAGGACAATGGAGTGCTTGCCCGAATCGGTACCCACAAACTGTTTGCCGGTCACCCAGCGCACCACGGATGATGCCATTGGTCATGCTCCTTTCTCAAAAATCAGGCGCTTTTGCCCAGCAGTTCAACCAGCTCGCGAATGGCCTGCGGCCGTTCTGCCTGGGGAATCTGATCCAGGCCGAGGGCGCAATCACAGGCCACCTGCTGCATATAGGTAAAACTGGCGCTTTGCACGGCTGAACGGATGGCGGCCATCTGCTGCAAAATTTCCCGACAGTCGCGGCCTTCATCTATCATTTTTTGCACGCCTTTCACCTGACCTTCTATACGGCGCAGGCGGCGGGATAAATCTTCCCGGGTTTCAACATTTCCTTGCATGGCTCTTTCCTTTCAGGCTGGCCCACGGCCAGCCGGGAACTTAACCTCAGGTAAATCTGCCGCCAGATCCACAGGAACTGCCGGAAGAAGCCCCATTCTTTTCACCTTGAGATGAGGCAATTAGAGAGATCTTCTTTTGGGTGTGCTTTCCCTGGCAGGATGGGCACTCTGGCAGCTTGTCCGCATTGGCAAAACTGGTCAGGCGCATGAATGCATATCCGCAGTCCTCACAAACATACTCATAAATAGGCATGGCAACACCTTTCTTACTTGTTCTGTTTAATACTATACCCCAGTATAGCAAATTACTGCCGGTCTGTCAAGGTCCCTGAAGGCCCATTTTGCCCGGCTGGCAAAGGTTTTGCGAAGTTTTCAGTCCCATTAACTAAAATTTGTTGTACAATCTAATCAAGATGAAAATAAAACGCATTTTTCTTCTCATTTTAACTGGCCTGCTGCTGACCGCCTGTGCGGAACCGCTTTCATTTCCCACGGCGCTATTTCAAAAACAGCCTTCCAACGATCCCAAGCAAATTTGCGCGCTCACCGTGGAAGAAACCAATGTCATCGTGAATGACAAGGTCAAGCCAGCCGTAGCCCTGCTGCTGGTCAAAGGCTCGGTTTCCAGCCAGTGCTCCAACCTGCAAATGCAGACCAATCCGGCCAACGCCAAAAAAGAAATTTACGTCACCATCGCCGTTTCGCCGCCTGCCACGCCCTCATCCAGCGCCGCCGCCGTGCCCTTTGATATCAGCATGAAGCTCTTAAACCTGACTGCAGGCGATTACAAGCTTTTTATCAACGACGAACAACAAGCCACCTTCACCATGCCCTGAGCCATGTTCAGAGACATCCCTCCCGCTGAAGTCGAACAGTTTCGCTCATTTATGTATGTGTATTCGCGCGGCGCCACCCTGCTGACCGAAGGCGAGCAGGATGACCGCGGATTGTTCCTGCTGCGCAAGGGAAAAGTCAACATTTTCAAGAACACCGGTTCCGGACGCGACCTGATTTCCACGATTGAAGCCATCAATTTCTTTGGCGAAATGGCCATCATTGTTGGCGGAGCGCGCAGCGCCACCGTGGTGGCCGAAAGCGACGAAGTGGTGGTTTATGCCTTCCGCAAGCCCGATCTCACCGCACTGATGAAAAACCCCAAGTGGAGCCTGATGTTGGTGACCCGCCTGTGCTCAGATCTCAAAAACGCCAATGAGCAGCTCACCGAGCTGCGCGGCCGCAGCCGAAAGCTTCAGGAAGTGCATGACCGCCAGACCCGCGAGATGATCGAAATTTTCAGCCTTATCTCTGAAGTTCAGAATGCGGTTGCCCAGGAAGCCGTCGTCACTTCGCGTGAATGGTATTATCTGAAATCGCTGGCGCAGTTCACCCGCAAGGTGGTGCGCGCGCATTTTCCGGAAATCACCGAGCGGGTTGAGCCGCTCGATCCGCAAACCTGGCAGCGTATTCGCGCAGAAGGGCTGCTTTCGGCTGACCTGGAAAAATGCATGGAGAAATACGCCAGTAAATCAACCTGATTTAAAGGCGCAGGGGGTATAATCAGGCCGAATATTTTACATATGGAGCCTGTTCGCAAAGATGAAACGTTTGCTTGTTGCCCTGCTTTTAATTGCCGCTGTGCTGCTGCCCGCCCCTGTTCAGGCTGGCGTTTTTATAGAGGAAACGGCTGCTGCTGAATGGAAAATTTGGTCCAGCGGCACCACCACACAAAATCTCTACAGCATCTCTATGGTCAGCGCCAATGACGGTTGGGCTGTGGGCGCTGGTGGAACCGCCCTGCATTGGGATGGCAGCGCATGGAGCGCCTTTCCAACGGGGGTCACTTCTGCGCTGCTCAGCGTGGATATGCTCACCAGCAATGAAGGCTGGGCGGTTGGCGAAGGCGGCATTCTGCTGCATTGGAACGGCATTGCCTGGAAACGCGACACCACCAGCGACGGCAACGGCATCTACAATATGCGCGCCGTCAGCGTGTTTTCTCCCATGCATGCCTGGGCTGTGGGCGATTGGGACAGCCGTCCGCGTGCCATGCACTTCAACGGTTACCGCTGGGAAGCCTGGGAATTGCCGCAGGATTCCATTCCCCGTTCCATCAGCATTATTGACGAAGAAGTGGGGTATGTCGTTGGAGATAACGGCACCATCCTGACCAAACAGCTCGGCGACTGGGTTGGCGTGGCCAGCCCGACTGAATTTCACCTGAACGCGGTCATCACCAACTCCATCATGGACGGCTGGGCCGTTGGCAATGAGGGCGAAATTTTACACCGGATTTTCTCCATCTGGTTTGCGCTGGAAACACCCACTTCCGCTTCATTGAAGTCCATATCCACCACCCCCACCAGCGGGTTGTGGAGTGTGGGCAGCGGTGGGACTATTTTGCGCGGCGACAGCTCGGCATGGCAGCTGGTTTCCAGCCCCACCAGCGCCAACCTCAACGCCGTGGGCATGGTATCCGATTCGGACGGCTGGGCCGTGGGTGATGGCGGCATTATTCTGCGCTACACCAGTCAGAACCCGGTTCCCGGCCTGGCCAGCCTATCCCCGGCGGCCATGCCGGCTGGGGCCAATGGCGGCGTGCTGGTGGTCAACGGCAGTTTCTTTTCCACCAATTCTGTGGTGCTGTGGAATGGCGAAGCCCTGCCCACCGCTTACATTTCTGACCTGAAGCTCGCGGCGCAGGTGCCGGCCAGTAAACTGGCGGCCGCCGGCTACAACACCGTTACTGTCACCAGTCCGGCCCCTGGCGGCGGATCGTCATCCAGTCTCATCTGTGAGGTGCTGGACCTGCCCATTGCCCTCTTTTTGCCCCTTATCCACCTGCCGTAAGGCGCAGCCCGTTTTCCACACGTTCAGGCCCATCCTTGAAGATGGGCTTTTTATTTTGCCTGGCGATGGCTTTCTCAACTTGCCGCGGAATGGCGTTTATCATGGTGCCAATTCAACCCGAAACGGCTGCAGCAGGGTATAATCAGGCCGATAATTTACCGTCAAGGAGTTCGAATCTGGACCATGAAACGTTTTCTGACAAGCCTATTCATCATCGCTGCGCTTCTGCTGCCCGCCCCAGTGCAGGCTGAAGTGCAGGTTTTGGAATGGAAAATCTGGCCGGTGACGGTCACCACCAGCAACCTTTACAGCATTTCCATGCTTAATGCTTCCGACGGCTGGGCTGTTGGCGCCAACGGCGTTTCCCTGCATTGGAACGGTACCCAATGGGAATCCGTACCCACCGGCGTCCTGACCACCCTGCGCAGCGTGGATTGTTTCAGCAGCAACGAATGCTGGGCGGTCGGCGACGGCGGCACCTTCCTGCACTGGAACGGCCTTCTCTGGCAGCATGATGAATCATCTGACGGCACAGGTTCTTTCAGCATGCGTTCGGTGAACATGATCACCCCTACGCATATCTGGGCGGTTGGCGATTGGCAGCTGCAGCCCCGCCTGCAGCATCATAATGAAAAGCGCTGGGAAAACTGGGAAATGCCCCAGGAAAACCTGCCCAATGCCATCAGCGCCATTGACGATGAGGTCGGCTGGATTGTGGGCGATAACGGTGCCATCTTGATGAAAGCGCTGGGCGATTGGGTTCCCGCCATCAGCCCGGTGACCACCCGGCTCAATGCGGTGCTGACCATTTCGGCCTCCAACGCCTGGGCTGCTGGCGATAACGGCGTTATTTTGCACCGCACCACAGGCGGCTGGGTGGTCCAAAACACCCCTACCCAGGCTTCGTTGAAATCCATAGAATTCACCCCCACCGCCAAGCTCTGGGCTGTGGGCAGCGGCGGCGCCATTCTCTATTGGAACGGCGCGCAGTGGAGCAGCGTCTCCAGCCCCACCGCCAATAACCTGAACGGCATCTCGATGGTCAATGATTCCAATGGCTGGGCTGTGGGTGATGGCGGTGTCATCCTGCGTTACAACCCGCAGAACCCCGCACCCGCCCTTGCCAGCCTGTCGCCTGCGGTCATGCCTGCCGGCGCCAACGGCGGCGTGCTGCTGGTGAACGGCAGCGGTTTTGTCACCAATTCGGTGGTGCTGTGGGATGGCAATGCTCTGCCCACCACCTATATTGATGACATGCAGCTCAAAGCCCAGGTACCGCCTGATGAACTGGTGTCTGTTGGCCAGGGGGTGGTCACGGTCAGCAGCCCGGGGCCAGGCGGCGGCACTTCTTCCAGCCTGATTTGTGAGGTGGTTGACCTGCCCCATGCCATCTTCCTGCCGCTGATCATCGACCGATAAAAATGCCGTGCAGGCGCTGCAAGTTGGCTGCCTCACGCAGTGGTGTCATCAAATCCTCCCTGAATGAGCAGGGAGGATTTGATTTATGCCGGAGAGAGCGGTCTGCAAGCCGCAGCAGATTCTTTTTATCCGCGCACAGGTCAGTTCACCCCTGCTTTTCCAATCCAATCACCCCATCGAGGCAGGTATTGACGAAGCGCGTGCCGGTCACCAGCGCGCCGGTCAGGTTGGCCCCGCTCAGGTCCACCTCTTCAAAATCGGTGTCGCGCAGATCGGCGCCGCTCAAATCGCAGCCCTGCATGTCGCTGCGCGAGAAATCGGCCCGCCGCAGGTTGGCCTTTCTGAAGCTGGTGCCGCGCAGGTCCGCATCGACCAGCAGCGCCCCTTCCAGGTTGATTTCATCCCAGTTGCGGTTGGTGCAGCCCACCGCCAGCAGATTGGCAAAGGAAAGATTGACCCCGTTGAGGTCGCTTTCCACCAGGCGCATTGAAAGATCAGCCTGCTTGCCGCCCTTTTTCGTGCCGCCGCGGTAAATGCCCAGCACCAGGCCGGTTTCCAGGTCGCTGGTGGTGCAGAGGGTTTCCCACGAGCCGCCCGCCCCGCCCGCCTTGAGGAATTTGAGATGCTCATCGAGCAGGGCGGCCAATTCTTCCGCCTGCACCGCCTCGCCCTTGCGGGTGAGGGCCATCATCACGAAACGTTTCAGTGCCATATCACGCTCCTTTCTTAAACAGGTTTTCGAGGGCTGGCTGCAGCTCAGGAAAATCAAAGCGGTAGCCCATCTGCAGCAGGCGGTGCGGCACGGCGCGCTGGCCATCCAGGGCAATGGTGCTCAGTTCGCCCAGGGCCAGACGCAGGGCAAAAGCCGGGGCTGGCAGCCAGTAAGGGCGCTGCAGCACCCGTGCCAGGGTTTTACCAAATTCCGCGTTGCGCTGCAGCTGCGGCGCGGCCAGGTTAAAGACACCCGCGGCAGCCGGGTTTTCCAGCAAAAAACGCATGGCATTGGCCTGGTCGCGCAGGTGAATCCAGGGCAGCCACTGCCGCCCGCTGCCCACCGGTCCACCGCCAAAGAGGCGGAAGGGCATGGCCAGGCGCTCCAATGCGCCGCCCTGGGCCGCCAGCACCACGCCGGTGCGCAGCACCACGCGGCGCAGGCCCAGTTCTTCCGCCTCAAAGGTCGATTCTTCCCACTGGCGGCACACTTCTGCCAGAAAATCACTGCCAGCCGGGGCGTTTTCATCCAGCTCTTCGTCGCCGCAGGGGCCGTAATAGCCCACTGCCGAGGCCTGCAGCAGCACGGCGGGGCGTCCCGGAGCCTGCTTGAGGGCGTCCATCACCGCCCGCCCGGCATCCAGGCGGCTCTGCAAAATGAGCTGCTTTTGCGCCGGTGTCCAGCGGCTGGCGGCGATGCTCTGCCCGGCCAGGTTGATCACGGCGTCGCCCTCGCCCAGCAGGTGGGCCCAGCCATTGGCGCTGCGTCCGTCCCAGGCTGCCAGACGGGCGCCGGCCGGGGCGCGGGCCGCTTCGGGCCGGCGCGTCAGCAGGGTCACCCGGTGCCCGGCTTCCAGCAGCAGGCTCGTCAGGGCCTGGCCAATTAATCCGGTTCCGCCTGTCATCAAAATGTGCATGGCTGCTCCTTTTTATGCCCTGCTGCACCTGGCGCCGACTCGGAGTATAATAGGTGGAAGGAGGTCGGCATGGATGGGCAGGTTCTGGTTTTGAATGCCAATTATCAGCCGGTCAATATCTGCAGCACGCGCCGGGCCGTTGGCCTTTTGATGGCTGAACGGGCAGATTTGGTTTTGAACGGGCGGGGCATCATTCGCCTCATCCGCGGCACATTTCCGCGCCCCTCGGTCATCCGGCTGCTGCAAATGGTGGCCGTACCGCGCCTGCATGCCCGCCTGAACCGCCGTGAGGTGTTCCGCCGCGACGGCTACACCTGCCAGTACTGCGGCAAACACACCCCTGAACTGACCATTGACCACGTCATCCCGCGCCATATGGGCGGGCGGCACATCTGGACAAATGTGGTGGCGGCCTGTCCGGCCTGCAATCATCACAAGGGCGGGCGCACCAGCGAAGAATCCCGCATGTTTCCGCTGCACACTCCCCAGGAACCCTCCACTGCGGCGGCCTATGTGTTTGGCCACTACCTGCAGAACAATGCGGATTGGGAACCGTTTATCACCGGCTGGTAGGTTGATTTGCCATTCGCCGGAAAAGCCCGTTATTGCGGGGACCTATCCTTGAAGATGAATGTGCTTGGCGGTTCAAAAAAGACCCGGCTGAGTGGTTGCCTGTCAGATTTTAATTCAGGTTTGGCCGGACCGTCCCATTTAAAAGCCAAACGTCATGTAATCCTGGGCCAGCTTTACCGGGCCGTTAAAAGCCTGGCTGGCTTCGAGGAGCATGGCGGTGTAATCGGGGTTGATGGTGGGGTAATGGATCAGGTAAAGGGCGTGTGCTCCGGCGCGGGCGGCAATTTCGCCGGCTTCGCGCGCGGTTGAATGACCGATGGGTCCGCCGGAAGCCTCATGGATCAGCACATCGGCGTCTTTGGCCAGGCGCACCACCTCACCGCAGGGGGCCGTGTCGCAGGAATAGGCCAGCGAGCGGCCGTCATCAAAATCGAAGCGCAGACCAATGGTCGGGATCATATGCTGGACGGGCGAGGCGTGAATGACCATTTCGTCGCAGCTTAACACCGGAGTCATTTCTTCAGAAGGCAGGCGGTTAAAGGTCACCGGAAAGAAATTCGGCCAGGTGGCCCAATCATAGAAGCCCATCAGGGTTTCCATGCGGTCCATCACCGGCGCCAGTCCGTAGATGTTCAGCGGCCTGCTGCGGCCCAGCAGCCACATTTGCATCAGCAGCAGGGGCGCCCCTGAGACATGATCTGGATGAAAATGGGTCAGAATCAGGTCGGTCAGGTTGTTGATCTCCATGCCGGCGCGTTTCAGGCGCACATTGGGCGTGCCGGTGCAATCCACCAGCACCTGCCGCTCGCGGCCGATCACCGCAAAATGCGTGTTCTGATGTTCTTCAGCCGCCACCGAATAAGCCGTCCCCAAGATGACAACTCTCGCCACTTTATCCTCCTATCGCATCATCCAGATCGCCACCTGCGGCGTAAACCAGGCTTCAACCATGGCTGCTGCAAAGAGCAGCGGGATGACCAGGCCAATCATCACTTTGAACCAGTCTGCCAGGCAGGCCAGCCACACCTCCATGAAGGTGCGGTCGGGGGTGGGGGTGGCCAGAATGGCGCCCATGCGCAGCACGGCTGCCGTGGCCAGCACCACAGCCGGAATTTCAAGCAGGCCGTGCGGCAGAATAAAGCCGGCAAAATAGAGCCCGGCAGAAAATCCGCGCTGGGCCAGCACGCCCATCAAATAGCCCATGATCCCCAGGGTCAGCATCGAAGGCAGCATGCCCAGAATGCCAAAAGTGATCATGCCCAGCAGCAGGGCAATGCCCAGCGCGCGTAAATTTTGCCAGAAAATGGTCAGCACCAGGCCAAAATCGCCCAGCGGGGCGGCTTCGGTGAGGGTGAGCAGGTTTTCCTTGATCGATTCCGGCGAGGTGATATCATTGGCATGCAGGTTAAAACGTTCCACCTGCGTCCAGCCCAGGCCCACGCTGATGACCAGCAGCACCGCCACCATCAGGACCGGCAGGGCCAGGCGCTGCAGGGTGGGCCACAAGGTTTTGCGGTACCAGGCGTCGATGCTGCGCGCCTCGCCGCGAAAACCGTTCCACAGCAGCTTCACGGCCCAGCGGATATTCAGCACGTCGATCTCGCGGCCCAAAAGCTGCTCGCGCTGAAAATGCGCCAGCCCCACCCGCACCAGCAGGAAGGTGAGCAGCACCACCGCCACCACCACCAGCCAGAGGGTGTTGTAATCGCCCCAGAACATGATCACGCTTTCAGCCTGGATGAGCAGCGCCACTGGAATGATAATAAATGAAGCCAGCAGGTTGGCCGCGCGCACCGAGGTGGTCTGGGTGGAGACCACCACCGCTCCGCTCACCATCAGCACCGCCTGCACCACCGTCAGGGAGATGATTTGCAGCAGCAGGGGGGCTTCGGGCAGGGGAATGCCGCTGCGCACCAGGCCGGCGATATACACCGACATGCCCATGGCGCTGGCAATCAGCGGCGGCACAGTAGATGAAAGCAGTTTGCCCAGGTAGAGCTGCCAGTCTTTCAGGGGGGTGTCGAGCAGGGGCTCAATGCTGCCGCGCTCTTTTTCGCCCACAAAAGATTCCAGGGCAATGACCATGGATACTGAAATGGGGAAAAAGCCGACGATCATCAGCAGGAAGGGCACCATGCGCTCGCCGATAATCGAGGCGCCGTACTGGCGCACAAAATTCAAAGCCTGTTCGGCGGTGAAATTCATCAAAAAGGGAAAAAAGACGGTCAGCCCCAGCACAGGGAAAATAATGCGCCAATCGCGCAGCTGGTCGCGGGTTTCGCGTTGAGCCACAATCAGAGCGGGACGCAGTTCATCCAGCATGGTTATCCTCCCCGGCGGCGCGCTGCATCACTTTTAAATACACCTGCTCCAGGCTGTGCGGCAGTTCCTGCAGGGCCAGCACGGGCAAATTTTGCGCCAGCAGGCTGCCCAGCAAAGCGGGGTTGGTTTGTTCAGGGGCGGTTGTGCGGTAACGCAGCCATGAATCGCCGCGTTCCAGCAGCCCGGCGCCGTCGGGCAGGCTGCCGTCCCAGCCGTTCAGCGGGGCGGCCAGGCGCGCCTCAAACACCGGCGGGCCTTCCAGAGCGCGCAGCTCGGGCAGGGTGCCCTGCTGCACAATGCGCCCGCGCCGGATGATGGCCACGCGGTCGGCCAGTTCTTCGGCTTCGGTGAGGTTGTGGGTGCAGAGCACAATGGCCCGGTCGGCTGAGCGCAGGCTTTCAATGGCCTCGCGCACCACACGCGCGCTTTCGGGATCCATGGCCGAGGTGGGCTCATCCAGCAGCAGCACCGGCGGCTCGTGCAGCAGCGCGCGCACCAGGGCCAGCTTCTGGCGCATGCCTTTTGAAAATTCGCCCAGGCGCTTTTGGCGCGCGCCGCTCAGGCCAAACTGATCGAGATATTTTTCAATGCGGCTGAGGCGGGTGGGACGGTCCAGGCGGTAGAGCTGGCCGAAAAAGTCGAGATATTCATCGGCTGACATGCGCCCGTAAAGACCGTGATTTTCCGTCAGCACCCCCACGCTGGCGCGCACCTTGTCGGCGTCGCGCACCACATCATAGCCCGCCACCGCGGCACGGCCGCTGGTGGGTCGCAAAATGGAGGTGAGCATGCGCACGGTGGTGGTCTTGCCGGCGCCGTTGGGTCCCAGAATAACCAGAACCTGGCCGGCGGCAACCTCAAAACTCACCTCATTCACGGCAGTGAACTCGTCAAATTTCTTGGTTAACCGTTCGGCCAGGATCATCATTGCTTCCTCACTCTCCCCACCCGGAATTACTGCTCTTCTTCCTTCAGGTTCTCTTTTTCTTTCACGCTTTCTTCAATCTGCTCGATGTCTGCATCTGGCTCCGGGGCGGCCGCAGAGGCAATCGGGGGCTGGCTTTCAGCCGCGGCGGTCGCAGCCCCTGGACGGTGCCGCCAGATCAGCAGGGCAACGGCCGCGATGGCAATCACACCCATCAGGGTCTGGTTGAAGTTGATCCCGCCCACCTGGGCAGAATCGAGGCGTAAAAATTCAAGGAAGAAGCGCCCTACCGGGTAGAGCACCAGATAGGTCAGGAACACGTCGCCTTTCTTCAGCCGCTCGCCGCCTTTGCGCAGCAGCCAGATCAGCACAGCCATGCTGACCAGGTTGTAGATGGATTCATAGAGAAACAGGGGATGGTAAGTGGCCTGGTTGATGTATTCGGGCAGGCGGTAGGGCGGGTCAATGGTGATGGCCCAGGGCAGGCTGGTGGGGGCGCCGTAGACTTCCTGGTTGAAGAAGTTGCCCCAGCGGCCCATGGCCTGCGCCAGTGCCAGCCCGGGGGCGATGAGGTCAGCCCATTCCAGGAAGCTGATCTTGCGGCGGCGGGCAAAAATGTAGAAACCCAGAGCCCCGCCGATCACGCCGCCGGGAATGCCCAGACCGCCGTTGCGGATATTAAGCATGGCCAGGGGATTGGTCAGGTAGTACATGGTGGTGATACCCTGCTCCACCATGGAAGGCGGCGGGGTGAACACATGCCACAGGCGGGCGCCCACAATGCCGCCAATCAGACACCAGGCCAGGGCATCCCAGGGAATTTCCGGGTCCAGGCCGCGCATGCGCGCCAGGCGGTCGGTCATGATGGCCGCAGCCACCACACCCAACATGATGACGATGCCGTAGTAATAAATGGTGAAACCTAAAATAACAATGCCCTGCGATGTGAATTCCATTTACAAAATCTCCTTGATCTGGCGGGCCTGCCGGCGCACATGCAAAATGCGCTGGATGGCGGTGAGGTGGGAAAAGAAGGCGATAATGCATACCGCCACGATGGGAATGTTGAAAACCAGGCAGGGGGCCAGCACCAGGTAGCGTTCCACCCGGGTGAGCATGCCCACTTTGGCGTCAAATTTGAGGGCTTCGGCGCGCGCGCGAATGTATGAAACCATCACCGAGCCGGAGGCGGCCAGGTACACCAGCAGGCAGAAGATCATGTTGCCCTGGCTGGCATAATAGACCATCAGGCCGCCAAAAATGGCCAGTTCCGCGTAGCGGTCAGAGACGGAATCGGCAAAGCCGCCAAACAGTTTGGGTTCGCCGCGCAGGCGGGCCATGCTGCCGTCCACGGCGTCGAAAGGGCCGGCAATCAGGATGATGATGCCGCCCAGGGTGATCTGTCCCATGCCCAGCAGAATGGCGCCGACAAAGCTGAGCGCCAGCCCCAGAATGGTCATGGTGTTGGGTTTCAGGCCAATCCGGTTAAAGAAGGCCGCCATGCTGTCCAGCAGCCCTTTGAAAGTGGTTCGCAAAAACAATTCAACGCTAAACGGTTTCTTTTCTTCCAACTCGGCCACGCATCTACCTCTCATAAAAGATATTCTTATCCTATCTTACGCAGGTGAAACTGTCAAGACGCAAGGGTATAATTAGGCCAGCTCACGGGGAATTGTTTGACACCCGGTCCCCTCCCGAAAATTGGGAGGGCGGCGAAGCAGCCGCAAAATGCGAAGAATGCATCCTGTGACCGGAAAATTGCGTTTTTCTGTTTTCTCAAATTGGTCATATCCCCCCTTGACTCGCCCCTTACCGGAGGGTGTAAACTATCATTACTGAAGGCCTTCAGATTGTATCTCAAAAGGATGGAACCCATGCTCAAGATCGGCGAGTTTTCAAAGCTGGCTCATGTCACGGTCAAAACCCTGCATCATTACGAACAGGTGGGGCTGTTCAAACCCGCCTGGATTGACCGCTACACCGGCTACCGCTACTACTCTCCCCGGCAGCTGCCGCGCATCAACCGCATCCTGGCGCTCAAAGACCTGGGCTTCTCGCTGGAACAAATCCTCAGCCTGCTGGACCGGGAGCTGGACGCCGCCCGGCTGCGCGAGATGATGGCAGAGAAGCAGGCCGAGCTGGCCCAGCGCATTCAGGCCGAACAGAGCCGCATGGAACAGGTGGCCCTGCGCCTGCAGCAGATCGAAATGGAAGGCAAGGCGGCCCTGCCCGAGGTGGTGCTCAAGCCTGCCCCGGCCATGTGGGTGGCTGCTCTGCGCACGGTGATGCCGCCGGCTGAACTGCCCGCCCGCCGCGAAACCCTGCGCCGCCATCTCTTCGACTGGACCGGCAGCCAGATGCTGCGCTGCACCGGCGATTGGCTCACCCTGTGGCTCAGCCCGGAGTACCGCGAAACCAGCGTGGAGCTGGATGTGGCGGTGGTCATTGACGACCGCTCCACCGGCCAGAACCGCGCCAGCGCCAGCCCGGCCGGCCCGGGTATGCCGGTTCTGCGGCGCCTGCCTGCCATCGAGGCCACGGCCTGCGCGGCCAGCCCGGCCCAACCCGCCGAGTTGAACCAGACCTACAGCGCGATCTACGCCTGGATGGATGCCCACGGCTACCGCGCCGCCAGCCCCATGCGCGAGCTGTACCTGGCGGATGAAGGCGCCGAGAGCTGCCCGATGGTGGAAGTGCAGATTCCGCTTGAGCCGGTTCTATCCAATAAAAATCGAACCATTATTGCAAAGAAGGAGACCCTCATGGAATACACCCTGATTGAAAAGCCCGCGCTGACCGTGGTCGGCATATTGTATGAAGGCAGCAACCCCAACAATGAAATCGGCGCCACCTGGGTGCGCTTCAACCAGCGCTCTGCCGAGATCAAGAATGCTCTCGAAGAAGCCGCTTACGGCGTGTGCATCACCCGGCCAGACCTGCCCCAGGGCGCCTTTGAATACCTGTGCGGCTTCGCTGTTTCCAAACTGGAAGACGTGCCCGCCGGCATGGTGGTGCGCAACCTGCCCGCCACCCGCTACGCCGCGTTCAAGCATGTCGGCCCGCTGGAGAGCCTGCGCGCCACCTACAATGCCATTTACCAGCAGGCCATGCCAAAATCGGGCCTGGAGATCAACGGCATGTTCGATATGGAAGTTTATACCGATGAATTCAAAGATTTCGCTCCCGATTCGGTCTTTTATATCTACGTGCCGGTCAAATAAGGCCAGCCCCTTCAAGCCGCCCCACGGAACCCGTGGGGCGGCTTTGTTTTGCCAGCGAGCGCAGCCGTCCATTCCCGGTTCAAAGGTGCGGCGCGGCAAAGAGATTGGGCTTGAAACCCGCTTCTGCCGTTCATCCGGAATCAATCATAAAATGGATGGCATGGAGAGCCAGCCAAATATGACATAAATCACCCTGCGCATGTTACAATTGGCGCGTTATTTTTTTAGCAGTGAGGTGAATTGATGTTGAACCTGTTTCCGGTGACGGCAAAAATCAACCCGGCGGACCATCTGGAAATTGATGGGCAGGATGTGTGCAGCCTGGCGCAAACCTGGGGCACGCCGCTTTATTTATATGACGGCGCCACCGTGCGCCAGAATGCGCAGAATCTTGAAACATGGTTCAGGCGCTGGTATGCCGGCGAGAGCCAGGTGGCCTATGCCGCCAAGGTCTATTTTTCGCTGGAAATGGCGCGCAAGCTGAAAGAGATGGGCATTGGCGTGGATGCAGCCAGCCTGGGCGAGCTGAACATGGCGCGCTTGGCGGGTTTTGCGCCTGGCAATGTGCATCTGAATGGCAACAACAAATCGCGCGAAGAATTGCTGGCAGCTCTGCGCTGGGGCATTCAGGCGGTGGTGGTGGACAGCCTTGAAGAGCTGGGCTTTTTGGAAAACCTGGCAGCAGCCGAGCAGCGCCAGGTGGAAATCTGGCTGCGGGTGACCCCGGGCATTTCGGCCAAAACCCATGCCTATGACCTGACCGCGCACCCCAACAGCAAATTTGGGCTGCCCATGCACGATGGCCAGGCTGCCGAAGCCATTCGTCAGGCACTGCGCAGCCCCTGGCTGCGCCTGACCGGCCTGCACACCCACATTGGCTCGCAAATTTTTGAACTGGGTCCCTTTAGGCAGGCCATTGAGATCCTTTATGCTCTGGCTGAGGCCGAGGGTTTTGTTCCGCAGACGTTTTGCCCGGGCGGCGGCTGGGGCGTGCCTTACCTGCCCAACGGCGAGGCCGTTCCCCCGGCTGAAGACTGGATCCGCACGGTTTCAGAGGCGGTGACCGCTGAAAGCACCCGGCGCGGCTGGCCTTTGCCGCGGCTGGTGGTGGAACCGGGACGCTGGCTGGCGGCCCGCGCCGGCCTGGCAGTGTACACCATTGGCACTCACAAGGTGGTCAACGACGGCTCGCGGGTGGTGGCGGTGGATGGCGGCATGGCCGACAACCCGCGCCATGCCCTTTATCAGGCGGAATACACCGCCCTGCTGGCCGACAGGGCCGGCGCCGAACCCCGCCACCGCGTGACCCTGGTGGGCAAATTCTGCGAATCGGGCGACGAATTGATCCCGCAGGTGATGCTGCCTGATTATGAACGCGGCCGTGTGCTGGTGATGCCGGTGGCTGGCGCTTACCAGCTCAGCATGGCGTCCAATTACAACCTGGCGCCGCGCCCGGCTGCCCTGTGGCTGGAAAATGGCGAAATCCATGTGCTGCAGCAGCGCGAGCGCATAGAAGAAAGCTGGTGGGTCAGCTAAAAAAACAAGCCCCCCTTATATTGAAGGGGGGCTTGTTTATAAGGTCATTAGTGCATTTTTCAACTTATTCAATTAGCACAGTAACTGCAAGGGGTGTTTTTGTCCCGCAAAGCGGGACAAAAACACCCCTGATTAACTTACACCCCCGCAGTAGCCAGGGCAGGGGGGGTTTCTAAATATGACATTGTCAAAGTAGTTACAAAAAAACAAGTCCCCTTTTATTGAAGGAACTTGTTTTTCAGGTCATTGTAGTTACTGCAATCTACATATTCAGCCATTTTTCTACCTGGCGCGGGGCATCGGCCAGGGTGCCCTTGCGGAAGGTGCATTCGGGCAGCGAATCGATGAACAGCTTGCCGTAGGTTTTGGTCAGCACGCGCTTGTCCAGAATCACCACCGCGCCGCGGTCCGACTGGGTGCGGATGAGGCGGCCAAAGCCCTGCCTGAAGCGCAAAATGGCCTCGGGCAGGCTGTATTCGTTGAAGGGATCTTCAAAGGTTTCCGAGCGGGCGGCCACAATCGGGTCGGAAGGCACATCAAAGGGCAGCTTGACGATCACCAGCACCGAAAGGGCTTCGCCGGCGATATCCACGCCTTCCCACAGCGAGCGCGTGCCCAGCAGCACGGCGCGTTCTGTTTCGCGGAAGCTTTCCACCAGCATGTTGGGCGCAACCCCTTCGCTCTGGGCAAACACACTGATGTGCTGCCGGTCGAGGAAGGGGGTGACGGCTTCGGCGGTGCGTTTGAGCTGGCTGAAGGAAGTGAACAGCACCAGCATGCGTCCCTGCGAGGCAACAGCAAGCTGGCGGATGGCCTCTTCCACCGCGCGCTGGTGCCCGTTGTTATCGGCGGGCTCGGGAATATCGTTGACGGCGTAGAGCAGCGCAGCGGTTTCGTAATCGAAAGGGGAGCCCACCGTCAGTTCATCGGCTTCGTCAGCGTTCAGGCGCCCGCGCAGGTAATCAAATTCGCCGCCAGTGGTGAGGGTGGCCGAGGTGAGGATGATGGACGATTTTTCGTGCCACAGCACCTGTTCCATGAGCTGGCCAATGTGCAGCGGGGCGGCGTTGAGGGTGATGGCCTGATTGGTGGCCGTTTCAATCCAGTAGATTTTGGCAGGTGAAGGTTTGGTGATGAGGGCGTCGAGGTTTTCCTGGATCTCGGCCAGGCGGCGGTAAATGTTGCTGAGGGTGCCCTGCACATCTTCCACATCTTCCAGGCCGTTGGTCACCAGTTCGCCCATGGCCTGGTGCACCTGGGTCAGCAGTCCCAGCAGCAGCTTGAAGGTTTCAGAAGTCTGATCCCAGCTCACTTCCACCTGGTTCCAGGCGGGCAGGGTGCGCGTGCCTGGCAGAATGCGTTCCTGCTGGGCATATTGCCCTACCGGGCGCCCGCCGCGCTGGTCGGCCAGGAAATTGCGCACCGATTCAAAGAAGGCACGGGTGTATTGGTCCACGCGGAAAGCCAGGTCAATGCTGCGCTGGATGGCCTGTTCAAGGGCGGCCAGGTCTGAGGGCTGGAGAGCCGTGCGCACCAGGCCCATGAAGCGGCCGAAAATGCCGGTCTTCAGGCTGCCCAGGTCGCGGCTGAGGCGCGGAATTTCGCCTTCGGTGAGGCGGAAGCTGAGGGCGTTGGTGGTGGCGGCCTCCAGATGGTGGGCCTCATCCACAATGGCGTAGTTATAGGGCGGCAGCACGCGGTTGCCCACCGCGGCGTCGGCCAGCAGCAGGGCGTGGTTCACCACCAGCAGGTGGGCGTTTTGCGCTGCCACATGGGCGCGGTAGAAGGGGCAGGCGCCGCCGCGCTTGATGCAGGTTTCAACCTTGCAGCCTTCGTCTTCCGCCGAAAGGCGCATCCACACCTCGCGGTCAGCCGGCCCGTTGAGATTAATTTCCGAGCGGTCGCCGCTCTGGCTGGTTTGCATCCACACCAGCACCTTGGCGCACACGCGCATCTCATCCACGTTTTCCGGGCCGCGTTTGCGCAGCAGCTCCAGGCGGCGCGGGCAAAGGTAGTTTGAGCGTCCCTTCAACACGGCCGTCTGCAGCGGCAGCTTGAGCGCCGCGCACAGGTCGGGAATGTCTTTCTTGATCAGCTGTTCCTGCAGGGTGATGGTGTTGGTGGAAATGACCACGCGGGTCTCGTTTTGCAGGGCCCACAGGGCGGCCGGAATCAGGTAGGCAAAAGATTTGCCCGTGCCGGTGCCGGCTTCCACCAGCAGGTGAGTGTTATCTGAGAGGGCGGTGGCCACGCGCCGCAGCATTTCCACCTGCTGGGCGCGGTATTCGTAGCCGCTAAAGTAATGCGAGAAGGGGCCGCCATATTCCAGAACGGCGGCCGCCTCATCCACATCCAGGGGGTTGCCGTGGCCGTCAGGGGTCAGGCTCTGCCCGCCGAGGGCGGGGTCGAAACGGAAGGGGCTGTCGGGAACATGGCGCGGCTGGATGGCGCTTTCATGCAGGCGGGCGCGCAGAATCTGGCTGAACACCCAGCCCGCGCCCCAATCCAGGCCTTCCGAAAGGCGCACCAGCTCGGCCAGCAGGTCCATGTTCAGCTCCCAGGCCATCCGGTAAAGCTCCACAAACACGCCGTGAGTGGCGCGTGCATCATCAAGGGCGCGGTGGGTGGCCTTCATGGGCACGTTGAAATGCTTGCGCAGGAATTCCAGGTTGTAACGGCTGACGGTGGGGAGCAGGGTGGCGGCCAGTTCATACGTGTCAACGACATCATTGATGGTGAGGATGTTCTGGCGGCGCAGGAAGCCCAGGTCAAAATTGACATTGTGCCCCAAAACCGGCAGGTCGCCGGCAAAACTGGACAGCTCGCCGGTCACATCGCCAATGCGCGGGGCATTGCGCACCATTTCATTGGTGATGTGGGTGAGGGCGGTGATATTGGCCGGGATGGGCCGGCCGGGGTTGACGAGGGTGGTCCATTCCGCTTCAATGCGCTTTTCGTTAAAGCGGACAGCGCCAATCTCAATGATGGCGTCTTTTTGCGGGTCCAGGCCGGTGGTTTCGATATCCAGGCAAACGATCGAGGTCATGGACCATATTATACCCTAAAAGGACGAAAAATTTGTTCTATAATGAATTCCCAGCCCTGCCACAAAATGGTTGGCAAAGATGCATCTAAAGAATGATCTCTTTCACAGATTCTTTGATATACTTAAATTGATCCTTTATTCGTTGCTTGATTTATTTGGGGAGGCGCGATGTCACTGTTTGGGTGGTTTAAGCCTGATATAGCGCGTTTAAAGGCACGCGGCGATATCAATGGGCTGATTCACGCGATGGGTTATGAAGATTTGACCCTGCGCATGGAAGCCATGGATGCATTGGGGGATCTGGCAGAACCACGCGCCATAGATCCGCTGATCGAAGTTCTCAAAGAAGAAGATTACACCCTGCGCACCTGCGCATCGAATGCGCTGCGGAAAATTGGCGCGCCGGCGGTGCCCCGCCTGGTGGCGGCCTTTCACAGCCGCTCCGATTTCATGCGCGCCACCGCGGTGGATATTCTGGCGCGCATTGGCGCTCCGGCCATACCAGCCCTGATTGACGGGCTGAAAGACCTTGATCCGCTGGCGCGGCTTTCGGTGGTGCGCACCATGGAGAAGATCAACGACCCGCGCGTGGCCGGGCCACTGGCGGCCGCCCTGAAAGACAGCCACCCTGGCGTGCGCGCCTCGGCGGCCCGCGGGTTGGGTCATTTTTCCCCCCGCGGCCTCGATGAGATGCTTGCCCTGCTGCGCGACCCGGATATTGAGGTGCGCAAGGCGGTGGCCGAATCCTTCGGGCAGATTCGCGACCTGAAAACCATTGAACCCCTCATCACCCTGCTGCAGGATGCGGATGATGGGGTGCGCTCTTCGGCGGCCGAAAGCCTGGAATGCAAAGGCAAAGACGCCCTGCCTTCTCTGCTGGTGATGATGAAGAGCTGGGATCACGATGTGCGCCACCGGGTGATATATATTTTGGGACGCATGGAAGCGGACGCCCGCTCGCAGAAAATATTCCTCGCCGCCCTCTACGATCATGACGTCAAGGTGCGCCAGGCAGCGGCGGAAATGCTGGTCAAGCAGGGCTGGCAGCCCGACAAACAGGACCAGGCCGCCCAATTTTTCATTGTGCGCCGCCAATTTGACCGCTGCGTGGCGTTGGGGGCAGCCCAAGCGCTGCCGCCCCTGCTGGCCTTGCTGGAAGATGGCGACCCTAAAAATCGGGCTCAGGCGGCCGATGCCCTGGGCCGGCTGGGCAGCGCCCAGGCCGTTGCCGGGCTGGTTTCGGTGCTGATTGACACCGATCCGCGCGTGCGCCTGGCGGCTGTGCGGGCTCTGGGGGCACTTAAGAGCGAAGCGGCCTTTGAGCCGCTGGTGCTGACTCTGAGCACGGATGGCGATGCCCGCGTGCGCACCGAGGCGGTCCGGTCTCTGGGCAACCTGGCGGATATCAGGGCCAATGTGCCGCTGAAAAATGCCCAGCGCGATGACCGTGACGCCGGGGTGCAGGCAGCCGTGGCAGCCGCCCTGCAAAACATCGAAAGCCACACCAATTACCGCTGAAACACGCAAAAAGTGCAGACCCACCGGCCTGCACTTTTGAATTTAAAAAGGATGCTGCAACTGTTCAGGCTTGCCCCCATTACTGCGGGGACCTGTCCGCGAAGATGATCGCGCTTGGCGGTTCAAAAAAGGCCCGGCAGTTACAGGGTGCTTTTCAAAATTCCTGGAGCAAAATATGTTCGGGACCGCGTTTCACTTCCCAGGGGAAGACGATGTGCGCATCGGTGGTGGCGGCGTAGTAATCGGGCCGGGCCGGGCCGAACAGATTGCGGTAGGGATTGAAATGCAGCACGCAGGTGAGAGGCAGGCTGCCCGAAACCGCCACGCGGTTTTTGACGGCGGTGATGGTGCGCCCTGACCCCCAGACATCATCCACCACCAGGATGCGCCGCCCGCGCAACAGGGCGTCATCAGGAAACTGCAAAAATTGCGGCCAGGCCATCAGGCGGCCCTTGTTCACATCCACCTGGGCGGGAAAATCCACAGCGGCGGTGAACAAATTGATAATGTTCATGGCTTCAGCCAGCATGCCCCCCGGGACCACCCCGCCGCGGGTGATCATCAGCATGGCATCAAATTCGCCCTCGAATTGGGGCAGCAGATGATCAATCAGTTGGTCAACATCGTTCCAGGTGAGCACTTCTCGCCGCATGGTGGTCACTCCAGGGTCGTTTATGGCAGCACCCGGGCCAGCAGCGCAGGCGCCGTGACATCGGGGCTGGAGAGAAAATCGAACAGGCAGGCCCGGTACACTGCCAGGAGGGTGGAAGAAAACATCAGGGCCAGCGCTGAGCACAAGCTGTAGCTCATCACACCAAAGATGAGCGCCAAGTCGCGGTCGGGCATGGTGCTGGCGAGGATGGACCATACGATCCAGGCGCCAAGCGCGCAGCCTGTGAGTAATAAAATTAAGGACATGATCAGGGCTGCGCGAGGCACAGCCAGCATGCGTTCCGCGGGCTGGGCCAGCGGGCTGGCGGCACAGCGGGCCGCTTCTTCGAGGGCTTCGGAGAGGGTCAGCTGCTGGCTGGCCATCATTGCCGGCAGCCAGGCGGCGGCACGCGCCTTCAGGCGCAGGGGGTGGGCTGGCGGCAGGGCGGGCGCCAGCAGGGCATCCCATGGGGCAGCCAGGCCGTAGAGGGCCAGGGGCAGAGCCTGGCGCAGAGTCAGGCGGGCTGCCGTTTTCCAATCGGGGCGCTGGCGCTGGTTAAACCTCAGGGCGGCATGAGCCGTCGGCAGCGAAAGCCAGCCAGCCAGGATCATTTGCAGGGCCAGCAGCAGCCCCAGCAGCCCGCCCAGCAACAGTCCCTTCAACAGGGCGCCGCTGAGGCGCAGCACAGCCGCTGCCGGAAAAGTGAACAAATAACCCAGCAGCAGGCAGGCCGCAAACAAAACAAAGCCAGGCTGGATCAGGACTGGAATTCGATAGACAAGCCGGAAAAAATGAAAACTGCGTTTCAGATCACCCATAAGATTTCTTTAACCCATTATAGCAGGTTCTTTGCAAAATTTGCCCTGTGAGATTATATTTTCAGGTGATTCTGAGTTAAAATAGAAAAGAACACACTTTGCGCGGCACGTTTTAGTGGAGGTCCAATTGATCCACCCGCTTGATGACAAAAACACCCCATCTGACAACCTGGATATTCCGGATGTCCTGCCTTCTGCCAATGACAGCATTCCCAATGCCATTCCCCCCGCGAACCCGCCTTACCAGGCGCCGGGGGCGGCGGCCACCCCGGCTGGACCGCCTGAGCCGCCGGCTGCCCCTGTTGGCGAGGAGCCCTGGCGAACCGCGGATGACCTGGCGGATGCGCCCCTGCCGCCCATTGAGCTTCATCGCAAAAAAAAGCATAAAAAAATGTATCCGCGGGATGAATTGAGCCGGATTATCTGGGCGCTGATCTTAATCTGGGTGGGGTTAAATTTCCTGGCGGCCAACGTGGGCTTGGGCAGCCCCTTGATGCCCCCTCAGGATATTCCGGGCTGGGTGTTCATTCGCCATGCCGGAAGCTGGGCCATTTCCCTGGTTGGCGCGGGCGCTCTGCTGCTGCTGGAAGTGGCCATCAGGCTGGTGGTGCCGCGCTTCAAACGGCCCATATCCGGCACCCTCATTCTGGCGGCTGTGCTGGGCGGGCTGGGCCTGACCAACCTGCTGGGTTGGGGGCTGGTGATGCCTTTCGTGATCATTGCCATTGGCATCAGCATTGTTTTGAGAAATGTTGGCGCCGAGAAAGCTTAACCTTTGCAGCCGGTTTCTGCTATAATGTTTTTATTCCTTTCACCTCAGCTTATCCCATTTGAGGCACAACCCCGGCGATTTGATAGGGTGTGACGTGGACCAGATGCAAAATTCGACCTTTCCCGATTTTCAGGCTCTGCCAAAAATTGACCTGCACCGGCACCTTGAGGGCTCTCTGCGTTTACGCACCTTGCTGGAAATTGCCCGCGAATCGAATGTGGCTCAATCCAGCACCGGACATTTGCGCCCGCTGGTTCAGGTTTTGCCTGAGGATGAGCCGAGCGTGCAAAATTTCCTGTCCAAGTTTCAAACCCTGCGCCTTTTTTACCGTTCGCCTGAAATCATTGCCCGCCTGACGCGCGAAGCCGTGGAAGATGCCGCCAGCGATAACCTGGTGCGCCTGGAGCTGCGCTTCACGCCGGTGGCGCTGGCCCGCAGCCAGAGCTATGACCTGGGCGATGTGATGGATTGGGTGTGCAGCGCCGCCATGAACGCTGCTCGTGAATTTAATATCAGCGTGGGCCTCATTGCTTCCGTCAACCGCCATGAGGCGGTGGAACTGGCCGAACAGGTGGCCGGCCTGGCGGTGGACCGCCGCGACCGCGGGGTTTGCGGCCTGGACCTGGCTGGAAATGAAGCGGAGTTCCCTGGCGAGCCGTTCAGGGCCGTTTTTATTGAGGCGCAAAAAGCGGGCCTGAAGATCGCCGTTCACGCCGGCGAGTGGTCAGGCCCGGAAAACGTGCGCTATGCCATTGAAGAAATGCACGCCGACCGCATTGGACACGGGGTGCGGGTGGTGGAAGATGACCGGGTGATGGCCCTGGCCGCGGAACGGCAAACCCCCTTTGAGGTGTGCATCACCAGCAATGTGCAATCGGGGGTGGTGCCAGCTTTCAAGGCGCATCCTCTGCCACGCATGCTGCGCGGCGGCATCAATGCTCTGATCTGCACCGACGACCCGAGTATCTCGCAGATTACGCTCAGCCACGAATACCATGTGGCTGCCAGCCATCTGAAGATCCAACCGCATGTCATCCATGAGCGCTCGCTGGCGGCTGCGCGTGCCAGCTTTATTAATGAAGGGGAAAAGGAGGCGCTGCTGGCCAGGTTGAGATGAACAGCCGCAGAGAATCAGAAAGGTTTTTATGATTCCGGGAGATTGACAGGGCTGTTTGTAAATAATGGGGATTTGGATGACGGAGAGACTTTTTTTCTTGTGGTAAATCAGATGAAATGGCAATACATTCAAAATGTGTCAGGGAATGATTGTGCTGAGAGCATTTTAAGGTATAATTATGCGTTAGTAATAATAAGATACCACGGGTAATTTATGCTTTCATTTTTCTCAATCAAAACAATGTCAACTTTGGCGAGAAGCACGCTTTTCGCGGATACACCCGTCTATGTGCAATTCTACATCACTGCACGGTGTAATCTTGCCTGTCAACAATGCAATATATGCTATGCAAATGCCGATTTGCCTGAATGCAATCTTGATCAAATCAAGAAAATCGCGGAAAATTTGGCAACAATTGGTACGGGCATGGTATTGCTTACGGGTGGAGAACCTTTTTCCAGGTCGGATTTGCCGGAAATTATCAAAATTTTCACGTCACATGGGGTTCATGTGCGTATGCAAACCAATGGCCTTGCTAACGAGGAAATGATACACAAGGTGATCGAAGCTGGCGGCAATGATATCTCCATCTCATTGGACACTCTTAAGCCGGCGGATCAGGAATGGATTAATGGTAACATTCCGGGGTCATGGCATCGCGCTATTCGCGCCATGTCGGTTTTTACTAAATATTTGCCCGTCAAGAACAGTTTCGCGTCAATAGGCTGCGTTCTGCAAAAGAAAAATTTACATGATGCTGAAAACGTCATCCGTTTTGGCTCACGAATAGGCTGGTACACCTCATTGGTTCCCATCCATACAACCAATAAATTGAACCCTCGCGGATTCTGTTCCTTTGATCAAGATTTGCAATTCCAGCCGGAAGATTACCCCGCAGTTGACGCATTGTTGGCCAGGGTCCGAGAAATGCGCGAGCAAGGATACTTGCTTTATGATTCGGATCAATACCTTGACAATTTCCGCTCTTTTGTACACGGAGAGAAATTGACTTGGCGAGAACGCCATGATGGGGTTTGCGACAGCCCTAATCTGTATTTTGTTATTCTTCCGAATGGTGATATGGCCCCATACTGCGACTGGCGTTTGGAAGAGCAAAATGTATCTCTGACCGCGGAAGATTTTCCCCGTTTATATCACGACAAAGCCATTCGAAAAAAGCTGCACACTATTACCAGTACATGCCCGGGCTGCATGTATGGTAGTTTTCCTGAAATGACCATTTCCATGAGATATTTTAACGCAAAAATTCAACGCGTCAAAACCTTTCTTACACCTTCAGCTCCTAAACCCTGGCCAATATCATACGAAAGAATGTTGGAGGTTGCTGAAGAAATTCAAAAATCAGCAACACCGCAACAATGATTGACCGACCCGTACGTGCCTTTGCCTTCTTACAGTATGGCTGGTGATGAGATAGATTTGCAGATTGGATGATGTTCGATGAGTAATAATGTGATCTTAAATTCGTATGTTTACCATTTCCTGCTCCATTGCCGCCGCATATCGGAAGTGCAGCGTTTGTTGGATCCAGAGACATTTGATGGCTGGCAACAATGGATAGAAGGACTGGAATTTAAAAACGGCTTAGACAATTCAGTATCAGTGTATTGGACACATCCTCAACCCGGAAATATTGCCCTCGGTACAGATGGATTGATCTGGTTTTCGCACGGTACAAAGGAAAGCAGAGTCAATCAAAATCAAGTTATCTTGGAAAAACATGTGCGACAAGCAGCCATGGAAAGCGGTTTGTCCATTCATGCCGAAAACACCATCGAATCAATTATGGAGGGTCGTTTTCACAGTCATTACCAGGAAGAAGAATTATTGTTTGATACCTGGGCGAAAAGTGTAGACCCCAAAAAAATTGATATTTTCTTGATGAATGAGTCCGTTACGGCTCCTGAAATGCGTTTCATCACTTCAGCTCTAGGAGATTTAACCAAGAAGACACTGCTGGATATCGGTTGTGGATTAGGTGAAGCCAGCGTTTATTTTGCCGTTAAAGGGGCAGAGGTTACAGCGGTGGATGTATCCCGCGATATGCTGACGGAGGTGTCTTTGCTTGCCGAAAGTTACAAGACACGAGTCAGAACGCATAGAGCCTCAATTGATCACCTTCACTTTCCCAAAGGTGAAAAATTTGATGTAATTTATGCAGGTAATGTATTTCACCATGTCAATATTTCCACTGCACTGGATGAGATAATCTCGCTGATGACAGATGAAAGCATTCTGGTGTGCTGGGAACCCGTGGCTTATAACCCCATTATCAACATTTACAGAAAAATCGCCACGCATGTCAGATCAGATGATGAACATCCTCTGACATTATCTGATATTGACCAATTCAGGCAATATTTCTCCTCTGTTGAAGTTGAGTGGTTCTGGCTAACCACATTGGTTATTTTCATTCTCATGTTTTTTTGGCAGAGAAGAAACCCAAACAATGAACGTTTCTGGAAAGCAGTGGTCGTTGAGGGTGAAAAATGGGCTTGGTTGTACAAACCTCTGGCAGCCATTGACCATTGGCTAATTTCAGTTTTCCCATTTTTAGGACCGCTTTGCTGGAATGTGGTGATTATTGCCAAACAGCCAAAAGAAAAAAATAATAACATCAGGTAATAATGAAATTGACCCATAAAAAGACAGCTTATATTTACTGGGGGTTTTTGCTTTTATTTGCTGTTTTGGCGATGGTCATGAATTATGTGCAATCAATGAGGGGTACCCCGCTTATTGACTATGCCTATCAAGCTGATGTAGCCTATCGCATTTTTCAAGGGGAAATTCCCTACCGTGATTTTTTTCTTGTAGTTAACCCTGGTACATATTACTTGATGGCCATGTTGATGCATTTAACAGGCGAATATAATCATTATGTTCAACTGGGCGGAACCATGGTTATTTCCGCTTTGATTATTATCATCAGTTTCTTGGTCATGCGCCAGGTTTCACGATCTCCGAGATTTACCTTGCTGATGCTATTGCCTCTCCTTTTCGCGGGGCATTCTATCTATCCTTTTCCCAATTATGATATCAACACATTTTTGATTGTGATTTCTGCTTTTCTGGCGTGTCTCCATTATGATACTGATCAGAAGCATCCTTTTCTTTGGGGATTTTTTGCCGGATTACTCGTTGGGGCTTCATACTTATTTAAACAAAATATTGGCTTGATTTTTATCCCCGTCTGGACATTGTGCGTTCTTTTTATATGCTTTTTTGATAAATCGAGACGATGGTTCATCTTTTTGGGGGCGGCGCTGACAAGCATCGCTTTGATTTTTAGCGTTTTTTTCATCTGGTTGAACCAAGCGGATGCACTTCAAGATTTTATTTATCAAACCTTCACTTTCCCAAAACAGATTCGGGATCCTGTTGCTGCTATTTTTGTCATGAAAGATGAATATATTTCATTTTTCAAGTATGGAATAAATGAGCTGCGTGTTGTGTTCATTCCGGGGATTCTTCTGGCTGTTGGGTATGCTTCTTTACGGTTTATTCCATTAATTTGGAAAAAAAATCGAAAGATCCAGCAAATGGTGAAAAAAATATTGGAAATTGCCCTGGTTGTATGGCTGGGATGGTTATCTTTTACTTTGTATCAGCAGTTGAGTCTAGTGCCAGACCGGGAAGTGATGGTTAATACGGGAATCTGGTTTTTTATGGTGGTCTTTTCAGCTATATTGTTTATCTGGAATGGCGTTCTGGATTTTCGAACGCGCAAGGTAGGGTTCATCACTCTTTTGCCCATCATCTGCATCGCGCTCATTTTCGCATCATCCTTATCGCAGGGATTGCGCGGATCCACCTACGGCATGTGGCCAGTATATTTTATTATGATGGCCTGGATTATTCGATGGTTGACCGGTCAAAAAATCGATTTTGCGTGGCGCTGGGTGGCCGTTTTTTTGTGTGTTTTCATCACCCTGTTTCTGGCTTGGAAGGTTCAGACCCAATCGCGTATAATCTCTTACACTGATTTGAATGGAACGGTAGCGGATTCATCTCTTACAGGCATGGAAGGTTTAACGACGCCTGGATTGTGGCTGCCGGAATTTGATCAGCTTGTCGAATATATCAACACTTCAATTCCAGCTACCGATACCATAGCCTTTCTACCAGGAGAAGATCTCGTTTTTGAAGCCACCGAAAGACAAAACCCGTTGTTCTGCAATCAGGTGTTTGAACAGACCTGTGACAAAGATATCCACGGCATTTTGAAGGAAATTGAAGAGAAAGACGTTGATTGGTTGATTCTTAAAAACCAATATCAATTGCGCTATTGGAAGACCAATCCGCCTATCACTGAAGGTGAACTACCAAATTCTTTTGTAAAAATAAAAGATATCGGTTTTTACAGTGTATATAAAATTAACCGGTAACTTCCATTTCATCAAATGATTTGAGGTTTTAGCCCTGTTCGCGCAAAACCGGATGGGGTAATTGCCAAAAAAAATCAGAAAAGGATATGCGCCGATTTTGCCTGGCTGCCGAAAGGCAAACCCCCTTTGAAGTATGCATCACCAGTAACGTGCAATCAGGGGTGGTGCCGGCCTTCAAGGCCCACCCCCTGCCGCGCATGCTGCGCGGCGGCATCAATGCTTTGATCTGCACCGATGATCCAAGCATCTCGCAGATCACGCTCAGCCACGAATACCACGTGGCCGCCAGCCATTTAAAGATCCAACCGCAGGTTATTCACGAACGGTCGCTGGCAGCCGCACGCGCCAGCTTTATTAATGAAGGGGAGAAAGCGGCTTTACTGGCCAGGTTGAGATAGAGAAGAAATGAATAAAAGAACGCCCGCGAATTTTTTAGCGGGCGTTCTTTTATTTTGGCAATTGGATTTATTTGGAAATTTTTTCAATGGATTCAATAACATATTTCTGTTTCTTAAAAACTAAATCCACAAGGATGGATAGAAACTTGATAATAATTCCCAAAATACTGAATACCCCAAAAAATCCCCCAGTCGTAACCAGCATAATGGTGGTATAGCCAGCAACAGGTTGCCCAAGAATGAAAATGGCAATGGTATAAAAAACACCAGCCAGGGTTGCGCCCATCATCAAAAGAGCCAGAAAAATAGCTATTTTATATGCGACATCTGTGAAAAGAATTAATGAATTTATCGCGACATCGTACCGATTTTTTTCTGCCCGTTTTGATTTAACCGGATCAATCGATGCGGACCTTTCATAAAAAATGAGATTTGTTTTTAAGCCACAGTTTGCGTACACAGCTTTCCGATAGGGAATGGTCTTACTCATGGAATGAATGCGGTTGATCGCCCTTCTTGATAAGATCCGGAAAGTTTCTGTGGTTAATTCATATTGCATTTTCGCATTTCGATTAAACAGGGAATAAAACAAGGTTGAGGACAATCTGCGCTTTGCATTGCTGGCTGCGACAATATCATAGCCCTGTAATGACTGTTTATAAACGTCCATTATCAGGCTTAATTCGTAATCAATGACATTATTGTCAAATTCAAAAACAAAATCTCCAATGGCAAGGTCCACGCCTGCATTCATGGAGGCTTCAAGGCCTTGAAAATAACTCATGTTGATAATACTGACAATGCCATTTTCCAGTTGTTCGGCAACGCCTCGAATTTTGGCTACACTCGCATCTTCGGAAGCATCGTCAACGCAAATAATTTCAAATTTCTCAAAACCAGTTTTCAATGTGTTGATCAGGCCATCAAGGAATTCCACAATATTGGATTCATTGTTATTAACATAAACAACAGCCGAAATGAAGCTTTTTTCTTTATTTGTTAACACGTTATAACACCTCATCCAAATCATAAACAGTATTGATTTTGCCGGAAAGAACGCTGAAAAACGAGGGATTCTCACTGAATTGACGAATGACGGTTGGGCGAGAATCATCGATTTCTGAGGCCATGAGAATGGGCTTTATGGAATAGAGTGCGTTGACAAATTCTATCTCGTATTTTGATTTGAGATATTTTCTGGCGAGATTGGACATATAGGACCATGAACTTTCGGGCCTGGCTGGACATTCATCGCAGTTACCCAGTCTTTGAGCATTACAAAAATCGCCGCAATGGTTCTGGCAATCGAAAATGGGCAGATCGTGAAAACTGGTTGTGTGAGGCGTAAAAGTGACAGATGTTAATGAATGTAATCCCGTTTTGCCAAAAGGCATAATGGAGAAAAAGGGTCCGTCCATCACGGTGATGCCAATGTCCTTCAATTCCTTGTTTACATTGCAAAGGATTATTTCGCATAATTCATATTTGATCTTGAATGGTTCAAACCCTACCATATTATGAATCTGATTGACGCTGGCATAAGTGGCATTGAGAATATAGTTTGTTTGGTATTCTTCTCCGGTAGAGAGACCAAGAATATATTCGTGGGCCTGTTTTCTGATGGATGAAATTACAGAATTATAGTTAATCTTTACCTTAGGATATTTGCTTAATTCACCCACAAAATAATCCCTTAATATGTATGCATCATAAGTATATTCTTGGGTTAAAAATGCACCATCACACATGCCTTCGTTAAAATATTTTGTTGGGGAAATATCTTCACAACGAATGCTGGCGTTATCGCAGAATTTGCGGAATTGCTCCGCATTTGTCCAGCTGAAATTGGCGCTCGTGGCATAAATCTGATCAAATTCAGCGTTGATGCAAAAGCCAAAATCCTTATTAAAGCGATCAAAATATCTTTTTGATTTTAAGGCTGTGGAAATAGACCGTGGGTAGTGATACCCCATATGCACTCGGGCCTGATTGATATAAGTGGCCCTTTTAAAAGGCGCATTTTCGTATTCGAGAACCAGAACCTGCATACCCTGTTTCGCACAAAACAAGGCGGAATACAGGCCATATAATCCTGCGCCAATAATGATCCGGTCGTAATGCTGCATGAACGATCCTGTGAGATTTCCTTATTTTTGCACAGCCTTGATTTGATCCATGCAAAACCTGATAATGATATACAGACAAACCTGGATGAAACCGAAATACCACAAAACATAATTCATATGTATATGGACGGCCGAATGAGATTTGCCTAAAATGAACCATGAAACACTGGTCAAAAGTGTAAACACATATAACCATGCTTTTGTCTTATCGAAGAAATGTTGACTCCACTGCAAAAAGGTAAGAAACCTACCCAAAAGCAGGAAAGTTTAATACAATCAGAGCATGTTCAGAAAAAACACCAAACACCAACAACCGGCACTGATCAGCGCTGCCAGCGAACTGCCCGAAAAGCAGCGCAG
>JAKQJC010000032.1 GCA_029561345.1 Chloroflexota bacterium | reverse complement strand
CAAAGCTGGTGGAACGATTTCTCCTCTATCCTGCAAAGCCAATACTGGCCCAGCGTCGAGCTAAAATATCCCATCCTCGCGGACAGCGACTTCGTCCTCTTCGCCGGCAAGGAAGCCGGGGGCAAGGTCTGCCGCAACGGCGTCTGCCGCTATGTGGCCCCCTTCTCCGGGGTCCGTTTGGAACTCGCCACCAGATTTTAAACCATAGGAAACCACGATGAAAAGACCACTAGTTATGCTGCTTCTGCTGTTGGCCGCCGCCCTGGCCGCCAATCCAACCTACTATCCGCTTACCACCATCGCGGAATCCTGCGTGCTGCAGGGCAACGCCCCCAGCAACACCGCCCTGGCCAATCTGGCCAATGTGCTGGCCGCCACCCACCGGGGTGAATTGATCGCCGCCCGGCTTTACCACAACTCCGGCGCGCTCAGCAGCCCCAGCGTTGAGGACCGCTTCGCCTGGCACAACGCCACCAGCGTGCCCACCGTTGTCTTCAATGGCAACGAAGCCCTGGTGGGCGCCCAGACGGAGGCTGTGTACGCCCAAACCGTGGCCGCCAAACGCTTCCAGGCCGCGCCAGTGAAACTCCAGATCACTTCCTTCACCCCCGCTAGCGGTGCTATCTCCGTTTCTGCCTGGCTGCTGGACCCCAACGTGGACATCAGCGGCCAGACCCTCGCCCTGATGCTGGTGGAGGACAACGTGGGAACAGAAACCAACGTCACCCGCCAGATCAAATACCAAACCATCAACCTGCCCGGATCCGGCGATCCGGTGGTGTTCACGGACAGTTTTGCCATCGACCCTGGCTGGAACCAGGCCAACCTCTGGGCCATCGCCGCCGTCCAGACCGATGTACACCAGATCTTACAAAGCGCCTCCACCCTGCCGCTGCCCACCTACAACATCCGCGCCGCCATACCCTGGGACCCGGCCGGGCTCAGCGCCGCGCCGAACACCCTGTTCAGCTCGGAAACGCTTGCCATCTTCAACACCGGCTCCTTCGACACCATGCAGGTGCTGTTGCTGCCCGACGACGCTCCCGCGGACTGGTTTTTCAACTATTGCGACGAGATCGGCGGCTGCTATCCCGGCGACCAGCCTCTGCCCCTGGTGCTTGGCTCCGGCGACAGCAAGGAATTTCATCTCAACCTCTGGGTCGGTTCGCCCGGCACCGCCACCTTCCACTATGAGATCAGCTCGCCCAACCTTGGCACCTTCACCATCCCCTTCGTCTTGCAGACCAGCACCTCCGTCTCCGATCAACTGCTGCAGCCCGCCCTGCGCCTCGAAAGCAACAGCCCCAACCCCTTCCGGGGCTCCACCGCCTTCCAGGTGACGGCGGCCAAAAGCGGCCCCGCCAGTATCCAGGTTTTCGACGCCAAAGGCCGCCTCATCGCGGAAACCCCCGTCCAAAACCTCGGTCCCGGCTCTCATCGGATCGACTGGCAGGCCCCGTCCGGGCTGCCTTCCGGGATCTATCTTTACCGCCTCAAGGACGCCTCCGCGCCGCCCCGCCGGATGCTGCTGCTGAAGTAAACCATGCAAAGATTGCTCGTCCTGCTGCTGGTTTTGGCCGCTTTCCCGCTGCTGGCCTCGCCCTTGGGCAAAGAGTTCGAAACTGCCCTGAGCTCCACCCAAAACGCTGAACAGGCCCTGGAGGTGATCG
>JAKQJC010000004.1 GCA_029561345.1 Chloroflexota bacterium | reverse complement strand
CGATAAACGCGACGATTGTCACTCATGGTTCACTCCTGTTCTTCCTTGGACGGAATAAACATAAGTGTACCTCATGTGCCAGTCGTCATTTGTTAAAGTGTCCGGTATTCAATCCTGCAAAAAAAGCTACTCTTTTTCCTTTTCCGGTTCCGCGCCAATCAACTGCTGAACCTGCGAGTAGGTGACAATGGATTGATCTGCCCGCACAGCCATCTCCAATGCAGTCTCCGCCGCATGATAAAGCGCTTTATCATCAAAGGCATCCACTCCAAATTCAGCCACGCCAATATGAACGCCTATACGCATCTTTCTTGCCAGAGAATCCGCAATTCTCCTGGCAATAATCATGGTGCCTTCGCCGCCCGTCTCAGGCAGAATAATCCCCAGGTTATCCTGGCCAAAAATGACGTCCATCTCGCGCAGCAATCCAGGAAGCATTGAACTCACCTGCCGCTGCATCTCCGTGAAAGCCGCCACACCCTGTTCCTTCTTGATCTCTTCTTCATTAGAAATCTTCATTAAGATAAGGCTCAGCTTGGATTTATAGCGCTGGCTGCGGAGCACTTCCGTTTTGAGCGTCTGCAAAGCATAGGGAAGCCGGGTTGTTCCCAACACCGGATCTCTGATCCACAAATCCTGGATCACATTGTCTGTTTGATCCAATTTCTGCTGCAACTGCCAGATCTGCCTTGAGGATAGCCACCCCAGCACCCCCGTCCCAATGATCATGACATTGACAACACCCAGAATCATGGTCTGCTCTGGGGTCAGTGCGCGCAGCAGGAAGAAGGTGACATTATAAGCAACCAGGCTGATCAATGTAGCCACCAAGGCTGAAGTTCGGAAGAGCCTGGCAGCCGAGATAATTGCAGTGAACAACAGCAGTGTGTATGCCAGAAAAGACGTGTCTGGAGCGGTGTCCAATCTGGATATGGCCACAATCCCGGCAATTAACCAGGCAGCCAGTAGCGCTAGAGAGAGATATGGGAAGCGGTTAGATTGTTTCATAAGCTTTTTCTCACCTGCCGACGTTTAATTAATTCTGCAACCCACAGGAAGACGAGTGCCAGGACGGTCACTCCGATAAAGCCGTAAGCCATCCAGAGAACCCAGGAAACAGGTTGATATCCTGGTTCAGTGGGAATTTCTTGCGTCGTAATTTCTTTTTGTTGCTTTAGTTGAACCGGCATGATAGCCTTTGCGCCTTCCAAAATGGCAGCATCGCCTTTCAATTTGACCATTAATTCCGGGTCAGTGATGGCGCCTGCTGACCAGGATACACATTCAGGTGAATTCCCCGACACCACCAGGTACACCTGGTTGGTTTCAGTCTGGTACACTTGAAGGTAACCGGTTTTTTCTGAAACAATCTGCGGCAATTTTGCATGTGGGCGCAAGGAATCTGACCTGGTATCGAAAGGCAAGGGTAAAAGATCATTGATCTTTTGGATGGCTTCATTTTTGGAGCTCTGCCCGATCAAGATCTGGTATGGATAGGGCGTTGTTGAAGCCAGTGCCGTTTTGGCAGTTTGGACTGTGGGATAGATGGCTGCACCAGAAGTGTAGCGGCCCAGGCGTCCGGCGATATCCACGACGGCTTTGGCAATCACCGGATCGGTTTGATCTGGCACCACCATGGCAAATTCAACCAGGCTGGCGTCACCAATAAAGGCATAGGGGTAATCCAGCAGTGTGCGCTGCAATTCATCGGGTGCATCGGGCAGCCGCAGCTTGGAATCTGAGTACACGACCACCCAGGCTTCTTCTTCGTAATTGCGTCCGCAATCAGCTTCGTTGATGTATCCCTGCACCAGGTTAATCGTGGATCGGATGGTCAGCTGGTTATCACCCACTTTGAACAGCCGCGCTGGCAGCCGCACCGTCACCCAGGCATCTTCAACATTGGTCCTGTCCAGAACGATATTGGTTACCGGGACGCCGTTCAAAAGAATGTTCATCGCTGATTGCTTTTCATCCAGCAGGCTGGAATGGGCGAAGTGAATTTCAAACGGCACTTCCATGTTCACCATCCAGGCCAGGGGCAGCGGAACGTTAAAGTTGATCGTCTGGTTGCGGAAACCTTTCGCAGCTGTATCTGCATAACCCAATTCTTTGATGGTAACGGTTCTGCCTGCAAATGCCTTATTGATTTCAGGCTTTTTCACATCCAGCACAATACCCATCGAGCCTTTAAACTGGGGGTAAGCCAGGTCATTTGCCAGGCTTGCCGCTGCGTTCAGCAATCCAGTTGCGTTCTTCGCCGTAATCACCATTGCAATACTTGAAGGATCATTGGGTGAAATTTCTTCCCACAAGAGGCCGGCATTTTCTGGAAGCACAATTTGTTTTTGGTCCACCAGCTCGATCGATTCACCCAATTTCTTCACAAATGGCAGACGGTCGATATCCAACATGCTGCCCAGATGATCGGATGTCCCAATATAAACCAGGTTACCCTTGGCTGCTTTGGCCTGTTCTGAAGTGAGGCTTTCAAGCACCAGCGTTCGGTATTTTGCCTCTTTGCCCAGTTTGGCGCTGAGGATGGCAGCAGCATTCAATTCCGCCTCAGTCGGTGAATCTGGGACAATGATGGACACATGGTTCTCCTTCAAACCGCCGCTGTCCACCAGCGGATAAGGAAATTTACCCAAATCCAGGTCTGGTACAGCATTGGTATATTTGAGGGTCAACAGCGAATCACTGTGGATGGTAGCCCAGATGGCCGGGTTAACCAGATCCTCACAGAAATCATCATGAATGCCCATATAGAATTCCAACCGCAGCGCATTGTATCCTGGAAGGATCAGGTTCGGCGGAATTTCAACCTCGAGGTAGCCTCTGTCAGCATTGCTGAGGTTGAGCAGCGCGCTGCCCAGGCGGGTATTATTCCAGTCCACCACCACAGATGACGATGTTTTCAGTGCAGGAGAATGGCTGAAATACAATTTCAAAGTACTCCCTGATTCAGGCGTCCAACCTTCCGGCCAGCTGATCCCGTATATCCGGTCAGCTCTGATCCCAATCAGGGTTTCGTCGCTTTCATAACCAAGGTCAGAAAAGCGAAGCTCAATTTTTTCCACTACCCCGGTTTGCGGCAGCGGGGAAAACCCCATTAAGGCAATGGATAAAATCGAGAGCAAAAATAAAAAGTGTCGTACATGCCTTTTATAAACCATTATCGCACCTTGTATCACTGGAACAAAAACGTGGATATAATTGTGACGGTTTGATCAAACTGTGACCACTGCATGATCATCAGGTTGTTAACCTTACAAAATTGTAAGGTTTATGTAAATGTATTATAAGTTAAGCCGGTCAAAAATACAAAGGCTTTAGTCATCAATTTTTTATTAAATAAAATATGCCCCCTGGCATCCATCACCGGGGGGCTTGAGCAGCTTAAAATTCCAAATCTTGGATATCCATGGATCCCAAATGGATCCTGATGGCTCTTCGGCCCCGCGCCAACAGCGCTTCCAGATCGCCCAATGCCTGGGCTCGTTCCAATGATCCAAACGACATCCCCTGTCCTGGAATCGGTGTGTCAAGTGAGGGGTCATCGGTGATCTGAATGAACAAACCATTATCGGCGCCGCCCTTGTGCAGTTGTCCGGTGGAATGCAGAAAACGCGGCCCAAAGCCGAGGGTGGTGGCCAGTCCTGTGTGAGACTGAACAATGGTGCGCAAGCGGCTGAGGGCATCCAGGGTGCGCTTATTGCGCGGCAAATAGGCATTCAGGGCAATGTAATCCCCTGTTTTCGCCTGCTTCAAAAACAACTCCACCACATCAGCAATGCTGGCTTTCTTTTCAATACCCACAAGGGGTATGCCAAATACACTGATTTCATCCTTACGCCACTGCGGCTGTCCTTCGTCAAAAGAGCCATTACCCTTATATTGGTCAATTTTTGCCAGCGTGCGCAGTTTATTATCCTGCACATCAGGTTGATCAAATGCATTGACATTCATAATACTGCAGGCCACCGCTGTCGCCATTTCCCAGCGGTAAAAATCAGCACCCAGCTGGTAGAAATCCTTGTTTTCAAGGATAAAAACCGGGCACCCCTGGCGCAGCAGACCAGCAACGGTCTGATCATACCGTCCACTGCGGCGCATATAGACAAAAATGCGATCCGCTCCGTAAGTGCGGTTGCCGTCGATCATTTCGCCGTCAATGGGCACAATGCCTTTGCTCATTTTACCGCTGCTTTCAGCGATCAACTGTTCGAGCCATGCCCCCATGGGGGTCAGCTCGGGGTCCGCCAACAGGGTCAACTTATCGCGGCCCTGCAGAGCTGCCTGGCCCATCGCTGCGCCCAATACCACCGCTGTGCTGCAGGAAGCCGAAAGCGCATAGCGAGTATCGTTGGCCGCCAAAACGGCGTTCGTCAGGAAAAGCTTCAAATCAATCCCCATCAGGGCGGCAGGAACCAGGCCAAAGGGGGTCAGCACAGAGAAACGGCCGCCTACATTGGGGTCTCCCGCAAAGATCTTGCGGAATTTGCGTTCCTTAGCCAGCTGTTCCAGGCTGGTGCCCGGGTCCGTAATGGCAATGAAATGTTTTCCTGCGTGCCGCCCAAGCCGGGTCTTGGTGCGCGTCCAGAAATAATCCACAAAGGCGGCAATTTCAGCCGTTGAGCCCGACTTGCTTGAAACAATGTACAGGGTCTTATCGATCGGCGACCGCATGGCAGCAGCCTTTACCTGCCGGGGATCCGTCGAATCAAGAATGGCCAGATCTGGCCAGGTGGGTTCGCCGTTTTCATTTTCCTTATGTCCAAAAATAAGACGCATCACTTCGGGCGCCAAAGATGATCCGCCCATGCCCAGTAAAAGGACATGCGTAAAGCCTTCGTTGCGGATTTCCTCAGCAAACCGGGTGATTTCTTCCACCAGGGGCAGGCCCTTTTCAGGTGAGCTTAACCATCCCAGACGTTTGCGAATTTCCGCCTGGCCCGCCGCATCCGTGGTCCAGACAGATGGATCATTTTCGTAAATCCGGTCCACAATCCGTTCATAATCCAGTTTCAGAATTCGGTCTGCCAGCGGCTTGGCCAGGCTGCCTGTCTGGGCGTAAAAACCGGCCCGGCGTTCTTCAACCGCTCTCAGCAGGGCAGAAAAGGCATCTGCAAAGGCTTTGACGCCTTCCGTTTCCAGCGCATCTGTGACCTGTTCCATGCTGATCCCCACTGCTTTCAGGGAAACCATCTGTTGTTCAGCCTGAGCCACATTGCGAATCAGGGTCACAGCGGCCTTGCCGTGGTCGCGGAAAGCATCCAGGGTCTGGGGCGGAACCGTGTTAACCGAGTCAGGTCCAATCAATTCTTCGATATACAGGACATCCCGGTACGCCGGATCCTTCGTGCTGGTCGAAGCCCATAAGGGGCGTTGCACCCGGGCGCCTTTTTCTTTCAAAGCAGCAAAGCGAGAACCGCCAAACACTTTCTGAAAATCAGCATAAGCCAGCTTGGCATTGGCAATTGCAGTCTGGCCTATCAAAGGAGAAATCTTCTCTTCAGACTGCATTCCGTTAGTAATCAGAGCCCGCAGCTGCGCATCCACTTTGGTGTCGACCCGGGAAATGAAAAACGAAGCCACTGAGGCAATGTGATCAATTGAAAGCCCCGCCGCCGCCCGTTTTTCCAGGCCGCTCAAGTAAGCTTCCATCACCTGGGCGTAGCGCGTCAGCGAGAAAATCAAGGTCACATTGACATTGATCCCTTCTGCAATGGCCTGTTCCACAGCCGGAATGCCAGCCAGGGTGGCTGGAATTTTGATCATCAAATTGGGGCGGTCCACCCGCTGCCAGAGTTTTTTGGCCTCGGCAAAGGTTTCCTGAGTATCATTGGCCAGGAAAGGATTGACCTCAAGGCTGACATAACCATCAGCGCCTTTGGTTTGCCGGTAAAGCGGCATGAACAAATCGGCCGCGGCGCGAATATCCTGGATGGCCAGCTGGTTAAAAATGGCCTCCGCTGATAAGCCGGCCCAGGCCATCGGCTTCAGAGCCCGGTCATAATCATTCGATTTGGCAATGGCATTGTGGAAAATGCTTGGGTTCGAGGTAATTCCCCGGATATCCCCATTACGAATCAGCGTAGCGAGTTCCCCATTCTCCAGCTGTTTTCTCTGGATATTATCATACCAGAGAGACTGCCCAAATGAATGCAAGGTTTCAATGGGTTTCATTCGATCTCACTCCTTAAGTTGTGTTTCAAGCTGGCGCACTTTTGCAGCCCGCCGGCGATGGCGTTCTTCATTCGAAAACTGCGCCGAAAGAAAGGCGGTGACAATTTCACGGGCCAGTTCAGGGCCAATGATCCGTCCGCCCAGGCATAACACATTCATATCGTCATGTTCCACGCCCTGGTGCGCTGAATAGGTGTCGTGACACATGCAGGCATAAATACCTTTCATTTTGTTCGCGGCAATGCAGGCGCCTACGCCTGATCCGCACAGCACAATCCCGCGGTCAGCTTCTCCCCCCTGGATGGCACGCCCCACTTTTTCCGCATAGTCCGGATAATCCACGCTGTCCGTGTTGTAAGTGCCCACATCAATCACGTCGTGTCCGTTTTGCCGGATGACCATGATAACAAAATCTTTGAGCGGGAATCCCGCGTGATCACACCCAATCACAACGCGCATTTTCTCTATCCCTTTTTAAGCTGCTGATGCGCCGCATCAATGACAGCTGCAGGCGTGATGCCGAATTTTTCATAAAGGATTTTGGCCGGGGCAGAAGCGCCAAAGCTGTGCATGCCAATGACTGCGCCGTTTTCACCGACCCAGCGTTCCCATCCCAGGGTCATGCCAGCCTCAACGGCCACACGCGCCTTGATGGACGGCGGCATAACTTCTGTGCGGTAGGCTTCAGGTTGGGCTGCAAACAGCTCCCAGCTCGGGAACGAGACCAGCCGCACGCTGACGCCTTCTTCAACCAGCGCTTTGCCAGCCTGAAGGATCACATCCACTTCAGAGCCGCTGGCCATCAGGATAATTTCAGGAGCCCTGCTGCCCAGGTCAGCCAGCACGTAGGCGCCCTGCCGGGTTCCGGCAGCAGACTGGTACTCACTGCGGTCCAGGGTGGGCAGATTCTGCCGGCTCAGGGCCAGCAGGGTTGGACCGTGACGCCGTTCAACAGCGATTTTCCAGGCTTCAACGGTTTCATTGGCATCAGCCGGGCGCAGGACAACCAAATTGGGAATGATGCGCAGGGCGGTGAGATGCTCCACCGGCTGGTGCGTGGGGCCATCTTCGCCAAGGCCAATGCTGTCATGAGTGAACACCCAGATGCTGCCCAAATGGGAAAGGGCCGAAACCCGGATGGTCGGCCGGTTGTAATCTGAAAAAACCAGGAAGGTGGCGCAGAACGGGATCACCCCGCCGTGAAAAGCCATGCCGTTGACGATGGCACCCATGCCGTGCTCGCGCACCCCAAAATGAAAATTGCGGCCTTCATGGCAATCGGCCTGAAAGGCCTTGCTGCCGTCAATCCAGGTGTTATTGGAAGGGCGCAGGTCAGCAGAGCCGCCGATCAATTCAGGGAGTACCTGGGCAATCGCATTGATCACCTTGCCAGAAGCCGCGCGGGTCGCCAGGCCTTTGGGGTCAGCCGGGAACACCGGTAAAACCTTGTCCCAATCAGCCGGCAGTTCACCCGCCATCCGCCGCTCCAGTTCGGCCGCCAGCTCAGGATACGCTTCGCGGTAAGCTTGCATATCCTTGTTCCAGGCCGCTTCCTCAGCCTGCCCCTTCTGAAGAGCTTCTTCAAAGAAAGCTTTCACATCTTCCGGAATGTAAAAACGTGGTTCCACCGGCCAGCCCAGCTTGCGCTTGGCACCATCCAATTCCTCATCTCCTGGCGGTTCGCCGTGGGCCTTGGAGGTGTCCTGCCGCGTCGGCAGGCCGTAACCAATATGCGTCCGACACATGATCAGCGACGGGCGGGGGTCTTTTTTGGCCGCTTTAATGGCCTGATCGATGGCTTCCACATTATTGCCATCTGGGACCCGGATCACCTGCCAGCCGTACGCTTCAAAACGCGCGCCGCGGTTTTCGGTGAAAGACAGATCCGTCGAACCGTCAATGGAAATACGGTTATCATCGTAAAGGTAAATCAGTTTGCCAAGTTTCAAATGCCCGGCCAGCGAGGCAGCTTCCGAAGCCACGCCTTCCATCAGGTCGCCATCGGTGACAATGGCATAGGTGGTGTGATCCACCACATTGTGCCCTTCGCGATTATACCGGGCAGCCAGGTGAGCTTCGGCGATGGCCATGCCAACGCCATTGGAAAGGCCCTGCCCCAGCGGGCCGGTCGTCGTTTCAACGCCGGGGGTCATGCCAGCTTCAGGGTGACCGGGGGTGATGCTGCCCCACTGGCGGAAGGATTTTATTTCATCCAGGCTGACGGCATAACCAGTAAGATGCAGTAAGGAATACAACAGCATCGAGCCGTGTCCCCCTGAAAGGATAAAGCGGTCGCGGTTGAACCAGCCTGGATTGGCCGGGTTGTGATGCAGGTGGCGCGTCCAGATGGTAAAGGCCATCGCCGCCGCCCCCATGGGCAGGCCGGGATGGCCTGAGTTGGCTTTTTGAACTGCATCCGCAGATAAAAAGCGCAGAGTATTGATCGCTTTCGTTTCAAGCTCTGATAAAATCTGGCTCATACACAATACCTCAATTTAAGAAGATTCCATCTATTTTACCATGCAGAAGGTGAATCTCAGTACCGGTTTATCTGCTTTTACCCATTTTGGTGCCAAATTTAATCCGCTCCTTGCCCTTCTTTTGTGGTAAGATTCTCTACTGAATTTATCTAATTTACAAGGAGTGTCCCCATGTCCGAAAAGCATTGGTATGATGAATTCCCTGCGGCCATCACCGTTTGCGATCCCGATGGCATCATCCTTGAAATGAATCAGCGTTCTGCGCAGACCTTTGCAAAAGATGGCGGTAGTGAACTGATCGGCCAGAATGTGTACGACTGCCATCCAGAACCCAGCCGCACCAAGTTACGCGAACTGATGGAAGCGCAGCAAACCAATGCCTACACCATCCAGAAGAACGGCGTCAAAAAACTCATCTACCAGGCTCCCTGGTATAAGGATGGCGAATTTGCCGGATTTGTGGAGCTTTCACTGGTGATCCCTGAAGAAATGCCCCATTTTAACCGTGATAAAAAATAAGGCAGGCTCTGATTAACCAAATTCTTTCCAGCATCACCTTTCCTCAGGGTGAAACGTTGGCCCTGGCAGCCGCCATGCTTTGGGCCATGTCCACCGTCATTTTCAGCCGGATGAATAATCACATTTCTGCGCTGGAATTGAACCTGTTTAAAGCCCTGGTCGCTCTGGGGTTGTTTGGCCTGACTCTTCTGATCACCCGTCAGATTGCAGGAGATTTGCCGATTACAGCGGCTATGCTTTTTTTGGCCAGCGGTGCCATCGGCATCGGCCTCGGTGATACTGCTTATTTCAATGCGCTGTATTCCATCGGCCCGCAGAAAGCTTCCTTATTAAAAACCTCGGCTCCGCCATTGGTTGCCATCCTGGGGCTGCTGCTGCTCAACGAGCAGCTGGGCTGGAAATCCTGGCTGGGCATCGCCCTGGTGATGGCTGGCGTGGTCTGGGTGATCAGCGAACGGCCTTCCAACGGGGAAAATGCGGATGTGAAAAGCGGCCTCCCGCTGCGCGGCATTGTTTTTGGATTTCTTGCCGCCATCACTGAAGCCATTGGGGTCATTCTTTCTCACATTGCCCTCACCCAAAGCAACATCACGCCCTTGCTGGGGAGTTCTCTTCGCCTGGTTGGCGCAGCTCTGATCATCGTCATCATTGTTCTGATCAAACGTCAGAAACTGGGCGCCTGGATGAAAAAATCCAACGCCCTGCGCGTGGGCGGCACAGCCAGCCTGGCAGTTTTTGCTGGCACCTTTCTGGGAATCTGGCTGCAGCAATCAGCCCTTAAACTTACCGCGGCTGGCATCGTTCAAACACTCATCGCCACCACGCCCATTTTTGTCCTGCCCATTTCTGCGCTCATCGGTCAAAAAGTGACTCCGCGCATCTTCATTGGCGTGGCCATTGCCCTGGTAGGCGTCTTTTTTGTCTTCAATCCTGGATAAGCCATGAATTACTTCCTGGCCTTCCTGCCCATCCTTGCTGTTCTGGTAGCCATCCTTTTCTTCCGGCAAAGTGGCCAGCGTGCGGGCCTGGGCGGCTGGGCTGGCGGGGTGATCATTGCCCTGATCTTTTTTGGCCTCAACTGGGACACATTCTGGGTGTCTCAACTCAAAGGGCTTTATCTTTCTTTCGTTGTTCTGCTTATCCTCTGGCCAGCACTCTGGCTCTATAACCTGGTGGATGAATCTGGCGGCATTCGCCTGATGGCTTCCGGACTATCTCAATTCATCAAGGAAAAACCCCTGCTGCTGCTGGCGCTGGCCTGGTCCTTCAGCGGCCTCCTGGAAGGCCTGGCTGGCTTTGGCATTCCAGTCGCCATTGTGGCCCCCATGCTGATGGCCCTGGGTGTACCTCCTGTGATAGCCGTGGCGGCGGTGGCCGTTGGGCACGCCTGGTCCATCACCTTCGGTGATATGGGCGTCATCTTCCAGACCCTTCTGAATCTCACCCAGCTCGACCAGGCCGCCCTGATCCCCATCACAGCTCTGCTGCTGGGGGCTGCCGCCCTGATCTGCGGAATTGGCGCAGCCCATCTCCTCGGCATTTTGAAGCGCACCTGGCTTTATCTTCTGGTTACCTCTCTTCTCATCAGCCTGGTGCAGTTCGGCATCGCCGCCGCCGGACTTTACTCACTGGCGGCCTTTGGTGCTGGGTTGGCCGGGGTCATCACCGCAGTCATTTTCAGCCGGTTTTCCACAACCGAACCGGGTCCATCAGCGCCAACCCCCAGAGCCCTTAAAGCCGCCGTCATGGTTTATACTGGCCTGGCTGCCCTGATGATCCTGACCAATGTCATCCCTTTCCTCAAAAGCATCCTGTCTGAAGTCAAACTGACCCTGTCTCTTCCACCGGTCACAGGTGCAGCGGGTTTCTCCACCGCCGCCAATGCGCAGGTGTTTCGCCCAATGCTGCATCCCGGAACCATCATATTCATTGTCGCCCTGCTCACCGCTCTGGCTTTCCAGAAGGCCGGCTTACTGGAAAACGGTAAATGGCGGGGAACCCTTCAAAAGACCTGGAAGATGGGCCTGCCCACCAGCCTTGGCATTCTGGGCATGGTCGGTCTCAGCAGCGTGATGGATTATTGCGGCATGACCCTTCTGCTGGCCCAGGGTCTCAGCACCCTCATGGGGCAGCTTTTCCCTCTGGTTTCTCCGCTGGTAGGCATCTTGGGGGCCTTTGCCACCGGCAGCAATAATAATTCCAATGTCCTTTTTGCCTCACTGCAAATGCAAACCGCCCTCTTAACCGGCGTCAGTCCTTTTTTGCTGGTCGCCGCTCAAACCGCCGGCGGCTCTCTGGGCAGCATGGTGGCCCCGGCTAAAATCATTGTCGGCTGCGCCACTGCTCAAATTAAAGGCCGCGAAGGGGATGTTTTACGCCTGACCCTGCCTTACGGCCTGTTTGCTGGCCTCCTGCTGGGCTTGATGACGCTTGTCATATCCGCTGTGGCCGGTTAGCACCTTGTGTCTGATGGTCAAACCCGTGTAAAATGAATTATTGTCAAATTCGTTTCAACTAAAAAGGAGAGTATACATGGCCCATCCCCTTACACCGTTTTTTGCTCCGCGCGGTGTCGCCCTTCTTGGAACCTCTGCCAGCCCTAACAAACTCAGCCACGGCATTTTAAAGAACCTGGTTGAAGGCCCCTACAAGGGTGGGGTTTACCCTGTCAATCCCCGTTACACAGAAATATTGGGCATTCCCTGCTACCCTAATGTGGCGTCTGTACCCGACCCGGTGGACCTGGCTGTGCTGGCCCTGCCTGCGCCGGCCATCCCTGAAACTCTCGAAGCCTGCGGCAAACGCGGCATCAAAGCGGTTGTGATCATCTCCGGCGGCTTTAAGGAGATTGGCCCTGAAGGCGAAACCATTGAGAAAAACCTGGTCAACATTGCCCGTCAATACGGCATGCGTCTGGTTGGCCCCAACTGCGTGGGCACCCTGGACCTGTACACTGGTTCCAATACCACCTTCATTAAAGGCCTGCCCTCAGTGGGTCATATCGGCTTTGTCTCTCAATCCGGCGCTGTCTGCGGCGCGGTGGTGGATGTGTTTCAGGATCAAGGCATCGGCTTCTCCAATTTTGCCAGCCTCGGCAATGAGGCCGATGTCACTGAAACCGACATGATCGAATTCCTGGCTGATGACCCCAACACCAAAGTGATTGCCTGCTACGTGGAAGCCATTCGCGATGGGGAGCGTTTCATGAAGGTGGCCCGCGAAGTATCGAAGACCAAGCCGATTGTGATGGTCAAAGCCGGCCGCACCGAAGCCGGTGCCAAGGCCGTCTCTTCCCACACCGGCTCCATGGCCGGGTCCAATTCCGCCTATGAAGCCGCCTTCCAGCAAAGCGGCGTATTGATGGTCAATACCGCCGAGGAACTCTTCAATGTTTCCATGGCGCTGGTTTACCAGCCCCTGCCTCAGGGCAACCGCACCGTCATCATCACCAATTCCGGCGGCCCGGCGGCTTTGGCCTCCGACAGCCTCTCGCAAAACGGCATGAAACTCTGCGATCTGTCGCCTGAAACCCGCGCTGCCCTGCGCGAAAAACTGGTCCCCTCCGCTCAGATCAGCAATCCGGTGGATATGCTGGGCGGCGCTGAACCGCACGAATACGAAGCCGCCGTCCGCCTTTGCCTGGCGGATGAAAATGTGGATACCGTTCTGGCCATTCTCACCCCTCAGGCCTTGGTGAATCCTGCGGAAGTGGCCCGCGCCATCGGCCGCGGCAGCGAGGGAAGCAAAAAACCAGTCGTCGCCTGCTTCATGGGCGGCGTCAGCATTGGCGAAGCCAGCAAGCTCTTCCATGAGATCAAAATCCCCATGTATGTCTTCCCCGAAGAAGCCGGCGCGGTGATGGGCGCCATGATGCGTTATGCCGAAACCCGGAAATTCGGCCAGGAAGCCTTCGTGGAACCCGCCAATATCAGCAAGGCTGCCGCCGAAAAAGCCCTGCACCAACACGCCGCCCTCAAAACCCTGGGCGAAGCCCACACCCGCTCTGTGCTGGCCGCTTACGGTCTGCCCCTGGTGGCTGGCGATGTTGCCCACACACCAGAAGAGGCAGTCAAAATTGCCGAAAAAGTTGGCCTGCCGGTTGTCCTGAAAATTGTCTCGCCAGACATTCTCCATAAATCCGACCTTGGCGCCATCAAGCTGAACCTGGCCACTTCGCAGGCTGTCATGGACGGTTACAATGAATTGATGGCTCAAATCAAGGCCAGTCAGCCCAACGCCCGCATCGAAGGCATCCTGGTGGAAACCATGGCCCCCAAAGGCCACGAGGTCATCGTCGGTATGCGCCGCGTGCCCGGGTTTGGCCCCCTGGTGATGTTTGGTATGGGCGGCATTTTTGTCGAGCTGTTTGGCGATGTAGCCTTCGGCCTCTACCCGATGAGCCGTGAGAACGCACTGCGCATGGTCCTTAAAACCAAAGCTGGCAAGCTGCTTTCAGGTCTGCGCGGGCAAAAACCTGCCGATATTGATGCCGTGGTCGATTGCATCCTCCGCATTGGCCAGATCGCCCATGACTTCCCGGAGATTGATGAAATTGAAATCAATCCCCTCTTTGTCTACGAAAAGGGTAAAGGCGTCCTGGCCCTGGATGCCCGCGCCATCCTAAAATAAACGGTCAAGTTGAACGTCCTGATCATCCACGCCCACCCGGAACCCCACTCCTTCACCTCGGCCCTGAAAGACCAGACGGTGAAGGTGATGGCGTCGCTGGGTCATGCTGTGCAGGTGTCTGATCTGTATGCCATGCGGTTCAAAGCGGTGGGTGATCAGGATGATGTGCGCCAGCGCGCCAACCAGGATTATTTCAAACTCCAGGCAGAGCAAAATATCGCCTATGCGCAAGGCCGTCTCGCGGAGGATATTCTCGAACAGCAGGCCCGCCTCACCTGGTGCAACCTGCTCATCCTGAATTTTCCCCTCTGGTGGTCCTCCATGCCCGCCATTATGAAAGGCTGGGTTGACCGCGTCTTCACAACCGGTTTTGCCTACGGCAGCGGGCGGCGCTATGAAACCGGCGGCCTGCACGGCCGGCAGGCCATGCTATGCTTCACCACTGGCGGCAGCCAGGAATCCTTCTCTTCTGCCGGTGAACATGGCGACATCAATATCATTCTGCATCCCATCCAGCACGGCATTCTGCGCTTTGTTGGTTTTGAGGTCCTTCCCCCCTTCATCGCCTGGAGCCCGGCCAGCCAACCTCCCGAAATCCGTTCTGCCTGCCTGGAAGAGCTGTCCATCCGCCTGAAACAAATCGTCTGAAACAAAAAGACCTCTCTTTTGAGAGGTCTTTTGATTTTTTCTAATCAGCCCTGAATGCCGATCTCCACCATGCCTTCATGGATCCGGACTGGATATGATGGAATGGGCCTGACCGCCGGTAAACACAGCGCCTTGCCGTCCCGGATATCAAAACGGGCTCCGTGGCGCGGGCAAACCAGCTCATAGCCTTCCAGGTCGCTGTCTCCCAGCGGGCCGTCATCATGCGTACACACATCGCCAACCGCGAAATAGGCATCTCCAACCCGGAAAAGCATGACGGTCTTTTCATCAATTTCAAAATAGACGCGCTCACCCGTGGAAATCTCTCCCTCCTGAATAAGAGGGATATATTGAAGCTTCGTCTCCATGACCCTATTCCTCTACCAGGTTATCGTTCGCCTGGTCCAGGCCATAAACACCCGCCTTTAATACCTTCAGCGAAAGCAGGGCGCATTTCAGGCGCACCGGACCCAGTTCTATGCCCAACAGGTCCAGAATATCCTGTTTGGTCATCGCCTTGACCTCATCCAAAGTCTTGCCAATAACGGACTCGAGCAGAAGGTCAGCTGAAGCCTGCGAAATGGCGCAGCCGTGTCCGCTGAAACCAGCTTCGGTGATGACACCCAGATCATTCACGCGCAGATCAATGCGAATATGATCGCCGCAGAGCGGGTTCTCATCGCTGAATGAGATATCGTGCGGATCCAATTCTCCCCGGTAGGATGGATTCTTGTAATGTTCTATGATGATTTCGCGGTACAGATCGTCCATATCTCACCCAAACATTTTCTTAACTTTATAAATCGCTTCAACCAGATGATCGATTTCTTCGATTGTGTTGTAAAGGTAGAAACTGGCGCGTGAAGTGGCCGGCAGGTGGAATTTGTCATGCAGGGGCATGGCGCAGTGATGGCCAGCACGCACCGCAATACCTTCGCCGTCCAGAATTTGCGCCACATCATGGGGATGCACGCCGTCCATCACAAAGGCAGCCACACCGCCTTTTTTACTGGCTTCCGGACCAATCACCTTCACGCCCGGAATTTCTTCCAGCCGTTCCAGCGCATAACTGATCAAAGCCTGTTCATGGGCTTCAATCTGGCCCATACCCACGGATGAGAGGTAATCCACCGCTGCGCCAAAGCCAATGCCTTCGGCAATGGCCGGGGTGCCAGCTTCAAATTTGTGCGGCAGTTCGTTGGGCGTGAAGCTGCGCAGGAACACCTTGCGGATCATATCTCCACCCCCCTGGTAAGGCGGCATGGCTTCGAGCAGGCTCTCCCGTCCGTACAGTGCGCCGATGCCGGTTGGCCCGCACATTTTATGCGCCGAAAAGGCCAGAAAATCTGCGTCCAAATCCATCACATCCACGGCAAAATGCGGCACCGATTGCGCCCCGTCAATCACCGCCACTGCACCCGCCGCGTGAGCCATGGCAATCATCTCTTTGGCCGGATTGATGGTTCCCAGCACATTGGACATTTGGGTGAAGGAAACCAGTTTCGGCTGCAGGGAAAGGCATTTTTTGTAAGTTTCCATATCCAGCAGACCGTCTGGCGTCACTTCGATAAATTCAAGGCGCAGGTTTTTCTCAACCGCCAGCATCTGCCAGGGCACCAGGTTTGAGTGATGTTCCATTTCTGTCAGAACAATCACATCCCCCGGATTCAGATTAGCCCGCCCCCACGACTGCGCCACCAGGTTCAATGCTTCAGATGCATTGCGGGTGAAAATAACCTGCCGGCTGTTTTTTGCGCCAATGAATTTGGCTACCTTCTGCCGTGCGCCTTCATAAGAAGCCGTGGCCTCCTCTGCCAGGGCATGCACACCCCGGTGAATATTGGCATTGCTCTGGCGGTAGTATGTGTTCATGGCCTCAATCACCGCGGCAGGCTTCTGCGCCGTGGCCGTTGAATCCAGGTAGATCAGCTTCTTGCCCGGGTGAATCTCCCGGTCCAAAATGGGAAAATCAGCCCGAATCCGTTTGACGTCCAGGGGAGTTGAAATGGTCACAGTTCATCCTCTTTCATGTTCAGGGGTTGGCGCTTGGGTTTCGCAGCCTGCGGCATACGAATGTCCGCGGAAGTGAGGCGGAACCATAAAATATGATCCGGCACCATCCATCCGTCAGTCAGAAATACATTGGAGCGGAACTGCACCGCCACCATCTTATTATCCACCTGCACCACGATGCCTTTTAACCAGCCGCGTGTGCGTTGACCACCTTTTTCATGATCGCAAAACACTTCGACGATATCGCCCACTTCATAATTCACCTCGGGCTCAGGCGGACGCATATACGCGTAAGTTGGCATAAAATTTCCTCCAGGAAAGTGTGTATCTATATATTACCCATTTTTTGATGAATGGCAAGCTCAAAGCGCTGGCGCACGCCTTCAAAGGGGATCCGCTGCATGATCGGATCAAAGAAACCTTCCACAATCAGGCGCTCAGCTTCCGCTTTGGGAATGCCGCGGCTGTTCAGATAGAAAATTTCCGTCGGGTCCATCTTGCCGACCGTGGCGCCATGGGTGCAGCGCACATCATCAGCCAGAATCTCCAACCCCGGAATCGAATCGGCGCGGGAAGCCTTGCTTAACACCAGATTCCGGTTGGCCTGGTAGCCATCCGCTTTCACTGCTCCCTTGGCCACATAAATCATTCCCTGCCAGACCGAGCGGCTTTCACCCTGCAAAGCGCCTTTGAAGAGCAGGTCGCTGGTGGTGAACGGCGCATGGTGATTCTGCTGGGTGTCGTGGTCCAGGTGCTGGTTGCCGTCAGTGAAATAAAATCCCGACATTTTGCCGGTCGCACCGTGGCCATTCAATTCAAGGGTGGTGAAGTTCTTGGTCAGGCGGCTGCCAATGGCCCCAAAGATCCAATCCAGTGTACCGTAGCTTTCCACATTGGCCCGTTCATGGCTGAAATTCCAGACATGTTTGCCCCACGACTGCAATTCCACAAAATTCAGGCGGGCATTTTCGCCGACATGAATTTCCACCAGACCCGCATGCATCGATTGGTCATCTTCTGTATTGGATGCACTTTCATGCAGATACGTCACGCTGGCCCCAGCCTCAACCCACACCAGAATATGGGAAATTTGCGCCGTCAACTTGCCTGATCCCCACAGCAGGCTGTGCAGCGGCTGCTTGATCTCCACGCCCCTGGGCACATACAGCAATACGCCGGTGTGAGCCAGGGCACCAGCCAGGGCAGCAAACTTGCCTTCATCTGGTCGGACAGTCTTTCCGGCCATCTTAGCCACCAATTGGGGATACTGCTTTTCAGCCGTCATCAAATCAGTAAATATAACGCCCTGTGCAGAAAGTTCAGACGCCAGGCTCACCTTCGCCCCGGCTGCGCTCAGCAGCACTTCGCCGCCGTGAGCCGCATCCGTCAGCGGCTGCATCAGGTGCGCTGGAACGGCTGAATTGGCATCATGGGCCTGCCCGTCAACCAGCCTTAATTGGCTCAATTTCAAGGCACGGATATCTGTCCGCCGCCAGGGTTCATCCTGAGTGGTGGGCATGGGTTGGCGCATATAAGACGCCCAGGCCTGCTCCCTGAAATCCGTCTGAACGGGCAGCATATCGCGGGTAAAGGAAAACGCTTTTTCTTCCGCAGGACCTCTGCGGACGCGTGTCACAACTTGAGGTTTCTCCATCGTCATAGTTCGCTCCGTTTTCCTTTTAACCGACCGACCCGGACATTTGCAATTGGATCAGGCGGTTCATCTCAACCGCATATTCCATCGGCAGTTCCTTGACCAGTGGCTCGATAAAGCCCGAAACTACCATGGTGGTGGCCTCAGCTTCGCTCAGGCCGCGGCTCATCAGGTAAAACAGCTGTTCTTCGCCGATCTTGGAAACCGAGGCTTCATGCCCAATGGACACATCATCTTCGTCAATCTCAATATAGGGATAGGTGTCCGACCGTGACTCAGGGTCAAGAATCAGAGCATCACAAACCACATTCGACCGCACTCCGGCCGCACCCCGGTAAACTTTTAACAAGCCGCGGTAGGATGAGCGTCCCCCGCCCTTGCTGATCGATTTTGAGGTGATCTTGCTGCTGGTGTTAGGGGCAAAATGGATGATCTTGCCGCCAGCATCCTGGTGCTGACCGGGTCCGGCAAAAGCAACGGAAAGAATTTCACCGTGCGCCCCAGGTCCCATCAGGTAGCAGGATGGGTACTTCATGGTGGTGTGAGAACCCAGGTTGGAATCAACCCATTCCATTGTGCCGTTTTCCTGCACCAGCGCCCGCTGAGTCACCAGGTTGTACACATTGGTGGACCAGTTCTGGATGGTGGTGTACCGCACCCGTGCGCCCTTGTTGACCACAATTTCAATCACGCCGCTGTGGAAAGAATTGGTTGAATACTGCGGCGCGGTGCAGCCTTCCACATAGTGCACCTGAGCGCCCTCATCGGCGATGATCAGACTGCGTTCAAACTGGCCGATATTGGCCACATTCAAACGGAAATAGGCCTGCAGGGGCAAATCCACCTTCACGCCCGGCGGCACATACACAAATGATCCGCCCGACCAGACCGCACTGTTAAGGGCGGCAAATTTGTTATCCGTAATCGGCACCACCGTGCCGAAATATTTACGGAACAAATCCGGGTGCTGGCGCAGCCCATCTTCAATGCTCAGGAAAATGACGCCCTGCTTTTCAAGATGCTCTTGAATGCTGTGGTAAACCATCTCAGATTCATACTGGGCGCCAACCCCTGCCAAAAATTTCTGTTCCGCTTCGGGGATGCCCAGGCGGTCAAAGGTTTGTTTGATCGTATCCGGCACCTCATCCCACGAGCGGCCGGTCTTTTCTGACGGCCTTACATAGTAAAAGAGATCATCCAGATCCAGCTGGCTGAGATCAGCGCCCCAGTTGGGCATGGGGCGCGCCAGGTAATGTTCGAGCGCTTTGAGCCGAAATTCCAACATCCACTGCGGCTCACCCTTCATAGTTGAAATTTGTTCAACAACCTCACGGCTCAGGCCTTTGCTGCTTTTGAAAACCGATGTATCTGGATCCTGAAATCCATACCGGTATTCACCCAGCCGCTCGAGAACATCTGCTTGTTGTTCGCTGCTCATAAAATCCTCCTGCGGCTCTGCTAAAGTTCAGCAAGCACAGCGGCATATTTTTCCCGAACCCAATCGTATCCGTTTTCTTCCAGGTGCAAGGCCAGTTCAGAACCGCCCGATTCCAGAATCCGGCCGCCCATCATGATATGCACCACATCGGGCTTGATGTAATTCAAAATCCGCTGGTAGTGGGTAATCACCAGCACGCCCAGGTCAGGGCCGCGCAGTGCATTGACACCTTCTGAAACAATGCGCAATGCATCAATATCCAGACCGGAATCCGTCTCATCCAACACAGCCACAGCGGGTTTCAGCACCGCCATCTGCAAAATTTCCACGCGCTTCTTCTCGCCGCCCGAAAAACCGTCGTTCAGGTACCGGGAGGCAAAAGCCGGGTCCATTTGCAGGGCATCCATCCGCGTCTTGAGTAATTTGCGGAATTCAGGGATCGGAATACCCTTGTCTTCAGGATTTTTGGCACGTCGGTGAGCATTCAACGCCGTGCGCAGGAAATTCGCCACTGTCACACCGGGAATGGCCACCGGGTATTGGAATGCCAGGAACATGCCCAGCCGGGATCGTTCATCTGCTTCCAACTCATTAATGTTTTGCCCCTGAAAAACGATCTCCCCCTCTGTCACATCATACGAAGGGTGCCCCATTAAAGTATAGGCCAGGGTTGATTTTCCTGTCCCATTCGGCCCCATGATGGCATGAACTTCACCTTTGTTAATTTCAAGGTTCAGGCCCTTGAGAATTTCTTTCCCATCAATACTGACATGCAAATTTTTAATTGAAAGGTCTGACATAAATGCCACTCCTATGGTCAAATTTGCATCATTTTAGCACAGCCGCCCTATAAAGTCAATACTTATAATATTTTTCTAATAAATTATGGCGAAGGTTGGATTGGCCGCAGAGCGGGTTCGATTCTGGCCTTGGCTTCAGCAAAAAAGTAATAAGGAATGTTCACCGGTTCGTAAGTCAATCCTGTGTTGAGCGTACCGTAAGGAATATAGTACAGTTTCGTCTCCCGCGTATTAATGGCCTGGTAGGCGAAAAGAATATATTGTCCATCCGGGCTCCATTGAATATCCTGGTAGCAGCACTTACCGTCAATGGGGTTGACCACATCCGCTTTATGAGTGCGCATATTGTAGATGACCATATCCCCAAAGCCGTTCTGCACATTCCCGTGCAGGGCAAAAAGCTCCTCCCCATCCCAACCGTAATCCAGAATCACCGCGGGGTCTTTATCACCGCTGAACCCGCGCATGGTGAACCGGTCGCCGGGGAACAGATCCAGCTTGCCATAATATTCACCGCATTGACCGATGCCAAAAACCTTAATGAAATCCACCAGGCGGCTGCCCACTGGCGCTTTGATCACCGTGGCCAGGCGCGTGCCGGCATTGTTGAATTGAGTCATCCGGCCGCCGACATAAGGGCAGCCTCCCGCGCTTTGATCTTTGGGGACGGTGGACATGCCGGGAATCTTCGTCAAATCATAGGGCATCAGGTAATTATTCCAGAATTCGGTGAAATCTGGTTTGATCTCCCGTTCACCAATCACCATTTGTTTCATATCTCTCGAAATGGCAAAGTCGTTCAGGCAGGTCAACTTTTCCACCGTCCCGCTGGCCAGGGTAACCATGTAATAGCACTCATTTTGCAGGTAAATCAGCGCCTCTCCGTCCGGCCGCCAGCGCAAATCTGTGCGCACAGCCTTCTCCGAAGTCAGCCGCACCATCTCAGAACCGTCCAGATTGGCCACCCAGATATCGCTCTCGTTGATAAAAGCAATTTTATCCGCCCCGCCAATCACAACCGGGGCCGGGGTGGCGGTTTGCGTTTCAGTGGGCATAGCGGTGATGGTGGGGGTTTCAGTGGGCGTAGCTTGAGGGGTTTCACTGAATTGAGGTGTCGCGGTGCGCGTTTTCAATGGAATTCGGGTCAGAGTGGGCGGGCGGGGTGTTTCCGTCCGGGTTGCCGTTGGCACAGTGGTGGAAGTCAGGGTGATGGTGGGGGTTTCAGTGGGCGTGGTAAATAGCGCCGCCACCCCTGCCGGCAGTTGTTCAGGTCCCATCCAGCCGGCGGCAATGCCCACCACGGCCACCGTCAGGCAGGCCAAAATCACCGCTCCACCGCTGATCCACACCCAGGCCAGGCTGCTGCCGGTTGACTTGACCGGTTTGGCCCTGACGGTTTTCACCCGGTCTGGTTTTTCCTTGGCTGCCTCCAGAAATTCCCGCGCCATGGATTCCGCAGTCAGGTAACGCTGTTCTGGGTCTTTGGCCATCGCCTGGTCCAGAACTCGCTTGACCGCCAGGGGAATGGCCGGGTTGATCCGACAGATATCTGGAATGGGCAGCTCTTTTTGCTTGGCTGCGACCATCAACGGGGTTTCACCCTGAAAAACAGGGCAGCCAGAAAGCATTTCATATAAAACTGCCCCCAGGCTGTAAATATCGCTGCGGGCGTCAGCCGCTTCGCCTGAAGCCTGTTCGGGACTTAAATAAGCTGCACCTGTGGATATCTCTGTGATCGCCGAGAGGTTTTCGGCAGGCCGTCCGCCCGGAATTTGGAAATCGGAAAGGCAGGCTTCTCCCTGGGCATTGAAAAGAATGTTGGTGGGTTTGATATTACCGTGAATCAATCCCTGTGCGTGTGCCGCATCGAGGGCTGCCGCCAGCCGCCAGAGAATCTTTCCAGCCTCAGCCATGTTCATCCGGCCGTGTTTCAGTTTTTCTGCCAGCGAACCGCCCGGCATAAAGTGCATCACCAGGTAAGGATGCCCGCCTGAATCGCCCATATCTTCAATAGGAACAATGGCCGGGTGATCCAGAATGGCAAGCTGCTTCATCAAAGCTTCAAAAGCCTGTTTTTCCTTTGGATCACGCCAGAAATTTTCAGGGAGGATTTTGATGATCACTTCCGTTTCAAGCGTCTGATCGCGGCCGAAATAGAGTTTTCCATACCGTCCGGTTCCTAATTCAGAGCGGACTGAATAATGACTGATTCTAATCGTGGGGGTTTGATCCATGGAATTTATCCTTTCCCGGTTATGGTGCTGCGCCCCAGAGCGAAATTTGCTGTTGATTCAGCACGCCAATCAATCCGTCGGATGAGAAATTGACCGCTTCGCCTATGATGGTCAGGGGGAGGGATGCGCCGTCCGCGGCTTTCCAGAATTGGATTTTCTGATTTGTGGTAACCGTGGCCAGCATGCTGGAGTCGGGAGAAAACAGCAGCGATGTATACTCCTGAGATTCGTTCATCCAACGCAGCAGTGCGCCGCTGGCAGCATCCCAAAGCATGATGTTTCGGCCGGAGATTGCCGCCAACAAGGTGCCGTTCGGAGAAAAAGTCACCTGCTCAATCAGGCTGGAAAGCCCGTTTGCGGTATACGCCACATCATCTTTTTCCAGGTCAAAAACCACCAGCAAGTTGGCCGAACAGCCGTTCCAGGCTTTTTTCTGGCACATCGAATACGCCAGCAAATTTCCATCCGGAGAAAGGCGCGCCCAGCCTTCAATCCCTGAAAGGGATTTTTTCTGCGAGCCGTCAGCTGTGTTCCACACCCTCACCGTGTCCTGACTGATGCTCACCAGATACCGCCCATCTGGGCTGAATTGTAAATCCATCGAGGGGTAACCCGCCAGCTCGCGAATCAAGGCGCCGTCCTCCACATTCCAGATGCGGATGATTTTCTCCTCAATTCCGGTTGCCGAGGCGATCCACTTTCCATCATGCGAGAAAGCCAAAGCGGTAATCTCAGCACTGTGTTCGGGTGAGCGCCACAAAGGCAGCCCGCTGAGACTGTCCCAAAGTTGAAATGTGTTGAAACCTCTGACCGCAGCCTTCTCCTCGTTGTGACTGAACACCACCAGAGGTGTGGAAACATCCGGCGTGCCATCGTGGTTATAGGGGATGTAGGCTGATTGCACCATCATCTGTCCGGTTTTGACATTCCAAACAGCCGAACCGCTGATCAATGACGCGCCCTGGGGGGAAAAGGCGATGCCATGATTAAGTTGCGCGCAGGTCATCTCCATTTGCCGCAGAAGCGACACATCGTTCATCTTTTCAGGGTTCAACTGGGTGTGCTCGCCCGTCAGGGTCTGGTTCGCCTGCGGCATCACCAGGTTCTGCCCTGCAAAAGCAGGGTTCTGACAGCCCAATTCATTTACCGCCAGCAGGCTTTTCACCGTCACCTGGTGCGCATTGGCCAGGCTGAAAAGGGTTTCCTTTTCAGCCACCACAGTTGCCATCGGGTCTATGCCAACCGGTGCCGCCTTCATGCCAAAGAAAAACAGGCCCTCATCGCCGCCAAGCGCCAGCAGCGTGCCATCCGCAGATAAAGCCACCCTTTCCACCGGATCTTTTAAACCGGCATTGGGATCTGGCGTCAGAGCCGGGTTGATCACGGGCGACTGGCCTCGGCCGTTGGAAATCCGCCAGGTGTTATGCCCGATCAGCAAGGTTTGGCTGTCTGGTGAAAAAGCCAGTTCATCATTTGATTCCGGCAGGGTGTACAGGTGCCGCTGTTCCTGAATCTGCCAGATATCCCCGTTGGCTGCCAGCAGCAGCCCATCTGGAGAAAAAGCCAGATGGCGGGCTTCGGATGTGGTCGCCAGGGTTAAGGTCAAACTGTAATCAGCCGTATTGTAGATCCTGACCGCGGTGGAATACCCCACCGCCAGTTGCGAGCCATCAGGTGAAAACGCGGCACTTAATGCCACCATGCCGCTCAACGATTTCAGCAGTTTGCTATCCTGCAGATTCCATATCCTCACAGATTGGTCTTCCGAAACCGAAGCCAGCTTCTGCTGATCCGGCGAAAACTGCAGGCCTGTCACTGTACTGCCGTGACCGCGCAAAATCTGCGGTTCACCGGAATCTCCCATTCTCCACAGCCGAATGGTGGCATCTTCAGCCCCCGATGCCAGTGTCTGTCCATCCGGAGAAAAGGCCAGGGCGGTCACCCGGCCGTTGTGTCCTTTCAGCCGCCCAGCCGGTATCCATGTTCCAGCTTCCCAGAGATAGATATAGTTACCTTCCGCTTCGGCAAAATAGGTTCCATCCGGAGAAAACGCCTGGGCCGACACATTTTTGGCGCATTCCAGAATATGCAGTAAATCCAGTTCCTCCCCGCTTCTTAAATTGAGCAGGGGCAGCGCAGGGGTCGGGGCGGTGCCCCCGCCCGGAATGACCAGAGTCTGCCCTGATTTCACCTTGCTGTCACAGGTGAAATTATTGAGTCCCAACAGCAGGGTCAAATCGGCGCGCTTTTCCGAAGCCAGGATAAAAAGTATATCCTGATTTAATGACTCGTTATAGCTGACCGTATACGTCGAGGGAAGCGGTGCGGGTGTCGGCGTGAAGGCGGGTGTGGGAATAACCGTCTCGCCCGTGGTCGGGGTCAATTCAGGGGTGGGCTGGGGGCGCGGGGTTGGTGTGGGGGTATCCGGTGTTTGCGCCATTTCCTCTGTCTCAACAGGGGTGTTAACCACCAATGGGGTTTCGGTGGCAGGCGCTGCAGTCACGGTCACGGTCATGGTTTGTGGAATCACAGCCTGAGCAGCGGTTTCCCTGGACTGGTTCAACTGCCATAAGCCCGCCAATCCAATGATTGTCAAACAAACAAAGATAAGAACCCCGACCGCCCATTTGAGCCAACCCGTTCCAGCCTGAACAGGTTTCAGGAGGTCCTCTTTGGCATCCATGGTTCCTCGCACCAGCCAATCCGGTCTGTTTTCAGGAAGCATGGATAGGGTCGATCCTGGGGTGGCCGGGTTGAGCAAAGCATGGACCAACTCGCCGGTGGAATGAAACCGGTCCTCTGGTCGGTGTGCCGTGGATTTGACCAGCACTTCCCTCAAAGCAAAATCCATCCCCGCCAGGCTGTCAATGGGAAGTGAACCGGTGAGATGCTGCACGCCGTAGCCGGTTCCTGTTTTGGACCGATAAGCGGCACGCCCGGCCATCATTTCGAACAACAGCAGCCCCAAAGCGTAAATATCCGCGCTGGCAGTCAGTTCCTTCCCTTCGGCCACTTCCGGCGCCAGATAAGCCGGCGGAGCCGCCAGCAAATGCGGCTGCTGGCTGCAAAAGGCAGCGGCCACCAGATGATTTCCCCATCCTCCCAGGCGCACATCCCCTTCCCTGGTGATCAGGATATTGCAGGGCCTCAGATCGCCGTGCACCAGCCCGGCTCTGTGCGCCCCTTCCAGAATTTCTGCCAGCTGTTCTGTCACAGTCCGCGCCATATCCGGATCAAACGGGCCTTTCTGGATCAGTTCCATGAGCGTGGTCCCTTCCAGCCATGGAGATGCAGCCAGGGTCACCGTTCCGTCGCTAATCACCTCTGTCACGGGCCACAGGCCGCGCAAGCCCATCTCGCGCAGACGGGCATTGTACTGCATGAAATCCCACTGCACCTTTTGATTGGCAACGACATCGTGGGAAAAAATTCGCAGCCAGACATTCTGGCTGCTGCGTTCATCCCGGGCACGGCAGACCTGTCCCAGGTCATCCTCAAACAGGTCTGCTTCGATTAAGTATGGTCCCAGTTTTCTATCCATGGCACTCTCTTCCTCATTGCGCCGGCCTGAACACAATTTCTGCGCTTTCTGCTGTGGACGAAATAAAATTGTCAGGGAAGGTGAAGGGCTGGTAGGTTGCGCCTGTGCCCAAAGAGCCAAAAGGCACGAGATACAGGTTGGCATTCTGTGAATACAATTCACGATATATGAAAGCAATAAACTGTGCGTCAGGGCTCCAGCGGAAATCGCGATAACAGCAGTTTTTCATCGGCGTCAAAATTTCCGACTTCTTGGAAACCGTGTTATAAAGCGTCCATTCGCCCAACCCGTTCAACACGCTGGCATTTAGTGAAAACAGCTGGTCTCCATCCCAGGCCAGGCTTTGAATAATGGGCAGCTTATCATACCCGCTCGGGGTGAAACGGTTGCCCGGAAATTCATCCATCCTGACGGGAGGCTGTCCGCACCGGCTCACATCCATCACCCGAACCAGGTCCACAGCGTTTCCAGAAACGCTTCCGATCAGAATCGCTGCCACAGCTTTGCTGTCGCCCGACCAGCGCACCTTCTTCGTTTTATAATCAGTCAATTTTACGCAAATATCGGTATTCAACAGTTGATCTTGTCGTTTGATCGCGCTGATCTTTTCCAGATCGTAAGGCAGGATGAACAGGCCGTCGCTCAGGCTTAATGCCACGTATTTTCCATCCGGAGAAATTTCAAAGGCCGCCAGGTATTCCGCCCAGCGCGCGCAGAGAATGTCGCGCACCTGTCCATTCTCAATATTCACCGCCTGCACGCATCGCCCCATCACATATGAAACCTCGGTGCCATCCGGCGTGAACTGCAGCCCTGATTTTGTCCCGCCTGTGTTGGTCAGGCGTTTCAATTCACTGCCGTCCATATTAACCACCCAGATATCGTCATCTTTTATCAGTGCCATCATATCCGCGCCCCCCATCACCGGGCGGGTTGGGGCCTGGGTGGGGACTTCCGGCGTGGCTGAGGGTTGAGGTGTGGGTGTCGGTGTGACTGTTTCAGCAATGACCACAGTGGTCACTTCCGGCGTGGCGGTAGGCGTTCTTTCAGCATTCTTTTTCTTGGTGGGAGTGGCGTCCAGAACGACTCCATTGACGGCGGTTGGCTCGACCATATCCGCTGTCAGAGTCACAGTAGACTGGGCAATGGCGACGGTCGGCGTTTTGTTTTGCGCGGCCAATGCCTGAAAAACAAAGAAACCGCCAACCGCCAGCGCACCCGCCAATAAAATGCCCAGCACCGCAATCACACCAATCATCCACCCTTTACCACCCGCAGTTTTCTCCGCGGCCGATGGCGGCATGGGTGGAATGTCCATTCTTTGCACCGTTGGCCGGCGAACCTCAGGTGTGCCGGTACCCTGAAGCATGGTCGGCCGCTGATAATCCGGCACCTGTCCCCGTGCAATCTGTTCCAGTTCTCTGGTCAGTTCCGAAGCGCTGGCGTGGCGCACAAACTTCCGTTTGTCCATCACCCGGTTGATCACCTGTTGGACTGCTGGCGGCAGGTCAGGCCGCACCTGCAAAATATTCGGCGGCGGCGTGGTGATGTGCTTAACCACCTGGCCCATGGGTGTTTCTGCCTCAAACGGCACCCTGCCGCTCAACATTTCATAAATAATCACCCCCAGCGAATAAATATCGCTCCGGCCGTCCAGATCGCTTTCACCCCTGCCCTGCTCCGGGCTCATATAAGCCGGGGTGCCGACAATGGCATCTCCCGTCAGAGTGCCGCTGGCATGGGCCAGCTTGGCGATGCCAAAATCCGAAAGGTAAGGGTCGCCATGCTGGTCAAAAAGGATATTGGCCGGTTTCAGATCGCGGTGAACAATTCCTCTGGCGTGCGCTTCATCCAGCGCTGGCGCAATGCGGCTCAAAATCCTCAGCACCTCTTCCATTTGCATGGGCCCTTTTCGAATCTTATCTGAAAGTGATCCTCCGGTCATCAGGCGCATCACAAAAAAAGGTTGACCATCAACTTCCCCAAAATCATATACCGGCACGATGGCCTGGTGTTCCAGCGCCGCCACCATGCGAGCTTCGCGTTCAAACCGGGCGCGAAAGGTCTGGTCATGCAGCAGTTCCCTCGGCAGCACCTTGAGCGCCACATCCCGGTTGGTCATGGGGTCAAATGCAGCATACACCGTGGCCATTCCCCCACGGCCAATTTCCTTTTTCACAACGTAACGGCCAATCCTCTCAGGATCCATGCTGGTTCTCCTATTCTTTGATTATGCATGGCTTCAATCAATAAAACATAAAGATATTATACTCATTTTTCACGTTCAGATTCAGAGATTTTTGAGTGAATTTTTAGGATATAAATCTAATATATTGACAAATTTCGTCGCCCCAGTTATACTCAATTTGTTGATCAAATATCTTGTTTTTTCGTGAGGTGCCATGAAAAGCACACGAGACCGCATTCTCCAAACCCTGCTGAATCACCCGCGCGCCACCATCGCCGAGATGGCCGAGGCGGTGGGGATCAATGCTATTTCAGTCCGCCACCACCTGACCAGCCTGGAAGCGGATGGCCTGGTGACCGCGGAAGAAGAACGGCACGGCGTTGGCCGTCCGCGCCTGGTATACTTTCTGACGGCAAAAGGCAATGAGATTTTCCCCACCAATTACCTGGGGCTCACCAACCGCCTGCTTGACCAGCTCAAAGAAACCATCCCCGCCAACATCGTCAACAAACTTTTTGAGGATATCGCCATTGACCTGGCTAAGAAATATGCACCTCAGGATTCCATTTCTACTCTGGAAAGCCGCCTGGAATATACCCGTCAGGTTTTATCAGAAGAAGGCTTCACCCTCGAATGGGAACGCCAGGGCGATCAGTACACCGTGCATGCCGTCACCTGCCCTTATCACTATATCAGTCAGGCCCACCCCGAAGTTTGTGCCATTGACCGCACCCTGATTTCTAAAATTCTGGCCGTTCCAGCCGAGCAGATCCAGTGCACCCATGAAGGGGATAATCATTGTGTTTTTTGCTTGAATACCAGCAGTGAGGCGTGACCATGATGATGTGGAACAGCACACCTAAAGAACCCAACCCTGCCGTCTGGCAGTCTGAAACCGCCTTTCCTGATTTGACTCAGACTCTTAAAGAGGGCTTGCGGGCAGTGAAAGATCCAGAAATTGGCCTGGATATCATCCAGCTTGGCCTGGTGAGAAATGTCATCATTGAACAGACCAGCGCCATCATCACCATGATCCTGACCACCCCTTTCTGCCCCTACGGGCCGACCATGCTTGAAGACACCCGACAAAAAGCAGAAGAACTGCTCAACCGCCCGGTCTCCATGGATTTTCGCATGGAAACCTGGGATTCTTCCATGATGGAACCCGGGGCGGCTGAAAATCTGGGCTTTTTCTAAAATCAACGACCTCATTTTAAATCAAAGACCGTTTCCTTTATGTAGAGAAAACGGTCTTTTTTTGTTTGAAAACAACTTATCGTTGAAAAACATTCACCAGGCGGCTGGCGGCCATCAAATCACCGCTCACCTTAATTTTTCCTGTCATCAGCGCCTGGGTGGGGTTGATTTTTCCAGAAAACACATCCAGCAAATCTGTACGGCTGGCTTTTAGTGTGGCATTTGCCTGTGGCGCCTTTCCAGGCTGGATGTCAATGGTTTTGTCTTTGACCATGACATACCAATCCGGGCTTGTTTCACCCAATAATTCCACCTGCAGGGTCAGCGAGATTCCGGCTGCTTTTTCAGGTAAAAACCGGCTTTCGATGGCCTCAATCCATTGTTGTTCGGTCTGGTCCATGGTTTCCTTCCAATCTATTGTTGATAAGATTTGCGGTGAGCTGTTCCGTAGATCAGCGTTTCTTCCATAAAGGCTTCAATATTTTCAAGCGGCGTGCCCGGCAGGATGCCATTTCCTGCGCCCAGGCACATTCCCCCCTCCGGCAAATCAAAAGTGTCAATCAGGTGGCGCACCTCTTCGCGTACGCCTTCCGGGGTGGCTTCCTGAAGGATGTGCTGCACATCAAACCCCACAAGGAATGAGAGTTTTCCACCCATGACCTCAACAATCTTAACTTCATCCATGGTGCCTTTTTGCACCGGATGAAACACATTCACCCCCACTTCCGCCAGGTCAGGCATGATGGCTGTATTGTTTCCGCACGAATGCAGCCACCAGTGCATTTCCAGCTCCCGCAGCAGGGCGCCGGTGCGGGCATAGTATGGTTTGATAAAGTTCCGGAAGGTGGCCGGGCGCATAAACAGGTTGGTCTGGTGGCCCAGGTCATCACTCGTCCAGAAGCCATCCGGCTGCAAATCGCGTTTCGCCCGCCGGATATAGCCTTCATACAGATGATACAGGGCCTCATGAAGTTGGTGAACCTGTTCCGGATGGTTATAATAATCCGTCAGCAGGTTTTCCATGCCCCTGATCTGCCACGGACGCTCAAAAAAGTAGCGCCAGAAGCTGAACAGAATATAGCGGTCTTCCCTGTGCGCCAGTTCGGCTTCCTCGGCCAGTTGGTCAAACTGAGGATCCTTCTCCGGGTCAGGCAGTCTGGCAATAAATTCGTCCAGCTTGCTCCAGTCATCCACCACCGCCCGCGAATCATGCGCTCCCGTATCAGGCAGCGCCCACGACAAACCCATCTTTTCATATTGAATGGGTACCAAAAATAAAAACACAGCGTCTTCAGGGTATTTCTTAAAATATTCCAGCCGGTCGCCGTGCAATTCCTCAAACCCTTCACCCCAGCTTCGCGCCCTGATCATGGGCACGCGCCTGGGGTTCTTGCGCTCAATGGCTTTGATCACCTCAGCTCGCGGTAACGGGCTTGTATCTATCATCACATACCTCCGAATAGTTGTTCACAGGAGCGGTTAATCACTTCCACCTTAATTTGATCGGCATTGAAACGCAGCACGCTGATGGATGCTGTGCTGACCGCCAGGCGGTGAAAGTAATGCAGCGGCATCTGCAAATAATGCGCCAGCATCAGGCGAATGGCATCGCTATGCGAAAAACAGGCTGCTATCTCATCCTCATCGAGGCCGGTTAGGATCTCACGGGTGGCGTTCACCACCCGCTCCTGGGCTTCAACCAGGCTTTCGCCTCCAGGAAATTGCATGGTCTCAGGGTGGGTTTGCAGAATTTTCCACTGGCTGCGCCGGCTCAACTGCTGGATGGTATTTCCCTGCCAGGTGCCAAAATTGATTTCACTCAATCCTTCCATAATTTGCACCGGAAGGTTTAACTTTTCTGCCAGGGGGGCAGCCGTTTCCTGCGCCCTCTCCAGCGGGCTGCTGAATATGGCGCAGATCGCCTGATCTTTCAGAGTTTCAGCCACAAGATTGGCCTGCCTTTTTCCTTCAGCATTTAAATGGACGCCGGGCAGCCTTCCAGCCAGGCGCTTGCCCACCCAATCATTCAGTCCGTGACGGATCACCAGCAGCACTGGCATTGTTGTCGCCTCCAGTCTCGTCTTTTGGAGCGGTGTAACCGAGAGCCCGGGCCTGCGCCTCGCGCCAACGCGCCAGCCGTTCTGCCAGCTTGCCTTCAAACCCCTGGGCAGATGGCTTGTAAAAGGTGGTACCCAGCAACTCCGTGGGCAGGTATTGCTGGGGGGTGAAATGCCCCGGCGAAACATGGGGATACTTGTATCCCTTGCCGTGGCCCAATCCCTGTGCATCGCGGCTCGGATCCATCAAATGGACCGGCACTTTTCCAGCGCCCTGAGCCTGTATCATCTCCAGAGCCTTGAAATAGCCGCCTGTCGAATTGGATTTTGGCGCCGTGGCCAGGTAAAGCGTGGCTTCCACCATCGGAAAAATGCCTTCCGGAAAGCCGATATACTCAAAGGCAGTCGCTGCTGAGGTGGCCACCAGCAAGCCCATCGGATCAGCCAGGCCGATATCTTCTCCCGCCAGGATGATCAGTCGCCGCAGGATAAAGCGCGGGTCTTCTCCGGCATACACCATCTTGGCCAGCCAGTAAAGCGCCGCATCCGGATCGCTGCCGCGCACCGACTTGATAAAAGCGGAAATGGTGTCGTAATGCGCATCCCCGTCCTTATCGTACAGGACGGCCCGCCTTTGGATCGATTCCTGGGCTACTTCCAGACAAACATGAATTGTTCCGTTTTCATCAGGCAAAGTCGTTTCAACCGCCAGTTCCAGGGCATTCAGCACATTACGTGCATCTCCTCCGGCCACCTGCACCAGATGTTGTTTTGCATCATCATCTATTACGATGGACCGTTTGCCGTAACCCCGCTCTTCATCCGCCAGAGCGCGAGAAATGATCATCCCCAGTTCATCTTCACTCAACGGCTGCAGTTCAAACACCCGCGAGCGCGAAACCAGCGCTTTGATCACGTCAAAATAAGGGTTTTCTGTCGTTGCCCCAATTAATGTCACCAGGCCGCTTTCAACATGCGGCAGCAGCGCATCCTGCTGGGCCTTGTTCCAGCGGTGAATTTCATCCACAAAAAGCAGGGTCTTCTGACCATGAAGCCGGCGCCTTTCCTGGGCTTCATTGATCACTCGCCGCAGTTCAGCCACCCCCGCCAGCACCGCCGAAATGGACTCAAAATGGGCCTTGGCATGGTAGGCGATCACCTGGGCCAGGGTGGTTTTCCCGGTTCCAGGCGGCCCAAAGAAGATGATGGAAGAAAAAAGGCGGTCGGCTTCGATGGCCCTGCGCAGCAGCCGTCCCGGCCCCACAATATGGCTCTGACCGACAATTTCGTCAATCGAGCGCGGGCGCATGCGAGCTGCCAGAGGGGCATCTTGAGCCAGGCTGTCTTGAAGGCGGTGATCAAACAGGTCCATAGAAGTCATTGTACCACAGGAGCAGCTTTTCCTGCCTTACGGGCCTCAAACAGGGAAAATATCACCCCCGCCAGCGATAGCCGCGCCCGGGGATGGTTTCGATCCGCTCTTCGCCCACCTTCTTCCGCAGCCGCCTGACCAGTTGAGCCAGTGAATCGTCACGCAGTCCATCCACCGCCCGCTCCTCCGGCCAGACCTGTTGAATCAGAGCGTCTTTTTCAATCACTTTCCCAGGCTGCGCCTGCAGCACTTTCAACAACCGTGCTTCGCTGGCTGTCAGTCGGGAATCATCTGGCGGGGCAGGCTCAGCTTCTGTCATCTCACTCAGCAAGGGCACGTCTTCCAGACCGCTGTTCTTTAATGCGTCCGGAGTCGGCCGGTCAGACCAGAATTCCTTCAGCCGCCTGGCCACAGCAGGATGCTGCCGCAAAGCTTCAACCTCCGGCGCGCAGCCATCCATGACTGCTTCACAGCAGGCGCGCAGGAAAGCCGGATATCTGCCAGAAACTGCGGCGATGGCCTGCATGGTCGATTCGTCCAGGCTGCCCTGGCGGCGGCTGGCATAAGCTGCCATGCTCCAGCGCGCGTTTTCTGATGTAAGAGGACCCAGCCAGAGGGTATTGGCAAAAAACAGTTCTGCAATTTCACTCTCCGCATCCAGAGCACAGCGGCCCGCGATCACATAGGTGAGCTGGTATTTGTATTGATCCCTGAAAGCCCGCAGCTGCCCGGCCAGCTGCATCTGCAGCTCCCCCGGCAGGCGGTCAAAGCGGTCCACAACCCAGCACAGGGAATCATGGTCTGAGAACCACTTTTCCAGCCGCAGGTCCACCGCCTCCAGCGCTTCCAAGGCCAGTTCAGTTTCGCCCATTTGCCTGGCAATGAACTTCCAGAAGCCTGTTGGGCTGATATCCAGCATCCGGTTGCAGTCCAGGAATAGAAAATGCGGTGGGGGTTCAACCCGGTTCGCCAGAAAACCCATCAGGTTGCTTTTTCCAGAACCGCTTAATCCAATCACCGACACACATTCGCCAGACCTGACGGCCCGCAGAATGACCTGGATTTCTTTCTCACGGTAATTTGCCGGATAATTTTCCCAAACCATAGTTTTCCTCATTTTATGTTATGAGTCCTCTGCAAAAAGTTGTACTTTAACAACCAAACACAAGATTGAAAGCAGGTTTTGGCCTGAGCCAACCCGCCAGTCGACGCCAAAAATTATGCAAAAAAGACTCCTTTTCCGCTACGGATGAGGAAGCGGACGCG
>JAKQJC010000009.1 GCA_029561345.1 Chloroflexota bacterium | reverse complement strand
TCACCGCACTGACCGTTGTGATCTCAGCTTATTCCAACTCGGCTTGCGCATCCTTGAGCATCTTTTGGACTTCAATCTGCCTATCCCTGTTTCGTTCACGGATTTTTCACATGCTTACACGAACTTTGTCCGGTAGAGAATCCTTGTGTATCATTTTTTGTTTCCAGCAAGGTTGCTAATGATTTTCGAATCTCCCCCTGTAATTTGTAATTACTCAGGCATGGTTCAAAAGACCAGCTATATCACTCTTTGAGCGTTTTTCTGGGTGAACGATTATTTTGCACAACCATGGGGTTACCCGCAAGAGGTGTTTTGTGCCCGCTTTGCGGGCACAAAACACCTCTTTAATGATCTTCGACCCCCGCCGTTGGGCGGGGCCAGCCCTCGCTACTGCGAGGATAAAGGGGTGGGAAAACAGCATAGGGCGTTCTTAGAAATACCGCTGAGTAATTACCTCCCCCTTAGCTTTGCCACCCATTTACATCAGGCAAATGCCCAATGGGTAGATCACAAGAACCAGGCAGCCCTTCGGTTTAACGCTGAAACCCTGATCTATCATTTTGGGGCATCTTCTATAATGCCTGTCTTTTTCCTTTTCTGCCGGTGTTCAGTGAATTTTAGGTCCAGAGAATCACTTTACGGCCTGTATATTCCACCTCATGTTAAACCTGCCCCCTTCAAAGCAAGGTGGGGCCGGCCACAAATAAGTCGCCATTTTCACGAAATCCCATGCGGTCAATGCACACCTGCCGGTCCCCATCCGGGTGCAGCGGATCGGTGTGGACATGGTAAACGATCAGCAAGTCCTCTCCATCGGGCGAAAGGGTCACGGAATTGTGGCCGGGACCGGAAATCTCCGGGCTGGGCGAGGTCAACACTGGGTTGTATTCCGCCTTGATGAACGGTCCGAACGGCGACTCAGCCAGTGCCACCCCCACCCCATAATCACGGCTGGCGTAGCAATTGGCAGAATACATCAACACATAACGGCCGGCATGTTTCAACACGAAGGGCCCTTCATTCCAGCGCCATTCATCGCCTGAACGCAGTTCCCAGGCCTGTTCGGGCGCCGCCACCCACACTGGCGAACCCTTCAGGGAGAGCAGGTCCGGGGTCAGCTCTACCACATACAGGTGGCTTTCATGACGCCCTGCCACGATATTTTCACTGCAATCACGGGAATAATACAGATAACAATGCCCGTCATCATCACGCAGCACATGTCCGTCAATGGCGGCATAGCCGGCATCAAACAAGGGGCGATTAAAAACATCCACAAAAGGGCCAGACGGCTTCGCTGAAATGGCTACACCTATGCGCAGACTGTGGTTCTCGCCCCAGCGGGCGCTGTAATGCATGAGGTACCGGCCCTTATGCAGCACCACCTCCGGCGCCCAGAAGTCCGCTTCTCCCCAGGCATCTGCGGGACGGCGGTACACCAGGCCCAGATCCGTCCATTTCTGCAAATCAGCCGATGACCAGGCCTTAAAACCCTGTGGGTCCGAGGTGGCATAGCAGTAATAAAGTCCATCTGGCGCGCGCAGCACAAAAGGATCGCCAATCTGGCGGATGGGAAGCGGGTTGTGACTGATGAATGGCATAAGTTTTCTCCTGCTCTTAAACCGGTTACCGGTTCAAAAGTCCCAGCAGCCGGTCAAAAATGGCCCCGGCCATGGGATTATCCGTCAGGCTGGCGCCAATGCGGAAGGTGCAGCCCAGCAGCTGTCCGCGGCCAATCCGCCGGCGGGCAATGGTAGGAATGGGGCGGTGCAGCCAGCCGGTAAAAAGGCCGGCAAACACATCCCGAATAAAATCGCGCGGCGGCATCCCTGGCAGAACATGCTCAGGGGTCAGGCCGGCAAAAGAAAAATCCACCAGCCCACCGGTGGGCAGGTCAGGCAGGCAGTGCCAGCCGAAGCTGGAAGCCCAGTCGCCCTGCCAGGGCGAACCGGCCCGCGGGCTGAGCCCTACTCCGGGCAAAACCGTCTGCAAAGCATCATCCTTTTCCGCCAGCCACAACACCCGCCCACCGCGCAGAATGTATTCACGGCAGTTATCATCCAGCTGCCCAACCACGGCCAGGTCGGCCTCTGGCAGGTGCTTCACCAGGGTTGCGCCGCGCTGCACCAGCGTCCCGGCCAGGTCTGCATCGGCATAGATGCTTTTGCCAGCCAGCGGCAGGCTGCCCATCTCCGCGGGGAAGAGAAGCCATTCCACCTCATTATAGGCTCGTTTTTGCCCCTGAGAAAGCAGGCTGAGGCGCAGGCAGGCGCGCGCAGGCGCAGAAACAGCTGGAACTGTGAAGGTCAGTTCCGGCAGTGCAGTCACCCCGTCCTGATCCAGGGTCTGCAACGGCATCTCACCCTTGAGGAACGTTTCTGCGCCCAGGCTGAGCGTCCATTCCAGCACAGTCCCGGAAAGCGGCTCCGGCGCAGTGTGCGACAGCAGCAGGGGCAGGTTGATGGTTTCACCGCTGCGGATGGACAGGCGCTCCCACAGCGGGATGAGCAGATCAGGCGCATTCAACCAGGCCAGGCCGGCATGGCCTGCCTTGGGATTGCGCAGCATATCCAACAGACCGTTGCATTCCCAGTGCACATCTGTCAGTTCGGTGATTACATAGCCCTGGATGCTGTCGTGACGGCGCATTTGCTCAATTTCATACTTCAGCGCCTGGAATTGCAGGCGCTGGCTGGCCTGGCAGAGCGCATCCAGGCTGCCAAAAACCCGTTCAAAGCCAAACAGTTGATAACGGATTTCCATGCCGTGGGGGTAAACCACCCCATCTCCCCAATCCAGGCCGTCTTCAAACCACCAGGGGTCACCTTTATAACCTTCCCGCAGCTTGCCCAGTTCTGGCAGACCCCAGTTGCCAAACTCTGAAACCAGCAGCGGCTCATCGCCGCGCCGACGTGCTTCTGCTGCCAGCTGGCGCGGAGCCGTCTGCCAGGGAGCGCGGGTGTATTCCCGCCAGGCAGCCGCGCTGCTGTAATCACACGCAAAGGTCCACCAGGGGCGGCGGGCATACTCCGCCACCCAGCTCCGCCACTGCTCGTGGTGATCGGGCATGGCAAAATACATGTGAAAGTCATCCAGGTCGCTGGCAACATTGAAATTGCTCCAGCAGGGCGAGTTTCCAGCCACAAGCCGGGTGGGGTCCAGGTTTTTGACCCAGTCATAGGTCTCGGCCATCCAGGCGCGGTGGTCAGGGTTGCTCACATCCACCCCCCAGGCCTCATTGATGATCGTCCAGATGCCGATCGAGGGGTGATTCCAATCGCGGGCAATCATGCCGGCCAGGGTTTCACGCGCCCGGCGGCTTGAATCGGGACTGAGCAGAGCATGGTTGGGCAGCTCTGTCCAGATCAGCAGGCCTACTTTATCTGCGGCAGCATAGTAACGGGGATCTGCCACCTTGATATGCACGCGCAGGCAGTTCAACCCCATGTCTTTTGCCAGACGGAATTCCTGTTCAATATATTCCTGTGAGGGCGGGGTGCAGATGAGGTCAGGGTAATAATCCTGATCCAGTGCAGCGCGCATATAGAAAGGCTGGCCGTTGAGCCAGAGCCGGCCATCGCGGGCCTCAATGGTGCGGAATCCAAAAGTCTCAACCACTTCATCATCCCCTGCCGAGAGCCTCAGGGTGTAAAGGCGCGGCGCGTCCGGCGACCAGGCCTGAGGCTGCGGCACCTTCAGGTTGAAAACCGGATTCACGCTTTCGCCCTGTGCCGCCTGCCGCCCATCGGGAGCCAGAATTTCAGCCCGCAGTTCCGCCTGCAGGGGGCCGCTGAGTGCGGTCTCAATGTGCACTTCTTCTCCATGCGGGGTGATCCTGACACTCTGAATGTGAACCGCAGGGCGCAATTCAATCCATACCGGCTGCCAGATACCCGAGAGCATGCCGTACCACGACTGCTTGCCGTGAGGAATTTCAGCAAAGACCTCCGGTGGATCGCTGACCCGCACGGTGAGAAGGTTGCAGCCAGGGTGGGCCGCGGCCGATAAATCCAATTCAAAGGGCAGGTAGCCGCCTTCGTGAGCCCCCAGGCGGATATCGTTCAGCCAGACTTCGGCAAAATAATCGACCGCGCCAAAGCCCAGGATGATGCGCTTATCCTTTGCAAACCAGGCCTCATCAAGATGCAATTCGCGCCGGTAGCAGGCCGGACCGGTAAAACTGCGAAAACGCGCATCGGCCTGCCAGGGCGCCGGGACAACCATGGGAACACAGGTGTCCGAGGAAAAGGTTTCGGATGGACAAAAAAGCCATTGACCATCCAGGGAGAGATGTATGCGTTGGGTCAAAGGATACTCCTTTACAATAAGTTTCGAGCAGGCCAGGCGGCTCCTCGATTAAGATGCATTGAAGCACACCGCGAGCCGGCGCGGTGTTCACACATAAGACGGGCTGTGGTCAGGGTAATTGCGGCACAGGCTGCGGGTCGAGGGTCGGGCCTGCCACCACCGGCCGGCCATCCACCCAGTTAACCCGGTCCAGCCACATCAGGCGGCGGTCACCCCGCCGACTGCCAGAAACCACTTCCCAGGCATGGTAAAACATCCAGGTCTGGTTTCCCACCTGCAGCAAAGCTTGATGTCCCGGCCCGATGACCAGGGCGTTTTTATCCTCCAGCCGGCTGGCCAGAATGGGATTTTCCGGCGCGTCCTGACAGGGGCCCAGGGGTGACTCACAGCGGGCATAGCCTACCGCATAAGGAACACCGGCATAGCTGTTGGCTGAAAAGAACAGGTAATACTTGCCTTCGTGTTTAAACAGGGTCGGGGCTTCAATCACATCCCCCTCCCACTGCTGATCATTACGCACCAGCTGGACTGCTTCGCCGGTCAGGCTGAGGCCGTCGGGAGAGAGCTTTTGGGCGTAAATATGGGTGGGCATGCTGCAGCAGTTCCCGTCATTTTTATAGAGCAGGTAGAGCGTACCGTCATCATCCAGGAAAGGGCTGGCATCAATGGTGCCGCCGCGGTCAGTCTGGCAGACCAGAGGTTCGCTGCGGGTGTCCTTGAATTTGCCTTCGGGTTGACTGCTGGTGGCCGCGCCCACGCACTGCTTATTCGACTGTTTATCGCGGGCGGTGTAATACATGACATAGGTCTCGCCAATTTTGATCACTTCCGGCGCCCACACCAACCCACCCGTGAGTTTGGCCCATTTGGGCAGGGCCGGCATGGCGTCGCCCAGCACTTCCCATGTCACCAGGTCTGTGGAACGGGCCAGAGAAATGTTTTTGCTGGCGCTGTTGGTGGCATAGACATAGAAGGTGCTGCCTTCCTGCAGGATAAAGGGATCGGCAAAATTCTCCTTCAGCACCGGGTTCTGAAAAAGAGCCGCAGGCGGCGGGGTATTTGTTGCCACAGGAACTGCAGTAGATGAAGCTTGAGTCGGGCTTTCCTGAGCTGGCTGAAGGCAGGCAGCCAGGAGAACCCCAAGACCCAAAGAAAGGAGACCTACCCATCCAAATTTTTTCATCCTTTTAACCCCGTGGTGGCCACGCTCTGGACAATATAGCGCTGCAGGAAAATATAGAGGATCAGCACGGGCAGGGCCACAATCACCGCGCCGGCCATCATCAGACCGTATTCCGAGGTGTAGGCCCCCTGCAGGGTGCGCAGGCCTGGCTGCAGAGTCTGCACGGCGCGGTCTTTCAGCACCAGCAGCGCCCAGAGGAAATCATTCCAGGAACCCAGGAATTCAATCACCGCCAGGGTGGCCAGGGCCGGTTTGGCCAGCGGGACGGCAATCTGCAGGAAAATCTGCAGGCGGTTGGCTCCGTCAATCTGGGCAGCTTCTTCCAGCTCCTTGGGCAGGCTCTCAAAGAACTGGCGCATAAAATAGACGCCAAACACACTGGCCAGGGCAGGGATGATCACCCCGCTGAAGTTGTTCAGCATGCCCAGCCTGGTCACCGTAACAAAATTGGGCACCAGGAACATCACTCCGGGTAAGAACAGCGTGGCCAGCAGCAGGCCAAAGATCTGCTTGCGGCCGGGAAATTCCATGCGAGCATAGGCATATCCGGCGAGGGAGTCGATGACCAGTTTCAGCACGGTGGTCACTGAGGCCACAAAGAGGCTGTTCATGAACCACTGCCCGATGGGCGTGGATGGGTTGTTCAGGATCTTGGTGTAGTTCTCTAAGGTGATTTCCTTGGGGATCCAGTAAATATCCTTCGTGAAAAGCTGCGATTTGAGCTTGAAGGAGGTGGAAAACATCCAGATCAGCGGGATGACGATGATCAGGGTGACGATACTCAGGGTGGTATAGAGGGCAATGCGTTTGAGCAGTTTCTCGGCGCGGTAGCCCAGCAGCGGGCTGTGATTTTCTTTCGGGGTGAGAGTCGCGGTCATGGAAGCCTCCTGATGATCAGTCGCGCTGGCGAAAGATGCGAAAATTGGCGAAAGAGAAGATGACCATGATGGTGGCCACCACCACCGACATGGCTGCGGCACTGCCCTGGAAGGGACGCACAAAGCCTTCGGTGAAAATGCGCAGCATCACCGGCTCGGTGGCTCCGCCGCCAGTGGGCTGGGCCGGTGCGCCGCGGGTCATCATCATGGGCTGGCCAAGCAGGTTGAAAGAGGCGATGATGGTGGTAATGACGATGAACACCAGCACCGGGCGCAGCAGGGGCAGGGTCACGTGGACAAAACGTGCCCAGCTGCCTGCGCCGTCCATTTCTGCGGCCTCATACAGATCTGTGGGAATGTCCTGCAGCGCAGCCAGAAAAATGATCATGTTGTATCCCATCGTCCACCAGACGGTGGCAATGATGATGGAAATCATCGCATAAGGCATGGTCGAAAGCCAGCGCGGCGTTTCCAATCCCAACATTTTCAGGTAATAGTTGAGCAAACCACCCTGACTCTGGAAAATCCACCACCAGATCAAGGAAATAACAGCGCAGGAAAGCACCCAGGGAGCAAAATAGACGGCGCGGAAAAAATTGCGGCCTGGAACCTTGATGTTGAGCAGCACGGCCAGCACCAGCGGTATCACCACCAGGAAGGGGACGCTGAAAATGACAAAGGTCAACGTCACCTGCATGGAGTTCCAAAACTCAATGAACTTCACGCTGCCAGCTTTAAACAGATCGAGATAGTTCTGCAGGCCCACGAACACGGTGGCTTCGGGGCGCAGCACGTCATATTGAAAAAAGCTGATATACAGGCCGCTGAAAAAAGGATAACCGATGAAGACAGCAAAAAAGATCAGATGCGGCAGGATAAAAAGATAGGGGGTGAGAGAAAAGCGATGTTTTCGAGTGACTGCTGCGGTCATACCTACCAGCCTTTCCATGCAGGGGGTTTTTGGGGGAGGGCGAGCGGGCTTGTCCCGCTCGCCCTCAGGAGAGAGAGATGATGTTTAGGGCGCCTTCGGCGCGGAGCCGTAGGTGGTCTTGTTCTGCGCCAGAATTTCATTGGCGCGCTTGGCGGCGTCATCGAGCGCAGCCTTGATATCCGTGGCCGTGCCGTTCATCACCGCACCGACTGCTTCACCCAGCGGACCGTAGGCATCCGTGATGCCGGGGACGGAGGGCGGGAAGAAAGCATATTCAACAGAGGGGGCAATGGAGGCCTGGGGTTCAATCGCCAGGAATTCAGCGCTCTTGCGTACCGCGGCAGAGGCAGGAATCTGGCCGGCTTTGGCCCAGGTGACCGAGTTTTCGACCATGTACTTGATGAAAATGGCGGCAGCTTTATCCTTGCAGGGATCAATGGTTTTATGCACAGGCAGGGTGAACTGGTGCGAGCCAGCCCAGACGGCCATCTGCGGGCCGATTTGCGGCACGGCGGTGGCGCGTCCGTCAAATTCCACACCGTCGCCGGTGACATTGGTGGTCTGCCAGATGCCGTTCCAGACCATACCGACCGAACCGGTTTTGAAGGCATTCAGTTCAGCATCCACTTCCAGGTTGGGTTCCGAGTATTTGGTCTGCACATCCTTCATCCACTGCAGGGCTTTCACGCCGGCTTCGCTGTTCCAGGTGGCTTCGGTGCCTTCGGCGTTGAATTCAGAACCGCCAAACTGGTGCAGCATCTGCTGGAAGATCTGCTGGACGGGAAAACCGCCGGTAATGTCGAAACCCTTGTTGTCGCCAGCCGTGATGGCCAGAGCAACAGCATTGAATTCATCGGCTGTTTTGGGGGCGGCTTCAAAGCCGGCGGCCTTGAAGAGATCTGCATTGTAGAAGGCGGTCATAGGGTGGATATCCAGCGGGATGCTGTAGCGGTGCCCCGCCACTTCGCCGGCATTCCATACACCGGCGGGGTAATCGGCGCCGGTGATGCCCATTTCGACCACCAGGTCGTCGATGGGGCGCAGCACATTGCGGAAGGCCTGGGTGGGGACCTGATCCGCATGGACGATGGCCACATCGGGCAGGGTATCTGCTGCGGCGGCGGTGGCCAGCTGGGTATAATATTCACCCTGGCTGGTCATGGTAACTTTAATGGTGGGGTGCGAGGCGTTGAATTCTTCCACCATTTTGCCCATGAAGGGGCCGTCAGGGCCAGTGAAAGGATTCCAGTATTGCAGTTCAACATTCCCGCAGGTATCTCCAGCGGGAGCCTGGGTCGGCTCGACAACGGCCGGAACTTCCGTGGGAACGGGCGCCTTGGTGGCTTCAGCGGCTTTAACCGCGGTCGGGGCAGCTGCCTGGGTGGGCGCGGCGGTGGGCGTGGTGCAGGCGGAGAGCACCATGCTCAGAATAATCAAAACGGGCAAAACGATACGGGCAAAACTTTTCATTTTTCTCCTGCTTTTCTCTGGTTGAATTGAGACAGACACTGACAGATCCCTTTTGCCAGGCAAAAGGAAAAGGATATGAAGATCGCTTGTATCAATCGGGGAAAAATATGGTAAACTGGAATTGAGTGGATTAACCTCCTCTCGCGAGTGCAGTGCGCCGGGTCAGCCACGACATGAAGCGCATTGCACTTGCTGTTTAAATCTGGTTTTTAGGTCCGCGCTGGTAGCGCTGACGCAAGACAATATCCTGCGGATAATTGCCAAATTTGCTGCCGAACAAATTGATCCCGCCGATGTTCTGGGCATCATCCCGGATGCCGATGCGCACGGGGATCGGCTCACCAGGTTTTTGCGGCAAATCCTTCAGGGTGACGCCTGAAACCTGGACACCATCGACAAAACTGCCGCTGTGGGTCACTTTCCAGACCTTGAGCAGGCCGTACTGTGAATTCTGGCTGTCCCACCAGGCCGGGGTGAGCGCGCCGCGTTCGCCGCCAAAATCTGCCGGGCTGGTCCAGGTGCCAATTTCCACCCCGCCAATCCAGACGGTGATATCCGAAGGCCAGTTATCGTGATGCAGGGGGGCCTCAGAACAGACTTCGAAGCTGACCTCAATATCATTCAGGATGACCCCGGCCGGCAGGTGATTGGGGAAACGATATTCGATGAAGCCGCGCCGGAACCACAGGAGCTGGGCATAAATGCGATCCGGCTCGTAAAACGCCGAGGGATCGTCAAGATGCCCAATGATGCCAACCTCGCCGGCCAGGCCGCAGGTGGGCACCAGGCTGGTCTGGGTGTAGGCGCCCAAGGGCATGGATACTTCCACCATGGTGTCTTCCGGTTCAAATTCAGCCGGAAGCTGGATGACAATGCGGTCATAAACGCGCGCGCAAACCTTCTGCAGGCCGCGGGTGGCGGGCCGCAGGTTGGTTTCGATGAGGCCGGCTTTTTCGAGGATGGAGATGTGCAGGGTGGCGGTGGATTGGGGAAGGCCCAGGGCTTCGGCAATCTCCAGCACAGTGCTGGTGTGGGCGCTCAGGAACCGCAATATTTCAATGCGAGTCTCAGAGCCCAGGGCTTTGGTGACCGCTTCCAGCTTTTGCAGGCTGCGGTCATCGGCCATAAGGTCAAGGGTGCGGGTGATGGGATGGTCAGGTGGTTTCATGGTGTCTAATAAAACATATATTTATGTTTCACTACATGTTATTATAGCTCATTCAAACAAAAAGTCAAGTAGCAAAACAGGAAATGAATGCATGAATTCCCATCAAAACCAAATCCAATCCAGCAGCAGAATTGCTCTCATTTCAATAAAAAGATACAGGGTTTCCAGATCCTGTATCTATTATTTTTTTTGCTCAGACACAGCAGAAAAGGGGTCAAGTGAACTGCTTGTTTTTCTGTCTGTAACGTGCGGGATCAATCCAGGTCTTCTGTCATATCGTCGCCAAACCTGAGAAGAGTATCAAATTGGCCAGGACCGCAGGTCTTCATCAAGGTATTTAGGATCGAGCTGATCCTAATTTCACTGTCATATGGAGGGTGTTGCATAATTCAAGAAAACCTGCCTCCAGGAAGGGATAGCAGGTTTTTTTTACGTCACTTTCAGGTTTCTATCGTCCTACCCGGCCCGAAATAGGCGGCAGAAGGACCCAAACACCTCCGAAATGATCAAAAAGCGGCCAAAACGGGCATGATAAAGGCATTTTTTCCACCAACAGGCAGAGTCATCCCACGGATGGTCCTGTCTGTTTTTGTTTTTTCATTGTCAGACGCATCCACAATTTCAAATTGTAAGCGACTGCACACATCTTTGCCTGCCAGTCCGCATTGTTCAAACCAATCCGGCGGCAGCGGCGGGCGCCATTGTAATGGGTGAGTTCAAAAATCACGCGTTCCACGGTAGGGCGCAGTTTCATATCCTGCTTGAATTCATCCGTGTGATTGTAGATCTGGGCAGCTTCAACCTGTGAACGGTAGTGGGAGACAAACACCTG
>JAKQJC010000070.1 GCA_029561345.1 Chloroflexota bacterium | reverse complement strand
GCGGCTACCGATATGCTTGCGAAGCAATAAAAATGCTTCCGCAAAAACCTGATGATAATTTATTAGCCGAGATTTTCCAGAAAATGGCCTGTTTGGGCGCTATTCACCCGGTTTCAAGTTCGTAATTGGCGAAGGTATTGATTTGATGATCCTGAAAAAAATCAGCATGTTGGTTCGATCCGATTCCTGAACATTTATCCAATAATTTTTCTAACCAGTTCTTCAAGGGCGGGCAAATCGTTTGAAGCTGTGACCGTTTCGTAGATCGACTCAGCCGCAGCAATATGCGGATCGGGGTCCAAAGCGAAATACAGGGCATTAAATACCCGGGCATCGGCAAAGGCCTGCAAATAATCAGACACGGCGATTTTTCCCTGATCGACATCCTCCCTCAAATTCCACTGGAGGGCATCCAATTCTTCCACATAATTTAAAAGCTCCTGCCGAAATGACGGCAAATCGGCTGGACATCGTCCTTCAGCGGCATCCAGGAAACGTTCGACCAGTGAATTCCGGATTTTCGTATAGGTTAAGGCTGCCTTGCCGGTGGCCCAGGTCAGATTCCGAAGCGTTTTCTCATCAGTGTGGCTTAATTGATGAGCCAGATTTTTGCTGATCAGACCAAGCCTTGATTCCATTTTGTTCGCTTTCCGTTAACACACATAAATGCTTTCCCTCCTATGGATAATTGGTTCCCGATTGGTTATTAGCGGATTTTTGGGGGTTATTCTTTATCCCGCTCTGCCCTGACCGCGGTTTCTGTCAGATACAGATTCGGAGCCCAGCGAACCACCTGGTTGCGGCCGTTGTTCTTGGCGAGATACAGAGCTGTATCTGCCTGGCGGATCAGTTCACGCAGCGAATCAGGGATATAAATACTCGAAACGGTCATGCCGATACTGACCGTGATTTGCAAGGGGCCGGAGTCCGTTTTAATCGGAGTGGTATCAATCATGCCGCGAAGGCGGTCTGCAATCAGCATCGCCTCCGGGGCGTTGGTCTGCGGCAGAAGGATGATAAACTCTTCTCCCCCAAACCGTGAGAGGATATCGGCTTTTCTCAATGAGGCGCCGCAGAGAGCAACCGTACCGCATAAGACCTGATCCCCAATAAAATGACCATAGGTGTCGTTAATGCGTTTAAAATGGTCAATATCCAGGAGGAGGATGGCCACCTGGCCGTGGCTGCTTTGAGACAAATCAAGCTCCACCTGGGCCCGGTCGAAAAAATATCTTCGGTTGTAAATGTTGGTGAGCGGATCCATGGTGGAAAGGAACTCCAGTTTCTTTTGCGTTCTTTCCAGCTGGATGACCATCTTTTTCTTCAAATCTTCATTTAGTAGCGTCATCAAGGTGATGGTCACCAGAACAACCAGCAAGTCTGTGAACCGGTCGATGCTCTGAGTGGGGCGGAGAGTCAGATCGATATTCAACACGCGGTTGAGGATGAAGATGCAGACCAGGGTGGCGGCGCTGATAACCGCCCAAAACAGGCTATTTTTCGCGCCGGCCATAATGGCGGCGGTTCCCGGAACAAACACTAACCAGATCATCGAAGAGGAATCAATGCCGCCGGTATATAAACCCGGCCCGATCAGGGCGATATACAAGCCCAGGATGGTTAGATGCGCGGCCAGCCAGTAATGAAGGGACACCCGGACAATGATTAACCCTGCCAGGCTGATCAGGATGGATGCAATCAGCATGACCAGAACAGGGGTCGGATACCCTGAAAGCCAGTAGATCAACAGGAAGCCGGTTTCTATGGCTGTTCCAAAAAGGGTCCCCAACCGCGTTGTGGATATATAACTGTCATGGAAAATGGATGGTTTATCTTGATCAGAAGAATCCATGGCAAAAATGCTTTAAAAGGGAAAATTTATCTCCTGTTCATTATACTTTAGTTTCACCAAAAGGCGGGTGAAGTTCTGGTATACTTACACTAAAGAAAAGATACCACAGGCTGGTTATTACGAATAACCGCGAGCCTCCATTCCACTTCTTCTTTCCAGATGCTGTTATATAAACCCAATGTTTTTTCGAATCAAGCTACTTAGGAGCATAAAATGACCACTCGCGTTTATCTTATCCGGCATGGCGCCACAAGCCTGAGTTCTGAAGACCGCTTTTCGGGCGGAACGGATGTTGATTTATCCGATGAAGGCCGCTGGCAGGCAGGGTGCCTGGCCAAACGCCTGGCTGACGACCCGATTGTTGCTTTTTATTGCAGCCCGATGCGGCGGACGGTGGAAACCGCTTCAATTGTGGCGGAACCCTTTAGAATGAAGCCGGAATTCCGCGATGGGTTGCGCGAGATTCACCACGGGCGGTGGGAAACCATGCGGCGGTCAGAAGTGGAGACGCAGTTTCCTGAGGAGTATGCGGATTGGCAGGAAGATCCCTTCACCTTTTCCCCCCAGGGGGGTGAATCGGGCCTGATGGTGATGGCGCGCGCCCTGCCCGTCATCCGCGAGATTGTGACCCGGCATGCCAATCAGACGGTGGCAGTGGTTTCGCATAAAGCCACCATCCGCCTGATTCTGAGCAGCCTGCTGGGGTTTGATGCGCGGGGCTACCGCGACCGGTTGGATCAATCGCCGGCCTGCCTAAATATCGTCGATTTTAAAGACCCGGTTCGGGCGCGTTTGATGCTGTTCAACGATGTCTCTCATTACGTGGACCAGCCGCCTTACGCCAGTAACCGCCTGTCCAAATGGTTTGACGCACAAACACCATCATAGGTTAATCGAAAAGAGTTAAAAGAGGGCGAAGAGGACCTCCGCTCTCTTTTTCTAGCCTTACATCATCAACAAACTCTACCGGGTCTGCTGGAGGGTCGGGCGCCATCACCAGTGCGAGGGGGAAGGGTCCGTAGAATAATCGATAAAAGGGACATCATACCTCATGGCAGCATCAGTGACCCACCTTGTGGTGGGAGAAAAAATATTACAGCAATATTATCCTGACGCTTCAGTGGAAGTGCAGGGAGCCTTCCTGGCCGGGTGCATGCTGGTGGATGTGCATGCTTTCAATCCGATTGACCGGAGGGTCACACATTTTGTGGGAAGGGTGGAGGAGGATGGGGAAAGCGCCTATCTTCAAAGCTGCGTTTATTTTCTGAATCATCTCGACATGTTATTATGTGCTCCCTGGAAGGAATTAAAGCCATCGGGACGCAGCTTTGCCGCGGGCTATTTATGTCATTTGGCTGTGGATGAATGCTGGAAGAAGCAGGGCGCGCTTTTATTCAAAAAATTGGGCATTCAATCCTGGACGGATTTCCCTGTGCCAGGAGATGTCGGTCTGACGGCTTTTGATTTCCTGAGCAAAGACGAACTTATGGATGCCATTGCACTTGATACCCTGCTGGCACAGATCACCATCCCGGATGTGTTTACCCATGTGCCGGGTAAGATGTTTGTCCGGCAGTGGGAAATTATCCGGAATTATGTGTTTATGAGAGGGAATCCCGAAGCGCACTTTCAAATGCTGGAGCTGGCTGGCTGGTCGAAGCAGGACATCGCCTTTACCCGCCAGAAATACCACATTTTCTGGGAGAAAAGTCTCACATTTATGGAACAATTCGTTGGCGTAGAACCATTCCTTAAGGAAGGGATTGAGCGATCACAACAAGTGATGCCGCGCCTGTTTGGTCACAATTTTGATCATGGGTAGAAAAAAAGGGCATCCGTTGATTCTGGATGCCCAATCATCTCTAAAACGCGCGTAGCTGTGGCTCGTCAAAAAAGATGGGATTAGAGATCAGGGCTGGCAGGAGGGGCAGTCCGGGCAGAAAGGCGCGCAGAATTTCCACGCGGAAAAAACCGGGGCCGGGCACGTCATAAGTGTTTTCAAAGTTTCCGTTTTCCGGAGCCTGAAGCAGCACTGTGCTGCCCTGAGCGCTGACCAGGCGCAGCACGTCGCCGCGCATTAGGCCTTCCGCGGCAACCCGGACCTGCAGCCCGGCCTGCCAGGGAAGAGAATCGCCCATGAGGGCCTCACCGCAGGTCAGCGCCAGAGTGGGGCCGCCGGGGAAGAAGGTGATGAAGGCATGCCCTGCCTTGACCGCGGCAAGGATATCCGCCGGGCTGGCTGAGAGAGCATAAACACCCATGGTGGGCCCGCCGAGAATCTGGAAAGGATTGTCGCGATGATAATCACTGCCGCCGACAGCTGGGATTTTTTTACCGGCAGCCAGCAGGCTCTGCCACAGACCCACTGCGCGCAGGTTGGCTTCGCGCATCGGGCCATTCCAGATTTCCAGGCAATCAAAAGGCAGAATATTCAGATCGTATTGAAAACCGCAGGATTCATCCTGAGGATGGTTGACGACGGTCAGGGCGCCGCGGCTGCGGGCGGTTTGAAAACGGGTGACCACCTCTTCCAGGGTATTGGAAATAAAAGGTGTGCTGTAAGGTTCATCCACGCCCAGAAAATTGACGTGACCGTTATAGTGGGTCCATTCCACGCCGGGGATGAAGGTGAAACCCGGGATGGCAGGCAGGGAGGCGGCGCTGACAAGCTGATTATGGTCGGTGATGGCGACAAAATCCAGGTCGTGGCGCAGGGCATGCCAGCCCAGTTCGCCAGCCGTCAGCACGCCGTCTGAAGCGACCGTGTGGGTGTGCAGATCGCCTTTGAACAGGCGGCGTTGTTTTGGGATGAAGCCCAGCTCATAGCTCACCTTTACCCCTTCCGGGACTACTTTATAGGCGCCGACAATGATCTGCCATGTGCCGGGGGTGAGCGGGCCGGGCCGGTAGCCGGGGGTGGCAGACGTGGCGCTGAGGGTGAAACAGGTCTTATCTGAACCGGAAGCCCCCACCTGGGACCCATCCGGGGCGATCAGCCCCAGATCAATGATATTCACCTCATGGCGGGCGCAGAAACCGGACAGGGGATCCGGACTCAGACGATGCCGTTCATAATGGTAAGCCAGGGTGAAGGTTTCCATGTCTGGCGGCATGGTGAAGGGCAGGGTGAAGTAGCTGCCCTGTTGTTCAGGCGTGATCAAAATTTCCAGATTTTGTGTGATGGCCATACGATCCTCCGCGGTTCAGGAAAGAACTTCAACGAGGAAACGCCGCAGCTGCGCATCCCAGAAGAGCCATTCATGGCGCCCATCTTCCTCGTGATACTCCAGGCTGAGGCCCAGTCCGGACGCCTGAGCATAAAAGAGCTGGTTCAGGGGATAGAGATCTTCCTGCCGCCCGCAGGATTGAAACAGGCGGGGCAGCGCAGTGGGATGGCAGGCTGCCTTCTGCAACCAGGTTTCCGGGTCATGTTCGCTGGCGGACAGCCGGCTCAGGTCGCCGAAGACGCTGGTAAATTCCTGCATGCGCGGATCGTCCGGATAGATGGTTAAAAACTTCAGGGAGAGAAAGCCTGAAAAACTGGCAGCAGCGCAGAAGCGTTCAGGGTAATTCAAGGCTGCTTTGAAGGCCCCATAACCGCCCATGGAATTGCCAGTAATGAGGGTGCTTTCGCGCCGGTGTTCCAGGCCAAACACCTGCGAAAGATAGCGCGGCAGCTCTTCCATGAGGTAGGTGAAATACAGCTGGCCGTTGGGCTGATCGGCGTAAAAGCTGCGGCCTGCTGAAGGCATCACCACCACCAGACCATAGGTACTGGCAAGGGTTTCTATGGTGGTGTACCGCTGCCAGGCGCTGGCGTCATCGCTCAGGCCGTGCAGCAAGTACAGCACCTTGCGCTCCCGCACCGGAACGCCGTTCATCTTTCCAGGATCAGGCAGGATGATATTCAGCGCCTGGTTCACTTTTGTGGTTTCAGGAACGTGATCGAGACGGATGAGAGCCATATTACTCCTTTGGCAGCGCCTCACTGGCGGCTGGCTGGCGGTTTTTAAAACTGATGAAGAAAGAGAAGGTGAAACTGATCAGCATCAGGACAAATGGCGAAATGGCCATCAGGAAGCTGGCTGCCTGATCAGGCGCCGGGCCAGGTTTATCGCCGCTCTCAAAGCCGTAGATACGAAAGACCAGGGCAAAGGCCTGGCCGGTGATTAATCCATTGAGGCGGTTCATGAAGCCCATGGCGCTGGAGATGATCCCTTCGCGGCGCACATTATGCTTCTGGGTATCTTCGTCCATGATTTTTGCACCGACCAGGTCCATGGTGGTGATGGCGCCGGCAAAGCCGAGGCCCACCAGGACGCAGCCGACGATGGCGGTGGGGAGAGAATTGGCAAAATAGAGCGGCACGAAGGCTACAGCAAGGAAGGCGAGGGCGGCGCGCCATACAGGCATCATGCCAAACTTTTTGACCAGCCAGGCCCAGATGGCCACACCGACGATGGCGATGATCAGCACGGAGGCAAAGAGAATGGTGGACTGGCTGTTGGGGATTTGCAGCTTATATTTCACGAAGAAGGGCAGGGCCACCAGCACCAGCGACATGGCAGCGCTGTAAAAGGCATTGGCAAAACCAGCCACCCAGAACTTGGGGTTCACCAGCAGGCTTTTAATGCTGTCCCAAAGTTCAGGTTTGGTTTCCTCATCATGCACGTGCGTCTCCTGCGAGGTGAAGGTCATATAGAGGATCACCACGCCGCCCAGAATGCCGTAGATGATGGCGGTCAACTGGAAGCCGATGGCATCGGTGACCACCGGGGTGAGGGCGATGCTGATGATCATGGCAACAAGCTGGAAAGCCTGGCGCAGGGCATTGGTGCTGGCGCGGCTGGCATCGGTGCGGAACAGCTCAGGGAAGAGGGCACCGTAGTTGGCGTTGATCACCGAGTCGAGTGTGCCGGTGAATATGTAGAAGAGCATGGCGTAGGCCAGCAGGGAATCGCCGGCCAGAAAGGCGGGCGTGCTGAAAAAGGCGATCAGGCCCAGCACCAGCAGAGGGGTGCCGATGGTCAACCAGGGACGGCGGCGGCCCCAGCGGCTGCGGGTGCGATCGGAAAGGAAGCCGTAGATGGGATTATCCAGGGCATCCACAAAGGCATACACCGTGAGGATCAGGGACATTTGCAGCATGGTCAATCCCAGGCTGTCCACATAGTAAAAAGCGGCATAGGTTTTGAGCATGTTGATGGGAATGGAGGTGCCAAACATGCCAACCGCATAATTGAAGGATTTTAACTTAGGATTGTTCATGAGCTTTTTCCTTTTCTTTAGAATTGATCCTGTTGGTTGTCACCGTGTGGAAGATGATCCACGGATTGCCTGTTAAAACGCAAAACAAAACGGAAGCGTGCGTCCGCCCCACTCCACATGGGAAAATTGGTTCCCCAGACATTGTTGTAGAGCAAAAAATGCATGCCCTGATGCTGACTGGGCTGGCGGTTGTTGAAATTCAGGAGGGAAGGCTGGCCGGGAGCCACCAGAGCGGTGTCCAGCGAATCCACAGATAGACAGGCAGTCTCATCCTGATAGATCACCCCGGGCGTTACGGCATGCAGATGGCGGCTGCCGTTTTGGATGACATTGGCTGGCGGGATGGCCTGCCCCAATTTCAACAGAGTCCAGCGGCCAGAACGGGCAACCGGGGGGACAAAAGAGAACCAGAGCGCTTCGGGCAGGCGGTTGGGTTGTTTTTCGAACCAATGCAAATCCAATCCGATTTCAGGTGCGGTTTTGGATACACTGACCTGAAGATAAAACAGGCGCGGGCAGCCGGCTTCCTGCCAGGCTGACGGAGGGGCTTCCATGCAGCAGAGAAAATGATCCGCGCGGTCATCTGAGCAGCGGTAGAGCGCTGTTAGCGGCGGCATGGTGAGACTGTGCTGTGCGCCTGCCGCGGCCATGCCAGGTTTGGTGAAATCGGGGACGGCCCACCATTCATCCACTTTTTTGACCCGGATGTACTGACGGTAGAAGCGGTCATAATCGGCCTGGGAAAACGTCTCATAACACAGTCTGCCCAGGGGCTGGCGCGGCGAGGCCCAGTGACGCCCTGATTGGCGCTCCTGCAGTGTGACGATGGCGCCGCTGGCGGGATCAAATCGCAGCCTGAAAAGAGGCAGCTCGTAAAGGCCAGCCGGGTCTACCGGGGAACCCCATTGGGCCAGGTCAGGCCGGGCAGGAGCAGCTTCCGCCAGAGCCTGGCGGGCTTCGGCGGCCAGATTAGCATCCAGAACCTGTACTGCCTGATCGAGATAGGCACGCTGTTCAGCCCAGGAAAGCTCCAGCTTTTGAAAGTCTTCACCACTGCGGGCAGCCCGGAATTTGGCCGGAGCATAAGTTGAGGAATCTTTCAGATGGGTCTTCACATCCAGACCCCAGGTATGCTCCGGCACCAGCAGCAGGCAGCGGCTGAAAGCTTTAAAGGCGGCAGCGGCAGGATCAACATGGCGGCTTTCCAGCCAGGCAGTCCGCAGGCGCAGCAGGGTGCGAAAAGCGCTCATTTTTCCCGGGTCGCTGGCGCCGCCGTGGATCCAGGTGTCGCCAATTTCCTGGGTGATGACAGTCAGGCTGTCTTTGATGGACAGCAGCTGCGAGGCAAAGGCATCCAGGGTGGAGGCTTCAACAGAAACGCCTGGAAAGCTTCTGCGCAGCCGGTCAAAAATGGAATGAATCTCTTCAGGCGTCTGCGGGCCAAGGTTGTCGCCGGTGTGGGCAAAGTACAGGGCTTCATCAAGGCCGGGTACCAGCTTGAGCCCGCCGTAGGAGCCGTGATCGTACATCACCACGCACTCGCCGCCCTGCGGGTTGCGCCAGAGAAAAACCGGGGGCGTGGAGGGCGGTGTGGAGGCGGCATTGACCCCGATGTGCAAAAATTGCAGACCGGCTTCGGCCATCAGCGGGACAATGGCGATGGTCTGTCCGGGTACGTCGCTGAGCTTGGCGGCAAGGGTGTGCCGGCCAAAGCGGTGGTCTAGCTCAGCGGACAGACTTAACCCAAAGCGGAAAAACCCGGCATCCATCAGTTCGCTGTGGGTGGTGAAGGGCAGCCCATGCCAGACGATATCTCCGGCAGCGATGGCTGCCTCCATTTGGGCGCGTTCAGCGGCTGCGGCCTGTTCCAAATAAGCACTGATCAGCCACGAGCCGGTGGTCCAGATGAAGCGGTATTCACCTCCAGCCAGGCGCAGAGCGCGAGCCAGGGCCAGGGATCGGGGAATGTGATGGTCGAAATAGGCACGCACCACCCGGGCAGCAAAGTCGGTGAAGCCGACATCCAGGTGAGTTTTGAACACCACATGGATTTTTCTGAGCGGGGAAGGAGGCGGCAGTGCCAGGGGATTCATTGGTTCAGGATGTCCTTTCAGGCAGCCGGCTGGCCAGGGGCGGCTGTGGAAGCGCGCACCACCAGACGGGTGGGCAGGATCACCTGGCGAGGAGGCGTTTTGTCACCAGCCAGGCGTTCCAGCAGCAGACGGGCGGCTTCAGCACCCATCCGGTAAGGATCCTGGGCGATGGTGGTGAGCGGGGTGACCAGGTGACTGCAAAAGTCCATATCATCGTAGCCCACCAGGGAGATATCCCGGGGCACCTGCAGGCCGGCCAGTTCCGCGGCGCGCAACACCTGCATGGCGATCAGGTCGTTGGAGGCAAAGATGGCGCTGGCGCGGCCAGGTGAAGCCAGGTAGGCGCAAATCTGGTGAATATCCTCGCCACTGGCCTCGGTGTAGCTGCGCAGAGCATATTCGGTGGTCATTTCCTGGGTATTGGGAAGGAGCACAGGGTCCAGTGGGGCGAGCCCGGCATCCTGCATGGCCTGGCGGTAGCCGCGCAGGCGCCCGGCGATGGGCAGCAGGTGGGCATATTGGCGGCAGAGAAAGACGATCTGTTGATGTCCCAGCCCGATGAGATGGTGGGTGGCTTCATAGCCGCCGGAGAAATTATCGCTGGTGACCAGGTCAACTTCCCCCTGGAGGAGAGGCCGGTCGAGCAGGACCAGGTGGCGGTTCTCGAGGATCATATCTGCTGCCGCCCGGCTGGAAACTTCATCCGAAACCGGCCAGAGGATGATGCCGGCCACGCCTTCGCGCTGCAGCAGGCGCAGCTGGCGATTTTCATTTTCGAGGCTTGAATCAGAGGTGGAAAAAATGACGCGGTAATCGGCCTGACGCAGGGTGTTCTCAGCGCCGCGGAACAGCATGGCATCGAAGCTGCTACGCACATAAGGGTTAATAAACCCGATCAGGCGCGAGGTGTTCTGGCGGGTAGGGTTGGGGCTGACAAAGGTGCCCTTCCCGGCCACGGTTTCGACCAGACCCTCATTCCGCGCGGCATTCAGCGCCTGGCGGATGGTGCTGCGGCTGATGCCCAGTTCGACCTGCAGGGTTAATTCGGAGGTCACCTGGCTGCCGGGAGCCCACTCACCGCTGATAATGCAGCGGCGGATTTCATTGAGCAGTTGTTCGTGCAGCGGTACAGCGCTGTTCCTGGTAATTTGGATGCCCATGTCCATTCCTCAATATGACCATACATGTACGTACAGGATACTACAACTGTAAGGCGTTTTCAGCGGCGCACACAGTGAAATATATCACGCGGCGAGGGTGATGATTGTCCCGGGCGGCAGTCCCTGATCATGATTTCATGCCAAAAAGCGCAATAAAAAGTTTGTACGAGATGGAACAGAAAGGCCATGCCCGGTATAATTAACCAGACAGCAGCAGATCTCAAGAGAAAAGGGCGTAAGAGAGATGATTCAAGCCGGGGATATGGCGCTAAATTTGATCGATGGTACAGCCATAAATTTGGCCTGGATTCCAGCGGGGGAATTCTGGATGGGCAGCGACGAAGCGTATTTCCAGGATGATAACCCCAAACACAGTGTGAGCCTGCCGGGTTTCTGGATGGGCCGGCAACTGGTGACCAACGCGCAATACCAGGTTTTTGTTTGCGACACACACCACGCCGCTCCACCGGGTGGCTTCCCTTTTGACAAGGAAAATCACCCGGTGGTGAATGTGAGCTGGACTGACGCGATGGCATTCGCCTGCTGGCTGAACAATCAGTTCAGCGGGCAAATCCTTCCAGATATGGTTCTGAGGCTGCCGACAGAAGCAGAATGGGAAAAGGCAGCCCGAGGTACAGATGGGCGGACCTGGCCCTGGGGCAACAAGGAGGCCAAACCCCGGATGTGCAATTATAAAAACAGCCGGCTGCGGGGAACGTCGCCTGTGGGAGCATACAGCCCGGACGGGGATAGTCCCTACGGCTGTGCGGATATGGCTGGAAATGTGTGGGAATGGACACACAGCCGATATTGTCCTTATCCTTACCAGGTTCTGGATGGACGGGAAGCGGAGGAAGGGACTGATTTGCGGGCATTGCGAGGCGGGGCGTTTGGGAATAACGCCCTCAGCCTGCGCTGCTCATCGCGCAGCTTTGATTTCCCAGGCAGCTTTCACGCAAACGTCGGTTTCAGAGTATGCGTGGGATCCAGGTTTCCTCGCCTAATGTAATGAATAATTGGTGAGATGTCCTTATCAGTCCTCTCCGCCAAGATCTTCATTTCAGCCGTCCGGGCCGATCTGCGACCAGGGGGCGCTGATGGGGCTGTTGAATGAACTGCTGGCGCTGAACCTGACACTCGTCTCGGTGATTAGACTGCCTGAGGACTAAATTCACATGCGAGTGAAAAATGATGCAGAGAGACAAGACAAAACCTGAGCCAGTACCAGCCTCCCTGATTAATCAGATAATCCTGCCAGATTCCACGCCGCGGCAGTGATATTGGTCACGATGCCAGAGCCGCCCCCTGTGTTACACTTTGAGATAGTCTCCTCATTTTCAATTTCTGAAAGGACAGGCCACATGTGCGGCATTTTTGGTATTGTGACTGCTCAAGAGCAAAACCTTGGACCGATTCTGATTGAAGCAGCCCGGCGGCTGACGTACCGGGGCTATGATTCCGTCGGCGCAGCGACCATTTCTGGCGCGAAAATTGACCTGCGCAAGGACACCGGCCGGGTGGATGACGTGGCCGCACGCCACGGCCTGGCAGAAATGAGCGGTTCCCGCGGCATCACCCAGCTGCGCTGGGCGACGTTTGGGGCGCCTTCACAGGTGAATGCGCAGCCGCATCTTGACTCGGACGGCGATATGGTCGGCGCGCACAACGGCAATGTGGTGAACAACGTGGAACTGCGCGAGCAGTTCCTGGCCGAAGGTATGACTGTACGCTCGCACAATGATGGCGAATCCTGCGTGCATGCAACAGAGCGCTATATCAATCGGGGAATGGACTTTATTGAGGCCATTCGCGGCGCGCATGCTGATTTGCAGGGCGATTATGCTTTTGTGATCGGCAAAATCAATGATGACAAACTGTACGCCATCAAGAAAGGCTCCGGCCTGGTGGTGGGCATCGGCGAGGGCTTCACCTGCGTTTCTTCCGATTTGCCTTCCATCCTGCCGCTGACCCGCAAGGTGCTGCGCATTCAGGATGGCGAGATCATCACCCTGTGGGCGGACCGGGTTGAACTGCACTCGGTGAAGGACGGCAGCCTGATACAGCGTGAGCCGGAGCAGATTGTCGAAACCATGGAAGCCGTGCAAAAAGGCGGCTTTGCCCATTTCATGCTGAAAGAAATTCACGATCAACCGCAGGTGGCGCGTGAGGTGATGCATATGCTGGCCGGCAGCAGCGACGTTCAGACGGTGATCGAAAAAATCCGCGCGGCCCGGCATGTCTATTTCATCGGCTGCGGCACCAGTTACCATGCCTGCCTGGCCGGCGCGGTTTACTTTGCACAGGTGGTCGGCAAGGCGGTCATTCCGGTGCTGGCCCCGCAGTTCATCCCGCAATATTTACCTGCGGTGGGCAGTGAGGATGTGGGTTTATTTGTCAGCCAGTCCGGTGAAACCAAGGATGTGCTGAACGCGCTGCAATCTGCAGAAGCGCGGGGCATGACCTGCTTTGGCCTGGCCAATGTGATCGGCTCGACCCTGACCAAAGCCACAAGCTGCTGGCTGCCGCTGTGCTGCGGTTACGAGATCAGTGTTCCGGCCACCAAAACCTTCACCAACCAGGTGGTCACTTTCCTGTACCTGGCTTACCGTTTGGGCGGGCGGGATGTGCGCGAACTGGACGCGATCCCTGCGCTGATGGAACAAACCATCCGCAGCACCGCGCCGCAGGTGGAAGCCCTGGTGGAAGCGGTCAATCGCTGGCAAGATTTGTACTGTCTGGGATACGGCGCCACCTATCCGATGGCGCTGGAAGGCGCGCTGAAGCTGAAGGAAATCACCTATGCCCACTGTGAGGGGATGCTCTCGACCGAATTTAAACATGGTCCGCTTTCGGCAGTTACCGCCGGTTTGCCGATCCTGTTTGCCACCGGGCCGGATGATGTGCCGGTGATCATCAGCGGCATCAACGAGGTCACCTGCCGCGGCGGCCGTGCCATTGCCATCGGCCAGGAAGATGCCCGCCTGCGGGCCAATGCCAGCGACCTGATCACCCTTCCCAAAGCTGAAGCAGAAATATCTTCCCTGCTGGCTGTGCTGCCCCTGCAGCTGCTCTCCTATCACATGGCGGTGGCGCGCGGCTATGACCCGGATTTCCCGCGCAACCTGAGCAAAACGCTGACGGTAGATTAGTGACAGAATCGAGGCTTGAATCCGCAGGCTGTGGGTCAAAAAGCGGATATCCGGCCAAAGGGAGTCCATCTGCTCCGAAGCCTGTTCCGCTGCCGCCAGATGGCCCTGCGCAGGCGCAGAAGACGAAAACAAGTCAGGCAGAAGGTGGTTTCCACCACGCCAAAGAACAGGCTGGCCTGCAGCGCCAGGTGCAGGGCTTCTTTAAGGGCCCTTTCTGCCAGATCGATTTGCTGCAGGGCAAGGTGGCTGTATCCTGAAAGCAGCAGTCTGGTGAAACCCCCAGATCGCCTTTGGGGTAGTCAGCCAGACGGCGCGTTGTGTCATCTGGAGCTGAGCCTGGATATCCACATGGGGATCCGGGGACATGACCAGAAAGGTGCGCACCAAATCGGTAAATTCCGCCATCTCGCCGACCTCGGCCGGGCTGCTCCAGGCGGCCATTATCTGTTCTTCCTGGTGCCGCCTGGTTGACCCTGCTTCCCGGAGTCAGCGTGCTGGGGTATTTCTTGGGGATTGATCAGGCTGAGGTAATCCTCGCCATCATGGCGGCTGCCTTCAGCCTGTTGATTTTGGCCTATCTGAGGAACCTCCAGCAGCATTTTTCAATTTCGCACCCTGCCTGGAGTCTCCTATTCACCGCTTCACTACTTGGGGCAAAGTTGATATAATTCCGGTCATGAAAAAGATCCGCGATAGTGGGAAACATTTATTGGATGAAGCATTATGACCCAAAACTGTGATCATCATTCTCTCAACCAGACCACACCTGAGAATGCCGCCTGCCCAACCAGGATAACCGGCGTTTCAGCCCTCATCACACCGGACTTGCTCGCCAGATTGAAAAATGAATATCTCATAGATTGGAACGGCCTGCACGGTTTTTCACACTGGTGCAGGGTCAGGGAAAACGGGCTGTTCCTGGCAGAGGAAAATGGCGCCAATAAGAAGGTGGTGGAATATTTTGCTTTCTTCCATGATAACCAGCGCTGGAATGACGGGATTGATCCGGATCACGGCCGGCGCGTCAGCCAGCTCATCCGCAGCAAATTTGTGGCACTGCTGGACCTGACCCATGAGGAATTGGATTTGCTGTGCCAGGCCTGTGATGATCACAATGACGGGCAAACGGAGGCTGATATCACCATCCAAACCTGCTGGGATGCCGACCGGCTTGACCTGCTGCGGGCCGGCATTCAGCCTGATCCACAGTTTTTATGCACCAGGGAAGCCAGGCGCCCCGAGACGATCAGGTGGGCAACGGAACGCAGTCTGGAATGGACGCGGAGGGGGTAAGGGAAGGCCAGGGTTTGACGGGATTCCAGGTGATTTCGCGTAGATGTATTTCGGCTTTTCTCATCAACAGCATTTGAGAGCCAACCAGCGTTAGGGATTTTCTCAGTGCCAGGTTGAATTTTTGGACAAGGGATTGCCCCAAAACGCACCTGATTGGCCAGCCATAAAAAAGATGCTCATCACCATCAATTCGATTGATGATGATGAGCAAAAGAATCCAGCCGCCCTGACAGGTCAGGCGGGGCTTACGGAACTGCTGAGGTTTAAGCGCCTGTTTTCAGGACCGGTTTGTGCCGGAAGAATGCAATGACCAGGGTCAGAGCCACCAACCCGAAGGTGATCCAGGTGGGGATGACCACGGCGGGCACACCAGCCTGTTTGACAGTGATCCCAGCCAGCGCCCAGAGCAGGACGGCGGCATAGGCCACATCCCGGCGGGTAAAATTCATCAGGATGGCGATGACCAGCACCGCGGCCAGCATGATGCTCATCCAGATTTCCGGAGCGATCCCCAAGCGATTCCATTTAATATAATCGAGAACATCGGTGGCATTGGCAACCGTCGCCACGGTGATCCACCCGAGGTAGATGCTGAAGGGAAGATGAACCGCCCATTTTTCACCTGCAGAAACAGCGGTTTGCCCGTTGCCCAGTTTGAGATAGGTGATGATCAGCGTTGCCAACAGGATGAGCATGAAGACCAGGGTTAGCGGGAACTGTTCATAGTGCCACAGGAAGATCCAGACACTGTTGGCCAACCCACCGAGGACAATCCACCAGCCGGTGGCCCGCAGGCGTGGGTTTTCGCGCTGGGCAGGGAGGGCCTGATAGACGGCGAAGGCGATCAGTCCCAGATAGATAATGCCCCAAATTGAAAAGACGTAACCTGCCGGGACGAAATAGACCTGGAAACGGTCAGAAATTTGCCCGGTATTGAGCCCATTGATGGGCAGGGCATTGGCCAGCCCATTGACCACCAGCGTCGCCAGGATGGTTACAATCACAGCGATTTGCCGCAGTAAATCTTTCATTTTATCCTCCATTTTTTTGTGCTTCTGAAACCAGACCCAACTCGGTGGAAAAATGCCACAGCCGACAGCCTGGATTCAGGAAAATTCTTTCAAGCGCAGCTTATCCTTTGAGACGCAGGATCAGCACGGGGGTGCGCTTTTTATAGGCTTCATAATCGGCCTGGCCGCCCCATTTCTGATCAGATTTCTTTTCCAGCAGAGGAACACCGCTGACCCGCGTGATCAGCAGGGTGACAAAAACGGGCGAAATCAGGGCCACCCACTGCCAGCCCTGCAAAACTGGCAAGGAAATGATCATCACGCCGATCCACAGGACGATCTCGCCAAAATAGTTGGGGTGGCGTGACCGGGACCACAGCCCCGCCTGGATGAATTTACCCCGGTTAGCCGGATCAGCATTGAAGCGGCTCTTTTGCAAGTCGGCAATCACCTCCAGGGAGAAACCCGTGACCCAGACCAGGAAACCAGCCAGGGCGAATAGATCCAAATCTTTGCGAACCGAAGTGCTGATGCCGATCAGAGCCGCAGAGGCAGTGAAGGTGACCCACAGAGCCTGAATGGTCCAGGCATTCAGGAAACGGATCCAGGAAGGTTTGATCTCGTCAAAGCGGTCATCCCGGCCGGCTTTTTGAATCCGGCGGAACAGGAAAGTACCCAGGCGGCCCGCCCAGATCATCACCAGTGCGGCCAGGAGGAAGGAGCGGGCATCGATATCCTGGCTGAGCAGTAGAGCAAGGGCGGCCATGGAAATGTAGGTGAGGCTGCCAGTGAGGTCATAAAACTTCTCGGTCTGTTTCAAAAATGCCGGGATAAAAGCCAGCCATTGAATGAGAAAAATCAGGCCAACCAGCAGGGCAAACACCGGAATGCCGGCCACCAGACTGCCGCCCTGGCTGCCGGCCCAGGCAACCAGAAAGCCAATCAGGACAACCATCAGGAAAATTATGAAAGCTTTTGGATCGTTTGATTTCATGACAGGTTCCTCGTCCTTTCTGTCGTCATAAATACTTGCGGCGCTGAGCCGGAAGCTATGTTTGTTTTGGGGACAGCTGATCAATGATCAGGTAGAGCTGTTCTTTTAATTTTTGCAGCTCTTCCATTTTGATCTCACCGGAAAGCAGGCCGGCTGCCATTTTTTCGGGGATGGAAGCTGCCTCCGTTTGCAGCTGCCTGCCCCTGGCGGTGAGGGAAACGATGACCTTACGCTCATCCTCCTGCGAACGCTGCCTGGTGAGAATGCCCTGGGTTTCCATGCGTTTCAAGACAGGCGTGATGGTGTTGGTATTGAGGATCAGCCGGCGGGTGATTTCATTGACGGTGATGCTGTCCGTTTCCCACAGAACCATGAGCACCAGGTATTGAGGATAGGTTATGCCCAGCTTTTCAAGGTGAGGCTGGTATTCCTGAATGATCAAGCGCGAGGCCGCATATAGAGGGAAACAAAGCTGGTTTTCCAGTTTCAGTTGTTCATAGGTCATATATCACATCCTCCTTAATACCTCATGAAGCGGTCTCATAAAAAAGACCTTATCCATGTGGGGCAAATCATGCTGCTGATTGATTTCATCAGCCATACTAAGGCATTATTTATCGATGAAGATTATATCGTTCAAGATATATTATAACGTAAACATCCAGGCAAAATCAAGAGCAAAATTATCCGAATTTTGCTGGCGGTGAAACGACCTCCCTTATAGAAGATTAGCGTAGCGGTTGTGCAATCAGATGCGATTCGGTAAAAAGTGGCATAAAACCTCAAAACTTCTGTTTGCTGTGCGGCGGATGACCGCTGTTTGGTAAATTGAGCACTTTGCCTGCGAAGGCGCTGTGTTCACTGAACTT
>JAKQJC010000003.1 GCA_029561345.1 Chloroflexota bacterium | reverse complement strand
CGCGTCCGCTTCCTCATCCGTAGCGGAAAAGGAGTCTTTTTTGCATAATTTTTGGCGTCGACTGGCGGGTTGGCTCAGGCCAAAACCTGCTTTCAATCTTGTGTTTGGTTGTTAAAGTACAACTTTTTGCAGAGGACTCATGATTCTCAAAACCTAAAAATTACTCCAAATCCAACCCCATCCTGTACATCCAATAGAGAGGGATCAGCGTCCCCATCGCATAGAGGATCATCAAGTAGGGCAGCAAATCCAGGCCTGCCCCATACCCCGGATATAAATTTTCCACCAAAATCCAAACAAGGCTTAAGAAGCCAAACAGCATAATCGGCCAGAATGCAGATGCTTTCTTGAAAAACCGCGTCTTTTTCAGCGGTGACGGTGCAGGTGAAACGGCCTCTTTCGAATTAATGCCGAGCCTCTGCCAGATATGAGCCACCTGGGCGGGTTCATACATCCATTCGAAAAAGCGGATCTCCTTCTCATTCAGGCCAACCAGGCGGCTGACCGGGTAAACCCCACCCTGCACGTTTTGCCGGTAGGTATTTATCCTATCCAGTGCATCCAGGGGAAACAGTTCCCCTGCGTCTGAAAACACCCTGCTGCCAGCCGGGGAGGTGGCAAATTTAATCTGGCGGCCTTTCTCAAAAAGGAATTTTTTCAAAACAAAGAATACCCATCCCATAAACAACATGGCGGCAAACAAGGCCAATTCAACACGCTTCTGCTCGCCCACCAGATTCAAGACGTTTGTTACCCAGATCAAGCCAAGAAAACATGATCCACAGGGAAGCAGGAACAAGGCGATATATTTCCAGATGCGCCTGGGCGACGGCCGGAAGATGGTGCATTCGCCCGTTAATCCCTGATCGCGGATCGCCTGCTGCTGTGTTTTCAGCATTTCCCAAATCTCATCCACCGCTTCGCGGTCAAACATCCATTCAGGAAAGGCGATCGCTTCATCGTTCAGGTTGTATATCCGGCTGGCTTTGAATATCCCGCCCCGCGCTTTATTTTGGAAGGTCTTTTCAAAATGGATCTCCTGAAACGGCATCTCATAACCCCGTTGGAATCCATTCATCCCCCGGATGGCCCCAGGCGTGATTTGAAGGGTGTAAGGGTCGATATCCACCACAAATACGAGCACCAAAGTCACCACCAGCTCCACCGCAAACACCAGGGGGCTGATGGAAGGCTGCGCGGCTTCTGTCAGCCATCTGAATAAATCCAGTCCGGCTGAAACCAGCAGCCCGGCCATCATCACAGCAAAACTGAACTTGAAAAGCATCCTCCTGGACGGTTTATATATTTTTCCCATGTGCGCCACAGCTCCTCCGTCAATCAGCCCGATCTGAGTTCTGATCCTGGCTTTTCCGTTCCAAAACAGCCCAGATTTTTTCAACCTGTTCACGGGTAAACATCCATTCCGGAAAGACGATATTATCCCCTCTCCGGTTATAAATCTTGCTGGTTCGCAGCAGCCATCCCTTCGATCTCTTCTGGAAGGTCTTCGGGTAATCAATTTGATCAAACAGAAAACCCTCTCCGGCCCCTGATTCCATCCAGCCAGTGATCCCCAGCCGCGTCACCTCAATGGCATAGCGGCCGGGCCGAGGACGAGATATCCCCCAAAAAATGAAGAAACACATCAAAAGCGGCCCAACAATTACAAAGGAATCGATGTCCCATCTCATCCACCAGTTTAAGATGATGGCTGCCAGCAATCCGCCAATGATACTCATAAATAGAATAAGCAACCAGCCCGAAACCCCCTGTCGAGGTGCATAAATAACCGCCTCATTAGATGCCAGCTCCTGGCGATACTTCTCCCGCTGCCGGCTCAATTCGGCCCAAATCTCTTCTGATTGCTCCCCACTGAATAAAAATTCAGGCAAGGTGATGACATCATTGTCCATGCTGTAAATCCGGTTATCTGAAAAGATTGTTTGCTTTTTCCTTTTCAGAAATGTCTTGCGGTAATTGATACTTTCAAAAGGTATCGGCTCGCCCTTGCCTCGGATCACCCTTCCGGCAATGGCTGAGGATGTCAGGGTCACTTTTCCACCCCAGAAATCGGGGGCAATAAAATAAACCAGAGTTGGCGCCAAACCGATGAGCCAGTCATACCAGTCAGGAGTAATACGTCGTGACAAAAGACGCATGGTGGTGGCCGCAAGTGCAATCGGAACACACAACAAATAGACTGTCAAAAATTTTCGGAATGAAGGCTTGAATATTTTTTCCATCAAATGAATTCCTTATCCAATTGTCCGCCCTGAATCTGGCATCAATGATTTGATCACTCCAATTATGCCATAAAATTTGAAAAACGGGTTATCTTTCCGCCTCCACCCACGGCGCGCAGGCATCCAGCAAAACCTGCAGGCCGTCCAGCGCTGCGGCAATACCCGCTGCCGAACCATCCAGCGCGGCAAAAGCCGCGTTCACCTGCCCTTCCAGCCCTGCCGGCGCCTTTGCAAAGCCGGCTGCCAGCGCCACCGCCCCTTTTTCATTCATCCAGTAGGTCTCATTCACCGCAAACAGGGTCTGCATCAGACACACCACGCTTCTGAAACAGCAGCCTGCCGCGTAAGCTGTATCGCCCCGGCTGATGCTCTTATGGCAAATTTTGAGCGAGAAATCAGCCTCCCACCAGAAAGTGTTGATCACCGCCCGCTTGAGCGCCGGCGGGTAAGGCTGCGTCAGAGCCTTGAGGCGCGCCAGGCTGCCGTTGGGATCCCACAGCGGCTGGCACAGCGCCGCTTCGGCCAGGTACAGGAAGGTTGGAAACCCCTGCGGATGCCCCGGCTGGTAGGCCATCTCAAACCGGCCCACGCAGGCGTCGCGCGCCAGGCGTTCCACTTTCTCCAGGTCACGGTAGAGAAAATCCACCGCCGTGCCCCGCACCCGCAGCCAGCCCCCTCCGTTGATCCACGGCCCCCAGCCGCCAATCTCGGTCACCAGTCCCTCGCGGTGCTCATCATCCAGCGCCTTTGCCACCTCGGCCAGCCCGCCCAGATCCAGCGGCCGTTCCGGGTGATAGTAAATGCCCAGGTCAATATCCGAAGCCGGGGTATGCGTGCCGCGGGCGCGCGACCCGCCCAGCACCAGCGCCTCTACGCCTTCCACACGCTTCAACTGTTCCACGATATCTTTGATTAATTCGTCCTTGTCGTCCATCATATCCTCTTATCCCGGTAAAGCCTCACCTTTTCTTTTCGCCCTGCTTCAGCAGCGCAATCATCTGTTCGATGCGGCTCTGGCGGGTTTGTTCGCGTTTCGCTTCCTCAACCCACTGGAGATATTCTTTTTGATGGGTGAAGGACAGCCGGTTGAAAAAAGCCTGCGCTTCAGGGCTATTCGCCAGGGCCTGCGCCACATCTTCCGGCGCCGCCATCACCCGCTCTTCCTCATCCTCTTCCAGGCTGATTTCCACCGCATCGCCAATGGCTTTGCCCAGCTTTTCGCGGATCTCCTTGCGGATGCCCAGAATGTGGCACGGACCGCCCATGCGCACCAACGACCCGCGGTAAGGTTCGCCGCCAATCAGCGCCTTCACCTTCACCCGTTTTTTGCCAAAGGCTGCCTCCACATCAAAAGGGATGGTCACAAAAGCGCCCCCTCTGCCGGCGTCTTCAATCACCGCGGTGAAAGAATGCGTTTCGCCCATCTTTCCTCCTACTTGTCATCCCGCTCGCGTGCCGTTGGGCACCGGCTTTTCCGGCACCGCCAGCACCGGCGTCACCCCGTCGGCAAAGCCGATGTCGAAAATCATCCCCTCTGAAATCTCGCCCATCATCTTGCGCGGGGCCAGGTTAACCACAAACAGCGCCTGCCGCCCTTCCACCTCGCGCGGGTTTTCGCGTTCTTTCTTCATTCCAACCATGATCTGGCGGGTGTGGTCGCCAAAATTGACCGTCATGCGCACCAGCTTGTCCGATTTTGGCACATCCTCCACCCGCTCAATCAGCCCGACGCGAATATCGAGCTTCTCAATATCCTCAAAAGTGATCAGCGGCTTGATTGGCGCCGCGTTGAAAGGTTTTTCATCGCTCATGTTTTCTCCTTCTAGTAGCTTCATCCGTTGGCAGACAGCCAGCCCTGTTTGCGCAGGGCCAGCAGTTCATTGGCGCTGTCGGCCCAGCGCTGCAGGGCCGCCGCGTCATCCATGCGCCCCAGGCAGAGCTGCCCATCATCATACGCCATCACCAATGCCGGGCCGCCCGCCTGCTGCCTCACAGAAAATCCACGCACCTGCTTCAACGGAATTTTCCACCAGCTTTCCCTGCCCGGAGTGCGGGCGTCATAGAAATGCAGGCTGTGCCTGACGCTGTCAAAGACAAAAACCGCATGTTCAACTTCCGGCCAATGCACTTCCAGAAAATGCACATCTTCATCAAATGAGAAGGCGTCGATATTGACTTCCGTCATCTCGTGCTTATCCACCAGGCGGGCAATCACCCTCACCTCTTCATTGGGCGGCGGCAGCGGAATGGGTGGCGGGATCAAAACCGAGTGCAGCAGGGTCCACGCCTCATCATTGCTCACATCTGCCTGGACAATCTCCTTCAACAGGGCCGCCGCAGCGGCTTTATCGCCGCGCGCCAGAGCCGCTTTGGCGGCTTCAAGGGATGCTGTCATTACCGCACCTCCGTTCTGTCTCCCGCATTCAGGTTTTTCCGCACCGTCATCAGGGCAAAGCCCAGCAGGTTGAGCCCCTGCCATTGGCGGGGGTCACGGGCCCGCGGATCATCTTCAGCCAGGCCAATGCCCCAAATGCCATCCAGCGGACTGGCCTCCACCAGAATTTTCTCTCCGGTGGACAGCAAAAAAGCCTTCAGGGCCGGGTTTTGCCCGAATTTGGCCGTGTTGCCGCGGGTCACCACCGGCACCCGCTGGCGGGTCCAGACCGCCCCATCAAAACCCCGCACCTGCCTGCCCAGCTCCTTGGCCCGTTCCGGGGTTTCTGCCGCCAGAATGGCCCAGCAGGTGTCCAGGTCGCCAAACAGGCGCGCCTTCTCGGCCATCATGTAATGTTCTGCCGCAGGGTAATTCACCCCGTCCACCGTGAACGGCGCCTCCCACCACTGGCTCAGGCATTGTTTGCCTATTTGCCTGGCCTGCGCGGCCTGGTGTCCCCAGAAAAAGACATATTCCGGCTGCAGTCCGTCCTGAACAGCCTGGACCAGCGACGCCACATCTGAAATATCCTGTCCGTCCACAGCTTCTTCTCCTAAAGATAATCGGCCATGCCGCTCTGAAAAGCTTCCTCATCGCCCATTTGAAAGCCGTACCAGGCTTCCTGCAGGGCAAAGGTCCCGCGGTGAAACAGCGCCCGCGCGCGCATGTCCCCCAATTCGGGGTAGGCTTCCACGCACATCTCAAAAAACGCCTCGCCGTAGGTCATCAGTCCAGCCGCATCCGCCGCAGGGTCGCCCACCCCCAGCGACTCGAAATCGATGATGCCGCTGATCCGCAGGGTTTGCGGATCGTATAAAATATTGCTGCCGCCAAAATCGCCGTGCCGCAGTGCAGGCTGGAAACGGTTCAGTTCCGGCTGTGAATCATATCTTTCAAAATAAGCATCCACTTCCCGGCGCGCATCCGGGCGCATGTGGGGAAATAAATCACGCCGCACCCCCCGGAAAAAATCTTCCCAAAAGCCCGCCTCGTCCTGTACCGGCAGCGCCGCCGGCAGGCTGGCGGGCGGAATCTGGTGCAGGGCGCGCAAAAAGCCCGCCAGCTGGCCAGCCATCTGCCGCAGCGCCAGTTCATCCTCAATGGCCTGCAGTTCCTGCCGGAACAGCGGTTTTCCTTGAATCAGCCGGTAGCCCAAAAATTTTTCCCGCCAATCCACGGCTTCCAGATGGGTGTAAAGGATTTCCGGGATAGGCAGGGGCAGCCTTTTAGCCAGAAAATCCAGCAGCGCCGCCTGCGGCGCATATCCGCCAGCCACTTCGGCCGAGCGCGGAAAACGGAACAGCAGACTTTCATTGATCAGCACAATGTCATTGAACTGTCCCTCGGTTGTGTGCAGGCGCGATTGCTCGATCACCAGTTCAGGGTAATGCTGTGCAATGAGGTTCAGATAATTCTTTATTTTTTCCATTCCCAGAAACCTCAACGCTCTGGCATGGTGCCGGTAAGCAGCGCATGTTCCCACCCGGAGCGGCCGTTGCGCCGCGCCTGGGCGGCCGCGCTGTGATGGTCATACATCACCAGGATGAAATCCACCTTTAACCGTCCGTTTTCTTCTTCCACCACGGCATAGCGCGCATGCGGCGATCCATTCTCTGCTTTGTGATATTCCGGCACATCGTCATCGTAGGCGGGCAGCCCCACGCTGCCGGGATTAATGATGATCAGGTCCGGCGCCACCTGCACCACCCGCTGCAAATGGGTATGGCCGCACACCAGCACGCCGCTCTCCATGCCGCCCAGCCGCTGCCGGATCTCATCCGGGGTGGCCAGCCGCATGCGCCCGTGGGCAATGGTCTCCAGCAGGTAGGTGGTGTCCTTTTGCGGTGTGCCGTGAAAGGCCGTCCAGCCCTGCTCAAGGCGGATCAACCCCGGCTGCGCTTCCAGCCAGGCCCGCCCGGCCGCGCCCAGAAAAGGGAAGGCGTGGCGGTCCGAAGGACTGTGCTCGGCCGGGTCCACCCGGATCAACTGCCGGTCGTGGTTGCCCAGAACGTGGGTCCAGTTCTGCTGCATCAAAAAGGCCAGGGTTTCGCCCGGCCACAGCGGTCCTGAAAGGTGATCGCCCAGGTTGACCACCTGGTCCACCTGGCGCGTTTTGATATCTGCCGCCACCGCCTCAATCGCCGGCAGGTTGCCGTGAATATCGGATATCAGTGCAGTGCGTCTCATGGTTGTCTCCTTGCTAATGGTATTATATATCCACAGCACATAAAAAGCCCTGTCCAATCAGGGCAGGGCTTTGAAAATGGCGCCGGATTTTCTGGCGCGCGGTGGCAGACGGGATTAATTCTTGCGCCGGTACAGGTCGCGGATCATGAAAATGCCGCCCACACCCAGCGCCATCACCGCCAGAATGTAGCCTGCCAGCATGGCCACCACCAGCGCCCATTCGATGCCCGTCGGTTCGGTGGCCCCGGAAGCCAGGCCGGTGATCACTGCCACCACCTGGCTGAGCACCAGCAAAATGACCGCTGCAGCCAGACTCCAGCCGATGATCTGTTTCTGCAGGCGCACCCAGAACGACAGCCCCAGCAAAATGCCGCCGCCCAGCAGCACCGAGAGAAAAAGCTCGGCTGGCATAAGGTAATCAATCATGAAATTCTCTGCCCCCCTGGCCAGTCTGAAGATGGAAAAAACCACCGGCGCCAGCAGAGGAATCCACACCAGCACCGTGCCGGTGATGGCAAGCAATCTGGCCGAAAGATCCTTGTTTTTCATCGTCAACCTCCCGTTGAAAAATGTCATCCTTTATAACCGCTCAGCCGGTCTGGTAAAACCCCGCCGGCCATTTTCAGCCGCGCCTGAACAGTTACCCTTTATCTATAATACACCCGGCCATCCGGGAGGATGCTATCAAAACATATCAGGGTTATTCACCATTCCCTGGCGTGGACCGGTCAAACGCATCCACCGCAGGCTGGTACCCCAGCAGCTCTCTTGTTCCGCTCAGATCAAGACGCTTGAAGCGGTTGTTGGAAATGGCGTGGATGATGGCATGGGTGATGCCCGGCGTTTCAATGCAGCGCACCAGCAGATCATTGAAATCGTCTGGATCCAGCAGGGCGTTCCTTTCATCGGGGTCCATCCCCGCTGCCTCATCCGGGAACAGATAAGCTCCAATGCGCAGCACAATGCAAGGCAGGTTCATCCGGCTGGCATAATAGCCCGCCAGCGCCTCGCCAAAGCACTTCGACACGCCGTAAAGATTGCCCGGCCTGACCGGCATCTCCACCCGCACCTGCACATCCGCCGGGTAGCCTGAAACCACATGGGCGCTGCTGGCGTAAATGAAGCGTTTGCAGCCGGCCTCATGCGCCGCCTCAAACAAAAAGTGCGTGGCCATGATGTTATTGGGCAGCAGGGAAGTGACAAAATCAGCCTCCGGGTCGGCGTCCGCCGCCAGGTGCAGCACCACATCCATGCCCTGGCAGGCTTCGCGGCAGGCCGCCTGCTCCCGCAGGTCCAAAACCAGGCTTTCTCCGCGCAGCGGACCCATGCGGTCCGCATCCCACGGGCGGCGGTCCACCAGGCGCAGGTCATAACGCTGCTGCGCAAACCGCGCGAAAGTGGCGCCAATTTTTCCACAGCCGCCGGTGATGAGGAGTTTTTGCTTCAAATGTTGCGCCTCCTGGAGAAATACCTTACCCCTGCGCCGCCCGCAGATACTGTTCCTGCAGGTCGCGCAAATCGTGGGCAAAAAGGTATTGTGAAAATTCAAGGTAATCAAAATCTTCTGGCGCCGGAATCAGCCCCGCCGTCTGCATGCTGTGCTGCGCCAGCCCCCACAGGCTGGTGAACAGCATCAGCATCACCTTCATCCCCTGCAGGCGCCGCCGCTGCCAGTCCGTCACCGTGCCAAAATAACAGGTCAGCAGCTCTTCCTCCAGTTCAGCCGGAATGGGACCGTCGCTGTCATGGGTAAATACCGCTGTGGCCAGGTCGTAATACAGGTCTCCCAGCCCGGCAAACTCCCAATCCAGCACTTTGATGCTTTCCGGGTTCTCGCTGAACAGGTAATTCACGCAAACCAGGTCATTGTGGCAAAAACGCTGCCAATCCGAGGTATCCTGCTGCTGATCCGCCTCCACTGCCTGCATGGTTTGAATAAAACCGGCATAATTGGCTGGAAAGGGCGCATTGAACTGGCGCGCCACCGCCTCGTAATTCCTCACCCGCGCAAAAGGCGAAAAAACTGCGCCATTGGGCGGCAGGGCATGGATGCGCTTGACCATCTCTCCCAGCAGGCGGATGTGCTGCGGCGTGCGGCATTCTTCCACCGTCCAATGGCGCCCCTCCACCCACCGCGTCACCAGGTGGCCCTCCGGCAGGATGAATGCTTCCACCTGCGGGGCAATTCCCGCGGCGGCAGCCGCCTGCAGTGCTGCAACTTCATGCTGGCGGTTGATGTTCAGACGGGCGGTGTTCTCCCCGCTGATGCGCAGGGCATAGCGCCGGCCGTCCACCGTCACCCGGTAATTCTGGTTGGTCAGGCCGGCAATGCGCTCAATTTTGATCTCCTGGGCTCCCTGCCACGCAGGAACGCGCGAAAGAATGGGACGGATAATATCCATGTCATGTCACTTTCTTTTTCTATCCAGGCCAGGCCAGCGGCAATGGCATCACAGCTGGTTTTACAAACCTTTTCTGGTTGTTTATCGCTGCCAGGCCAGCCACACCGCCTGGTCAGCCGCCGAAAACTCCCAATCGGCATACACGGCGATGCCCCGCGTCAGGCTGACTTCGCCCTTGCCCGCGCACACCCCCGCCAGGCCGTTGGCCAGCGTTTCCACGGCTGGATGATGCGAAGGCGTCTCTTCCTGCGAAACCGAGAGACCGATCAACAGCTCCACATCCGCTCCGTCGAGATTGCGCTGCAAACCTCTCACTTCCTCCCGCACCCACAGACGGTACAGCGCCGGAGCAAAAGCCTGACTGTCATACAGCATCACCGCAATCTGGTCCACCCGCTTTGCCACTTCCCGGTAATAGACCCCCGTCCAGCGGAAATCTGTGAACACGGGTATGGCATTGATGCTTTCTGGAATCCAATGGCTGCCGGCCACACTGATGATTTTATCCGCGCCAATGGCCTGCCTGATTTCATCCAGCAGCAGCAAAAAATCCGCGTCATTGTTCTGCACCGTCTCAGCATTCAGGTGAACGCCGTCAAAACCGGCCTCATTCACCAGCTGCACCACAAAAGCCACCACCTGGCGGCGGGTTTCAGGGCTCGAAAGATCCACCCACCCTTTCACGCCAATATGGCGCTCGTTGGCCAGCGGCAGGCCGATCCAGGCCAGCAGATCAATCTCCTGGTTATACTGGCGGAAGGTATCCACAAACGCCCTGGCGTGGGTGTACGACGGGCTGAAAGACCCGTCCTGCCGGATATACGAGGCAAAGGGGAAAAGTGTGGTCATCCTGCGCGCCGCGGCGCTCTCCGCCAATCGCCTGACTGCTTCCGCGTCCACCGGGTAAGAGGTCCAGTCCACGCTGATCCAGGCGGCGTTCCGTGAAAGCTGGCAGCCCGCGCTGATATAATCTGCGGGCGTCCAGCACCACAGCAGCGCCGCCGCGCACAGCAGGGCCGCTCCAACCGGGATCAGCCACCGTGCATTTTTCTTCAGCATAACTGGCCTCTTGCCGTCCACATCCTACGCCTCACTCAAACCTTCTGGTGCATCTGAAACGTTCCATGCCCGGGTATTTTTCGCCCAGGCTTTCCATCTGAAAACCGCAGCGGCGGTAAAAATCCACCGCTTCGCAGTCTGTTTCCGCGCTGAGCTTCGCCAGCCCCGGTCGCGCGCCCAATTCATCCAGCATCCGCCGGCCCAGGCCCTGTCAGCGGGCTTCGGGTTTGACCGCGATGCAGTGCAAAATGCCTTCATCGCCGCTGATTTCCACCCCCACGCAGCTCGCAAGCCCGCCCTCAATCTCTTTACCCATCAGCATCCAGGTCGGATCATCCCCGTAGCGCTGGCAAACCTGTTCAATGCGCTCCAGGGCCGGGCTGCCTATCGACATGGCCAGCAGTTCCCGCACGCCGGCTTCATCCAGTCGCGGTTTCAGGTCAATCAGGGGGCCAATTTCAGGCATCATCTTTTAGGTCAACTTTTCTTTATGATGTTCCATTATAACAAGGGCCGGGCCAAAGCAGCGATTATTTTGGCAAATAGGATGCTTATCTTGCGCACCGCCGGTCAATGTCCGCGGTGTTTTTCCTTTTTGATCGCCTGCCTTTTCTGAAATTTTGCCCTCTCCCTATCTTCCCGGGCAGCGCGGCTTTCCTCCTGGCGGGATTCCTTCAGCCGCTCATGTTCGGCCTGCAAAGCCCGCTGCGAGAAAGTTCCCATGCCAATCTGCTGCATTTCACGCCGGGCTTCACGCTGGCGCCGTTTAAAACCGCGTTCGAGGGTTGTAACTGGCGGACAAGGGCCAGGCGGGCTGAAGCGCAGGTTAACATAATCCTCGCGGGCAAATCGCAGCAACTCCTCCTCGCCGGGTTCCGCGCCAAAAACGTGGCGGGCTGCGGCATATCCTTCAGGGGTCACACGTTCGAAAATACCAACCCAGAAGGGGTCATCGAACAGAATGGTGCATTTTCCTTCCATCTTTCATCCTTTTTCAAACAAAACCATAAAACAAAAAACGGCCCTGAGTTTTCAGGGCAAAAAAAACAACTCGTTGGGATGAAAAATTGAAGTGTGCTTGGGGGTGAGTATACGACAGGAGCGGTGGGAAGTCAATCAACCGCGGGTATAATATGGATATCAACCCGGCGTCTTTAAAAATTCAGATTGATCTGAGAGAGCAAACCCCATGTCCGGAAAATCATCTACACCCCTTCTGATGGAAAACATTGCTTTTGAAACCCTCCGTCTTGATCATGCCGGACGGGTCATTCAGCGCATCAGCGGCCAGGCCCGTCAGGCCGTGGAAGACCTCGGCCAGGGGGTCCATCTCGAGCTGGTGGCCGTGCCCCACGGATCGTTTCAAATGGGCTCCCAGACCGAAGGCGGCTACGATGATGAACGCCCACCTCACCCTGTGTTTCTGGAAGGTTTCTGGATGGGCCGGGCGCCCATCACCCAGGCGCAGTGGAAGGCCGTGATGGGCCGGCTGCCCGTCTGCCGTTTCCACGCACCAGATCTGCCGGTGGAAACCATCTGCTGGACGGATGCGCATGATTTCTGCGACAAGCTCTCGCATAAAACCGGCCGCCGCTATGAACTGCCTTCCGAAGCCCAATGGGAATATGCCTGCCGCGCTGAAACAGGAACGCCGTTCAGCTTTGGCGAAACCATCACCACCAATGTGGCAAATTACGTCGGCGATCATACCTACCATGACGCCCCCAAAGGCATTTACCGTCACGGCCCCACCCCTGCCGGAACCTTTCCGCCCAATCCCTGGGGTCTTTTTGATATGCACGGCAACATCTGGGAATTCTGCGCCGACCTGTGGACAGATGATTATACCGGTGCGTCAGCCGATGGCAATGTGGCCAGAAACAGCCTGCCGCCCGCCGCGCCGCCCGAATCCATCCCCTTCAGCCGGATTTTGCCCACCATTCCCTGGCGTAAACCTGCCCCCCGGCATGGTCCTGAAGCAATCCGCGTGGCGCGCGGCGGTTCGTGGCACGAAACACCGCTCCACTGCCGCTCGGCCATGCGCCTGCGGGTGGCTGAAGACGAGCGCCTTGAATATTATGGGGTGAGGGTGATGCTGCGCGAGGTTGTCCCGGCGGTTTAAAAAATCACCCCAATAATCGGCTAATCCTCGCGTCTCTCCGCGTAATAAAATCCCTGCCTCATCCATTCCTTAACCATGTCATAGATCGTTTTGCCTCTCACCTTGATCATCCTGGTTGATCCGGGTGTTGAAGGGGTGAAGGTGTCAAAAACTGTTTTTAACGGTTCAAAACGCCGGTATCCCTGCGCCTTCAGGAAATGGATATATTTTTCCGGTTCATCCGCATAGATGGTGGTCAGTTTATAACGGCCGACAAAAACCTCGTCATGCCCTTTGTGAGAGCCAAACCCAAAGGTCACCATGCCGTCGTGAATCAACAGCGGCGCAGCTGGCATAAATATGCCCCGGTAAATCTCTGGCGTGATGCCGTCCAGATAGAAAACATCCTTATGGTATGGGTCCTCGGGACCCTGACGTAAACGTTTTTCCACATCCTGCGGCACCGGTATTTCCACAATGGCAAAACCCGGGGCCGTCACCAGGTTCACCAGCCCCAGGTAAATTTCTTCCAGCCGGTCTGCGCTGATGTTGACGGTAATCACGGTATAGCCTTCATCTGTCTGCTGGCGGGCGTAGCCTTCTTCAATATCCGCAATATCGGTGACGCACACGCCGTCAGCGAGCTTGAAACGGGTGGGGGTATCATTCATGAGATTCTCCTTCGTCTCGGCGGGCTTCGCGGATGCTTTTCCAGGCCTGCCGGGCTTCCTGCGGTGTGGCGCCGGGGTGAGTCTGAAAATAGGTCCGCATGTGCCGGTTATATTCAAACTGGCTCCCGATCTCCTTCTTTTCCGGGTTCATTTGCGCTGTTTTCCACGCCGTGATGGCCTCATCCAGCGTTCTTCCAACGCCCTGGTGAATAAAATCGCGCATCACGCCGTCAAAATGGAAGGTCTTGCCAATCTCCTGCTGGAAAAACTGGCGCAATGCCTGGCTGCAGCGCCAGCCTTCGCCAATCACGGATTGGCGGTTGAAATGCCGGGGCATGCTGCCCCGCTGCGGCGCGGCTGAAGCCGTCTGAGGTGCTGCGGCCTGGCCGCCTTCCAGAAAGCGCTGGATTCGTCCGCTCAATTCCTGCTTGGACCCAGCCGTGGATAATCCCGCCTGGCGGCAGAAGCTCACCAGTTCCTCTTTCAGCCAATAATATTGGGTGAAATCTACCGCAGAAAGATCTTTGTTCAAAACAGGGCGCATCAACAACCTCATCTTTGGGTAAACTGCTTTCCTTGATTTCAAACCCTGTTATTATCTCACAATCCAGGCCGGTGGGCAGATAGAAAAACAGCCAGTCTTGCGGCTGGCTGTTTTTTCAAAAAAGGCAAAATCAGGCGTCCTGGTTCAATCGCCGGGTTTGTACGGAACGGCTCACATTTGCCAGGCTCATGCCTGCGGTCAGCAGAAAGGCAAAGGCATAAATCATGATAAACGGCGCCAGGGTTGGGGCGCGTTCAACCGCCAGAATGCTGGTGCCAATGCCGTAAGCCGCCATGAGCAGTTCCACCCAGGTGGCCCGGTCAACCGAAAGCGCATAAACGCTGCTTTGCGGGTGGGCGTTTGAAAACTTGGGCGTGCGCACAAATTCGCTCTTATGGCCAATGATGGCTTCCCAGATGGCCTGAGTGATGGTCAATGAAACGCCAATTCCGGTCAGGAAAAGAACAGGGTAAAAAAGAACAGATCGCCACCAGTTCGTCCGCAGGCGCGCCTGGCTCCAGGCCGCCGCTATCGGCGGGATCAGCACAGCCACGCCCAGCAAAGCCGAATTAAACGGCAGGTGCCCAAAAAGATACACCACCGGCAAGCTCAACAGGTAAGTGATGATCATCAATGGACTGGTGAAGTAGCTGGTCAGGTGAAACAAGCCTTCCAGTTTCTGCGGGAGGGTCCGGTTTGAGGTCAGCAGCCGCCAGCCCAGTTTGCGCAGCGCCTGAACAGTGCCTTTAGCCCAGCGGAACTGCTGCTGCTTGAAACTGATAATGGATGCGGGCAGTTCGCCAGGCACGGTCACATCCGGCCGGTACGTGATGCGCCAACCCTTCATCTGCACCCGGTACGACAGATCCAGATCTTCCACCAGGGTGTCATCCTGCCAGCCGCCTGCATCTTCCACGCAGGCCCGGCGCAGAACACAGCAGCTGCCGTTGAAATTCATCAGCAAACCGCTGCGGCTGCGGGCAATCTGGTCAATGGCAAAGTGAATATCCAGCGCCTGCCCGATCACATGGGTGATGGCGTTTTGATCCAGGTTAAGGTGCTCCCAGCGCGACTGAACCACACCCAGCTTATGATCCTGTAAAAACATGGGGATAATGGCGCGCAGGAAGTTTTTGGGTGGGATAAAATCGGCGTCAAATATGGCCATAAATTCACCCGGCGCCGCCTGCAATCCCTGAGAGAGCGCTCCGGCTTTGTAGCCTTTGCGATCCGTGCGGTGAATGAACTGCACATTTCGGCCGGCGTTGACGTGAAAAGCCACCCGTTTTTGCGCCAGGGTGGTGGTCACATCCGTTGAATCATCCAGCACCTGGATGATGATTTTATCCACCGGATAATCAATCGCCACTGCTGCATCAATGAGGCGTTCCACCACGTACCGCTCATTATAAACTGGCAATTGAACCAGCACAGTGGGCAGGTCTTCATCCCTGCAGGTTGTTTCGGGAATCCGGTCATTGCGATGCTTGATCGACAAAATGAGCAGAATGAGCATGTGCAGGCTGAAGCCTGCCAGCGCCACATTGAGTATGGCATATATCCAGCCTACAGAATTGAGAAGAGATTGCCAGGTTATCATTTGATTAAATACAGTCACCCATGATTTTTTTGTATTATACCCTTCTCAAAAGGGCTGGTAAACACCCCCCATCCCCAAAATGGCATTCCTTTTAAGTTCTTCTAATCCAAACCTGGCCTTTATGAGGATCAGATTAAAAAACAACCGGCTGCCAGAATCCAACTGCTCAGCTTTCTTTACCATACGCCAAACCAACCATCTTCCTTTGCAACGGCAGCATTTGTTCCGGCAGGGAGTCTGGCGCAAAAAAACGCGCCTCAAGCACCTCGTCTTTTTGCAGCTTCATCTTCATTTCTGTTCCAGCCAGCCGCGCCTTGAAATAACCTTCCATGCGCAGGCGGTAGCCGCTGACTACTTTAATCAGGACAATATCTGCGATCTCCAGTCCGGTTTCTTCGCGCACCTCCCGCGCCAGCCCGTCTTCCAAGCTTTCACCGGCATGGAGGATGCCCCCCGGCAGCCCCCACACATCCGGCACCCAGTGGCGGTGCCGCTGCAGCAAAACCCGCCCGGCGCCATCCAAAATCACCCCCGAAACGCTGACCATAAATTTGGCGTTGACCAGCCACAAAAACCACCACTGGAAAAAACCGCTCATGCGCCGCCAGATCTGAAAAACAAAATCGAGCATCATACCCATTCCTTCAAGCCGCCACCCAGCGCTGAAAACGGCATTTTGGGTCGCGGTTGCGGTCTGCCTCTCTCCATGCCTCAGGGTCGCGCGGCCAGGCCGGCCAGACGATGTTCAGGCTGTTGTGAATGGCCGCAATGGCCGGGTAATCCTGATTTTCAAGTTTTCGCAGGTTCAACGGTTTTCTCTCTTTCCATCCATAACCCGCTGGCATAACCTTCCTGAACTGGTTAATCCACAATGAAGATTTTGACGCCGTTGGGTGAATAGGAACGGTGGGGCGCCGTATCATCCGCCACCTGGTAGCTCATCCCCGGTGTCAGGATGAATTTTCTGCCGTCTGCCAGCTCGGTGTGCAGTTCCCCTTCCAAACAGAGCAGAATATGTCCCTTTGAGCACCAGTGATCAGCCAGGTAGCCCGCGCTGTATTCCACCATCCGTACGCGGATCTGGTCGCACTGCAGAGTGCGCCAGAGCGCCACGCCGGTTTCGCCTTTGTGTTCGGTGGCCGCCACCTTTGACCAATCGGTTGCTTCAAAGGGGATGTTTTGCATTTTCATGTTCACCTCTCTTTTTCGACATTATAAAACTATCCGGAAAAATGAATGTATGTCATTATACCCCCGGCGCACATTTGGAACAAACCCGGCAGCCGCCCGGCGGGCATTTCTCAGTGCGCCCCGGCTTCACCATCAACCTCACCCCATAAGGTACAAAGGCAATCGCCATCAGGATGGATGCGCTCAAATTGATGATCTCAACCCCATCCGGCAGCCCCACCAGCAGCACCCCGATCAAAAAAAGCCACCCCTGCCAGCCCCATTCCAGTCCTGCTGACGGTTTTCAGTGGATCATTTTTGTTCATTTGTAACTCCATTGGATCAGATTAGCCCCGCACGGGGTATAATTTGGTATATCCATTATTGGTATCCGGCTGCCCGCAAACAATCTACACACCAGCATTTTTGTCCGTTACCAGACAAAAATGCCCATTTGTGTCAAAAAGAGGATGCCATGGACGATTCCAAACACGACCGGCGCTCACAGCGCACCCGCCAAACATGGATGGATGCCCTGATTGCCCTCCTTGCGGAAAAGGACGATGACGCCATCTCCATCAATGACATCATCGCCCGCGCCAATGTGGGCCGGTTCACCTTTGATGGACATTTTCAAACCAAGGATGCCCTGCTGACGCAGGGCTTTGAGCGCGCGCTCGATTTTCTGATTGAGCAGGTGTCCTTCAACGAGACAGCCCGCACCCTGAGCATGGATACCACCTCGCTTTTCCGCCGTATCCAGGAACACGATGATCTGTTTAAAACTCTGGTCTGGGGTTCCGGCTTTGATGTTCTCTCACGCGAAGACCATGTGAGTTTCATCGAGAAATTACACCAGAAGCTGATGCTGGCTTATGCTACGGCCGCATCTCTGCTGACCCTGCTCAGATGGTGGCTGGAATTGAAAATGCCCTATCCCCCCGAACGCATGGATGAATTTTTCCAGCAGTTCACCCTGGTTAACGTTTGCAACCTGATGGGATTGACCGATTAGCGGTTCTTTCCTCTGGTTCTACAGCCCTCATTCACATTTCATTTTTTCAGGAGATATTATGATGCACTCAATCCAACCCTGGTGGCAAAAAGGTGTGGTATACCAGATTTACCCGCGCAGTTTTCAGGATTCCAATCACGACGGCATCGGCGACCTGCAGGGCATCATCCAGCGTCTCGATTACCTCGCCGGCCTCGGCGTAGACGCCATCTGGATCAGCCCTTTTTACCCCTCCCCCATGGCCGATTTCGGTTATGACGTGGCCGATTACTGCGGGGTGCACCCTCTCTTTGGCGACCTGGCCACCTTTGACCGCCTGGTCAGCGAAGCTCACCAGCGCGGCCTGCGCATCATCGTGGATTACGTCCCCAACCACACCTCCGACCAGCACCCCTGGTTTCAGGAATCAGCCGCCAGCCGCGACAACCCCAAACGCGACTGGTACATCTGGCGCGATGCCCGCCCCGACGGCAGCCTGCCCAACAACTGGGGCTCGGTTTTTGGCGGCCCGGCCTGGACCCGGCATCCCGCCACCGGCCAGTTTTACCTGCACCAGTTTCTGAAGGAACAGCCCGATTTGAACTGGCGCAATCCCCAGGTGCACCAGGCCATGTTCGATGTGCTGCGTTTCTGGCTGCAGCGCGGTGTGGATGGTTTCCGCATGGATGTGATCGGCATGATCCTCAAAGATGCAGAGCTGCGCGACAACCCCCTCAACCCCCAGGCCAACCCCAACCTGCCTGAAAATGATATTTTTGGCCGTCAGATTCATTTATACAATGAGGATCAGGATGATGTGCATGAGATCATGCGCGGCATCCGCCAGCTGATGGATGAAGCCGGCGGCCGGGTGGCCATCGGTGAACTGTGGTTCCCGCCCAAACGCTGGGTGCGCTATTACGGCCAGAACAACGATGAACTGCACCTGCCCTTCAACTTCCGCCTGATGGAACAGCCCTTCACCGCCAGCACCATTCGCGCCTCGGTGGATGAAATGGAAGCCCTGCTGCCGGCCTGGGCCTGGCCCAACTATGTGCTGGGCAACCACGACCAGCCGCGTTTGGCCTCGCGCATTGGCCCTGCCGCCACCCGCCTGGCCGCCATGCTGCTGCTCACCCTGCGCGGCACCCCCACCCTTTACCAGGGCGACGAACTGGGCATGGAAAACGGCGTCATCCCCCCCGAACGCATTCAAGACCCACAGGGCCTGGCCCTGGGCGCCGAGCGCAGCCGCGATGTCTGCCGCACCCCCATGCAGTGGGATGCCTCGCCCTTTGCCGGTTTTTCCACGGTCGAACCCTGGCTGCCGGTTTCTGCCGGTTATGTCACCCAGAATGTGGCTGCGCTGGATGCTGACCCTAAATCCATCCTCACCCTTTACCGCCGCCTGCTGCAGTTGCGCCGCGCCAGCCCGGCGCTTCACGGCGGCTCTTATGCCCCTCTGGACACGCCGGAGCCGGTTTTCGCCTTCATCCGCGATTCAGAGAGTGAAACCTGCCTGGTGGCGCTCAATTTCTCTGACCAGCCAGCCTCCCTGTCCCTCACCCAGACCGGCCGCATTGTCCTTTCCACACATCTCGACCGGCGCGAGGTGCGCGGGCGAAACCTGGAACTGCGCCCCTACGAAGGGGTCATCCTGGCGCTTTAATTAGGAGATATGAAATGAAAAAATGCTTATTGATCCTTTCCCTGCTGGCAGTCATCCTGGGCGTCAGCCCGCTGCCCCAACCTGCGCCTGTACAGGCCGCCGTTCCGCAGGCAGCCATCAGCGCCCCGGTGCTCAAATGGGCTTACGGCGGCTGCAACGGCCTCTGGTGCGACACGGGCTGGTATGCCTCTCCGGCGGCTGTGGATATTGACAAAGACGGCCAGGTGGAAGTCATCTGGGGCGGCTACGACCTCTCGGTGATCAACGGCTCCACCGGCGTGCAGGAATGGCGCGCCGACTCGGGCAGCCGCATCTGGCCGGGTATTGGCGTGGCCGACCTCACCGGCGACGGCAATCTCGAAATCATCGTCGGCCGCAGCGGCAACCAGGTGACGGTCTACAATGCCAGCGGCACCGCCCTCTGGACGCGCAATCCCTTTTCTTGTGACAACCCAAACCCATCATATTGCGGCGAGGTGCGCACCCTGGCTCTGGGCGATGTGGACGGCAACGGCTCCATCGAAATCATCGTCGGCCGTGCCAGCGGCGGAAGCACCCTGCAGGTGAGCGTTTATGATGCCAACGGCAACGTGCGGCCAGGCTGGCCAGCCCGCCACGACGGCGAAGCCGGTTACGGCTGGGGTATGTACAATGAAAACGTCACCCTGGCTGATCTTAACAATGACGGCAGCATGGAAATCATCGCCCCCACCGATACGCACTACATCACCGGCCTCAACAAAGATGGCGGCCAGCTTCCTGTTAACAGCATGTACGGCACAGGCAAGGTGTGGGCGCAGGTGGGCGTGCATGTAGATCACGCTGTGGACTTGCGCGGTTACGCCGACTGCGGTGTGGAACACCGCCCCAATTTCGCCAACAGCGCTCCGGCCGTCGCCGATCTGGACGGCAACGGCAGCAAGGAAATCATCGTTCCGGGTGATGTTTATAACTGCGGCATCGAAGACGGCCCCCTTGGCGATCTTTACATCATGCCTTTCCTTTTCAACCTCGACCGCTCTCGCTGGAGCGGCAGTGGTTTCAATTGGACCGTGCTGCCCACCCCTGAACCCAATTCCACACCCCTCTCTGAAGATTATGACGTCATCGAAAACAACGTCCAGAATGCCGTGCCGGTGGATCTGGATAACGACGGCGACCGCGAAATCCTTTTCCCATCCTACGACGGCCGCCTGCACGCCTACTGGCTGGATAAGGTCCAGCACGGCGCCTGGCCCTATGATGTGCCCGGCAGCGGCATCCGCTTTGCCAGCGAGCCGGTGGTGGCTGACCTCAACGGCGACGGCTACGCCGAAGTGATTTTCACCTCGTGGGGTGAAAAAGCCAGCAACAGCATTGGCCAGCTTCACATCCTCGATTACCTGGGCCATTCGCTTTATGCCGTGAACCTTCCCAACCCCGGCAACGGCACCTATTGGAACGGCAGCCTGGGCGCCCCCACCCTTGCCAACATCGATTCCGACCCCGATCTCGAAGTGGTTATCGGCACCACCCACAGCGGCGCTGTGGCCTATGACCTGCCCAACACCGCCAATGCCCGCATCCTGTGGGGCACCGGCCGCGGCACCCTGATGCGCGCCGGCACGCCGCCCAATCTCTGCAGCCATGTCATCACCACCGTCATCCCGGCAGGCAGCGGCACCATCACCACTTCCTCGCCCAACTGCGGCAGCGATTTCACCCCCGGCACCGCGGTTAATTTCACCCTCACTCCGGCCGCGGGCTATAAACTGCTGGCAGTCACCGGCCTGCCTTCCAGCAGCGCCGCCTCGCAAAACCTCACCCTCTATGCTGACCGCCGCGTGACCGCTCTCTTCATTCCCGAAACTCAGGCCGATTGGATCTTCCTGCCCCTGGTCAGCACCACCCTCCCCTGAAAGGTCAGCCATGAATCCCGTCATTGACAGCCTGATGAACCACCGCTCCATCCGCCGCTTTAAGGCCCGCCCGCTGGAAGAGGATACCCTCGATACCCTGCTCAAAGCCGGCACCCGCGCCGCCAGCGCCGGAAATTTGCAGCACTATTCCCTCATCGTAATTGATGACCCCGAAAAGAAGAAAGCCCTGTGGAACAGCCCGGCCGTGGAAAATGGCACCCTTATCATGGCGGTGGTGGATGAATACCGTCTGAAGCGCTGGTTTGAATTGAATGACACCCCCTTCTATTTCGACCGCCCTGCCAATTTTCTCATCGCATTCTGGGATGCGGTGATTGCCCTGCATAATATCGTCATCGCCGCCGAAAGCCTGGGGCTGGGCGGAGTGTACCTGGGCGAAGGGCTTTCAAAAGATACGGCGAACATTCTGGGCACCCCGTCCCATGTCTTCCCGGCCGAACTGGTTTGCCTGGGTTACCCGGATGAAACCCCCGACCTGCGCCCGCGCCTGCCCCAGCAGGCAGTGGTCCACCGCAATGGATACCAGATGCCAACGGATGAGGAAGTGCGCGCCTGCTTCAAGGAACGCGAGGCCCGCTGGACAGACATGGATCCCGAACGCAAAGCCCTGCTGGCCCGGCGCGGCATCCACAACCTGGCGCAGATGATCACCCTGGGACATTACACCGAAGCCTTTGTCAACAGCCAGAGCCAGGCCATTTTGGAACATCTTGAACAGGCCGGCTTCAAATTCGCCTGAATGGCAGCAATAAAAAGCACCCCGGCCTGCGTTGTTTCAGACCGGGGTGCTGCTTTTATCGGATTCACTTCATCGTTTCAGCGGCCTTCTGGATGCGGTCCGAAATCTGGCGCACCGAATGGCTGATCTTTTCAATCTCTTTGGTCATGTGTTGAATGGAATCCGCAGAGCGGGTCATGTTTTCGGCCACCACCCTGAAGGTGATTCCGGCCTCGCCGGCGCGCGCTGTTTCAATGCGCGCATTGAGGGCCAAAATCTTCATCTCCGACGAAATATCTTCTACCCCTTCCACCAGGGTTTCCATTTTGCCCAGGCTGTCCTGAATATCATCCCGCACCCCCAGAATTTCCTCACAGAACCGGCTCCGCGTAAAATGATTGTTTTCTTCAATCACCGAAAGGACGATGAAGGCCATTTCATGCGAGAGAACCGGCGTGGGGCTGCCGCTCAGAGCGGCCTGCAAAACACTCTCCACCTTTTTAGACCCCGTCACCTCGCAGATCAGGTCTGTTTCTCGGGATTTAATCGCATCGCTTATATCTGTAAAAATGGGGATTTTCTTCTTGCGCGCCGCCACCATCGCTGGGGCGTCATGGTTGATATCCACCACAAAGGCCACCTGCGTCAATGCACTTTGCATAAATTGTTCGAACAGTTGCAGCCCCACTTTGCCGCCGCCAACAATGCCAATCTGGTACACCTTTTTCTCGTCCATCATACCTCCGTTTTACAACCAGAAACCCATTCATCCGGAGTGAACCTATGCGGAGCATCCAAAAGCATAAAACCTGATTGAAAGTACCTTGGGTCGACTTTTTCATTGTAGCATGAAACCCTTTGAATAATTCAATATTTTCGCTTAAGTAATTGAAAACGCGCGCAATATGTAGTACAATTGTTCTATAACACGCGGATTAATGTCAGCAATAGGTGCCTTTTCTTCTCAATCAGCCTGCCCCTTTCAGACACAAAGATCAGGCAAGTGTCTCCCATTTAGGGAAAAACAGTGATAAGATGTGTAGGCATTTTAACCGGCCAACCTGCAGGATCAATTTTGACGCACAAGGCCTGACTTATTTGCTGTAGATATTATGAGTCAGGGAGACCCTCTGATTTTTTGGCAATAACAACCGTTGGAGTAAAGATAAATGGCGAAAAACGAATACACATCAACCGATATCTCAAAAATGGAAGAACTCGAAGCCATGCGCCGTTTCCCCGGCATGTACATCGGGAACAACTCTGTGCACGGCCTACACCACCTTGTTTTTGAAGTCGTTGATAATTCGGTTGATGAAATTTTGGCGAAGGTGGCAAACAAGATCACCGTTAGCATCAAAAAGGGTGGCAGCATCACCGTTCAGGATGACGGACGCGGCATTCCGGTGGAATGGAAACCGGAATATAACTGCTCCGCCATGACCCTGGTTCTGACCAAACCGCATGCAGGCGGCAAATTCAAAAATGAAAACGGGGAATCGGCCTACTCCACCAGCGGCGGCCTGCACGGCATTGGCCTGAAGGCTGTCAACGCCATGTCAGAATGGGTGGAAGTGATCGTCTGGCGGCACGGCCTGGTGTTCAAGCAAACTTTCCGTGATGGCGGCGCGCATTCCACGCCAGTTGAAATTTTCGACAGCACCAAGGAGAAGGTTGGTGAAATCACGGAATCCACCACCCTGATTCTTTCGAAAACCGTCAGCGAATTTGGCGAAAAGGTCTGCGAAGCGCTGAACGTTGCCGGACAGATCATTCCGGTTCAGCCCGATCTGAGCCAGCATTCCGGAACCCGCATCTCATTCCGCCCTCACCGCCAATGGTTTGATCAGAACATGGAATGGCCTGATCCGGATAAAAATGTCCCCTGGGATACAGAGCGCCTTGAAACGCGCTTCGCGCAGATCGCCTTCCTTAACCCCGGCGTCAAAATCGAGTTCATTGACCAGCGCATGCCCAAAGGCGAACAGGATAAAAAGGTCTTTTATTCCAAAGACGGCCTGAAAGATTACATCCTCCACCTCAATGAGGGCAAACATGCCCTGCATAAGCCGGTGATTTTCAGCGGGTCCAGCGAAATTGATGTCAACGGCGTTCGGCACACTGTTGAAACCAGCGTTGCTTTTCAATACACCGCCAATGAAGATATGGAATCCAACATCGTTGCCTTCACCAACGGCATTCCCAACCCCATGCTGGGCATCCATGTCACCGCCTTCAAAGCCGCCTTCACCCGCTGTATCAGCGCCTTTGCCAAAGAACGCATGAAGGTCAACAGTGACGACTTCAAAAACGACGACCTCTTTAACGGTATGACTCTGATCATCTCGATCAAGATGACCAACACCCCGCAGTTCCTTTCGCAGACCAAGGATGCCCTGAATTCCCCTGAAGTGAAAGCGCCCATTTCTGCAGTGGTCAGCGAATTTCTCAACGGCCTTTTCAACGGCTCGAAAATCTCTTCATCCAGCCTTGAATTGGGCAAGCTGATTGTCAACCAGGCCAAGAATGCCAAAGAAGCCCGCGATGCCGCCATGAAAATCCGTCAAACCATCATCAAGAAATCTGGTCTTGAAGCGGGCCTCAATTTTGTCGGCAAAACCTCCGATATCCGCCGCCAGAACGGCGAAGCGATTGTGCCCAAGAAATATACCGCCCTCTACATTGTAGAAGGCGACTCGGCTGGCGGCACGGCCAAACAGGGCCGCGACAGCCGCTTCCATGCCATTTTGCCCCTGCGCGGCAAACCCAAAAACACCGCCAAAGGCGAAAGACTGACCACCCTGCTTGAAAACGAGGAAATCAAAAGCCTCATCACCGCCATTGGCGCCGGTATTGGCCAAGATTTCAACCTCGATGATATGCGCTACGGCCGCGTCGTCATCATGTCTGATGCGGATGTGGACGGCCTGCACATCCGCGCCCTGCTCGAAACCTTCTTCTTCCGCTACATGCGCCCGCTGGTAGACGCCGGCCGCCTGTATGCTGCGCGCCCCCCTCTGTACCGCGTGATGCAAAAAAAAGGCGGCGCCTTCCAGTACGCCTATGATGAAGCCGAGCGCGACGCCCTGGTGAAACAATACGGCGGTTTGAACAATGTTGAAATTACCCGCTACAAAGGTCTGGGTGAAATGAACGCTCAGCAGCTGCGTGAAACCGTTTTGCGCGTGCCGCCCACCTATGAGGAACACAAGGGCAAACGGGCCGCCAAACCAGATGATCACGATTATGATGTTTTTGAATATACCACCGACCTCCAGGTAACCTGTGAGGATGCGCATGTTGCCTCTGAAGAAATTCAAAACTGGATGGGTGATCGCGCTTCATATCGCAATGAGTATCTGATGAGCCACGCCTGGGGCGACCTGGCTGAATAAGGCAACTTGCAACACTATTTCAGGTGATAAAAATGACGACGATTGATTTTCGCAAAAGCCTTGAAATCGGGCACGAAATTAAAGAAAACATGGTCAAGTATGCTGAATCGGTGATCCTTGACCGCGCCATTCCCCATGTGTGGGACGGCATGAAACCCGTTCACCGCCGGATCATTTTCGCCATGGGCGAATTGAACCTGACGCCAGATGCCAAAACATTGAAATCGGCCCGTATTGTCGGCGAGGTGCTGGGTAAATACCACCCCCACGGCGACTCGTCGGTTTACGGCGCTGAAGTGCGCCTGGCCCAGGATTTTTCAATGCGCATTCCCCTGGTTGAGGGGCAGGGCAACTTCGGCTCCATTGATGGCGACGGCGCGGCTGCCATGCGCTACACCGAGGCACGCCTTTCCGCTTTTGGCGCGATGATGCTTGAAGATATTGACAAAGACACAGTGGACTTTGTCGATAATTTTGACGGCACCCTGCGCGAGCCCACAGTTTTGCCAACCCGCTTCCCCAACCTGCTGGTCAACGGCACCTCAGGCATCGCCGTGGGCATGTCCACCGATATTTTGCCCCACAATCTGAACGAAGTGTGCAGCGCGGCCATTTACCTGGCCTCACGGTGGGCTGACCGCGAAAACGTCACCGTGGACGACCTGATGCGCTTTGTTCACGGCCCCGATTTACCCACCGGCGGCCTCATTTACCGCTTCCGCCGGGATGAAAAAGAAGGCACCGCGGTCGATATGATCCGCCAGGCCTACGAAACCGGCTATGCCCCGCTGATCTGCCAGGCCAAGGCAGATATTGAACGCAACGGCAAAAACCGCATCATCATCACCGAAATCCCGTACATGGTCAGCAAAGGCGCCATTCTGGAAAGAATCGCAAAGCTGGGCAAAGAAGGCAAGTTCAATGGGATCATTTCTGATGTCAACGATGAAAGCGACACCAACGGGATGCGCATTGTCTTTGAAGTGGCTCGCGGCTGCGATCCGCAGGACGCCCTGAACAAGCTCTTTGAAATGACCAACCTGCGCACCTCGCTGTCATCCAACCATCTGGCCCTCAATGTGGATGATGACGGCAACATGTACCCGGAAATCCTGTCTCTTAAGGGCATGCTGATCGCCTTCATCAAGCACCGCCTGAACGTGATCACGCGCCGGGCCATCTTTGAAAAGACCAAGGCCGAAAAACGGTTGCATATCGTCAAGGCGCTGGTCAAGGCGCAGGCCAACATCGACAAAGTGGTCAGAATCATCAAAAACTCGGAAAACCGCGAAACCGCCAAGGCCGAATTGATGGCTGCTTTGAAAATTGACGATATTCAGGCCGTCGCCATTTTGCAGACCCAGCTCCAAAACATCACCCACCTGGAAGCCAACAAGCTGCAAAAAGAACAGCAGGAACTTGAAGATAAAATCAAAGAGCTGACCGCCCTGCTCGGTTCGGAAGAGAAAAAGCTGGCGGTGGTGATGGCGGAAACGAAAGCCATCAATGATAAATTCCATACCCCGCGCCGCACCGTGATCATTGACAGTGAAAATGGCCACAAGGAAGCCGTCACTGTTGCAGATATGCTGGTCCCTGGAAAACCCCAGCTCATCATGGTGACCACCAACGGTATTCAGCGCGTGGACGCCGACAGCTTCAAAGACAGCGTGCAGATGGGCAAGGCTTCCACCCGCGCTGTTGAGACCATTCTTTCCCGCCTGGTGGTCGATCCCAAAGACAGCGTCATCATGGTCAGCAACACCGGCCGGCTGTGGTTCGGCAACGCCGGACGGATTGCACCTGACATGGGCATGGGCAACAAAGAACAGGTCATCAGCGTGATGAAATTGGAAGAAAACGCCACCCTGACCATTGGCACGCGCCACGGCAATGTCAAACGCATCAAAGTGGCTGATGTCAGGTCAGCGCGCAATGAGGGCACCTGGGGTGCCGTGATCGGCCTGGACGGCGGCAACCATGACGAAGTCATCTTTGCCACCCTGGCATCCGAAACCGCGCACATCCTTTTCTTCACTCAGGGAAACGCCGCCAAGGGACTGGATCCCCGCGCCCTGCGCTTTGAAACCAGCACCGTCAATACGGTGGTCTCGGCCAGCGCCCGGGGTGTGACCGGCATTGCCATGCTCGATGGCGACCCGGTGGTCGGCGCCCTTTGCTTTGACCCTGAAAAATTCGCCAACGGCTTTGTGCTGGTGATGACGGACAAAGGCTGCGCCAAGAAGATAAAGCTGGCCGAATTCCCCGTCCAGGGCCGGGCCGGCAAGGGCGTTTTGACCATGAAACAAAACGCACAAACCGGGCTTCCGGTAGCCTTTGCCGTGGCCAATGAAAATGATGTTCTGGACCTGATCTCGGCAAAAGGCAAACGTCTGCGCATTGCCGTCAGGGATATACCAGACCTTCCGCGCATCAAGAACCCCGCCAGTCTGGCGCAAAAATTTGACGGTTTGTTTGGCGATGAACCGGCGGCATCCCTGGTGGTGGTTGAAATGCCGGCTGAAGCGGCGCAAAAACCTGCCCGTAAGAAAAAAGAACCGGCCGCCCCCGCTCCCGCTGAACCCGAAGCCGCCCAGAAACCCGCCCGCAAGACTAAAGAAGCGGCTGCCCCCGCCCCGGCTGCGCCTGAAGCCGCCCAGAAACCCGCCCGCAAAGCCAAAGAAGCGGCTGCCCCCGCCCCGGCTGCGCCTGAAGCCGCCCAGAAACCTGCCCGTAAGACTAAAGAAGCGGCTGCGGCCAAACCCGTCACCCAGGTGCCCCTTTTCCCGGTGGAAACCGTCGCAGCTGCGCCCGAAAAGCCCGCCAAAAAACCTGCCGCAGTCGCGCCCGAAACAAGCGCCCAAAAGAGCAAAACCAGCCCTCAAACACCCGCGGAGCCCCAACCAGAAACACCTCAGGGCAAAGACACCCCTGCCAAAAAGCGGGAACACCCGCCGGCCAAATAATGATGTAAAAAAAGAGATGTGATAACCAAAAACGCTGAATAAAATCAGCGTTTTTTTGTGGGTGTTGAAGGATTGCCAGTTTGTGCGCCCCCCTGCGGGGAAACCACGACCTGGGTTAAATCAAAACCACCTTCTTTTGAAGGTGGTTTTTAGTCGGGGCGAGAGGATTTGCCTCGTCCCCCCTGCGGGGAAACCACAACCTGGGTTAAATCAAAACCACCTTCTTTTGAAGGTGGTTTTTAGTCGGGGCGAGAGGATTTGCACCTCCGACCTCTTGCACCCCATGCAAGACCGAAAAGGCTTCTTTGTTAATCCGAAGAAAGAACTGGTGGTAAAAGGTATCTGCCCATGATTTTTCCAGGTGTCTGCGCTGCTTTTCGGGCAATTCGCTGGCAGCGCTGATCAGTTCTGGTTGTTGGTGTTTAGTGTTTTTTCTGAACACGCTCTGATTGTATTAAACTTTCCTGCTTTTGGGTAGGTTTTCTACCTTTTTGCAGTGGAGTCAAGTATAATTAGTCTGATTAGTTTCAATCCCAACAGTTTGAGGTCGTTTTGGATAACTCAAAGCTTACTAATGTTGAAAAACATGTTTATGTTTATTCGGGTGATGAACCGCCAACAATCGCAAGCCAGGTAACTGCTGACACCAGGCTGGAAGATTTAAATTTAAATTGGCGGGAGAGAGACCTGCGGGAGAAAGAACGAACAAAGCATGTTCACAGACTGCATCCGTACCTTGGAAAATTCATCCCTCAGTTAGTAGAGATTTTTTTACGCAAGTACTTCAAGGTTGGTGATACTGTTCTTGATCCATTTTGCGGGTCATCGACCACTTTAGTACAGGCAAATGAGCTGGGCATCAATGCACTAGGTTACGATATCTCAGCCTTCAATGTCATGCTGGGTGAGGTAAAGACGGGCAGATATGACCTGCAAGTAGTTAAACGGGAAATAAATGATGCTCTCGAAAAGACATCTAAGTATTCGTCAAAAGTCAACATAAACCAACTAACTTTATGGGATGTAGAAGCGTCCGAACACGAAGAAACAGACGATGAATATCTAAGGACTTGGTTTGCCCCTCAAGCTCTCAACCAGATTTTAGCTTATCGTTCTGTCATCAATGGAGAAAATTACACTTATCCGAATATTTTAAAAGTTATTCTCTCTCGTTCGGCTCGATCAGCCAGGTTGACTACTCACTTTGACCTTGACTTCCCAAAGAAACCTACCACCGAACCATATTACTGCTATAAGCATTCCCGAACCTGCCAGCCTACCACAGACGCATATCAATTCCTCCGGCGCTATTCAATAGACACCATGAAACGGTTAGAGGAGTATTCACTAATTAGGACTGATGCGACTGTATCTATCCACCATGCCGATTCACGCAAAGTCCAATTTCCTCCCATAAATGGGGTCATCACTTCACCACCTTATGTCGGGTTAATCGACTACCACGCCCAACATGATTACGCTTATCACTTGCTGGGATTAGACGACAACAGGAACTTAGAGATTGGGCCAGCTGCCAACGGATCAGGCCAAAAGGCTAAAACTAGTTACCAGGAAGATATAGAAACCGTGTTTTCCCATTGTCTGCAATCAATGCCAAGTGGGGGGAGATTAATCATCGTCGCCAATGATAAATCTAACCTATACGATCAGATAGGCCAAAACTTGGGAATTATTGAAGAAGCGGTTGTCAAACGGCATGTAAACCGCAGAACAGGACGGCGAGCCAGTGAGTTTTTTGAATCAATCTTTATATGGCAAAAACCGTAACAGAGGAGAAGACCATGCCCGAACAAGACGGAATGAAAGCAGCTATCCAAGAAGTAATCAAAGCCATGATGGACAGAGTAATGGAGAACGTACTTGTCAACGATCCATTCCTTCCAGACGAACATCACGCCAAACGGCCTCTATATGCCGCTCTCGTTCCAGACGAGATATTTAAAGGTTCACACTTTGAAAGACGGTTTGTGACACCATTTGGGTCAGTGTGGGAGAGGTTGGCGGTGGTCGCTGCATCCTACGGTTTAGGTTACGGAACAACAGGACGGACAATTTCAGGAAACGTGAAGGAAGAACGACTAAGAAGAATCACTGAGGTTTTAAACCGCCTAGAGCATCCAGCCAACGGAGTCAGAATAAAACCTGATTGGGATAAGGAACTGGCGTATGTAATGGCTGGTGGAGGTGGGGAAATACCGGTGACAGTTATTTGTGATGTCTATGCCGAGGACCGTAAAAATAACAGACGATATGCCTTTGAATTAAAAGCACCTCTCCCAAATTCAGACCAGACAAAGGTATCAAAAGAAAAGATACTTAAACTCAACGCTATGGAACCGAGACAGATTGACGCCGCCTATTACGCTTTACCATATAACCCTTATGGTGTGAGGCGTGAGGATTATGCCTGGACTTTTCCGGCTCGGTGGTTTGACATGAAGAAAGATGAAGTTGTATTGATTGGTAATGACTTTTGGGAGACAATTGGCGGTCTTGGAACTTATCAAGCATTCATTTCGGCTATTAATGAGATTGGAGTTGGATATCGGGAACGGATTTACAGGCAGTTCTTGGGGATTGAACCTCCAAAGGGTTTCGATACTCTGAAGTTATAAATCCCGCCTTTTCGCTTATAGGTGTACTCAGGGTGTACGAAAAGCCCATTAAAACATCAGCCTCCCACATAAAGTATATGTGAGGGGTTTTTGTCACCATTTCTGGTGGTTTTGATGTGTCGGGGCGAGAGGATTTGCACCCGTCCCCCCTGCGGGGAAACCACAACCTGGGTTAAATCAAAACCACCTTCTTTTGAAGGTGGTTTTTAGTCGGGGCGAGAGGATTTGAACCTCCGACCTCTTGCACCCCATGCAAGCGCGCTAGCCGGACTGCGCCACGCCCCGATCTCATTTATTGAACGGCCCAAATTATAAGACAAACCTTCAAAAAAGGCAAGCCTTTGAGCAAATTTGGGCCGCTCGATTTTTATTTGGGTGTTTTGCCCATCAGGCCGTTGATCCAGCCGTGGAAGCGGTGAAACCACGCCCCATTGGGCAGGAACATGAACACGCATTCACCCGAAACCACCGCTGCCCCGGCTTTGCGCGCGCTCTCGACCGCTGAGGCCGATTCTGCGCCCTGCTGCAGCCACAGGCTGCGCACGCCCAGGCCCAGCGCCTCAGCCACGGCCTTTTCAGTCTGCGGAGGCGGCGTCACACAGATCACCCCGCCCGGCACTTCCGGCAGCGCCGCCAGGCTGGCAAAACAGGGCGTGCCGTCAATCGACTCGGCATTGGGATTCACCGGATAAACCTTGTATCCGCGGGTTTTCAGCTCGTTGAAAATAGTGTAACCAAACTTGGCCTTGTTGCGCGAGGCCCCCACCACGGCAATCGTCTTCTGGCTCAAAAACAGATCAATATCAGCCTTTGCGGTCATGCAATCTCTCCTGAAGTATAAAAAATGCCCCTGTTATCAAAATAGTATAGCACAGGGATGAAATTTTTCCAATTCATGCTACAATCATTTTGTCTGTAATTTTTTCCAACCCCAAAGGAGGTCGTTATGCCCATCGTCTGGGATGAATCACTCTCCACCCACGTCAAAGTGGTTGATGATCAGCATAAAACGCTGATCCAAAAAATCAACGAGTTGAACGATGCCATGGCTCAGGGGAAAGGCCGCAAGGAACTGGAGCCTTTATTGGAATTCTTGGGCAGCTATGCCCGTCAGCACTTCGCCGAAGAAGAAGCTGAAATGGACCGGCTCAAATGCCCAGCCGCGGCCGCCAACCGCGCAGCTCATTCGGCCTTCATCCAAACCTTCGGCCGCATTCACGACCGCCTGAAGGCAGAAGGCCCCAGCGCTCTGCTGGCTATCGAAGTCAAAAAAGAATTGGGAGATTGGCTGGTCAATCACATCAAGGGCATTGATACGCAGCTGCGTCTGGTCGCCAAATAACCCCGCTGTCCTGATTAAACTGACGAGAGCCGGGTCGCCGTCCCGGCTCTCTTCATAAGGAGGAGAAAAGAAGTCGCCTTTCACAGTCTATATTATCACTCCTCCTTTCCTCTCGCTTGACGTTTACCCTATGATTACCCTACGATGCAGCAATTTCTGCCTCGGTTTCCGGCGTGCCAATCTGGTCGCGGCCGTTTTCCTTGGCCTGATACAGGCGCCGGTCTGCCACATCCACCAGGCGGAAGCCGTCCAGGCCGTCTTCCGGATAGGTGGCCACGCCCTGGCTCACCGTCGGGGGTGCAATTAATCTTCCATCCCGGTCCCGCAATTCAATCTCGGCCAGGGTCTTGCGGATGCGCTCGGCCACGTTGATGGTTTCGGCCAGCGAAACGTTCCGCAGCAAAACGGCAAATTCCTCGCCGCCCCAGCGTCCCACCAGGTCGGTGTTCTTAACATGCAGGCGGATGGTTTGCGCCAGGCAGGTCAGCACCTGGTCGCCAACCTGGTGTCCGTAAGTGTCATTATATTGCTTGAAAAAATCCACATCCAGCATGATGAACCCCAGCCGCTGGTGGTTCACCCGCGCTTCATTGATCGCCCGCGCCATGCCCTCCAACAGGTAACCGTGGTTGTACAGCCCGGTCAGGCTGTCCTGGCGCGACCGTTCCACCGCATCGGCATGCTGTTGGGCATTTGAAATGGCCATGGCTGCCTGCCGGGCAAAATTTTCCAGCATGTTCAGGTCCTTGGTGTCAAACTGGTTGGCCTGGTACGATGCCACCGCCACCACCCCCAGCAGCAGCCCGCCGGTTTCCAGCGGCGTTCCCATCCATGACGAGCTGGCTTTATCACGGCCAATGGTGGATACTGGAATCCCTCTGGCTTTTGCCTCATCTGGCAAATCGTAGAAAATCAGCGAGCGTTTGTCCTTGATGATCCTTCCGGAGAAAGTGTCCTCAAGGGGGATGGTCTGGCCATAATAATATTCACCATCATCATAAAACAGCGCCAGTTTCAGGTAATCACCTTCCAGCAGGCCCAGGTAATAGGTATCTGCCTGAAAGGACTCCTGCACGGCCTTGCCAATCAGGTCGAGCACCTCATCCAATTCCAGCGAAGTGGCCAGCCGCCGCGCCACATGATTGAGCATTTCAAGGCGTCCAAATTGTTTCACCAGAATGGATTGCAAATAAAAAATGGTCTCCACCAGCGCCGCGCCAATAAATGTCATGGCCACCATCTGCTGGTAAGCATAATCGAAAGGGGTCAGCCAGCTAAGCAGAAAATCGCCGGCTATACGCAGACCCAAAAAGAGATAGGTCGGTCCACGTCCGTAAAGAATGGTTGACAGGGCCACCTGGGTGATCATGAAGGCCGTCGGCACGGCCATATAGCCCATGCCGTGAAGGGCAAATCCCAAGCTTGCCACCACGCCATAAATTCCGGGCAGCATCCATTTCAGCCATGAATGTCGGGCAATCAGGTTTATGATGACAAAATATTGAAGCTGTAAAAACAATAATCCCGCAAGGCCCAAATTAAACATAATCCGGCCGTCGTCTGTTGCCAATCCAATACCGAGCCCCTGACCGGCCATCAACACCCCTAAAATGGTGTTAAATACGGTTCCTGACAGGATAAGGTATTGCTGTTCCTTTACCGTTAAAATAATCGTTTTTCTGATTGGGTTCATTTTGGGACATTCCCATTATAAGAATATCACAAAGCCTGGTTAACTGCCAACCGATGACTTTACAGCCGGTTTACAATCTCCTCAACACAGGCCATCATTCAGGCCTGAAACCGGATGATTGGCATTGAAACACAGGGCACTTGGTGGTAAACTTACAGTTGCGTTGACTTGAATGGATCTACAACAAGGAAGCTTTATGCCAAAAATTTTCCCCTTTACAGCAATTGTCGGACAGGAATCCATGCGCCGCGCCCTGGTGCTGAATGCGGTCAATCCGCGCATCGGAGGCGTGCTGATTCGCGGCGAACGCGGCACAGCCAAATCCACAGCCGCCCGCGCCCTGGCAGCCCTGCTGCCCCAGGTCAAAGTGGTCAGCAGCTGCCGTTTTGGCTGCGACCCCGAAAGCCCACAAACCTGGTGCACCGAATGCCGCGAACGCGCCAGCAGCGGCGAACCCCTTCCCGAAACCGTCCGCGCCACCTCCTTTGTCAACCTGCCCGTTTCGGCCACCGAAGACCGTGTGGTTGGCACCCTTGATATTGAACGCGCCATTCAAAAAGGCGAACGCCATTTTGAAGCCGGTGTGCTGGCAGCCGCCAACCGCGGCCTGCTCTATATTGACGAGGTGAACCTCCTCGATGACCATGTGGTGGATGTGCTGCTCGATTCAGCCGCCATGGGCATGAACATCGTCGAACGCGAAGGCATCTCCTTCACCCACCCTGCCCGCTTCATCCTCGTCGGCACCATGAACCCTGAAGAAGGCGACCTGCGCCCGCAGCTTCTGGACCGTTTCGCCCTCTCGGTTGAAATTCGCGGCATTCATGATACCCGCCAGCGCGTCACCATTATGGAACGCAACCTTTCCTTTGAAGCGGATGCCGAAGCCTTCTGCGATCACTGGCAGCCCCGCGAGTTGGAACTGTCGCACCAGATTGAAGAAGCCCGCCGCCTGGTCGAACACGTCACCTATACCCGCCGCGATCTGCTCCTGATTGCCGACCTGACCTCCTCCCTCAGCGTGGATGGTCACCGCGCCGACCTGGTGATCCTCAAAACCGCCCGCGCCCATGCCGCCTTCGAAGGCCGCACCGCCATCACCGAACGCGATATTGCCCTGGCAGCCGAGCTGGCCCTGCCCCACCGCATCAAACGCGGCATCTTCCAGCAAAGCGAAGTCAGCGTGGAAGACCTGCAGGAACGCATTGCCCAGCTGCAAAAGCAAAAAACCGGCCAGACCCAGCCCTCGCCCCTCGATGAGGAACAGCAAAACGAAGAGGCCTCAGAGCAAAAAAAAAACAGCAACCCTCTGATGCAAGGTTAAGCGAAGAGCCGCCGGATTCTTCGGAACCGGAAGCCTCGCCGCAGAACGTTTTTCAAGATAATACCGCTTATTGGTGGGATGGCGGCACCAAAACCAAAACCGGCCAGACCTTTGAGCCGCGCCGCCTGGATACCCCGCTGGACAAGATGATGCGCCACCATTCCGGGCGGCGCTCGCGCACCCACACCGACCGCAAGCGCGGCCGCTATATCCAGGCCCGCCCTGCCAATGGCAAAACCAATGATGTGGCTTTTGACGCCACCCTGCGCGCCGCTGCACCCTTCCAGCAGAAACGCTCTGACCAGCGCCGCAAGGTGGCGTTTGCTATTGAAAAAAGCGACCTGCACCGCAAAGTGCGCGTGCGCCGCGCTGCCAACCTGGTGCTCTTCCTGGTGGATGCTTCCTGGTCCATGGCCGTCTCAGAGCGCATGGAAGCCACCAAAGGCGCCATTCTCTCCTTGCTCACCGACGCCTACCAGCGCCGCGACCGTGTGGGATTGATTGTGTTTCAGAAAGACCGCGCCACCCTGGTGCTGCCGCCCACCAATTCCGTGATGCTGGCCGAACGCGCCCTCAACGATATTCCAGTGGGTGGAAAAACCCCGCTTTCGGCCGGCCTCAAAATGGCTTTTGATGTGCTGGAACGCGAAAAGATGCTGCATCCTGATGTGATGCCGCTGCTGATTGTGCTGACGGATGGGGCTGGCAATGTTTCCATGTCGCGCCTGCCCCCGGCCGAAGAATCAGAACGCCTGGCCAAAGAAATCGCCTTCAATCATTACCGCAGTGTGGTCATCAACATGGAACATTTCGCCTTCGATCAGGGCCTGGCTCAGGCTCTCGCCGACAACCTCAAGGCTCCCTGCTATTCCCTCGGCCAGCTCAAAGCAGAGAACCTTTACCAGACCGTGCGCCAGGAAATGGCGCAGCAAATCAAAAAATAATTCCTCAGGACAGGTGCAGCTATGGCAACCCGCGAAGAACGCATGAAAATCTTGCAAATGGTACAGGAAGGAAAAATCACAGCCCAGGATGCCGCACAATTGCTGGAGGCCATCGACGCCAACGCGCCCCGCACCCCGGCAGTTCCGGCCCGCCCGGCTGCCCCTATCCGTCCGCGCTGGTTTCGCGTGCGCGTCACCGACCTTGAAACCGGCAAAACGCGCGTCAACCTGCGCCTGCCGCTGAACCTGGTCAGTCAGGGCATGAAAATGGGCACATTCTCCGCTCCCGAAATTGAAGGGCTGGACCCTAAACGCCTGAAGGCTTTTCTCGATTCCGGCCAGATCGGCAAAATGATCGACCTGATTGATGATGAAGACGGCGAGCATGTGGAAGTATTTATCGAATAACCGAAAAGCACGGTGATTCAAAAAGCCCTCCGGAAAATATTTCCGGAGGGCTTTATTCAGGGTATCGTCGTGTTTCCGACTAAGCTGCTTCTTCCACATCGTAATCAGGAAAAAATTGTTTGATGGTGCCGGCAACCCAGCCCTGCAGTGTGGCAGGTGAAAGCGGGCAGTTCAAACAGGCGCCGCCCAGGCGCACTTTGACCTTCTTTCCTTCAACGCCAACCAGTTCCACAGCCCCGCCGTGATATTGGGCAATATAGGCGTCAAGCTGTTCAATCAGCGCTGCAATCCGCTCTTCATCCGTAAATTGGGGAATATTGATCGTCATGGGGCCTCCTGGTTAACATTATTTTCATCCCGATCCACAGCCTGGGACAGAATGTTGACCACCTGTCCGTGGCGCGGAGTCACCCGCTGCGCCACATTTGCCGCCAGACGGTCCAGAACAACAGACCCTGTCTCGGGGTGCTGCTCGCACAGCGTTCGCAAATCGTGGTTATTGATGCGATAGGCCTTGCCTTCCACATCGCAGGTGGCTGATGAGGTGTAGAGAACATGTCCCAACGCGGCCGACCAGCCAAAGACGCCGCCCGCTCTGATCTGCGCCACAACCAGCGCCGGGCCATCATACGGTTTATACCGGATGGTGACCTCGCCATTGATCAAAACGTAGAGGTAGCGAGCCTGTTCTCCCTGCTCAAAAATGGTTTTTCCAGCCGTCAGCCGCGCCACGCGCACAAGCGGCCGGATTAAATCCATCTGCGCTTTGGTCAGCCCTTGAAATACGGGGAGTTGATTAAAATAATCTCCAGTCATTGGAACTATCTTAATCAAAATCACCCGTCAGCAAATAGTGGCAATACTCACTTCTGAAGGTATGACCTATCCTAGATTCAAGGTGCTTAAAATTCGATCACACTGCCGGCTGGCAAGTCTTTCACGCCCAGGCCAATTTCTTTGCGAAAAGCAATGAATGTCTCAATGCCAACACGGTGGTTCAGGAAAACCTGCTGCGGTTTCAGGCGTTCCCTGATGACCGGAACCGTCTTGATAATCCGGTCATAGGTGATTTCCGAGAAATCGCATCCGGCGATGATGCCAAAAATGGGCTTTTGGAAGGTCTTGATCACGTGCATCAGGTTGTTCAGCAGACCGGTGCGGCAGCAGCCCAAAATAATCAAGACACCTTTGTCCAGATCCAGCACCAGGTTTCGTTCCTCAACAAACTGGTCCGTTTCAAACATCTGCCCTTTTTGCACCAGATATTTGTCGGAAACCGCTTCAATGGGAATGGAGCGGATAATCCGGCCGCTGGTGGAGATTCCCGGGGCAATGGCATAGGGCTTGTCCGTCAACTGCAGTTGCGCCAGTTCCTTCAGTTTATCCTGGCTGATACCCAGACTGAAAGGCTGCAATTCCTTACCAACCTGGGTTTTCTTATTGTCAAAGATGGCCGGATCGGTGATGATGGTGGGCATGCGAGATTTGCTCAGAAAATATTCCAAACCGCCGCTGTAGCGATCATACATACTGCTGAGGACAGCATATTTCACCCGCGAAAAATCCACATTTAACACCCCGGCATTGTGCTCCAACACTTCAGGGTTGCAGCCTGTGTCGAATAAAATCCGGTTGGCTGGGGTTTCTATCAATAAACATAACCCATCATCGCCCCAACACCTGGAGCCAATTGCCACACTGTTGTCCACCAGACAGGTGATTTTTATTTTTGCTGGCATACTCCACTCCATGACAAAAAGATTACTTATTATTTTATAGGCGGATTGGGCTTAAGTCAAATCGTTTTCATCCGTCAGATGCCTTTGCTGAATTATGATAAAATGAAACACAATGATGAAACGCATATGGTTATTTTTATTAACCTGCCTGCTGCTCCTGCCATTTCAGGTTGTTCTGGCTCAGCGCCCCACCCCTTCAGATGACGAGGTGAACGCGGTAGCCCGTGAGCTCTACTGCCCCATCTGCGAAAATGTTTCGCTGGAGGTCTGCCCGACGGCAGCCTGCGCCCAATGGCGCGACCTGATCCGCGAACAGCTGGCAGCCGGCCAAACCGAGCAGCAAATCAAGGATTATTTTGCCGCCCGCTACGGCGACCAGGTGCTGCCGCAGCCTCCGGCGCGCGGATTTGGCCTGCTCATTTACATCATTCCGCCCCTGGTCATCGCCGCTGCCTTCTTTGCCGCCTGGCGCCTTTTCCGCAAACCCCGGGCTGCCCATGCCCCCCAGGCAGCCCCTGCCGACCTGGCCCGCGTGGAAGCCGACCTGCGCCGCCGTTCTGGAGATGGCCGTGACTGAGAAAAAACGTCCCTTCTGGGTGTACCTGGTGGTGCTGCTGGTGATCGGCGGCTTTGTGGCCGTTCTGACCGCTGCCCTGCTCAGCAAACAGGAACCATTGCTGCGCGCCGGCAGCCCCGCCCCCGCCATCACCCTCACCTCCTTCGATGGTCAGGTCTTCACCCCGGCCGATCTTCAAGGCAAGGTGGTGGTGCTCAATTTTTGGGCGTCATGGTGCCAGCCCTGCGCCGATGAGGCCGCCATGCTTGAGGCCGCCTGGCAGCAAACCCGCGCTGATGGCGTGATTTTTCTCGGCGTGGCCTATGTGGATACAGATGCGGAAGCCGTCAAATACCTGCAAACACACGGCGTCACCTACCCCAACGGTCCCGATATGAAAATGGCCCTTTCAAAGGCATATCGCATCACCGGCGTGCCTGAAACCTTTTTCATCAATCCCCAGGGTGTCATCACCTATCATAAAGTTGGCCCGTTCGCCGATATGGAAGAAATTCTCTCTCTCATCCAGGCTGCTCAATAGGGAAATCACCTCATGGACGCAGGCGCCATCCTTTTGATCCTATCTGTCATTCTTATCACCGGGCTGATCATCGGCCAGCCTCTGCTGCACCCTGCCGCCCCACCTTCAGGCCCGGCCCGCCCTGGCCGCTATGCCGAGCAGCTGGCCTCTCTGGAAGCCCTGGAAATGGATCTCACCCAGGGTAAAATCAGCCCTGAAGATTATCCCGCCGCCCGTGCCCGTCTGATGAATCAGGCGGCAGCCGCCCTGAATGCCGAAACCGAAACCCAGCTGCCGCTCTCTTCTGATGCCATCGAAGCGGCCGTGCTGGCACGCCGCTCAAACCGCGCCTTTTGCCCGGGCTGCGGCAAGCCCGTCCTCGCGGATGATGTTTTCTGCGCCAAATGCGGCAGAAAGCTGCATTAAAGTGATGGCCGCGCGGCGCTCCCGCTTTTTCCTCCTCTTCGCCGGCATGGTCTGCGCTGCCCTGCTGCTGGCCTGCCTGACCGTTCCGGTCCGCGCCGCCCGGCAGCCCACCATCTATGCTGAACGGGTGCATGTTTTTCTGGGCTTTGATTCTCCGGATGTGCTCAATGTGGAAATGTTTTACATCCTTTCCAACGACGCTGCCACCTCCACCACGCCCATCACCTTTGACCTGCCCTCCGGCGCAGCCAACCTGCAGCTCGATGCCGGCATGGCTGGCGACAGCCGCCAGGTGCAGTATCTCCTGCCCATCCCTTCCGGCCAGGGCACCGCGCAGTTTGTCTTCAGCTACGACCTGCCTTATCAGAACCAATCCCTGCAGTTAAGCCTGCTTCAGCCCCTTCAGGCCAGCGCTGTGATGGTTATTTTGCCCGCCGAAGGCATCACCCTCAGCAGCCCACAACTGACGGATGAAGGCTGGCACGAAACCGAAGACCTGCGTTTCAGGCTCTTTTCGGCCAGCGATTTTCCTGCGGGCCAAAGCCTCTCCATTTCCCTTTCAGGTCAGCCTGCTTCCACCCTGGCGCTGCCCGAAATACCCGTCGAAGACACCACCCTCAACCTCTGGGTTGGCGCGGCGGTTTTCCTGCTCACCCTGGGCGGCATTGCCTGGTGGACCATGCGCCAGCGCCGCGCTGCCGAAACTGCCCCGGCCCCTGCCTTCAGCGCATGGCAGGAAGACCTGCTGCACCAGATGGCCCAACTGGATGACGATCACGAAGCTGGCAAGCTCAATCAGGCCGAGCATGCCGCGCAGCGCGCAAAATTGAAAGCCCGGCTGATGAGGCCCAACGGATGATTGCCGTCTCCGGATTGGTCAAACGCTTCGGCTATAAGACCGTTCTCCGCGATCTCGACTTTAATGCGGCGCCCGGCGAGTGGATTGCCCTGCTGGGGCACAACGGCTCGGGCAAAACCACCTTTTTACGCATCCTGGCCGGCCTCAGCCGCCCCTCGGCTGGCAGCGTCAGCGTGGCTGGCTGCGCCCTCCCTGGCCAAAATGCCGCCCTGCGCGGCAAACTGGGGCTGGTTTCACACCAGCTCATGCTCTACCCGGCCCTGACCGCCGAAGAGAACCTGCGCTTTTTTGGCCGCCTCCACCACCTCCCTGACCTGAACCAGCGCATTGAAGCGGAGCTGCGCCGGGCCGATCTCTGGTCCCGCCGCCGCGACCCTGCACGCATTTTTTCGCGCGGCATGCAGCAGCGCCTGTCCATTGCCCGCGCCCTGCTGCCTTCTCCCTCCCTGCTGCTGCTCGACGAACCCTACACCGGCCTGGATCCCGATTCGGCCCGCACCCTCGATGCAACCCTGCGCCAGGTGGTTGCGGACGGCTGTACTGTGATCTTCACTTCTCACGACTGGCTGCGCAGCGTGGAACTGGCCTCCCGGGTGGATGTGCTGGCCGGCGGGCGCATGGCCATCTCTCTGCCGGTGGAAGGCCTGCCCCTGCCTGAACTGCTGCAAACCCTGCAGGAGGCCGCTGCGCAATGACCTTCATTAAAGATACTCTGACCATCGCTGCCAAAGACCTTTCGGCTGAATGGCGCGGGCGCGAAATGCTGCCGGCCGGGGTGATTTTTGCACTGCTCATCATCCTGGTTTTCTCGTTTGCCCTCGAAACGCAGGTCGCCCTGCGCCCCGATGCGGCTGCCGGGGTGTTTTGGGCGGCCCTCACCTTCATGGGCGTGTTAAGTTTCAACCGCTCTCTGGCCGCCGAGCGCGAGGCCGCCGGCATGGACGGCCTGCTGCTGGCGCCGGTCTCGCGCACCGCCATTTACCTCGGCAAGCTGCTGGCCAGCCTGGCCCTGCTGCTGGTGGGCGCTGCCGTGCTGCTGCCCATCTATGCCGCGCTCTACAATCTGAATATCTTTAAACCCGGTTTTGCCCTGACGCTGCTGCTGGGGCTGCTGGGCTTCACCGCCCCCGGCACCCTGCTCGCGGCCATGTCCAACCAGGCCCGCACCCGTGACCTGCTGCTGCCGCTGCTGCTGCTGCCGGTGACCATGCCTGTGCTCATCGGCGCCGTGGAAGCCAGCCGCATTTTCCTGGCGGGCGGCGCCTGGAACGAGGCCGCCCCCTGGCTGACCCTGCTGGCCTGCAGCGACGTCATCTTTATGGCGGCGGGTTTGTTGATTGTGGATCAAGTTTTGGAGGAATGATGCTCGATCGCCATAACCGGCTTTTAGCCGCGCTGGATCTGCTCACCACCCTGCTGATGGCTGGCGCGGCCGGGGTGGTCTTTTTCTTCACCCCGGTCGAAGCCACCATGGGCGCGGTGCAAAAAGTGTTTTATTTTCATGTGGCGGCCAACTGGGCCGGCATGCTCGGCTTTATCGTTGCGGCGGTCTGCGCTGGCGGCTATTTGCGCACCGGCAGCAGCGCCTGGGATATTGCCGAAAGCGCCGCCGTTGAAATTGGCCTGGTGTTCACCGCCATCGGCATCGTCAGCGGCTCCATCTGGGCCTACTCGGCCTGGGGCACTTTCTGGACCTGGGACCCCCGCCTCACCACCGCCGCCATCATGGTGCTGCTCTATGCCGCCTACTTCCTGCTGCGCCAGGGCATCGAAAACCCTGAACGCCGCGCCCGTTTTGCTGCCGTTTATGCCATCATCGGCATCATCAGCGTGCCGGCCACCTTCCTCTCCATTCGCATGTTCCGCACCATCCACCCCGTGCTGGTGGCCGGCGAAGAAACGCTGGGCCTCACCCCTGCCATGCAGGCCGCTTTCTTCTTCAGCCTGGCTGCCTTCTCTTTCCTTTTCGCCAGCCTGTTCTGGCACCGCATTCGCCTGGGGCGCCTGGCCGAAGCCGTTGAAATTCAGCAAAGTCAGGTATAATCAGCCTATGCTTCCCGACACCTTCAACTTTATGCTCATCGGTTACGGCATCATCCTCGGATCTTTGGGATGTTATATCCTCTCGCTGGCCTGGCGCTGGCGCCACTTGAAGCGCCAGCAGCAAGAACTGGCCGAAACATTGGAGAAAAAAACATGAAACTGAAATCCTTCACCATCCTGCAAATCACCCCCGCGGCCGGGTTCAACGCCGTTTTTGCCAATGAAGATGGCACCATCAATGTTGTGCCCCTGGCCTGCTGGGCCCTGGTCCGGCGGGTGCTGGATGTGAATCCCGACGAACTGCAGGAAATCAGCCGCAGCGTGGATATCCAGCTCCCCGGCCTGGGCGAGCCCATGGAAATCACCCGCGTGGAGGGCATGGCGGCCATGCACGACACCCAGCTCATCTCCTGTGAAAACGAGGAGGAATTTTTGGGCTATTCCGGCCCGGGTGAAAACCCCATGCGCTATCAAAAAGCCGCCCAGGACCTGATGTTGGCCCTGGCGGTGGGTGATGACGAGGACGATGATGATGATGACATGGATCTCGACGAAGATTTCGCCGAAGAGCTCAGCGCGCTGGGCAACATGGCCCCCAGCCTGCCCCAGGCGCTGTCGCATCTCAGCGTGCAGGTGCAGGAGGTCATTCGCAATGGGCAAATGCCCCCCAGTTGGGAAGACGGCGGCTGGCTGGAATTTATGCGCCGCTTTGGAGATCTTTCAGGCGGGTAGCCTCCACCTGCGGCTCAATGGTGCGCATCAATTTTCCTGCTGAGCTGAAACCGGCCAGCAGGAAAATGCCCACCAGCAGGCACACGCTGAAGAAGCCCGCCACCGGCATGGCCGGCGGGAAAAATACAAACAGGCCCACAAACAGCGGCTGGATCACAAAAAACGCCAGCAGCCAGATCACCCAGGCCAGCAGCATCAGCACGCCGCGCCCATAATATCCCCATACAAACCAGCCAATTCCCCACACCAGCCCCTCCACCGCCACGGAAAGCCCCGCGCGCGGATGCTGCTGGGCAAAGTCGAGCATTTTGCCAATCCCCTTTTTCACCTTCCAGAGCTGGCGCAGCGCCAGCCCCAGCATCACCAGGACGCCCAAAGCCACAATCACGCCCAGCGCCACCAGCAGCCAGGGGTCAATTTGCGCCAGCCCGTAAGCCAGCACCATCAGCACCACCGCCGCCAGGTTTTCCAGCGCCGAATAGACCGGCGCCGAAACCGTGCCCACTGTGCCGGTGGCCGTGGAAAGCGCCGGCTTGGCCAGCCCCTTCATGCCGGTCAGCGCCAGGGCGCTTGCCCCGCTGGTGACGGCAATGGCCGCCCCGGTGGGGCCAACCCCGCCGGCGGTGTTGAAAATTTGCAGCGTTTCAAAAAGATGCGCCAGGTCGGGGTTCATGCCGCCAATGATGCCGGCCGCCGCCAATGACATCATCGCCGACGACAGCGGCACCAGGAAGGCGCTGAGAAAATTGGTCACCGTGTTGATCGCGTTCATCACCCCCGGCGAAAGCAGCGACGCATAGGCCGGGGCATTGGTCAGAATCCAGAAAACCGCCACCACGGCGATGAACCACCAGCCTGACATGAAATCCATCTGCGGCGTCAGGGTGATCCACCCGGCGCGCGCCGCGATGGAGACCACCAGCAAACACGCATATTGGTCCGCGGCGCCGGTGAGGCCGCCGGCAGCGATGGCTGAAAGCACCAGTTGCATGAGTTTTTTCCTTTCCTGAACAATACAACCCTGATCTTTGATAATTGTAACAGATTTTTGCGCTTTGTTTTGGCGCCCCCGCCGCCCGTCTGAAGGAGCCGGGCATTTCCCCCGTTAAAAAAACCTGGAGCGGAGGCCCTTCTGATTGGATCCCGCTCCAGGCTGGTTGAAAAAAACTTTATGGCTGGGGATAAGCTGGCGGCGTTGAGGTGGCCTCAGGGAGCTGCATCTTCTGCGGCGCGGGGTAGGGTTCGGTGGGTGAAGGCACGGGCGTTGCGGAAGGCCAGATGACTTTGGGCGCTGGCGTGTCCACGACAA
>JAKQJC010000008.1 GCA_029561345.1 Chloroflexota bacterium | reverse complement strand
TTAAAGTTCAGTGAACACAGCGCCTTCGCAGGCAAAGTGCTCAATTTACCAAACAGCGGTCATCCGCCGCACAGCAAACAGAAGTTTTGAGGTTTTATGCCACTTTTTACCGAATCGCATCTGATTGCACAACGGTTACGCTAATATACCGCCCGACCATCTGAATTTTCGAGGATGGCTATGCAGCCGCAACCCACAAAAAAAGACGGATTCATCAGCGGGGAAGCGTTATTTTAAGACCCTTTTCATTTGCCTTACGGCTTCACGGAACATATGCGCATCGGGTTTGCCTTGACCTTCGGGCAGGATAATACCGTCCGCATTTATCCCATAACCCCTGAACACTTTGTACAGTTCAAGCTTATTCCCGCGCTGTAATTCGCGCTCGCGCACCCAGCGGTTGTCGATGCAGATCACTTGCGTTTGGGGCAGATTCTTTTCATGCTGCAAGTAGAGCGTTTCCAGCGGCCAGGGGTCGAATAACGTCACCAGCGTGTAGGGGTTCGTGCGGCGCATCATTGCTGCTGCCAGCGCAACACATGCGCCGTGTTGGTGACCGCAGAGCACCACGCGGCTGGTGGGGATGTGAAAACGCGCTGCCGCCTGGTCCGCGACAAGGTTGGCATACCCGCCGCAGGTCACCAGGACAGATCCCATCGCTTCTACCGCAGCGGCGAAATCTTTGACGCCGCTCGTCTGCATGGGGAAAACAAACCAATAGCGCTGTTGAGTTGTCCCATAACTCACGGTATTTCCCATGATTGGATCATCGTATTTACCCTCGATCGGCCCATCTCCCGCCCAGATATAGGTGTTCGGCAGCCCTTGCTGGATTGCGTCTAAAAAAGGGGCGATTTCATCTCCCGATGAGGAGCGGGTGTGGAAGTACAGGAAGGCAGAATCGACATTATTGGGCACGATTTCAATCATCTTATCTCCATGAAGCCGGAAAAATGCTAACAACAATCCATATTTTGATATTTTTTTGCCACCGTTTTCACCTCAAAAAGCTGATAATTCAGGCTGAACTCACTTAAGTGTAACATGATTTCCAATGGACAGCACAGCCCTCGTTTTTTTCGTCGGTTAGAGAGCTTTTAATTTACCGAAAGAATTCTCTACATCCCTTTCCCGACTTAAAGAAAGGCGTGTGCTTGAAGACCAGGCTGCTGCTTGCTTGCGGCCCTTTCGGCTGATATAATGGCTCTGATGAAACCAGCGGTTGAACTTTTATTGGATTTGATGGGCGGAAAAGGCCTGGCTCCGGCAGGCTCCCTGAATTGGGAGGAACTGCATGCGGCTGCCCGCTCTCACGGACTGGCGCCCTGGCTCTACAGCCAGTTGAAAACGGAAGATAAGGCAGCCGTTCCGCCGGGGGTGATGCAGGCGCTGCGCATGGACTACATGGCTACCGCATCGCGGAATATGATTGTGTATCGCGATTTGAAAGTTTTATTGAATACCTTCGCCGAAGCCGGAGTGGCGGTGATTTTGCTTAAAGGGGTCTATCTGGCGGATGCTATTTACGGCAGCCTGGCGCTGCGCCCGATGGGGGATATTGACCTGCTGGTGCGCCAGGGTGATTTGAAGACCGCGGGTGCTTTGATGACGCAGCTGGGGTACCAGCCGCTGAACCCGTATGATGCGGAAAATGAAGATTGGAAGCAGCATCTGCCCTCATTTTCAAAGCCCGGAGCCTTGCCGGTGGAAATTCACTGGACCATCATGGATCCCGAGGTGTTTGAACTGCCGCCGGCAGAGCTGGCTGGATTGTGGCAGCGGGCGCGCGAGGTGAAGGTGAACGGCCTGCCGGCGCTGACCCTTTCGGCGGAAGACATGTTCCTGCATTTGTGCCTGCATATTTCTTCGCACCACCAGTTTGTGGTGGGCCTGAATCACTTACTGGATTTGCAGCTGGTGATGCGCCGCGAGCCTGACCTGGACTGGAAGGCGCTGGCCCAGCGGGCCAGAATTTGGGGCGGAGCCAACGGGCTTTACCTGACTCTGCGGGTGCTGCGCGAGGTGCTGGGGGTGGATGTGCCCACACAGGCGCTGGCGCTGTTGAACCCCGGCCGCGATGTGGATGACCTGTTGGAGTGGGCGGTCAACAAGCTGATTGGCGGCGCCCGCGAAGGGCCCTCTTCCCGTGTGGTGAAGCTGGCCGGTGAGGAGAACCTGGGCAGCCGGGCCAGAATTATCTGGAGCAGGCTGTTCCCGGCCCGGGAGGAACTGGCCTACCATTACCACGCCGATCCATCCTCATGGAAGATCAACCTGTTTTATTTTGTGCGCATCAAAGACATGCTGGCGCGCTACGGCATGACCGGCTGGCGGATTCTGAGAGGGGATCCGGAGGTGGCCGGCCCGGCGCTGCGCGAAAAGCAGCTGCGGGAATTTTTGCAGCATTGAGATTGCAAAGGCGGCGGGGGTTTATCTGGAAAATCAAGAGCAACAGAAATTTATCAGGCTCTACTGCACCTGCCGGATGACTTTGCGAATCACTTCATCCACCACGGCTTCGTTTCCGGTGCTTCCCAGGCGGGCCATGACGGCTTTTTTGACGGTCTGGAACAACTCGTCTTCGGCGGAGGCGGGATGAGCAGGTGGTTTTTCGGGGGCGGGGCCGCTGACCAGTTCCATGCCGTACAGGCGGGCTTTATCTGCGGCCAGGGCGGTCAACACCACCTGGTCATTGACCTCCAGGCGGGTGATGCCCTGGTTGTGCAGGGCGTCAATATCGGCGTCGGTGTAGAATGTCTTGCCCATTTTGCCTTCCTTTGAGTGTGATACCTGCGGCGGCGTGGCCAGCAGCGGGATATTATGTGAAACCGGCAGAGCGGATGAGGGCGGGGTGCTTTTTTCGCGCTGCAGGGTGAAGCCCAGTCTGAAGGCGCGTTCTTTGGCCAGTTCGGTGAGGAGGATGGCATCATTGAGAAGCAGGCTTTTGCTGCCGCTGCGCGCCAGTTCTTCGATGTCCGCTTCGGTGTAGATGGTTTTGCGGACTGCCGGAGGATCAAACAAGAGGGCTGCCGGCCGTGGGGCGGAGGCTGGTCCGGGCAGTGCGGCGCCGGCTTCAAAGACAGGGGTGAGCTGGTGATCGCGCAAAAAGTCGCGGGCTGAGGGGGAAAAGCGCGTGCCCGGCGGGAATGACGGAATGATCCCGCGGCCGTTCTGCCACAGTTCCCGCAGCTCTGCTTCGGTGATCATTCCGTTCATTCTCACGGTTCCTGCCTCTGGTTAGCGTTCCAGAACGCCGGTGATGGCTTCAAGGGCAGAGACGGCAGCGTTGCGCGCCTGCATGATTTCTGCCTCAGAACCGCTCAGCCACATGCGGCCAAAGCGCCCAACGGATGAAAAATGGATCAGTTTGATGGAAGCGCCCTTTTCAGCCTCGTTGACGGCAAAGTTGATATAAGCGGCAGGCGCGCATTCCAGCACCAGCATGGTCTCGCCGGGCACCAGCAGCGATCCGCGGCGGAAGCGGTTAATCAACTGGGCCTGGTAAGGGTCCACATTGGTGATCACCTGGGTGGATGCAATGACCGGCTTGATGCGTTCTTCAACGCGCAGGTTCAGGCGGTCCAGCACCATGCGGCCGGCTTCCAGCACTTCAGCCTGGGAGGGGGAATGCACCTCGAACATGCCAAATTCACGTTCCACAATTTGCGCCCCGGGGCGGGCTTCGGTGGATTTGACCGCGATATCCACCAGGCGGAAGACCTCATTTCCCGGCGAGACTTCGATGTACAGGGCAGCCATACCCTCGGTGGGCAGGTCGCCCTGGGTGACCGTGCCGACAAAGGCGGCATATTGGGGCTGCATGCGGTCCAAATACGAGTAACACCTCAATGAGAAATGTTCACCCATGAAACCTCCTTGACTTCGCGCAGGTCAGACCGGAACCCGGCCTGCGGGGAAGTGATAAATTGGATGCGGGACACGGCAAACCGGATCAGGCTTCGCGGCCGCCGATCTGGCCTTTGGTGTTCTGGGGCAGAATCTTTTCGACATCCACATGGGGCCGGGGGATGACATGGACCGACACCAGTTCGCCCACGCGCTTGGCCGCGGCAGCGCCGGCATCGGTGGCTGCTTTCACAGCGCCCACATCGCCGCGCACCATCACGGTGACAAAACCGCCGCCGATGTATTCGGACCCGATAAGGGTCACATTGGCAGCTTTGACCATGGCATCAGCAGCCTCAATGGCGCCGACCAGGCCGCGGGTTTCAACCATTCCTAAGGCAATCAAAGAAACTTCTACGGGCATTTTTTCCTCCAGGGTTAAGATAACTGAATCAGGTTAATTGTACTGCAAATTACGATCGTCCCAACTGCTGCAGCACACGGCGGACAATCTCATCCACCTTTGTTTCCGCCGCGGGGGCGGGCATGGGGGCGGGTGAACTGCCCTGCAGGGCGGCTGCTGGCGGGGGCGTGACTTCATAAGCCAGGCGTTTGACGGTGTAAAGATGGTGAACGGTGATGTTATCACCGGTGATGGCGCCGCCCACACCCCCGGGGCCGAGGGTCATGCTGGGGGCGATGCCGGTGGTGAAGCCCACCCCGCCGAGAGAGCTCATGGTGTTGACCACAATGCGGTGGACGGGCTTTTCGAGACCGAAGGCCATGATGATGGACTCATCGCGGGCGTGGATGGCGCAGGAATGGCCATCGCCGCCGAAGCGGATCATTTCAATGCAGCGCTCGCAGCCAGCCTGCCAGCCGTCCACCTCATACCAGCCGAGCACGGTGGTCAGTTTTTCCCGCGAGAGCGGCTCTTCGCGGCCAATTTTTTCCAGGCGGGCGATGAGGATGCGGACGGTGGGCGGTACCTGGAAGCCGGCCATTTCGGCCAGGGCCTGGGGTGATTTTCCCACCGAGCGGGGGTTAATGGCGCCTTCCGATGAGAACAGGGCGCGGCGCAGCAGGTCAGCCTGCTGGGGACTGACGAAATATCCGCCTTCAGCTTCTACCAGACGGGCAAATTCTGCTGCCACAGGCCGGTCCACAATGGCGGCCTGCTCTGTGGCGCAGATGACGGAATGATCGAAGGCTTTGCTGGCCACCAGGTAACGGGCAGCCAGGTTGAGATCCGCGGAGCGGTCCACATAGCAGGGCACGTTGCCCGGCCCCACGCCGTAGGCGGGTTTGCCCACGGAATGAGCGGCTTTGACCATGGCGCTGCCGCCGGTGGCGAGGATCAGCGCGGTGCGGTAGTGGCTCATCAATTCGCTGGTGCCGGCCAGGGAAATATGGGTCAGGCAGCCGATGAGGCCTTTGGGAGCACCGGCTTCTTCAGCGGCGGCGGCCAGCAGGCGGGCGGTTTCAGCCGTGCAGCGGGCGGCCGCGGGGTGGGGGGCAATGACAATGCCGTTACGCGCCTTGAGGGCGATGATGGTTTTGAAAAGCGTGGTAGAGGTGGGGTTGGTGGAAGGCACCAGGGCGGCAATCACCCCCATGGGCCAGGCAATTTCCACTACTTTGCGTGCTTCATCGCGGCGGATCACGCCGACCGTCTTTTCATCGCGGATGGCATCCCAGAGCATTTTGGAGCAGAAGAGGTTTTTCAGGGTTTTATGCTGCGGCACGCCGTAGCCGGTTTCTTCGTGGGCCATGCGGCCCAGGCGTTCGGCAGCTTCTTCGCCGGCGCGGGCCAGGGCGGCGCACACCCGGTCCACCTCTTCCTGGCTGGCCTTCTGCCACTGCTGCTGGGCAGCATGGGCGGCCAGCACGGCATGGCGGGCTTCCTGAATGGAGAGAAGATCAGCGTCAAAATCAGGCATAGGCGCTCCTAAAATGAAATGGGCCGTTCGGCCACTTCAAGGACCATATCCTGAAAGGCCAGGGCGGCAGCCTTGCAGGCGGATTGATCACCGGTGAGCATCACGCCCATGTAATTGGTCTCAGAGGGCGGGGCGGTGTAATTGACCATGCGCACGTCAGCGGCTTTGAGGGCGGCATCCAGGGCCATAACGCCTTCGAGGGGTGGGGCAATGAGGTAGGCCAGCGGCGCGCCGCGTTCGATGCCGCAGACCGAGGAGAGATAGGCACCGGTCTGCGCGATGACATGGGGGAAGAAAGCGATGGAGCCGTCTTCATTGGCCGAATACCAGAGGGCTTCGTTTTCCAGGTAGCTCAGGGCGGCATCCAGGCCAGCACGGACCTCGGCCGGATCGGGCCCGGCGAGCATGGCGATGATTTCGCCGGAAAGCAGGCCAGAGGCGTGTTTGGCGCCTGCATAGAAAGAATGCGCGTAGATAACCTCTACGTCAGCCATTTTGGTGGCATAGTCAATGGAGACATAGGTGGCATCGTCATTATCGGCAGTGAGGATGCCCAGCGAATGCTGACCGGGGCGCAGTTTGAGCTGGCGCGCCAGGTCGGGCGCCACCTTCGAAATGAGGCGGACAGCCAGGGGATGAGCGGGGATGGGGGAAAGAATGCCCATGTGAATCACCCTTCCGCCAGTTTGAGTTTGACGCCGCCTGCCTGGAAGCGGATCATTTTCTGGGCCAGCTGCACGGCATAGGCGCCAGCCTCGAGGGGGTTGGTGCCGCCGTTAAAGACGTTGCAGATCACGTCCCTTTCGGCGTCAGTGTGACCTTTTTGCGGTCTGAAGCCCATATAAACGCTCATCGAATCAGCGCGGCCCAGGCCGGGTCTCTCGCCGATCAGGAGCATCAACACCAGCGGCTGCAGCAGGTCGCCAATATCGTTCATCACGCCCACGCGGCAATATTGGATAAAAAACGGCGTGCCAAAGCTCAATCCGGCGGTCTGGCAGCCCTGGCGGATGACGGGCAAAATTTGGGCAAGGTTGGATTCAATGGCCTGTGCGCTGAGACCGTCGCCCACGCACACCTGCACCTGCGGAGCACGGGTGCAGCGCTGCTGAATTGTCTGGCGGGCTTCTTCGTTGAGCTGGCGGCCAAGGTCTGGCCGCAGCAGGTATTCCTGTTTGCCGCCGGTGACGCGGGTTTGCACCTTGAACAGGCCAAGGCTGGAAAGCAGGTTTTCATCCACATCGCGGTACAGGGTATCCTGGGTCACAGCCTGATCTGCCTGGAAGGTCAGCCAGGGGGCGGTGCGGTAGCGGGCGCCAGCGCAGCCGTAACCGATGCGCGCCGGGGTGGCTTCCATCAGAGCCGCCAGCCCATCGGCATCCGCCGGATTTTGCACGCCGGGATGAGCGCGGGCAGCCGGGGTGGTGGGGTCTTCCAGGTCCACCACCAGCGCGGAAAGAGCCGGAGAAGGCGCTGCTGCTGGCGCTGGCGGGAGCGCTGCGGGGGCTGGAACGGCGGTCTGGGCCGGAGCCGGGCCGGAAGATAATCCGGCTGCAGTCAGTTCACGGACCACGGCTTCAACAATTTCGTTCAGGCGTTTTGCGTCCATAATTGTGACCTACCGTTTCAGGAAGAAGGAGGGGTCGCCGGCTTTTTCAGTCAAAATGCCGCCGTGCATCAGCCCCAACGATTCCATCCAGGCTTCAAATTCCGGGGCCGGGCGCAGGCGGAACAGCTGGCGCAGGGCGGCGGTATCATGGAAGGAGGTGGATTGGTAGGAAAGCATGGTGTCATCCGACATGGGAATGCCCATAAAATAATTGCAGCCTGCGGCGGTGAGCAGCACCGCCAGGTTTTCCACGCCGTTCTGATCAATGCGGGCGTGGTTGGTGTAACAGGCATCCACACCCATGGAAATGCCGGTCAGCTTGCCCATGAAGTGGTCTTCCAGGCCGGCCCGCTGTATCTGGCTGGCATCGTAAAGGTATTCAGGACCGATGAAACCAACCACGGTGTTGACCTGGAAGGGGGCATAGCGTTTTGCCAGGCCGTAGTTGCGGGCTTCAAGGGTGAGCTGGTCCCAGCCGTGGTGGGCATTGGCAGAGAGGGCCGAGCCCTGACCGGTTTCAAAATACATGTAATTGGGGCCGGCGGGCACGCAGTATTTTTTCGCCAGCTCGTAGGCTTCATCGAGCATGCCAACAGAGATGCCAAAGGATTCATTGCCTTTTTGCGAACCGCAGATGGACTGGAAGACCAGGCCCACGGGGCTGCCGTTTTTCAGGCAGCGCATCTGGGTGGTGACATGCGCCAGCACGCAGTTCTGAGTGGGGATCTCCCAGGTTTTGATGATCTCATGGGTCATATCCAGCAGGCGGGCCACCGAGGCATAACTGTCGTCCACCGGGTTGATGCCGATGACGGAGTCGCCGGAACCATAAGACAGGCCTTCATAGATGGAAGCGCGCACCCCTTCCGGCGAATCGGTGGGGTCATTGGGCTGCAGTCGGCTGGACAGTGTTCCCGGCAGGCCAATGGTGTTGGCGCAGTGGCAAATGACGCGAATTTTGCTGGCCGCCAGGATCAGATCCATGTTGGACATGATTTTGGTCACCGCGGCGATCATTTCGGCGGTCAGGCCGTTGGAAACGCGGCGGATTTCTTCAGGCGGGGTGGTATTGGCCAGCAGCCACTCGCGCAGCTCGCCAACGGTCCAGTTTTTGATTTCCGCATAGGTGGTTTCGTTGAGCGCGTCAAAGATGACACGGGTGACTTCATCCTGTTCATAGGAGGCCACCGGAGATTCGCGCAGAGCCCAGAGCGGCACAGCCGCCAGCACCATTTTGGCCGCGGCGCGTTCCGCCGTGCTGGCAGCCGCCACCCCGGCCAGGCGGTCGCCCGATTTCTCTTCGTTGGCCTTGCCCATCAGGATGCGCAGGTCGGGGAATTCGTAGGTTTTTCCGAAAAGTTTGGTGCGTAAGATCATGGTTCGACTCGCGGGGTCAGAAATCAGCCAGAATCAGCTCTGGTAGAAAATCAGGGTTTTGATGCTGAGAGGCACCACGCGCCCGTCCATCAGGGGGGCGCCAATATCAATATAATCGCCTTCTTCCAGGCCCACCTGGTCAATGACCAGCAGCGGCCGCGAGCCCATCATCGGGCGCAGCGTCTGGCCGAGGGACTGGGCATAATCGCGCTGGATGATGACGATCAGCGGACGATCTGCGGGCAGAGCGCCGGCAAAAGTATTCAACCCTTCAGCCAGGCGCACCAGGGCCGTGTAATCGAGAACGCGGTCCATTTCGAGAGCCACTGCAAAAAAATCGGTGGCAGGGGAAATATCCCAGCGCTGCACAGCCAGATTGACCGCGCCAGCCAGTTCATCGGGAGAAGGCAGGCCGTCCAGAACCGGGCGGATGACTGGCACATTGCGCAGGGGCAAAATACCTTTTTCCGCCCAGATGGTGGATCCGGAAAGGGTGATGAGCTGGGAAGCGGCCCCAAGCACGGTGGCGCGCATGGTTTCGGGCGGGGGGATGATGGTGTAGTCCTGCAGGCCAGGCCAGGCGCGCAGGCGGTCCGCCAAAAGCGGGCCAATATCCCCATAAACTGCCACATCAGCCACGGAGCGCACCGGCAGGGGCTGATCATAGCAGCGGCCGATGCCGCCGGAGAACATCAGCACCTTGCCGCGGCCTGAAACCGCTGCTGGCGGGGTGAGGTAAAGCTTCTGCGCCAGGGGAGATGAGGCACCTTCGATCAGCTCAACCGTCAGACCGCACATCAGGTCACAGACTTTGATCAAATCAGGCAGTTCCGCCCGGTCACCGGCGCGCAGCCGCAGTCCGGCCTGGGCCAGCAGAATCTCGCCGGGTTTGCTGATCTGGCGAACGGTCTGAGTGGCCCGGTCCAGTTCAATCACACGCCCGCCAAAGTTCATGGCTGCCGCCGCCACCAGCTTGCCCTGGCGAAACTGGGCGCTGTTGGCCGAGCCGCCGCCAATATCCACATTGGTGACGGTGTTAAAGTGCTGGCTGGAATACTGCGCCGCTCCTGATCCGCGCCCGGCTGCCGCGCTTTCCACATTGGGTCCAGCCACGGTCACCACAAAATCACCGGCCAGGCCGGCGGCAGCTTTTAGAATTTCATCGGCATTTTTCTTTTTGGCGGTCTCGCCGGTGATGATGGCGGCGCCGGTTTCCACCTGCGAGGGCATCACCCCGGCCGTGTCATACTGGCTGCGGATGAAATCCACCAGGCGGTGGACATCAATGGTTTCAAAATCCACCAGCGGGGTGAATATGATATCGCTCTGGTACAGCACCTTGCGCTCGGTGATATTGATGCGCGGAATCTGGCCCGGACGGGCCACATCCATCAGCTTGAGACTGCTGAAGACAAGCTGGGTGGTGGTGGTGCCGATGTCGATGCCGACACTCAGGAGCTGGCGGGTTTGATCCAAGGATTATGCCTGCCGGAAGGTGACTTCGCCGGCCACTTCCAGCGAGTCGACCACGCCAATGATGACGGCATCGACCGGGGTATCCTGGCTGACTTCCGTCTGGCGGGCTGAACTGCCCTGGGTGATGATCACCAGGTCGCCCGTTCCTGCATCCACGGTATCCACGGCGATATAAGCTTCGCCGCTGGCCTGACCATCCAGGCCGGCGGGGCGGACGAGGAGGAGCTTGCGTCCGCGCAGTTTTTCATCTTTAACGGTGGCAATGGTACTGCCAATGACCAAACCAAGCTGCATGTTATTCCTCCTGCTGTTTTAGAATCAGGGTTCCTTCACATTCTTTTTCAATTTGGGCGCGCGTCCACAGCATGGGATGGTAGCGTCCATGAATGTACAGGTCAATCATATCATCATAATGCGGGCTGCCCAGCTGCCCGGACTGACCCACCGGAGTAACTGCTACACATTGGGTCAGGTCGCTCATGTCCATGATAAAGCGCACCGAAGGTGACCAGAGCTTGTTGTCGTAGGCTGAATCTGGCGAGAGGGCGCTTTGCAGGGGCGTGTCGGTGTCGCCGCCAATGGGATAAGGACCGCGGTTGAAGATTTTGTCGAGGGGTTTTTGCACGCTGAGGGCGTGGGCAAAGGTCAGGCGGTGAATGCGGCCCCACTGCCACTGTTCCGGCTGCGGCCCCAGTTCGGCGGTAAGCCAATCGGCCGCCTTGCGCAGGCTGTCGAGCAGCAGTTTCTCACGTCCGCCGGCTTTTTCGAGCCACCAGGATTTCGGATCATCCAGAATACGCAGCAAGCTGACCGTATCGTAGCCGAAATATTCATGGTCGGTGAGGAGGATGGGATTAAACGCGATGCCCAGCAGTTGATCGGTCATCTTTTTGCCGAGGGTGGGCTCAAGCAGGCTGCGGACGGTGGTGTAACGCAGCACTTCATACACGCAGCCCGGCATGCTATCTGGGGTCAGCTGTCCGTCCCACCCGCGCAGCGCGGTCAGCAGCTGTTCAAGGCGGGGATCGGGCGAATGGAGTCCTTCGAGGCGGGAGAGGAATTCACGCGCCGAGAGACAGGTGACATCCATCTGCATGCGGTTAAAATCCTCCGGTCCCAGTTTTTCACGGCTTTCGATCATTTCGATCAGGCGGCGGGGACGGTAACCATTCATCCACACTTCGCCCAGGTTGTAGGGATAGTCATCGGGAATGATGCGGTGGTTGCAGGTGAGGATGTAACCCTGCTGTGGGTTGAGGGCATGCGGCATTTCTTCGAAGGGCACTTCGCCTTTCCAGTCATATTCCGCATCCCAACCGGGGGCAGGCAGGCGGCCGTCGCCCTTGCCGCGGATGGGGTGGGCGCCGGTGACCCAGTAGCCGACATTACCGTCCACATCAGCATAACCGATATTGAGCTGGGTGGCATTCACTCGGCGCATGGCTTCGACAAAATCCGGCCAGTTGGCCGCCTGGTTCAGTTTGACCCATGCGCTGAGGCCCTGGGTGGGGCGCAGGGCCATGGAACAAACGGCCACGCGCTGGTCGGGGTAACCGACCACATCAGAAATGATCGGGCCGTGCCGGGTGAAGGTGACAGACTCATCGTGATCTGGCGCGCCTTTCACCTTGATGATTTCATGCACCACTTCGGCTTCCATCCAGCCTGAAGGGGTCTGGTAACGGGTTGGGGAAGCTGAGTCGAATTTTTCGAGGTATAGATCTTCGCAGTCGGTGAAAGCCAGAGTGATGCCCCAGGCGATGCGGTCATTGTGACCCACCAGCACCAGGGGAATGCCCGGCATGGATACGCCGCTGACGTTTAAGGGGCCGCCGCAATTGAGATGCACTTCGTACCAGATGGTGGGGAGGGTGAGGACAAGGTGCATATCATTGCAGAGATAGGGCTTGCCGGTGACGGAGCGTTCGCCAGAGATGGCCCAGCAGTTGCTGCCCTGCCCGCGTTCCATCTGCGGGGTGGCCATATTTTTCAATTTTCCACTGACATCCAACTGGTTGAATTCAATTCCGTTGGGCAGGATGGTGGGGTTTTGAGGCGGGTAATGCGGTTCCCACTCGGCGGCGCATTCCGGGCCCACCGCGGCAATCAAACGGGCGCGGACAATTTCGCTGTACCAGGCATGGGAAAGCTGCCAGAACATCAGGCGGGAAAAGGCCATGCTGTCTTCAAGCGTCCAGGGTTCGGGGGTGATGCCTAGAAGAGTAAATTCCACTGGCAGCTTGCGGCCAGGCTGGTTCAGAAAAGCGTTGATGCCGTCTGTATAAGCCTGGATGGCTGCGCGGGTTTCCTTATCCATCATTTGCAGGTCGGCCGCGCCCAGGCGGGCGAAGCCGAAAGTGCGCGCGGCGCGGTCCGTATCGAGGGCGATGGGGCCAAAAAGCTCGCTTAATCGGCCGGTGGCGGTGCGGCGATTCAATTCCATTTGCCAGAGGCGGTCCTGGGCATGGACAAAACCCTGAGCAAAAGTGGCATCGGGGATGGAACGCGCAAAAATGTGCGGGATGCCCCAGCGGTCGCGCAGAATTTCGACTGGTTGATCGAGCCCTTTGAGGTTGAGCGTGCCGGAGATTTTCGGCAGACTGCGGCGGCTGAAAAGCTTGAGGCCGGCGCCTAAAACAGGAGCAATGATATCGTTAAGCGTCATCACACATCCTTTGCATAAGCAGCAGAAAGATAATTATTCTGGCAGGGTGGGGGAGACCTCTCCAGATGGCTGACAAGTCATTACCCTCCAAATTATTATACAGGAGAAAACAAAAAAGCCACCCAAAACCAGAAGGCAGTGGGCGGCTTTACCGGTCAGGATCAATTGATGAGGTTGGCAGCGATGATGGATGAAGAAAGCACGCCTGGCAGGCCGGCTCCGGGGTGGGTGCCGGCGCCGACAAAGTAGAGGTTATCAAAATCTTCAGACTGGTTGTGAGGCCGGAACCAGGCGGATTGGGTCAGGATCGGTTTGACAGAGAAGGCCGAGCCGAGATAACTGTTGAGCGTCCCTTGAAAGTGCAAGGGGTCAATATAATGTTCGGCCACGATATTGGCCTGCAAATCTGGCAGGTAGTTTTCTTCAATAAAAGCCATGATCCGGTCGCGGTAGGGTTTGGCCTGCTTTTTCCAGTCAATGCCTGAGCCGAGGTGGGGAACGGGGGAGAGCACATAGAAGCTTTCCATGCCTTCGGGGGCCATTGAGGGATCGGTGATGGTAGGCATATGCAGGTAGAGGGAGAAATCTTCGGCTAAAATTTTCTTATGGAAGATATCATCCAGCAGGGGTTTATACCGCGGCGAGAGGATGATATTGTGATGGGCCAGGCGGCTGTCGAGATAGCGGCGTTTGGTGCCAAAATAGATGACGAAGAGCGACATGGAATATTCCATGTTCTCCAGTCGCCGGTCCGAATTAATGCGCCGGTATGATGCCGGAATCAGGTTGCGGTAGGTGTAAGCCACTTCAGCATTGGAGACGACGATATCTGCATTGTGAATTTCACCATTGGCCAGGCGCACCCCGGTCACCCTGCGTTTCTCGTTGATCAGGATTTCCTTGACGGGGGCATTGTAATGGACCTTGCCGCCCTGTTCGGTAAAGAGGCGCACCAGGGCATCCACCAGAGCGCCGGTGCCGCCGAGTGCATAGAACACCCCCCACTCCCTTTCAAGGTAGTGGATCATGGTATAGATGCTGGTGGTGTCGAAGGGATTACCGCCCACCAGAAGGGGATGGAAGGAAAAAACCTGGCACAAGAAATCATCCTTGATGAAGGTGGACACGTATTGATACACCGAAAGATAAGACTTAAGGCGGATCAGGTCTGGGGCAACTTTGAGCATGTCCGTGACATGCAGGAAGGGTTTGTCGGCAAGTTCTAGAAAGCCTTTCTCAAAGATGGCGCGGGTGGTGGCGATGAAGCGTTTATAGTTTTCCACATCATCCGGTGACCAGGAGCGAATCTGGTCATAAATAAAATCCGGGTTATTGTTGTAATTGAAGGCGCGGCCGGTATGATCAAAAATGCGGTAGAAAGGGTCAACCGGCACGAATTTGACATAGTCCTCACGGGTGCGGCCGGCGGCGGCAAAGATATCATCAAACATGAAAGGTGCCGTGATGACGGTGGGGCCGCCATCGAATTTGAAACCGTTGATTTCATAGGTGTAGCCGCGGCCGCCGGGCTTGTCGCGGCTTTCAAAGATTTCAACCTGATGCCCTTTGGCGGCCAGGCGGTTGGCTGCGCCGAGGCCGCCAAAACCGCTGCCGATGATGATAATTTTCTTGCTCATGCGCTGTCCGTCCTTTCTGAGGATTGTTCTGAGAAAAAGCTGCTCATGATGGGGGTTGATAATGAAGTTATGTTAAATATACCGTTCTCTACCGGACAAAAATAGTGGCTGACATCTGGTAAGCTTAGGTTCCAACCAAAGAACCAGGAGCGAACCATGAGTGACAACCACCAACGCTATCATAGCATAAGAACGGCACTTTCACAAATGTTTTTGGATGAACC
>JAKQJC010000069.1 GCA_029561345.1 Chloroflexota bacterium | reverse complement strand
CGCTATTCCGGCTTATTTGTTCTGCTCAAACAAAAATGGTCCCTGTCCCAGGAACAGAAAACGGCTGTCCTGCAGACCGCCCTGGCTACCTTTCGAGCCTTGATTTACCCCAATGTCCGATCTTTTGTCTGAACCTCAGAAAAACAGGATTGACTCTTTTTTCGAATCTGTGATATACTTGCGCCGCTATAAATCCATTCTGCACGCCTTCTGACCTGCCCTGCGTGCCCCCGCTGGGGGTGACGGGTGGGGATGAGGAAGGCGGAAGAAATAAAACGCACAAGGAGAAATTGAACAATGGCTAACGTTATTTCCATGAAGGCCCTTCTGGAAAGCGGTGTCCACTTTGGCCACCGGACCAACAAATGGAACCCCTACATGCGCCCGTACATCTTCACCGAGCGCAACGGCATCCACATCATTGACTTACAACAGACTGTCAAAGCCATCAGCACGGCTTACAACCTCGTTCGCGACACCGTCCAGAACGGCGGCAATATCCTGTTCATTGGCACCAAGCGCCAGGCCCAGGATACCGTGCGCGAAGAAGCCATGCGCTGCGGCATGCCCTACGTGACCGAACGCTGGATGGGCGGCATGCTCACCAACTGGGTCACCATGTATCAGCGGATCAATGAACTCGACCGCCTCGAAAAGTTGAATGAAACCGGTGAAATCAACCGCCTGACCAAGAAGGAAGCCCTGCTGGTCAGCCGCGAAATCAACCGCCTCACCATCCGCCTCAGCGGTATCCGCGCCATGAAGACCCTGCCCAGCCTGGTCTTTGTGGTGGATGTGACCCGCGAAGCCACCGCCGTGCACGAAGCCAACCTGGTTGGCATTCCGGTCATCGCCCTGGTTGACACCAACTGCGATCCCCGCGGCGTGGACTATGTCATCCCCTCCAATGACGACGCCATTCGCGCCATCAAGCTGCTGGTGAACAAAGTCTCCAGCGCTGTCATCGAAGGCAAGATGATGCGCAAGGACGATGTGGAAGAAACCGCCGAAGATGCCACCGCCCAGCCCCTTGCCCCCGCGGCCAAGAGCGCTGCTGCCCTCGATATGTCCGATGATCCCCAGGAAGCTGACATTTTGGGTCCTTCAACCCTGGCCAAACTGGGCGCCACCCGGTTCCAGGAAGAAGAGTAACCTCCGATTTTATTACTGAGAAAGTGAAGTAAGAGAATGACGACGATCACAACTGAAATGGTGAAGAAGCTGCGTGAAGCTACCGGCGCTGGCATTCTGGATTGCCGCAAGGCCCTGGAAGCCAACGAAGGCGATTTCGAAAAAGCGTTCGATTTTCTGCGCGAAAAAGGGCTGGCTGCGGCTGCCAAGCGCGCCGGCCGCCAGGCTGCTGAAGGCGTTGTGGAACTGTACTCGCACGGCAACGGCCGCGTGGGCGTGATGGTGGAATTGAACTGCGAAACCGATTTCGTTGGCCGCTCGGAAGATTTCCGCAAACTGGCCCACGAACTGGCCCTACAGATTGCCGCCAGCAACCCGACCTACATCAAGGAAGAAGATATTCCCGCTGACGTGTTGGAACGCGAAAGTGCCGTGGCTGCTGGCCGCGCCCGCGAAGAAGGCAAGCCCGAAGCCGTGATCCCCCGCATTGTCGAAGGTTACCTGGTCAAATTCAAGGACGAAAACGTTCTGCTGCGCCAGACCTACATTCGCGATGATTCCAAGAAAGTTCAGGACCTCATCAGCGAAGCTGTGGTTTCAATGCGCGAAAACATCATTGTCCGGCGGTTTGTCCGCTGGCAGCTTGGCGAACAATCATAATTTCTTAACCCCGCTCAACAGAGCGGGGTTATTTTTATACGGAGGTGTTCATGGAAGGACTCAAATACCATCGCGTCATGCTCAAGCTGAGTGGAGAATCGCTGGCCGGGCCGCAGGGTTTTGGCATTGATGCGCAGCAGGCGAGCAACATTGCGCAATATGTGAGCGATTTCCGCCAGCTCGGCGTGGATGTGGCCATTGTGATTGGCGCCGGCAACCTGTGGCGCGGCCGCACCGGCCTTGATATGGGCATGGACCGTTCCACCGCCGATTATATGGGCATGCTGGCGACGGTGATGAACGCCATGGCCCTGATGGATGCATTGGAAAAGCTGCAGGTGGTCACCCGCGTGCAATCGGCCATTGAGATGCGCGCCGTGGCCGAACCCTACATCCGCCGGCGCGCCATCCGCCACCTGGAAAAAGGGCGTGTGGTCATTTTTGGCGGGGGCACCGGCAACCCCTATTTTTCCACCGACACCGCGGCCGCCTCGCGCGCCCTGGAAATTGACGCCGATGTGCTGATCAAGGCCACCAAGGTGGATGGCGTCTATGATTCAGACCCCAAGCGCAACCCTGAGGCCAAAAAATTCGACCATCTGACCTATGATGAAGTGCTCAGCCGGCACCTCGAAGTGATGGACAGCACGGCCATCACCCTCTGCCGCGATAACAAGCTGCCCATTCTGGTGCTGAACGTTTGGGATCACAATGCCCTGCGCAAAGCCCTGATGGGTGAACCGGTGGGCACCCTCGTTTCAGGCTAAAGTTAAGACAAAAATCATCTCTTGGGCCGGGATGTGTAAAACCCGGCCTTTACCCTTTTATATTTTGACATTTTAGTGTATCTTTATGAGAGGAGGTTGTCATGGTAAAAGAAACAATTAAAGAAGCCGAAACCCGTATGAAAGGCGCCATTGCTTCACTGGAAGAGGATCTTTCAGGCATCCGCACCGGACGCGCCTCACCGGCGCTGGTTGAAAAAATGCCGGTGGAATATTACGGCATGCCGACCCCGTTGATGCAGCTTGCCTCCATCAGCGTCCCTGAACCCCGCCAACTCCTCATTCGGCCTTTTGATCCCGGTACACTCAAAACCATTGAGCGGGCCATTCTGGCCTCGGAGTTGGGCCTGACCCCCAACAACGACGGCAAAGCCATCCGGCTGAACCTGCCCCCCCTCACCGAACAGCGCCGCCGCGAACTGGTCAAAGTGGTGCATAACCGGCTTGAAGAAGCCCGCGTGGCCGTGCGCAATGTGCGCCGCGACCTGATGAAAGACCTGCGCGATTTTGAACATGAAAAAATGATCTCTGAAGATGATCTGAAGCACGCTGAAGAAGAACTGCAGAAGCTGACCGACCGCATGATCCAGCAGATTGACGGCATCGGCGAGCGCAAGCAGAAAGAAATCATGGAAGTTTAGGCTCTCGTTTATGAGTCCAGAGCAAAAAGCAGAAGAATTTAAGAAAAAACCCACCCATATTGCGGTGATTATGGACGGCAACGGGCGCTGGGCCGCCAAGCGCGGCCTGCCCCGTCTGGCCGGACACCAGGCCGGCACCGAAAACCTGCGCCGCATCATCACGGCCTGCGTGGAATTTGGCATTCCCTACCTGACCATATACGCCTTTTCAACTGAAAATTGGCGCCGCCCTCAGGACGAGGTGCAGGGATTAATGCATATCCTCGAGACGGTGCTGGAACGCGAGCTGGCTGAACTGCATAAGCAGGGTGTGCAGTTGCGCCATATCGGTCACCTGGAAGGTCTGCCGGGCAATTTGCAGGAAAAAGTGCGCAAGGCGGTGGAACTGACCCGCGACAACACGCGCCTGACCCTGTGTGTGGCTTTCAACTACGGCGGCCGCGATGAAATTGTCTGTGCCCTGCGCCAGATGGCCGCCGAAGGACTGAAGCCCGAAGAGATCACCGAAGAGAGCATCAGCGCGCACCTGTTCACGGCTGGCATTCCTGACCCTGACCTGATCATTCGCACCTCAGGCGAACTGCGGACGAGCAATTTTCTCATCTGGCAGGCCGCTTATGCGGAATATTATCCCACTCCCCTCTTTTGGCCTGATTTTGATAAGGAAGCTCTGCGTGAGGCGATTCTCGCTTACGGCAAGCGCGAAAGGCGCTTTGGCCGGGTTTCGGCACAGGAAAGCTGATTTTCATGCTCAAGCAGCGTTTGATCGCCGTCATCATCGGCCTTCCTGTGCTGGTGGTTCTGGTTACCTGGGGCGGCTGGCCTTTTTACCTGATGGTGCTGGGACTCAATGCCATTGCCGCATGGGAGTACTGGCACATGTTCCAGGTCAGCGGCTATTCGCCTTCGCGTGTTCTGCTGACCGCAGGCACAGTTGGCGTGACCCTGCACCGTATCCTTTTTGGCCGGCAGGGCGTTGATATTTTGCTGAGTCTGATGGTGCTGGCCTGCATGGCCTGGCATTTGCTGGATTATGAACGCGGACGGAAAACCGCTGCGGTGGATTTCGCCATCACCCTCGGCGGCGTTCTTTACATCGGCTGGCTGGGCGCCTATATGATCTCGCTGCGCGATTTGCCAGACGGCAAATGGTGGATGCTAATGGTGATCCCGACCATTGCCCTGGCTGATGCCGGCGCTTATCTCATCGGGCAGCGCTTTGGCCGTCATAAAATGGCCCCGCGCCTGAGCCCCAAGAAAAGCTGGGAAGGCCTGTTTGGCGGCGCCCTCAGCGCCATTGTGGGCGGCGCGCTGCTGGCCTGGCTGTGGGGCCTGGCTTTTCCTGTGCTCACCCCTTTGAAAGGGGCTTTACTGGGCCTGGTTTTGGGCTTGCTCACCCCCCTGGGCGACCTGGGTGAGAGCATGCTCAAGCGGGCTGCCGGCGTTAAGGATTCAAGCAATCTGATCCCTGGCCACGGCGGCATTCTGGATCGCCTGGATTCGTGGCTGTGGGGTGCCGTGATTGGTTTTTACATGATCATTTTCTTGTTCTAAAAAAGGAGTGAGATGAGCGAGTATCTGCCAACCCGTAACCTGGCTATGGAACTGGTGCGTGTGACGGAAGCGGCTTCTCTGGCGGCCGGGCGTTTTATGGGCCGCGCTGACAAGGAAAACGCTGACCGTGCCGCGGTGGACGCCATGCGCCTGGTGCTGCGCACCATTGAAATGGACGGCATTGTGGTGATCGGTGAGGGTGAAAAAGACGAAGCCCCCATGCTTTACAACGGCGAAAGGGTCGGCACGGGCATTTTGCCCGAGGTGGATATTGCGGTGGATCCCATTGACGGTACGCGCCCGCTGGCCTATGGTTTGCCTGGCTCCATTGCCACGGTGGCCCTGGCACCGCGCGGATCCATGTTCAACCCCGGTCCCTTTGTTTACATGAATAAAATGGCTGTTGGGCCCGAGGCGCGCGATGTCATCGACATTGAAGCGCCGGTGGAAGATAATCTGAAGAAAATTGCCCATGCCGTGGGCGGCACCGTGCAGGACCTGGCGGTGATGATTCTGGACCGCCCGCGCCATGCGGAATTGATCGCCAAGGTGCGCGCCTGCGGCGCGCGCATCCGTCTGATTCCCGATGGCGATGTGGCAGGCGCGTTGATGACGGCCTGGCCTGATTCGGGCATTGATGTGCTCATGGGCATTGGTGGCACCCCTGAAGGCGTGCTGGCGGCCTGCGCTCTGCGCGCCATGGGCGGCAACATCCAGGGCAAGCTCTATGCCCGCAACGAGGATGAAAAACGCCGCGGCCGCGAGATGGGCTATGATTTTGAAAAGGTGCTGACTATTGATGACCTGGTGAGCTCAGACGACACCTTCTTCGCTGCCACCGGCATCACCAACGGTGAACTGCTGCCGGGCGTGAAATACGACAAGCACACCGCCCGCACCGTCAGCCTGGTGGTGCGCGGCCTCACCGGCACCATCCGCCGCATCGAAGCCATCCACCAGCTCGATAAACTGGCGCGCATCAGCCCCATCGCTTATTGATGGGTTAAACCGTCCATCAGGCGGTTAAAATAATATCAGCCATAACCAGGGTAAGGCGGCGGCGCTCGTTAAAGATCGGGCCCGGGCAGGCCTTGCCCTTTTTTGATGCCTGCTGTTTGACCCGGCGCTGATCACGGGCGAGGAGGATGTGGGGCTTTGCCTGGCGGCTCTGGATGAGATGCTGGCGCAGGCGGCCTAAAGAGCACCGCGGGGGGGTGCTTGTTGCCAGAGAGATGGATTTAAATTGGGAGAGCCGCCCCCTATCAGTTGGGCGGCTCTCTTTCATAAGGGAGGTTGTCTGTTACTTGATTTCGTACATCAGGCTGGCGTTTGCCTGGATGATGAGCTGTCCGGCTGAGATCGGCACGGAGCTGTTGGCGCTCATGTTGCCGCCCTTGGCATCGTACATGGACATGGGGGCGTCGTTGATATAAACGCTCACGTTCATCAGGTCGCCCAGCGAGACGCCAGCGGCGGCAGCGATTTCATCAGCCTGGGTGCGGGCATCCTGAATGGCCAGCTTGCGGGCTTCAGAAAGCGCCTTGGTTTTGTCGGTGACATCAAACGAGATGCTATTGATGGTGTTGGCGCCCACGCTCACAACCTTATCGAGAATGGCGCCCAGTTTGGCCAGATCACGCACGGTCACGTACACGGTGTTTTCCACAACGTACTTGGTGCCGATCATTTCGCCCTGAGGACCGTATTCCTGCATCGGGTAGATGTTGAAATTGGAGGTCTGAATATCCTTGGGATCCACGCCCATTTCGGCGAGGGCCGCGGCAACCTGCTGCGCCTGAGCGGTGTTGGCCGTCAAAGCGCCGCTGACTTCCTTGTTTTCGGTGTGTACGCCGATGTTGATGTAGGCCAGGTCAGGGGTGATATAGACCTTGCCCGTGCCGTTGACGGAAATGTTGCGAATGTTTTCATTCTTCTTGTCTGCCTGCGGCAGGGCCGAGCATGCGCCCAGCATCAAAGACAGGGACACAAGCAAAGCGATGAGGATCATTAATTTGTTACGCATTTTTTCTTCTCCTTGTTGCGTTGTTTATTTTTCTACTAATAAGACGCCGGAGTTGCAAAATAGTTCCCCAATTCGATCCTGTTTTTTGGAAAGGGCAGATTGGCACGTCACAAAGCTGACTTAGCCCATCCAATTTCGGTTATAATTAACCCAACGAATCACTTTTCAGGAGAAAAAATCATGTTACCTGTTGAACTGGCTCCTCAAATTCACTGGATCGGTGTCAATGACCGCGCAACCACTCTTTTTGAGAGCATCTGGCCCATTCCTGGCGGGGTGTCTTATAACAGTTACCTGATCAAAGATGAAAAATCTGCCGTCATCGATATTTCCAAGGAAATGATGGCGGGTGAATATCTGGCCCAGCTTCAGGAACTGGTGGATCTTTCGACCCTGAGCTACATTGTGGTCAACCACATGGAACCGGATCATTCCGGTGCACTGCGCCTGCTGCGCCACCTGGCGCCGAATGCGGTCATTCTCTGCACTCAGAAGGCCAAAGATATGCTGGCGGCCTACTATAACATCACCGAAAACGTGCAGGTGGTGGCCGACGGCCAGACGGTTTCGCTGGGACAGCACACTTTGAAGTTTGTCGGCACGCCTTTTGTGCATTGGCCCGAAACCATGATGACCTACGAAACCACCACGCAAATTCTTTTCTCTTGCGACGGCTTTGGCGGTTACGGCGCCCTGCCGGGGGTGATTTTTGATGATGAATATGCCAACCTGGCCGCCTACGAGGCTGAGTCGCTGCGCTATTTCACCAATATCGTCTCGGTGTTCAGCAAGCCCGTTCTCACAGCCATTTCCAAACTGAGCAATGTGCCGGTCAATGCCATTGCGCCGTCACATGGTCTGGTGTGGCGTAAAAACCCTGACCGCATCATCGAGCTTTACCGCCAGTGGTCCACCTATGCCACCAGCGGCGGCCAACCCGGCGTGACCCTGCTCTACGCCTCCATGTACGGCAACACCGAGCGCGCCATGGAAGCGGTGGCCCAGGGCCTGGCGAAGGAAAAACTGCCTTTCAATATCTTCAATGTCAGCACCACCCATGTCTCCTACATTTTGCCCTCGCTGTGGTCGCTGCAGGGAGTGGTGGTGGGCGCGCCCACCTATGAAGGCAGCCTGTTCCCGCCCATGCAGCAGGTGCTGGATATGGCTGCGGGCAAAAAAGTGTCCGCCAAGAAACTGGCTGTGTTCGGCAGCTACGGCTGGAAAAGCAGCACCCAGGCCGCCTTCCAGACCATTTGCGAAAATGCCAAGTGGGAAATGATCAGCAGCTTTGAATTTCTCGGCGGCCCCACTGCAGAGACTCTGCGCAGCTGCGTGGAATTGGGCTCCGGCTTTGCCCAAAAGATCAAGGGCGGCTGATCGCCATAAAAAAGGAAATAACCTGCCTGCAAAGGATTTGCAGGCAGGTTTCTTTGTTGGCGTGACCAATGATCAGAAACCTGGGGTGCTGAATGATGGAACAGGCTATATTGCTGCTGTGTTTGCTGCTTAACCTGGCGGGTTTGCTGGGCTTTTCTGCGGCACTGGTCGAAAAATCCAATATCAAAGCTGAAGAAGATTGGGCTGCCGTTGTACTGTGGGTTTATTTTTCGGTGGCGCTCTACGTTGAAGTGACCCTTTTATCTGCGGCCGGAATTTATAACGTGATCTCGATCTCCCTGGTCAATGCGGTTTTTCTCATCTTCACTTTTCGGCAAATCCCTTTTTTGAGCGACATTTTCCGGCATGTTCTAAAAACATTGAGCAGCGCTCTTGCGGGTTTCCGCTGGCTGGCCGTCCCGTTGCTGGTTTTCCTCTTTTTGCAGTTGGCCAGCGTGGTCAGCGGCAACGACATTGCCTATCAAATCAACAATATCAGCTACTTTCTCAATAACCGGTCAACCCTCTCCTATGATTTTGCGCACCTGACTGTGTTTTCAGAATTTGCCCTTTATTATCCCAAAGGTCTGGAAAGCCTGCTTTCATTTTTCTACCAATTTCCCCTGGCCAGGCATACCCTTCTCCTCTATAAATTGAGCTCTATCGCAGCTCTGTGGATGCTTTTCACACGAAAATACCCTGACCGCCAGTTTGCCCTGCTCCCTATTCTCGCGCTGATTTCCCTTGATGTCACCGCAACCAGCCTATCAAGCCTGAAAAATGATTTCATCATCGGCGTGGCAGCTGTGGTGGGGGTGGCCATGGTTTTTGAAAAAGACGCGCGTTTGCTGCCCGGGTTCCTCAGCCTTTTTGCCTGGAGCCTGGCCATCAAACCCAATGCCATGTTTTACATGGTGCCGGCTTTCGTGGTGGCGCTGCCCGTTTTGTTTAGGAGCAGGCCCATCAAGGCCCTGCTCCTGTTTCCTGGTCTCCTGCTGGCGGGTTCTTTCACCTATTGGGTTAATCTTTTCCGGTTGGGCAATCCGGTATATCCATTTGCCGTGTCCATTCTGGGCATTCCGCTTTTTCAGGGGAATGGACAGATTGCATCCACCCTGATTTTAAATAATGTAAATGCTTCGCTGCCCATTTTCTTTCTACGCGGCGCGCTGCGCACCCTGGGACCTGTTGGCCTGATCTTCCTGGCAGGATGGATCGCTGTTTTTGCCATTGACACGCTTGCCAAAATTCCAGCCAGATGGCGCTCATGGGATTTCCTTCTGCAGTTCATCTTTTTCCCCTTGATTTTCTTTTTTGCCTACCTGGTCACGCCGTTTTCAGATAATTTTGGCCCACAGCACAGCTTTTTGCAATCTGGAAACACGATTCGCTACCTTTTTCCGTTTTTTATGTATCTGCTGTTGGCCGGAGGCGAGGCTGTTTGGCCAATGAAATGGGTGCAAAAGGTGTTTCACTCAAAAATCACCCTGTGGGCGGTGGTGATTTTCTCCCTCCTCAACCAGTGCTGGTATGATCTCGTCTCCATGCTGCTCAAACCCGAAAACGCCTTTTCCGAAATCACATCTGTGTTGCCCAGTTTTAATAACTTGTATTTGCTGGCGGCCTTCCTCGGCGTGATTGCCCTGGCTTTTTTGGCCTGTGCGTTCAACCGGCGCGCCGGTTTCATCCTGCTGATGCTCCTGGGTGTTCTGATGTATGCGGTCAACTTTCCACAAAGCTCAGGTTACTCCCTGCGTTTCAAACAGGTTGGTTCTCCCAGCCAGGCCTATGCCTTTCTGAACCAGATGGACCTGGCAGACCGGCAGGTCAGTCTGGTGGGTTCTGCTTACCTGGCTGGCACCATGGCTGATTTTTTGCTGCAAACCAGGCATACCTATCAGGTGCCTGAAAATCCATACAATGGACAATATGATGTGTTGATTGTCGCCGCCGCAGAAAAGGAGTTGAGCAATGATTTTGAACTTGGGCGGACCTACGGCACCACATTTAATTATTTTAATCCAGCACAAATGCCCGGCGGCTTCGCCCTGGCTTTTCAGGACGATTTTTATCTGATTTTTGTCAAAGACAATCCATAACGCCCTCACCTTTGATCTTGATTTTCTGGTTTTATGCTAAAATAATCCACAGAAAGGACCGCGTTGATGATGGAGCCCAAAAACACACCCAAAATTGAAGAAACACCCCTCACTTATGCCCCGCCAGAAATTGTGCTGGAAATGGACCTGGAAACCTCGGCTGGCGGCACGCCTCCGGATATTTTTGAGTATCTGTATCAATAAGACCTTTCTTAGACGGCTTTTGGGGCCTCTGCTTTGTTTATTTCTGGCAGCGCTGCTGCCGGGGCAAACAGCAGGGGCTTTGCCTTTAAACCTCCCTGCATCCGGGCAGGCCTGGCGGATTTCCATCTCGCAGGATGGCCTTTACCGCCTGGGCTATGCCGATTTGCAGGCCGCGGGGCTGCCGGTGGAAACCCTCAATCCCCTCCACTTGCACCTCACCACACAGGAGCAGGCTGTTGCCCTGTGGATCGATGGCGAGGAAGACGGTCATTTTGATCCCGGAGATGATCTTTATTTCTATGGGCAGCATTTCGACGGCGCGCGCATGGCCGCCGCCGAAGCCGGCGAAGAAGCCCTGTGGTTCACCTTCCCCAACGGCTGGCACCCCACCATGGATGCCGCCCATTTCGAGCGTGTCACCAATGAAAATGTGTATTGGCTGAGCCTGGAATCCACCCCCGGCCTGCGCATGGCGGCCCGCAGCGCCGCCCCTGGCAGCGCTGCGCTGGAAACCAGCGCGCCCATCACGGTGCGGGCTGAAACTCAGGCTGTCTGGTGGCCCTATTCCTTCACCGGTGCTGATACCTGGTTCTGGGAAAAGGTGGCAGACACCGCCCCCCATACCTACACCATTAACCTGCCCGGCCTGGCGCCAGGTGCCTCTGCGCAGCTGCATGCTGAAATGGTGGCCCGCAGCACCGGCAGCCACCACACCCATCTCACCTTTAACGGCCAACTTGTGGATGACGCCGTCTGGAACGGGCAGACCCGCCGCAGCCTGACCGCCAGCCTGGATGCGGCCTGGCTGCAAAACGGAGAAAACAGCCTCACCCTCTCCCTGCAAACCGGGGATAACCTTTATTTTGACTGGTTTGCCGTCACTGCCACCCGCCAGTTGAGCCTGAAGGACGGTCTGCTGACCTTTTGCCCGGCCGAAAGCACTGCCCGGCGCTACCAGGTGAGCGGCATGAGCGGCGCGGATCCCTGGCTGCTGGATCTCACCGATCCCCTCCAGCCGGTGCGCCTGAGCGGCGGCGAGCTCAGCGGCGGCGCCCTCACCTTTGAAAGCGCAGGCGCGCCAGCCTGTTTTGCCATCTTTGAACCGGCCAGCTTGCTCACCCCGGTTCTGCAGGCGGTCAGCCTGGTCGATCTGCTCGCCACATCCAACCAGGCCAGCGAGATCATCATTGCTCCGCCGCGCTACCTGGCTTCGGCGCAGCGCCTGGCCGATTACCGCAGCACCCACGGCCTGAGCGCCAGGGTGGTCAACCTGGAGGATGTTTACAACCTGTTCACCGGCGGCATCCGCCACCCGGTGGCCATTCGGCGTTTTCTGAAATATGCCGCGCAGCACTGGCAGGCGCCCGCCCCGGCCTATGTTATTCTGGTGGGCGATGGGCACTGGAATTTTCAGGGTTACAACAGCGCCGTTTACGGCAACCCGCTCAACGAAATGCCCCCCTACCTGGCCTGGATCGACGGCACCCTGGGCGAAACCGACGCCCCCAACCTGCTGGCCAGCTTTGATTTCACCAGCCGGGTTCCCGGCCTGGCCATCGGGCGCATTCCAGTATCCAGTCCCGAAGAACTGGATGCGGTGATTGATAAAATCATTGCCTACGAAGAAACCCCTTACGACCAGCTCTGGCAGAATCGCGTGGTTTTTGCGGCTGATAACAATCACGATTCAGCCGGAGATTTTGCCGTCCTTTCGGATGAGCTGGCGGCTTCGCTGTCGGGTTCGCCGCTCTGGGCGCAGAAAATATATCTTGAAAATTACGGCTGCCCCGATTCTGGCGGCGCCTGCGGTGCCACCGCCACTCAGGCATTGCTGGATGACCTTAACCAGACCGGCGCCTCCCTGCTCGTTTACAGCGGTCACGGCTGGAGCTGGGGCTGGGCCGATGAGCAGTTTCTCACCACCAGCCACATCCCCTCCCTGCAAAACCAGGCTCGCCTGCCGGTTCTGCTATCCCTCACCTGCATGGACGGCTACTGGCATTCGCCCGGGTATGGGACGCTGCAGGCCGGCCTGGCCGAGGAACTGCTGCGCGCGCCGCAGGGCGGCGTGGTGGCGGCCCTTTCTCCGGCCGGTTATGCTTACGCCGAAGATCACCAGGTGATGGCGCTGGCCTTTCTGAATGCGCTGGCTCGCGGCGGTCAGCGCCGCCTGGGGGATGCGGCCCTGACGGCCTACCAATCTCTGGCCGAGGCGGGGGTAGGCGCGGATATTCTTTCCAGCACCGTCCTTTTTGGCGACCCGGCTCTCAATATCAAAATCACTTCCAGCCAGGTGTACCTGCCCCAGGCTTTTCATCCATGACCTGCCATGAAACCATTTCAGAGCTGTTGATTCACGCCATACAGGCCGGCCAGCCTGTCCGCCTGCGCGTGACCGGAACCAGCATGCAGCCCCTGCTGCGCCCCGGCGATTTCATCACCGTTGCGCCGGTGGAAAATGCCGCCCTGCATCCCGGAGAAATCCTGCTGCTGCGGCGCGAGCATGATTTTGTCACCCACCGCCTGCTGTTCTGCCTGCCGCAGGGCCTGTTCACCAAGGGAGATGCCTGCCTGAGGCCGGATCCACTTTTCGACCGCGCCCAGGTTCTCGGCCGCGCCGTGAGCCGCGACCGCGGTGGAGAAACCGCGGCCCTTGAAACCCTGCCCTGGGCGCAGCTGGCCTGGCACCGTGCCGTCAGCCTGCCCTGGCTGATCAAGGCAGGGCTGAAGCCCTGGTGACTCCGATCATATGAGAACCGGCCTGGCGTATCCCCTTAAACGGAACAGGTCTGCGCGGTTTTTCGCCGCAATCTCATGTTTTTGAAGGGTTGAAACAATTTAAACCGGACTGCCGCCCGATCCGCAGTTGGCTTTAGGGCGGGTGGGCATGGCCAGCGGCAGCCAGATGCGCATTTCAGCGCCGCCCAGGGCGCCCGGGCTGACGGCGTTGATGACGCCGCCGTGCAGTTCCACCAGCGAACGGGCAATGGCCAGGCCCAGGCCGCTTTCGCCATTTTGTTCGGCGCGGTCAGGTTCTGCGCGGTAAAAGCGTTCAAAAATGTGGGGCAGGGCCTCGGCAGAAATGCCGCTGCCGCTGTCGCTGACGGTGATGGCCACCCCCTTGTTTTGGGCTGCGGCTGAAAGCAGGATGCACCCGCCGGCGGGGGTGTAGCGCAGGGCATTGCTGAGCAGGTTGCCCAGCACCTGTTCCAGCCGTTCAGGGTCCACTTCCACATCGGGCAGGTTGGGCTGCGCCTGCACGGAAAGGGTGATGTTTGCTTTTTCAGCACGGTGCAAAAAAGCCTGGCGCGCATCTTCCAGCAGTTCGGCTGGCGAGGTCTTTTGCGGCAGCACAGCCAGGCAGCCAGCGTCGGTCAGCGAAAGGGTGCGTAAATCTTCCACCAGGCGCTGAAGGTGGCGCGCTTCATTATAAAGCACTTCAAAGCGTTCCTGAGTGGGCTTAAGCACCCCGTCGCGCAGCGACTCGAGGTAACCGGTGATGACGGTCAGCGGGGTGCGCAGGTCGTGGGCGATATCAGCGGTCATTTGCATGCGCATCTGGCTGGCGCGCTGCAGATCGGCGCTCATGCGGTTGAAGGCGGCGGCCAGTTCGCCGATTTCATCCTGGGTGCGCACCGCCACCTGCAATCCCGTCCGCGTGCCTTCGGCCAGGGTATGGGCGGCCAGGGTCAGCTCTCGCAGCGGGCGGGTAATGGTGCGCGCCATGAGCAGCCCCAGCAGGGCCGCCGCCAGGGTGGCCACCAACCCGGCCACCAGCAGCGCAATGTTGGTGCGGTGAATATACTGCTCTTCAAGCAGGTTGTATTCCGGTTTGCTGTCGTTGTTGATCAGCCGGCCCACCTGCTGGTTGTTGACCATGACCGGAGCGCCCTTGCTCATTTGTTCAGCGCTCACTCGGGCATCCAGCGGAAACGGCCCTCCCTGGGTCAACACTTTGCCTTCGTTATCCACTAGTGTGAAAGGGCTTCGTTTGCTGCCCTCGTGCGGGTCGGTGAGCGGCTGCGTCGTTTGTTTGTTCAGGGCCTGGGCAATGCCATCCCAGGATCCGTTGGCTTCGTAGTAATTCACCAAGAAGTTGATAAACTCTTCCTGGCGGCGGTCAATCACCAGGCGGTCAAATTCGCTGGTGGTGGCGCGCCAGACAAACAGAGCCGCCAGGGCGATGCCAGCCAAACTGACAATGGCAAAGGCCAGCACCAACCGGAGGGTGAGGGAACGTTTCACAAAGACCTCTCTTCAGGTTTGAATCGGTAGCCCACGCCAAACACGGTTTCGATAAAGCGGGGGTTGGCGGCATCGGGGTCAATTTTACTGCGCAGGTTACGCACATGCACATCAATGGTGCGCGCCACGCCTTCAAACGAGGTGCCCTGCAGGCGCTCCAGCAGTTCAAGACGGGAATAAACCCGGCCGGGCGAAGTCATCAGCACGTCCAGCAGGTCAAATTCGGAAGGCGTGAGGCTGACCTTTTGCCCGTCCAGAATCACTTCGTGACTGGCGCGGTCCAGGCTCAGCCCGCCGCAGCGCAGCACATCAGAGAGGGCGGCGCCGCTTTCGCCGCCGGTGCGGCGCAGCACGGCGCGGATGCGGGCGGTGAGTTCGCGCATGCTGAAGGGTTTGGTGATGTAATCGTCAGCGCCCAGCTCCAGACCCACCACCTTGTCTGATTCTTCCATGCGCGCGGTGAGCAGAATGATGGGGGTGTTTTGTTCGCGGCGGTAGGTGCGGATGAAATCGAGCCCGTTCATGTTGGGCATCATCACATCCAGCAAAATCAGATCGGGCTTTTCCTGGCGGGCGGCATAGAGGGCCTGCTGGCCGTCTTCAGCGGTCACCACCCGGAAACCTTCTTCGGTGAGCACATCGCGCAGCATCAGGCGCACGCTGGATTTATCGTCCACAACGAGGATGGTTCTGCTCATAACTTCTCCCGGAAAATCAATTGTGCTTATCATTGTATCTCACCTCGCCGTGAAAGAAAATTGTAAACGGAAGGCGATCTTACGGCGCACAGTCGTAAAGAGCACCCTGGCTCTGCGGCCCGCGCTGGCTCATCGTCTGAGTGGAAACGGCAGCCGTCAGCTGGGCTGGGCTGCAGGTGGATGTCACCCAGTTGGCGATCTCGCGCTGCGACTGCTGCATGGAATTGCTGACCTGCACATAGCGCAGCCGCCCGCTTTTCACCAAAGCTTTGAAGGCATCCAGCCCCATGATCGAATCGCCGCCGCTGAACCCGCCCAGGGTCAGCACAGCCCGCCCGGTGGCCAAAATAAGGGGAGAAGCCTCATTGGAGCTGTTGACCGCCACCAAAAATTGATCGGGAGTGGTATTTTGGAGCAGGAAAGTTTGCAGGGCTGAACTGCTGGGCCGGCTGCCCTGGCTGGAAGGCTGACGGCTGCTGCCGTCAGATGCTGGCATTGGACCTGCCTGGATGCTTTCAGCGGGGCCGGCTTTGGGGAGGGAAGAATTGGGGTTGGCATTGAGCGTGGTCAGGCCCGACCAGAGCGCCGGACCTGCCAGAAAGCCTGCCAGAACAAGCGCCATGGCAACCTGGGCCAGCCTGTCCTGCTGACTCCAGGCCAGCAGAACCAGGCCCGTCAACAACAGGGTCAGAAGGACAATGGTGCCGCCCAGCGCGTAAGCGGGATAGAGGCTGAGCACCCACACCTCATAGGCAGCGGTGAGGCCGCTGATGAGGGCCGCCAGGCCAAACCCCAGCCAGCGATGGGTCTGCCGCAGTTGGGATAACGCCCAGAATGTGATGGCGATGATGGCGCCCAGAGCCGGGCCGAGCATGCTCAGGTAATAGGTGTGCATGATGCCGCTGTTGAAGGAAAAATAGAGGGCGCAGGGCAGCAGCCAGGCGGCCCAGGTGAGCACAGCCAGGCCGGTGCCAGATAGGGACGGGCGCCAGCGCACCTGGCAGGCTGCCAGCAGCAGGCCCATCATCGCCAGCGGCAGCAGCCAGCCGATTTGCGCAGCCAGCTGGGTGTTCACCAGGCGCAGCCAGCCGGCGGCCCCCACTTCGGAGGTGATGCGGCCGGGTGTGTTGGTGCTGACCTGGTCTGTGACGGTGGCAGCTGCCGCGCTTTCATTGACGCTGAAGATGCGGGCCAGGCCGTTATGACCAAAGATCAGGCTGAAGACCGAATTATCGCCGCTGCCGCCCACATAGGGCCGCTGATCAGCCGGGGTGAGATCCACCGCCGCTGCCCATGAGAACGACACCACCATGAGGACAATGGTGGCCAGGGCCAGGTGCCAGATGCGCCGCCCCCAGCCGTGTTTGGCACCGAAGAAATAGAGCGTATAAAAGGCAGGCACGACCATATAGGCCTGCAGCATTTTGATATTAAAACCCAGCCCCACCAGGGCCGCGCCCAGCAGCAGCCAGCGCAGGCGTCCGCTATCCACAGCGCGCCAGGCGGCCCAGATGGACAGCAGCAGGACGAACACCAGCAGGCCGTCCACGGTGTTGTTGCGCTCAGCGGCGATGGTGATGGGCGAAACCGCCAGCACCAGGGCGGCAATCAGGCCGGCCAGGCTGCCAAAGATTTTCTTAACCATCAGGAATAGAAGCGGCAGGGCCAGCACCCCGGCCAGAGCCTGGGGCAGGGCCAGGGCAAACCCATTCAGGCCGAAAATGGCAGCAGAGAGCGCCTGGAACCAGAATCCAACCGGAGGTTTATCCACCGATACCGAACCACCGGGCTCGTAGGCGGCATAGAAAAAGTTGTGCCACGAGGTGAGCATGCTCTTGACGGTGGATGCGTAATAGAGGTTGCCAACACCCGATTGGCCAAGCTGGTAAAAGCGCAGAAAAGCGCCCAGGAGAATGATGGCAACCAGCGCAGTAAGGATCACGGCGCGCTGGCGGCGGGATGATGCGGTATGATCGGTCAGGGTGTCCATAAAAACAGCCTCCATCTTCAGGTTGATTAGAGAATAACATGGAGCTGTTCAGAACTGGTTTAGTTTTGGTAAACGTTTGGCATTAAAAAATCTGCTGCAATTAAACCGCAAGCAAATATCACCTGGCCATCTCTGCGGGCGCGGCGACTGATGCATGATTTGTTTCTGCTCAGGCAAGGTGCAAAAGACCGATTATTTCATGCTTTGAGCGTTTTTCTGGGTTAACGATTGTTTTGTAACCAGGGATTAACCGCAAGAGGTGTTTGGGGCCTCCTTTGCGGGCCCAAAACACCTCTCAATTATCTCAGCCCCCGCCGGCGGGTGGGGATGGGGGAAAAAACACCCTGTGACGTTTTACGGAATACCCCTGAACAGTCGCCTTTATGAGATGTAATCCAGCCAGCCGGCCGAGCGGGGGTGGCGGCCCTTGATAGCGGCATGGAAAGCCTGCTGCACGGCGCGGGTGATGGGGCCCATTTTTCCGCTGCCGATCACGCGAAAATCCACCTCGGTGACCGGCACCACTTCGGCCGCCGTGCCTGAGACAAACACCTCATCAGCGATGTAAAGCTGGTCGCGGCTGATGGGTTCTTCTACGACCGTATACCCCAGGTCGCGGGCCAGGGTGATCAGGGCATCGCGGGTGAGGCCTTCGAGGATGGCAGCGGTGTGGGGGGTGTAAAGGACGCCTTTGCGCACCAGGAAGAGGTTTTCGCCGGTGCATTCGGCCACATAGCCCTGCGGGTCCAGCATCAGGGCTTCGTCAAAGCCCAGACGGATGGATTCGGTCTTGGCCAGGACGCTGTTGGTGTAGTTTCCGGTGATCTTGGCTTTGGTCATGCTGATGTTGGGGTGGTGGCGAGTGAAGGATGACACATTCATGCGTACGCCTTTTTCCAGCGCGTCTTCACCCAGGTAAGCGTTCCATTCCCAGGCAGCAATGCCCACCCGGGCCTGCCCTGCATCCAGGTTCAGCCCGCAGGAAGGGCTGTCGTGGAAGATCAGGGGGCGGATATAACAGGAGCGCAGCCCATTGACCGAAACCACATCGCGGGCAGCCTGGCAGAGCGTCTCCACGCTGTAAGGCAGCTGGCGGAAGCCGAGAACTTTGGCCGATTGGTTAAGGCGTTCCATGTGCTCTGCCAGCCGGAAAATGGCCGGGCCCTGGTCGGCATCGTAGCAGCGGATGCCTTCAAAAACGCCCAGACCGTAGTGCAGGGTTGTGTTGAGGAAGGGGACGGTGGCTTTTTCGGCCTCCATCATCTGTCCATCCATCCAGATAAATTTCACGTTGATCGCCATCTTCTTCTCCTGTGATTACAAAATAATAGCTGTTTTGCAAAGGGAAGGTTACCCACCCCTCGACTTCATTGGAAAAATAAAACCGCTCCTTGACGGAGCGGTTCGGATCAGGTGCAGGTGGTGCTTGTGCTTGTCATCCAATCTGGCCAGGCTGCCCGGCCGCTCCATGTGAAAACCGGCTCTCCAAAAGCAGGAGGGCCGCAAGGACGATCACAAGAATCATGGCGCAGGCAGGTTGATCAGACAAAATGGTTTCCCTTAAGGACATATTAGATGAAATGCTACGTCTTTTGGAGGGGTTTGTCAAATGATTCTCGGATTTCTTAATCTGATTCTTAATTTACGCAGTTCTGGCTCCCCTGATGGTAAAACTTTGCTGCAGGCGTTTTCTGCCCACGGCCCCGTATGGAAGGTGATTGGTGTTACAATTAATTCGGGAACTCCCAACATGCGCCGGACGTCTATTATGATGATGAAAACTTTGCTGCTTCTGGCGGGCGCTCTGGCGCTCTGCCTGGTTTCCCCATCGCGGGCGGTCATCTGGCAGTGGCAGGGCGAAGGCCTGGCTGAGGTGGCCTCGCCGCAGGTTACCCCGGCGATGTCCCTGCTTTTCCCGCAGACCGCTGGCGATTTGGATGGCGACGGCGCGGCGGAATGTTTGCTGGCAGCCGGCCAGGGCCTGACCATCACCGACTGCCGCGGCGGGCTGCTCTGGCAAAGCCCGGATACCTGGGAAGTGAAAGAAGCCCAGGTCAGCGACCTGAACCGGGATGGACAGGCCGAGGCGGTGCTGCTGGTCTGGCGGCCTTTTAAACCCTGGCCGGTGGACCGCTTTATGCCGGCAGGCGGGCGAATCAGTGCCTTTCATGATCAAAACAACCGCAGCTGTCACGTCATTTTGATCGGCTGGAAGCAGGGAAGATACCGTGAACTCTGGGCGGGGTCAGCCCTTATCCGCCCATTATCGCAATTAAAAACCGTTGACCTGGATGGCGACGGCTGGCAGGAACTGGCGGCGCTGGAAGGTGACTATGACGCGGACGGCGCGGGCGGCATATTGACCGTCTGGCGCTGGCGCGGTTTCAGCTTTTCCCTGGCGGCCAAAGAAGATCGCCCTTTTCGCCAGCTTCAGGTGATCGGAAGTTCAAAGCAAAACTGGCTCATCACCCGGTAAAAGGAGAACAAAATGCAAAAAAGCAAGCTCTATGTGTTGACGGTGGTGTGCTGCGTCATGGCCCTGGTCATGTCGTGCACGCTGCCGGCTGCCACACAGGCAACCAGCGCGCCTACCAGCGCGCCCGTTAAACCCACCGCGGCCCCTCTCAACCCCACCGCTGCGGCGGAACCCACCCGTCCGGCCGAAACCGCGCCCACCAGCGCCCCTGAGGTCACCCGCCCGCCGCTGCCGGTGCTGGAAGCGCACGATGTGTATATCGGCCGTTTTGCCGAGTACCAGCAGCAGAATGTATCCCTGCCCACAGCCTTCAGCGGCGGCTACACCCTGCCGGTGGACCTGAACCAGGTGACCAATATGGACCAGGTCAATGTTTCAGACGCGCAGCGGCCTTACCTGAGCACCAATGGCTTTGTGGTGGCTGCCCCAACAGCGGACCCCGGCAAACGCTTCAGCGAGTTTTACCAGGGCTATGAGTCGATTCGCTACGACTCCACCCCGGTGTTCATCACCACTGACTCGATATTCCATGTCTATCACCTGCTTTTTGACAAGATGCTGCGCGATCTGGAAAAGAATTCCTTCATCCCGACCCTCAAGGAATTGACCTCCACCATGGTGACGGCCACCACCCAGCAGTACCAGCAGGTGAAGGGCACTTCCCTGGAAGATGCCGCCCTGCGCAATGTGGCCTTTTTCACCATTGCGGCCTCGCTGCTGCAAACTGGCGATGCAGTTTTGCCCGAGGCCAAGGATTATGTGGATGCCGAGCTGGCGCTGATCAACGGCGCGGCGGGGGTCAATCCATCGCCGCTGTGGGCCAACAGTGCTCAGCCGGCTGATTTGCAGCTGATTGAGGACTATTCGCAGTATATACCGCGCGGGCACTACACCCGCAGCGCCGACCTTGAGATGTACTTCAAGGCAATGATGTGGTACGGTCGCCTGACCTTCCGCCTGAAAGACCCTCTGGAGACCCAGCGCGCCCTGCTGCTCACCCAGGCCCTGCGCACTGCTGCCAGCCCCTCCGGGCAGAAAGCGCTGGCCCTGTGGCAAAACATCTATGATCCGACCGTGTTCATCGTCGGCAAGGCGGACGATTTGGGTGTCTATGAATACGGCGTCATCTCCGATAAAATTTTCGGTGAGAACCCGCAGCTCACTTCCTTCGCGGACCCGGCCCTGTTCCAGAATTTCATAGATGCCGCCCGCCAGCTGCCCCCGCCGCAGATCAACTCTATGTGGGTGTACATCTGGCAGGATCGCAACGAGGTGACTCAGGGCTTCCGCTTTATGGGCCAGCGCTTCACCCTGGATGAATACGTGTTTGGCCAGGTGATCTGGCGCAACGTGGGCACGCTGGAAAAACCGCGCGACCTGCCCAAAGCCCTCGATTTCTTTGCCGCCCAGGGCTCAGAATTGGCGCTGAGGCTGCTGCAGGAGATGGGCGCGCCTGAATATGAGAACTACACCAAACAGATGACCAAGGTGACGGATGAGGTGTCAAAGCTGGGCTTGGACTCCTGGACGCAGAACCTGTACTGGTCGTGGCTGTATGCCCTGCAGCCGGTGTTTGCCAAAAAAGGCGCGGAATATCCGGCTTTTATGCAGACAGACGCCTGGGCCAGGAAGGATCTGGCTGCGGCATTGAGCTCGTGGACTGAATTGAAGCACGACACCATTCTCTACTCCAAGCAGGTGATGGCCGAAATGGGCGGCGGCGGCCCCGACACCCCGCCGCACGGCTATGTGGAACCCAACCCGGAAGCTTATGCCCGCCTGCTGGCGCTGGCGCAGATGACCCGCACCGGGCTGCAAAGCCGCGGCCTGTTGGATGAAGTGACTCAGGGCAACCTGGACAACCTGACCGAAGAGCTGAGCTTCCTGCTGGATATATCGCAAAAGGAACTGAGCGGCGGCGCCATCAGCAATGACGATTACTGGCGCATCCAGTATTACGGCGGCTGGCTGGAAGCCATGACCGTTGCTGCGGCTGATTCGGACACAACTGGCGGCCGTAATTACCTGGAAGACCAGAAGTCGCCGGTGGTGGCGGATATTGCCACCGGCATTGGCGGCGTGCTGGAAGAAGGGGTGGGGTATCCTACACTGATGTATGTGGTGCTGCCTTACCAGCCCCTGACCATTGGCGTGGGCGTGGTGTACACCTACTACGAATTCACCGTTTCGCCCGACCAGCGCATGACGGACGAAGCCTGGCGCGCACAGCTCGAATTGAGCAGCCCGCCGGCCATGCCCGATTGGACTCAGGCCTACATCCGGCCTTGAAACTGAAACGCAGACTGATCCGGGGAGCGCTGTGCCTGGCGCTCCTCGGCCTTTGCGGCTGCCAGAACAAAGCGGCGCTTTCCATCACGTTTGGCGGAGATATTTTCCTGGCCCGTGATGGTGCGCCGCTTTTTGCACAGGCGCCGTGGAACGGCTTCGGCGCGCCGCCGGAAGGGCTGTTTTTTGCCAACCTTGAATCACCGCTGGGAAGGCTGGAACAGCGCGGCGACGCCTCCGCGGGTTATAACCTCTGCGCCGGAATGGACCAGGCGGCCCTTCTGACGGCCGGCGGAGTGGACCTGGTTTCGCTTGCCAACAATCACCGCCAGGACTGCGGCACAGGTGAGGCCACCCTGGAGGCCCTGGTTGGAAGCGGCATCGCGGCGGCAGGCAGCAGCCTTTCGCCGGTGTATCTGGACACAGCAGCCGGGAGGGTGGGGGTGATTGCCGCCGACGGGGTCAGCGCGCCGCTGGATGAAGCGGAGCTGGTCAGGCAGGCCGGGGCTGCCCGGCAGAACTGTGCTGTTTTGATCGTTTCACTGCACTGGGGGGAGGAATATCAGAGCGGGCCAGGCGCGCAGCAGCGCGCGCTGGCGCAAAAGCTGGCCGATGCCGGGGTGGATGTGCTCTGGGGGCACCACCCGCATGTGCTGCAGCCGGCGGAATGGGTGCGCGCCGCGGACGGCAGCCGGAAAATGCTGGTTCTCTACAGCCTGGGCAACCTGCTGGCGGACCAGTGGATGCTGGAGGATGCCCGGCGTTCAGCGCTTGTCACCGTTGATTTTAAGGACAGCCAGATTGTAGCCGTGTCCATCCAGCCCATTTACATGGACCGGCAGAAGCGGCAGCTGGTTTCTCCGCGCGCAGAGGATGCCGAAAAAATCAGGCGGCGCCTGGGCTGGCAGGAATAACCCATCCGCGCATCGGGACGGATGAAAGAGGTGAAGGCATGTGCCTGATCGAAGACCAGACAGGATACGTGGCCGCCCGCGACAGCTACCTCAGGGCGATGATGGCGGAGTGGAACCGCCTGCCCGGCGACCCAACGGCGGCGCTGGAGGGGCGGTATATTCCTCCCGCCACCACCACCCCGCTTGCGGCTGGAAAACCCGCGGATGGCTCAACGGCCCTGATCTATCTCAGCGCGCTTTCAGCCTGGGCCAACAGCCGCGACCGGCGCCTGGTGCTGCTGGGAGAGCCTGGCGCGGGCAAAACCACCTTTGCGCGTTTTCTGGCGTTCAGTATGGCCAAAATTTTCCCTTTTGGCTCGGCCTGGCCGGAGGAAGAGGTGAGACTGCCCCTGCTGCCCTTTATCCTTGCCCCGCAGACGGTGGCTCAGGCCCTGCCGCCAGACGCCCGGCAGGGCAGTGCGGAAATGGTGGAAGCCTGCCTGTTGGAGTCCCTGAAAAGCCGTGAAGGCACCCGCGCCTTTGCCGCTTTTGCCCTGGATGCGCTGCATGAAAATGGCGGCCTGGTGATTTTTGATGGACTGGATGCCGTTGCTGGCGCGGCGCAGCGCCAGCTGGCGGCGCAGGCGGCGGCTGATTTTGCTCGCCATCACCAGCGCCGGCATTCCGCCAGCCATATCCTGGTCACCTGCCGCACGCAGGCTTTCCAGCGCGATGAAATGGGGGAGCTGGGGGCCTGGGAAATCCACGAATTGAAGTCATTTGCCGGGTGATCACCGCGCAAAATTTCACCCCTCCTGCCATCTTGCATTCCGGGCCGTTCCGGGTAGAATGAAATAGAACAAATTTTCTATTTCATTTTGATCTGGAGGTTCTATGTGCAGAACAGTTGGCCTTATCCGCGAACACCGCGCCATGACGGTGGAAGTGCAGATGGATCTGATCGGGAATCTGTGCGGAGAGATTCCTTTTGAAAATATCTCATGGAAAAACACCTATCAAACCGTCAGAACCCTGCGCCTGCTGCGGCGGGCCGGTTTTAACACCCTGGTGCTGCAGTCACTGACGCACCTGGCCAACGCCCCGATTCACCTTCAGGAGATTTTATTGGCCGTGCATGAGGCGGGTTTCAGGGTGCTGACGGCTGAAAACGGCCGCCTGGAGATGGTAACCCTTTCTGTCGATGTTGAAACCGGGCTGGTGGCTGCGCTGGTCAACGGTGTGAACTGGCTCGATGCGGCGCTGGCTGAAGAAGCGGCAGGTTATGCCTTCATGGGCACCCTTCAATTTATGCCGGCGTCAGGATAGAGGAAGAATGACCCTGACAATCCTGTCTTTATAGTCAAACAGGGCTATCATCGTGGCATTATAAAGAAAGAAGGTAACTGCTTTCCCATCCCCGGGCCCCCGCCCGCGGGCGGAGGAGACCATTAATGGAGGGCATTTTTGCCCAGCTTTGGGGGCAAAAATGCCCCATGCCAGTTACTGTGCTGATTAAAAGCATTGAAAATGCAAGAAGGATAGAAATGTGCCTTTGTCGAACTGCTCAGGCAGGGCTCAGAAAGGCCAGTTTAGCCGCGCCCTGTGCCTGCCTGCCCCGCGGAGCGAGGGCGAGGGAGCGATCATCTCTGCAAGGCTTTCACGCTGGCTGAGCAGTTGCCCATTATAACTATAATCCGCTCTCTTTCTGACCTTTTAATGGCTGGAGGATATCAGGCGTTTCGCCTTACATTTTTTTAAGGACAGGGTTCAAGGGTCAATTCATTCCCTGAACAGGGTATAATAATAAAGGCATTCCCCATGCTGCACCATGCATGGGAAAATGGAGGGGTCTAACCCTGAATTTGGGTTTTTTGAAGAAAGACCAGGAATAATGAAAACCCAATATCTTCCTGAATATTACCTGAAAGGCTTTACGGAAGCCACTGATGCGGAAATGATCTGGCTTTATGACCAGCAAAGCCGCACGGGCCGCCCCATCACCATTTTTAAAGCCTGCGCCGACAACCAGTTTGACACGGATGTGAGAGAATATTATTTGATCAGAGAGGTTGAAGAACCTGCCCGGGAAGTGATCCTGAAAATTAGAAAACAGGCGCCCATTGCCCCCGAAGAGAAAAAAACGCTGGCGCTTTACCTGATTCTGCTGTGGAAAAGAACCCCCGGGCGAAAAAAGATCATGCGCGGCATGGCTTTAAGCATTTTGGACCAGATCAAGAAAAAAGCCTACCAGCAGCTCGAAGAAACCTACGCTGCATACCCGGAGACGGAAGATTTATATTACAAGCGCCGGGCAGAATTTGACGATTTGTTCAATAATCAGCAAAAAATGCAGTCCATTCTCAAAGATTCATGGGAAGAAACGGTCAAGCCGGAAATTTTTCTGATGTCTGTTCATGCCCTGACCTCCATGACCTGGAGTTTCTGGGTTTCGGATGACGAACCCTTTGTCACCAACGACAATCCCCTGTTCTTTCATGCCAACCTGGGCATTGGCCAGGAAAAATCAGAGATCTGTTTCCCCGTCTCCACGCGGGTGGCGCTGTGGTCCACCTGGCGCAGCGATATTCGCGAAGGCGCCTTTTTTAAGGCCAACCCGCAAATTGTTCAGGAATTAAACCGGCGCACGGTGAGCAACCGGGTGCGCTCCATTTTTGCCAGCAGCAAGCTGGATTGGATTACGAAAAGCCTGAGCGAAGCCGCGGGCAATTGATGCGGCTGGGGATCACCACCCTCAAAAGAACAGCGGGTTCCATCACCGGAGCCCGCTGTTTTGGTTTGCAAAGGGACATTGTCAATTTTTTGTAACTGCTTTGACAATGTCACATTAAAGATTGCCCACCCCTCGCCCAGGCGGGGGTGAAAGTTAATTAGGGGTGTTTTTGTCCCGCAAAGCGGGACAAAAACACCCCTTGCGGTTAATTTCCTGATCGAAAATAGGGAAAATCCAGGAATGATTCGGATGTGACATTGTTAAAGTAGTTACGAAACCTAAAAAAAATAAGATGCAGCATTTTTTAAGTTGCCCAAAGTTGGAGAATTTTCATTGCGGGCAACTTTTTGCTTGCCGGTTTCACCTTTTCATGCCAGAATAAAGTATCTCATTTTTTTTCAGGAGTATATCATATGTCCTTTGATCAAACTTTTTCTGCTCCGCCGCCGCCCGCGGCACCTGTCGAGCCGATGAGCTGGCCGGACCTGTGGGCGCTGGCCATCACTTCTCCCACCCCGCAGACGTATGAGGAAATTCTGGCCAACCCGCGCGCGCAAAACAACCCCATGTTGTGGGTGGGGTTCAGCTCGGCCCTGGCGATGATCCTATCCACCCTGATTGGGATGGTATTTGGTAGTTTCCAGATTCCCGCTTATATGACATCCGGAATGACCGCTGCGGAGGTAGAACAATTTAAGAGCTTTATGACCACCTCCGGCGTGGCGGGCCTGATCTGTTATGTACCGATTGCCATTGTGGGCGCCATTCTGGGCTTCATGGTGAGCATCTTTTTCTTGAATTTGTGGTGCAAACTGGTCGGCGGGCAGGGAACCTACGGCAACCTGCTTTTTTCCATGGCGGCTTTCCATGTGCCCATGACGGCCATCATGGGCGCAATTGGCGCCATCCCCCTTCTGAATATTTTGGTCCTCCCCATCGCGCTTTACATGCAGTACCTGACTTTGTGCGCGGTGAAAGCCACTCACCGCTTTGGCTGGGGAAAAACCATCCTCGCCGCCTGGGTCATTCCGCTGATCATCACGATTGTTCTTTGCGTGATCATCTATGCGGTGTTCATGGCCGTGTTTATGCCCTACTTTATGGAGATGATAAAGAGTAATCCCGGCATGTATTGATTGTTAGCTTCTCCCCGGACGGCGTTAAACGGAGATTGGGCTCAGGCAGGTTTCCGAATAAAAACAACCCGCCTGGCAAGGAAAATCCTGCCAGGCGGGTTGCGCGTCTTAAATGGCTGCGGCGCGCCTATTTGGCGAAATCGACAGCGCGGGTTTCGCGAATGATGGTCACTTTGATCTGGCCAGGGTACTGCATGGTTTCTTCGATGTTCTTGGCGATATCGCGGGCCAGGCGGATGGCTGCCAGGTCGTCCACTTCTTCAGGGCGCACAATGATGCGTACTTCGCGGCCGGCCTGAATGGCGTAGCTCTGGCTGACGCCCTTGAAGGAATTGGCCAGGTCTTCCAGGGCGCGCAGGCGCTTGATGTATTTTTCAAGGTCCTCGCGGCGGGCGCCGGGGCGGGCGCCGGAGATGGCATCGGCGGCTTCAGCGATGATGGCTTCGACGCTTTCCTGTTCCACTTCGTGGTGGTGGGCGGCAATGGCATTGACCACCTTGGGATGCACACCGTGGCGCTTGGCAAATTCCGCGCCAATCAGGGCATGGGTGCCTTCAGTGTTGTGGTCCATGGCCTTGCCCAGGTCGTGCAGGAAGGCGCCGGCCTTGGCAATTTCCACATTGGCGCCCAGTTCAGCGGCGATGACGGCGGCCAGTTTGGACACTTCAACGGCATGAGCCAGCTGGTTCTGGCCGTAAGAGGTGCGGAATTTCAACCGGCCCATCATGCGCAGCACTTCGATGTGCAGGCCGGCCACGCCGGCATCGAAAGCGGCTTCTTCGCCGGCTTCCAGAATCTCGCGGTCAATTTGCTTCTGTTCTTCGTTGAGAATTTTTTCGATGTGGGTGGGGTGGATGCGGCCGTCGAGGATCAGACGGGCCAGCGAGCGGCGGCCGACTTCACGGCGCACCGGGTCAAAGCAGGAGATGGTGACGGCTTCGGGGGTGTCGTCCACAATGACATCCACACCGGCCACCTGTTCAAAGGCGCGGATATTGCGGCCGTTGCGGCCCACAATGCGCCCCTTCATTTCTTCGTTGGGCAGCACCACCACGCTGGTGGTCACTTCGGCCACGTGGTCAGAAGCCACGCGCTGGATGGCGGTGGCCACCAGTTCGCGGGCGCGGTTTTCGCCTTCTTCGCGGGCTTCGGCTTCAATCTGGCGGATGATGCGCGCCATATCGGCCCGGGCTTCTTTTTCGGCCTGAGTCAGCAGTTCGGCACGCGCTTCTTCAATGGACATTTGCGCAATGCGCTGCAGTTCGGCCAGGTGCTGTGAGTACATTTTTTCGACTTCGTTGCTGCGCTTATCCAGCGCGCTCTGGCGTTTATTGATCACCTGTTCGCGCTGATCAAGGCGTTCAATGCGGTGATCCAGCTCGGTGCGGCGTTTTTGCAGGCGGTCTTCTTCCTTGCTGAGTTCAGAATGGCGGCGCAGGTTTTCGGCCTCGGCAGCCTGAAGGGTTTTCAGGGCTTCATCTTTGGCGCGCATTTCAATTTCCTTGGCGCGCGCTTCGGCCTGCTGAATGACGCCGGTGGCGAGGCGGTTCTGTTCCTGGGTTTGCTTTTCAACCTGGCTTTTCTTCCAGTAGAAACCGAGGAAAAAACCCACCGCCAGGCCCAGCACGGCCATGACAACCATAATGACAATTTGAATACCATCCATAATTTGTTCACTCCTCCACAGTCATAGAATCAGCAGCTTGCTGCGAAGCCTGTTCCGACCAAAGGCGTTGAACGACGGGCTGGATGGTCTGATAGGTGAACCCGCGCCGGGCCAAAAAACCAGATAGCCGGGTGCGAAATTCGTTCCGATCCAACCCGGCCAGGCGGCGGCAATAGCGCAGCCCGGCCTGATAGGCCGTCTCTTCCTCGGCGGGCATCTCTTCGAGAGCCTGCTGGATGACATCATCTGCAACACCCTTCTGGCGGAGTTCATAATGGATGGCGCGGCGGCTGCGGGGACGAAAGGTGGCGCGGTTTTCAACCCAGGCCCGGGCGAATTCGGCGTCGCCAACCAGGCCAGATTCCTGCAGGCGTTGCAGGGTTTGGGCAATCACCGCTTCACTGAAACCTTTTTCCGCCAGTTTTTTTTCCAGTTCAGCGGCAGCGCGCGGGCGGTAGCTGAGAAAGCGCAGGGCTTCCTGAAACGCCACTTCGTTGGTATCTTTGCGCTGCAATTCGCCAATCTGTTCTTCGGTCAGTTCCTGGTTAATCTGCAGCCATGCAGCCACCAGGCGCGCCAGACCAAAGGCAAACTCACCATCCAGGTAGATATTCACCCGGTTTGGGTTCTTTTTTTGCACCTGGATTGCCGTGATTTTTTGCGCCATCGTTAAAATCCAAAAAGCCATCACCTCTCATGGAAGGTCATGGCTGGCAGACAAAACCGGAAAAAACATGAATGAATAAAACGGGTTGCAGAATCGCCCGCTGGAGTCTTATTTTGGGAAGCCAGAAAAATCGCGTAAACTTGCTTTGAGGGTCAACACAACAACTGCCATGCGCCGCAGGCCGCAAAACGCCCAAATCTCCCGGAGAACCGCTTTAAATTCATACCAAAAAGACGCCGGGCCTGGCTTAAAAGCCGGGCGGCGTGCTGACCGGGAATCGTTTGAGCCTGGTTCAGCAGCACAAACCAGAAGGTTACTAAAATATCTGACTTCACAGCATGATCTGCGCCTCAGCGCAGCGATCCTATTCCTAGTTTTGTTTGTCAGGTCATGGCCGCCCACATGATGAGAGGACAAAAGAGCGGCAGAGATGATTATTTCATCAATTCTAATTATACATTAATATGCCAAAAATGGTAAAAAAAGCGTCAAAATACACGAAATCAACTGCCAATTGACAGATAAAACAGGGCTTTTAACCGGCTGATGCCCCGCAAATCAGCAAAAAATAACGGGCAGGTTGGCTGCCCGTTATCAAAATGCCGTTTGAAGGCCGGTTTTACTTTTCGGCTTCCACCAGCATGCGCGCCAGCTGGATGAATTCATCCCATTCTTCAGCGAAGAAATGCAGGGTGACGTTGTTCAATTCCAGGTGATAGGTGGTTTCGCCGTCCATTTCCTCAGCCTGCCAGGCGAGGTAGGATTCGGTTTCGGCGATGGTTTTGGTTTTGGGGTCGGTATTACTGGCCATAAGTATCTCCTTATAAGGTATAAGCTGGGTCACTTTTTGTTAAGATCAATGCATTTAACAGATTGTAAAATCATTATCTCACAGAAAGGCGCTCTTTGCCAGTATCTTTGAGGATATATCTGCTATACTTAAATTAAATACATCCAAACCCTAGTTCATCAGGAGGAAAAAATGCTCAAGGAATTCAAAGAATTTGCCATGCGCGGCAATGTGTTGGATCTGGCCATTGCGGTGATCATTGGCGGAGCGTTCGGAAAAATTGTCACCTCATTCGTCAATGACATCATCATGCCGCCCATCGGTCTGCTGCTGGGCAAGGTGGATTTCAGCGGCCTGTATATCAACCTTTCAGGCACAGCCTATGAATCGCTGGCCAAAGCAGTGGAAGCCAATGCTCCGGTGATCAAAATCGGCGTGTTTTTGAATACACTGATCGATTTTTTGATTGTGGCTTTTGTCATTTTCCTCTTGGTGCGGGCGATCAACAAATTGAAACCCGCCCCCGTGCCTGCGCCAGCCCCAGCCACCAAGGACTGCCCCTACTGCTGCTCGGTCATCCCTGAAAAAGCCACCCGCTGCCCCAACTGCACCAGCGAACTGAAGAAATGACCCCTGAACTGCTGGCTTTCATTCTGCAGGCCAAGCTGCACACCTATGCCAGCGGTGGGGATGGCAGCGAGCGGAATTTGCCTGACGGCGGCCATGAGATGCTGTGGGCAGCCGAAGATTGGTCGTACCGCGACGTCTATTACGGCTACAATCCCTTTGCCGGGGAGGAAATGATCTGGCAGAGCGGTAAAGCCGTCTGGATGATGAACTATTACGGCCGGGTTGCCTCGGAAGAAGTGACTCCCCAGGAGGTTTATGCCTTTCTGCAAAAGGCCATGCAAAAGGTTGGGCCCGAGGCGCCCTACCGCGGACCGCTGCTGCACCTGGAAGGCGATTTTGAATATCGCGATGAAAATCGCGGCGACCCCGATGGTTTTCACGGCGTTGAGCGCATCTACTTCCGCGGCCGCCAGGTGTATGAACTGATGTATCACGGCGGCATCCTGGCTTGAACCGGTTTTTCAGCCGAATCAATAAAGCCGCCCTCGGTTTAAGATGGGCGGCTTTATCTTATGATACAATCGAGCCATGTTGACTCTGGCTGTCATTGCTGATACCCACGTGCCTGACCGGCAGCGTGTGCTTTATCCGGCCATCCTCGAGGCCCTGCAGGCGGCGCGCCCGCAGGGCATTCTGCATGCCGGCGATATTTCCCATCCGGGCCTGGTGGCTGCCCTGGAGAAAATTGCCCCGGTGACGGCGGTGCGCGGCAACCGCGACTGGGCCTTCCCGCAGCTGCCGCTGATCCGCCAGGTGACCCTGGAGGGCGTGACCATTGGGCTGGCCCACGGCCACGGCGGCCTGATCCATTATGTACGCGACAAGTGGACCTATATCCGTTACGGCTACAATTTTGAACGCTATCGGGCTTTGCTGGAGCCGCTTTTCCCTGATGCCCAGGTGGTGGTTTTTGGACACACCCACCACCAGATGAACGAAGTGGTGAACGGGCGACTTTTCCTTAACCCCGGCAACGCCTATCCCAGCCGATCCAACGGCTTCAGAGCCTGCCTGGGTTTTCTGTGTCTGGATAACGGCCAGGCCCAGGGTCATCTCTGGTCTGCTGGCAATCCGCTGCCCTTCTGAATTTCCTCCAACTCCTGCAACAGAGTCCAGCTTCCGCTGCGCTGGAGGGCGCTTTTGACGGCCCGGTCGTAGCGCAGGTCAAAAATTTGGCCGCTTTCGGTTTTGACGCGAAAGAAAAAACGCCCTACCCCCAGCGATCCATAAATGTTGGCGCGGCTGGCGTGCTGGGGCTGCATGTTGCGCGCCATGCGCCCGCGGCGGGTGAAATCGCTCCATTCTGCCAGCAGGGCGGCAATGCGGAAGGTTTGTCCTTCCCAGGTGAAGGCCTGGGGACAGGCCGGGGTTTTCTCGCGGGCGGGCGGCACATCCCAGGCCACGCTGATTTCCGCACCGATAAAATGCAGGGGGGCGAAATCTGTTCCGGTCATGTGGGTTCAGCCCTGTTTTTCTTTAGCGAGGGATCGCCAGTTTTTGGGCCCTCACACCAGGCTTCCAGGGCTGCGCGCACACGGGTCAGATGATCAAACCCTGAAGGATAGCTTAATTGATACACCGGGGCCTGGCGCAACAGACGGGCAAAGGCATCCAGGCGGCGGGCCTGCCATCCCAATGCGGCTGCCAGCCGGGCGGTGAAAGAATGGCGCACCAGTTCCACGGCAGCCTGGGCGCGGGGGAATGGCTTGATTTCGATTTCTTCGCCCAATTGGGCGGGGTCGCGGCGCTGCAGAATGAACAGGCCGCGCATGGGCGCCGGGGCCGGGGCAAAGCTGCCCAGGTCGCCGGTGCCCACCGGCACCAGGCGCTTCTCAATGCGGGGGTTCACGCGCTGAAAATGCTCATAAGCCCCCAGAAAATACTGCGCTTCGTCGGGGTGGATGCGCATGGTGGGGAAGGCCGGCTGCCCGTAAAATACACTGTTTTGTTCCATCAAAGGCAGAATATCATCGCTCAACATCGGGTGACCGGCATGCACGAGGGCCAGGCACAGGCCGGTTTTGCCATTGCCGCTCTGTGATAAGAAGGCCAGCCCCTGGCCGTTGAGGGTCACGGCTGAGGCATGCAGGGTGAGCACGCCGCGCTGCTCCAGCCAGGCGGCCAGCACAGCCGCCAGAATGTTGGTTTCGATGACCGGCAGTTCATTTTCATCCAGAATCTGGCAGAAAATCCGCTCAGCTTGCAGCAGAAAATCGGCCTGGTGGGGAAAAAGCAGCCGCAGGCAGCCCTCCTGCTGCCAGGCCCGCAGCATGGGTTCGCCGCGCACCAATAATGAGCTGGTGAAAACCGGATCACCGTCCGGGCTGGCGGGCAGGTCAGCCACCCAATCCAGGGTCAGGTCAGCGGGGCCGCTGGCAGCCTGAAGGTGGTAAGTGAAGGGAAAATTGCTGACCAGGGTGATGCCAAAAAGTTGATAGGTGTGGTAGAGGGATGGTGTCAACAAAGACTCTCCTGCCTGAATCTAGAAGAACCGCCGCAGCCAGTCTTCGAGGGTGACGGCATACCAGAAGTCGCTGATTCCGCCTTTCTGACAGTAAACCTCATAGCGCTGGCGCAGGGCGGCTTCATCCACCAACCCCAGTTCAGCGCAGCGCATGTTTTGCAGCAGGGGGCGGATGCGGGGAGCGGCTTTATCGCGCAGACCCAGGTCGCCCAGGGCGCCGGGGGTGATTTTTCCCCACATGTTGATCACGCCTTCGGGCAGGTCGTTTTTCAGGGCGTTGCGCACGATGGTTTTGCGCTGACCGTTGAAGACGGTTTGCTCGGGGGGGAGGCTGAGGGCAAAATCCACCATGCGGGAATCGATGAGGGGGGAGACAAGCTCCACGCCGTGACTGGCTGCGTGGCGGTTCTTTTGTTCAAGAATGGCATGCATGAGGCGCCCATGCAGGGCATTGCGGCGCTGCTGGCGCGCCGGCAGATGGCGCCAGTCGGGCGGGTTGTCGGCCAGCAGGCGGCGGGAGATGGCCTGGGCGTCCGGGGTCATCCACATTGGCGCGGGTGGGCGGCGCAGGAATGTTGGCAGGTAAGCCCGGCGGATGGGGGTCAGCAGAAAGATGTTAATGGCCTGCCAGGTAGAGGGTTTGACGGGAGAACGCGGCAGGTGGTAACGCATTTCTTCCACCAGCCTTTTCCACCGGCCGCTGAGCAGAAAATCGGCATAGGGCAAAATATTTCCGCCAAACAGATCATCTCCGGCGGTGCCGAGATAAAGCGTGCGGATGCCCCGTCCGGCGAGGGTGCGGTAGAAGGTATCCCAAATTTCATCATAATAGTTGCGGAAGGGAGAAACCAGGCTGGCAGCAGGGGGCGTTTCTGATGACAGCGGCCAGAGCTGGCTGACATCCAGGAAGATTTGCGGCAGGCCCAGCCGGGCGGCCGATTGGGCAGCCAGCTCTGATTCGTCGGCCTCAGGTATGCCGGGGGTGACATAGGTAATGGCAGACAGATCGAGATTCGGCTGCAAGGTTTTAAGGGCCACAGCCACGCTGGCACAGTCGAGCCCACTTGAAAGCGTTACGGCCAACGGGCCAGGGCGGATATAGCCGGCGGTCACTTCCAGCAGCAAACTGCGGTAAGCTTCCGCATAGGCTTCCGTTGTTTTCAGGCGCAGCAGAGGGCGCAGCTCAGCAGACCAGTAGGTTTGTTGCCGCTGGCTTTCAGGCTGCACAATGAGAAGGCAGCCCGGCGGCACGGCCTGAATTCCTTCATAAAAGGTCTCCCCCGAATCAGGAAAAGACGCCGCCAGGTGATAAACCAGCGATCGCCGGTTGAGCGGCGGGCGCGCAGGCAGGGCAGCCAGCAGGGTTTCCAGATTGGGGTCAAGCCAAAGGGTGCTGCCCTGCCAGGTGTAATACAGGCTGCGTTCTCCGGTGCGGTCCATAAAGGCCAGCAGGCGGCGCCGCGGGCCGTCCCAGATGATCCAGCTGCCTGTGCCCAATACCTCGCCCGCCATGGCGGTTTCTTTTTGGCGGTAAAGCACAGCCAGCATTCCGGTGAGAGGGGTGGAAGGCGGCAGGCCGCAGCGGTGGCAGAGCTCAGCCTGGTTGGTGAAAATGCCGTCTGCCCAGAGGCAGCCCACGGCATTTGGGGCGGCTGCAGCCAGGTTGGGCGAAGGGGTGGCGCGATCCCAGCGAAGAAGCATGATGCATATTCCCGTTGAAATAAATCAGGAAGCGCACACTTCAACCAGCCCGCGGCTGGCCAGTTTTTCCACCAGAGCCAGCAGGTCAGCTTCCAACCGCTCAGCCGGAACGGCATATTCCGCAAGCATGATCTGATGCACGGCGGCAAGCTGGCCGTGTTCAACCATCAGCGCCCACATACGCGCGCCGACCGCGTTCAGGCCAAAATATTTACCGGATTGCATATCCAGAATGACATTTTCACCATCCAGGTCGCGGTGCATGACATGGGATGGTATGGATACTTGAGATTGCAGGGTTATTGGGGACATGAATCAGACTTGAAAATAAAAATAATACATCAACCCTTCCTTGAGAAATCTCAAGAGGGGTTGGAAAATACAACTGGAAAGAGGAACAAAACAAAAAAAGTTAAGCCGATGACCATCAAAAAGGCTGAGATCCGGACAGCCCATCTTCAGGGTTACTGCCCTCGCCGAGGGTTATGTCATCGACATTGCCAAATTCAATCAGTTCGGGGGTTTCATATTTTTCCATATGGTTACCTCTCATGACAAAATCTAAAGAACTGGCAATCATTATGAAAAATTACGTCGGCTGGGTGCCGCCATCTCCATCGTCTCCTCCCGTAAAGAACAACAGAGTCAGGTCGTTGACATCGCCAAATTCAATCAGTTCGGGGGTTTCGTAAAATTCCATTGCTGCTCCTTTATTGAAAAAATGGTTGGATCACACAGAACGCAAATGCTGTTTCGATTGGGGTGGGATAGACCCACCTTCTAGATCAGTATCAACGCCGCCGCCTCATTGGGTCAGTTCATTGACATCACCGAATTCAATCAGTTCTGGCGCTTCGTAAGATTGCATACTTTCCTGTCCTTTGTTTCAGGTTACGATAGAACCGGCATCGTTATCGTCATTGGAAACCGTCCCATACTGGGTCAGTTCATTGACATCACCGAATTCTACCAATTCAGGGGCTTCATAAGCTTTCGATGTTTCCATAGCTAAATTTGACTCCACTGCAAAAAGGTAAGAAACCTACCCAAAAGCAGGAAAGTTTAATACAATCAGAGCATGTTCAGAAAAAACACCAAACACCAACAACCGGCACTGATCAGCGCTGCCAGCGAACTGCCCGAAAAGCAGCGCA
>JAKQJC010000068.1 GCA_029561345.1 Chloroflexota bacterium | reverse complement strand
TGCGCTGCTTTTCGGGCAGTTCGCTGGCAGCGCTGATCAGTGCCGGTTGTTGGTGTTTGGTGTTTTTTCTGAACATGCTCTGATTGTATTAAACTTTCCTGCTTTTGGGTAGGTTTCTTACCTTTTTGCAGTGGAGTCATGTTATGCTTATCTGTATTATACTCAATGAAAACCTGTTCCAGTTCTGAATCAATACAGATGAAAACAAAGCTTATCCTTATCTTTTTTCTTCTCCTCATCTTGATGGCCGGGTGTGCTACCCCTACGGCCGAAGTCAAGGAAGTGAAAAAAACGGTTACCTCAGAAAATAAAGTTGTTGAAACCGTGGTGGTTGAGAAAGAAAGTCCCGGCACTGTTGAACCCGGAAAGACCCCGCCCGCAGCGTCTATCACGGAAATCCACCAGGTTGAATTGGAATATCCTCAATCCATGCAATTGGGAGAAAGCGGCGTTATCCGCCTTTCCATGTCCTTTGCTGGCGACCAGGTTCAGGTTAAAGCCGAATTTTCCGATAATACTGTGTCAACTCAGAACATTCAAATTACCGTGCGGGAAGGTTACCGCCGGCTTGCTTCAGCCCGCCTGGACGGCCCCAGCTTTGAGATCACCCCTTCAGGCGACCAGACCCAGGATCTCCTCCCCGATCAGCCAGTCTCATGGCGCTGGTCATTCAAACCGACTGTATCTGGCCGCCAGCGCATGGCCATCAGCCTCATGCTCATCTGGCTGCCGGAAGAAGGCACCCCAGGCACTGAAATCCGCTCTCAAATCCTCTCTCAAGGCATTGAAATCCAGGTGCAGTCCTTCTTCGGCTTCTCCCTGCAGCAGGCCTCGACGGTCGCCTTTCTTTTCCTCCTCTTTCTCGTTTCTCTCACCATCATCTCTTTCTTCCTCCTCAAAACCTCCCCGGGCCGCCAGCTCACCCGCATCCTCACCCCCAATCCCAATCTGGTCATTGAGCCCCCAGCAGGCCTGCAGCTCGAACCTGAAGAGATGCTCATGCTCCGCACCATCTTCAACCATCACCAAAGGGTGGTTCTGCTCAATGAGTTCCTCTCCGGTTACTCTGGCGCCCGCACCTTCCTCGTCCAGCCCATTCAACCGAACGGCCAGCGCGACGCGGCCGCCATTGTCAAAATCGGCTCCCGTTCATCCATCGAGCGCGAAGCCAAAAATTATGCGGCTTATGTCAGGGACCGCCTTCCTCCCGTCACCGCCCGCATCCAGCACACCCCGGTCAGCCGCCCCGGAAGCAGCCGCGCCGCCATCCAATACACCTTCATTTCCGAGCCCGATCGCCTTCCTGTCAGCCTGCGCCGGGTTCTCCAGCAAAACCCTGACCCCCTCTACCTGAAAAAGCTCTTCGACACTTTTGCCCCAAGCTGGTGGCTGCAAAAGCACCCCTACACCTTCCGCCTGGGGCTGGAATACGACCGCCTCCTCCCGCCCCACTATGTTTTGCAGCCGGTCCATTCCCAGAAACTTTCCCCCCGCCTGGAAGAGAAAAAAGCCCTTCCCAATCTTCCCCTCCAACTGCAGGAAGAGATCCTTTTGGGCGCCTTCCGCCGCTTTGAGCCGCGTACCGATGGCTCAAGCTGGACCCTTTACGGCCCGGACATCCCCGGCCAGCCGCCTTTGCGCCTGCGGTGGCTGTCTCCCAACCTCCCCAAAAACACCCCCGCCCGGGTGGTAGCAGACCGTTCAGGCCTGTTAGCTCAATCGGTGGCTGGCGTCAATCGCCTGTCTCTGCCAGATCCTCTGCCAACCCTGCCTTCCCTGTTGGAAAAAGTGATTGAAGGCACCCAGTCCATCATCCACGGCGACCTCAACCTGGAAAATGCCCTTCTTGGACCAGGAGGCCTGGTCTGGTTGATTGATTTTTCCGAAACCCGCCTGGGCCACACCCTTTTCGACTTCGCTCACCTCTCCGCCGAACTGGTGGTGCATCATTATGCCCCACAGTTCTCCTCTCCTCTGGAATTCCTTCAACAATACCAGGGCGGGCAGCTTCAGCTTCTTGAGGCCCTTGACGAACTGGCCTTGCGCTGTCTCTTCCACCCTTCCCGCCCGCAGGAATGGCAGACCGCCTTGCTGCTGTCTTACCTGGGCGCCCTGCGCTACCGCCATATTGATGACCATGCCCGTCAGCTGGCTTATCTTTCTGCCTGTCAAATCTATCAGCAGATAATATCCCCGGGATAAATCATTTTGTCAGAAATTTGTCAGGGGGCTGTCATCTGAATATCAAGCAGGTTCTCCTCATGATGATTATGCTTAAATCAAAAGGAGATAAGATATGAACGCCAAAACTTGCTTGATCATCATGGTTGTGGTTACCCTATTTTTGAGCGGCTGCTCCACGCCAACCGCCACGCCCATCAGTGTATATAAAGAACGCATCGTCGAGAACAAAGTTGTTGAGACCGTTGTGGTTGAAAAAAGGAGCGAAGGGCAAACCTACCGCCAACCGCCGCAGCCCACTTCCATCGCCAATACCGGCAGTGCGCCTTCTGGGTCTGCATATCCCGACAACCAGTTTGAAGATTACGGCGTCAACGGGTATGAAGACCCATATTCCGACAACCTCTCCACCTTTGGTCTGGATGTGGACACCGCTTCCTACACCATGATGCGCGCCTATATCCAGCAGCAGGGCATCCTTCCCCCCTTTGACTCCGTCCGCGTTGAAGAATTTGTCAACTATTTCGATGCCGGTTACGCTTCACCTGAAGATGGCGGCTTTGCCCTCTATGCCGATGCCGCCCCCCACCCGCTCAACCGCTCTGAGGTTCTCTTGCGGGTCGGCGTTCAGGGTTACCGGGTTTCCGATCGGGAGCGCAAACCCATGGCCCTCACTTTTGTCATTGACACCTCCGGTTCTATGGGTACAGATAATCGCATCGGTCTGGTCAAAGACTCCCTCGGCCTCCTGGTTGACCAGCTTGACCGGCGCGACCGCGTCTCTGTGGTCAGTTTCAGCAGCCGGGCTTCTGTGGTGCTCAATTCCACGTCCGGCAACCGTCACAGTGACATCATGGCTGCCATTGACAGTCTCTGGCCCACCAACAACACCAACCTGGAAGATGGTCTCCACCTCGGTTATGAGCTTGCTTCCGAGCAGTACCTTCCCGATGGCGTCAACCGAGTCATCCTGCTCTCTGATGGCGTCGCCAACTCCGGCATCACTGACCCCGAAACCATTCTCTCCTATGTCAGCGATTTCGTGGACGATGGCATCACCCTCACCTCTGTCGGCGTGGGCATGGGCAACTTCAATGACGTCCTCATGGAAAAGCTGGCCGACCGCAGCAACGGCAACTATGTCTATGTCAATGACCTTGATGAAGCTCGCCGCCTCTTTGTCGACCAGCAGGTTTCAGGCATGCTGCAGGTGATCGCCAAAGATGCCCGCATTCAGGTCGATTTCAACCCCGATGTGGTCGCTTCTTACCGCCTCCTCGGTTATGAAAACCGCGCCATCGCTGATGAAGACTTCCGCAATGACGAGGTCGATGCCGGTGAAATCGGCGCCGGCATGACCGCGGTTGCCCTCTATGCCATCCAGCTCGATGGCGAATCAGAGGGCCGCATCGGCACCGTGCAACTCCGATGGGAAGATCCGGATACCTCCGAAGTCATTGAAATCAACGGCAACATCAACACCTGGGATATTGCCCGCAGCTTTGACGAAGCCGATCCCCACTTCCAGCTTGCCTCTGTCGCCGCTCTCTATGCTGAAGTGCTGCGCCAGAGCCCTTACAGCCGCTTCTCCCTGTCCGACCTGGTGCCTCTTGCCAGCAACGTCGCTTTCCTTCTTGATGAAAATGCAGACGCCAATGAACTCTACACACTGATCCGCCAGGCCTCCAGAATGGATTGATCCTCTCCCCATAAAAAAGAGGAGCGAGAACGCCGTCTCGCTCCTCTTTTTTTGGGGAGGTCATTCCGGTGTTTTTGCGCACCTGAATCCAAGATCATTTTGATTATTGCTGGTTGGCGTATACAGGCGGAAAGCATTGCGGATGTCGCTGGCAATCAAAGCCCAGCTTCCTCCTCGCATCACTTTTGCCGTCCCGGTGCTGGGTCCCGGCGGGTTGATCACCGTTGAGGTGGCGTAATAATTCGCATCATACCAGTCGTTCACCCATTCCAGCACATTTCCAGACAGTTCCATCACGCCGTATGGGCTGGCGCCGCTGGCCAGACTGGCAGTCCCCGTGGTATCGCCCACGCAGCCGCTCGGCCCGCCATAATTGGCTCTGACGCAGGAAGCCGCAGAATCACCCCATGGATAGGCGATATTGGTTGAACTTCCGCGCGCAGCCTTTTCCCATTCCGCTTCGGTAGGCAGGCGCATCCCGGCCCAGGTGCAGTAATTAGCCGCATCCTGCCAGCTGACAAAAATGACCGGGTATGTGGCGAAGGCAGGATTATCATAGTAGGATAGGCGGGTGGCTGAGCCATTGCTGCTGGGAGGTGCACATCCACCAGCCGCAACACAAAGACTGTATTGGGATACCGTCACCTCAGTTCGATCGATATAGTAACTATCCAACTGCACGGGGTGCAGCGGCGTTTCATTGAGCAGGCAGGAAAATCCCCCATTATGCGCCGGATCACAGCCCATGTTAAACATACCAGAAGGAATCAGGATCAGGTCTCTTACTTTGAAATGATTGTAAGCTCCCGAACTGCCATCTGCGTATACCGTGCCATAATCGTTCACCGCCCGCACCTGCCAATAATAGGTGGTGTTGACGGTCAGGCCTGTCAGCGAATAACTCGTGGCCGTTCCAACATTCACCCAGCCGCTGCAGGTGCTGTCATTCGATGTATCATGACAGATTTCATAATAACCCGCCTGGCTGCTGGCTCCCCACTTTAATGTTGGCGAAGGTTGAACCGATATCGCCGCGTTGGAAGGACTGGTTTTACTAAAGTCGCCTGGCGGGCCGCTGGTCGTGAAGGACCAATCATCAGCACTGCTTCCATCGGCATAGGTGCTGCCGTAAGTGTTGACCGCTCTGACCTGCCAGAAATAAGTGGTTTGCGAGCTTAAACTTGAAAGGCTGACCTGGGTCGCCGCGCCAATATTTGTCCAGCTGCTGCACGTATCATCATTGGTCTGGTCGTAACAGTATTCATAGCTGGTCATCCAGGGACTGGTTTCCCAGGTGAGCATTGGTGATAACGCCACCCCGCTGCTGCCGTTGGTCGGGGATGTTTTTGAAAAAATTCCCGGCGCGCCTGCCGTCGTAAAATTCCACACCGGACCGACGCTCACCGCTCCATGGCTTTCAGTTGAGATGACCTGCCAGTAATAGGTGGTGTGCTGCTGCAAAGCGCCTGTCACATACTGATTATTAGAACTATCCGCAGCAACCAGGGTATCTGGAGTATCATCATTGGCCTCAAAATAGACATCATAGGTCACCGGATCGCCCTCCGGGTCATGCCCCGTCCAGGTCAACATGAGCGACAGGTTGGTGAAGGTGGCCTCGTTTTCCGGGTAAGGATCCCGCGGCGTTAACGGCGGATGATTGTATCGCAGGTGGAAATTGTAAACCCAGCTATCCGAAATCCCCTGGGGTGGTGTATATATCCTCAAATAATACCAGCCAGCAGCAGCATTCACCTGTAAATCATACGGCTCTGCATTCTTCACAACAGGCGTGTTGTTGGTAGATTCGTAATACAGCAGCATCTGCGCACCTGAGGCAGCATTGGTGAGCATGATATGAATCGGTCCTGGAACCGGCTGGTAAAAAGCATAGTAATCATTGGCATCATCTGCACGTCCCGAATAATTCCGGTCTGAGATCAGCGCTGTGTTGGCCGTGGTGTATGTATTATTCGGTTCTTTCTCCCATGCACCTTCAAAAATGGAGACGGCGCCTTTCATCAACAACGGCAAAAAAACCTGGTTGGGACTTTCAATCACTGCCTGCGCCAAATCCGCAGCCAGCCATGCGACCACCAACAGGCAATGAAAAAAAACTTTTAGTCCGTTTCTCACTTTATTTGAGAATCGTCCATTTAAGATGTAAAGGGAATTTATTTTGAACATATGACCTCCGGAACTGCATGGAGGAACGCTCAATTTCATTATAGCACGCTGAAAAAGAAAAGAATGAGGTGATTACAAATTCTGCGCTCCTTCTTTTTTTGCCATGCTTTCCGTTTTTCCCCATCATGGTGAGGTCATGGCACAGCGAAAACCGTAAGCATCATAACGATTTTCTGGCGCACTTTCTCCTCTTTTTGAAGTGCGGATATCCAGACCATTGTTGATCCAGCTCCCCCCCCGTAACAGGCGCATGGTTCCGCTCGCTGGTCCGGTGGGATTGCTGCCTGGAGAAACCGAATAATAACCAGGACTGTACCAATCATTGACCCATTCCCAGACATTCCCGGCCATATCCATTATCCCGTTTGGCGTCGCCCCATTTGGAAAACTGGCCACATTGCTGGTATCCCCATAACACGAGCTGATATCTTGATAATTGACCCATGCACACACAGGCGCAGCTTCTCCCCAGGGATATGGCCGGGTATCTTGCACTCCCCGGGCCGCCTTCTCCCATTCTGCCTCTGTTGGCACCCGCCGGCCAATCCAGTTGCAATAAGCCTGGGCATCATTATAACTGATCTGCGTGACGGGCATTTGCATCCTTCCTGTCAGGTCGCTGGATGCCCCCTTGGGGTGCTGCCAGCTGGCACCATTCATATAAACCCAGAAGGTCGTCTGCCAGACCCAACCACCGCCCAATGTTTCTGCGTCCGTCTGGTAGCCACTGGCCTGAACAAAGTTAGCAAACATCGCGTTGGTTACTTCGGTTTTTTCAATCCAATAGTCACTTAAAAATACTTGATGAAGGGGTAATTCGCTGGAAGGGCAGGCATATCCGTTATTATGCGCCGGATCGCATCCCATTTGAAAGCTTCCTGAAGGGATGTAAACCAATCCCGATTCATATTCAGCCCTGAGGGTGTAAATATGATCAAAATCAATACCCTGGGGTGGCGTGTAAACTTGCAGGTAATACCAGCCCACATCAGCGCTGGGCAGGTTGAACTGGTAAGGCGCGGCGTTGACCACCAGAGGCTGGTTCAAGACGGAATTGTGATAAAGAAGTATTTGCGCGCCAGCTGCGGGATGATCCAGAATCAAAGCCAGTTTTCCCGCCACCGGCAAATAAAGCCGGTAATAATCCTTGGCATCATCGGCGCGGCCAAAATAAACCCGTCCGGGGAGGAGAGGTCCATTGGCATTGGAATAAACATTATTGGGCTCCCCCTCCCAGATTCCGGCATAGATATTCTTACCAACCACTGGAAGAAAAATGTCAAACAGACCAGCCGCTTCCGCATGCACCGGCCCGGACCCCGTCATCAAAATCAACCAGAGTGCGGTAATCACCATGACAGGAAACCGTTGACGATATTTCCTAAAAAATGTTGCCATGCTCTCCTCCACTGCCATTATGGGGTTTTTGCACACCGCCAACCGTGCGCGAAATCAGCTGCAAATGGAAACACCGGGCTGCGATATAAAACCCGGACACCATACGCATCATTAAACCACCCGCCTCCGCGAAGAAGCTTATGCGTACCGCTTTCCGGTCCCTGGGGATTGCTGGATGGGGATACACTGTAATAATCTTCTCCGTACCAGTCACTCACCCATTCCCAGACATTCCCGGCCATGTCCATCAGCCCATAAGGGCTCGCGCCAGCCGGGTAGCTTCCAACCTCGGTTGTGTGTCCCACGCAATCATTGAAACCCGGACTGATGTTCGCCAGGCTGCAGGAAGGTTCTGCATCTCCCCAGGGGTAAGACCGCGTATCAGCTGGTCCCCGGGCCGCTTTTTCCCACTCTGCCTCTGTGGGCAGACGTTTGCCAGCCCATGCGCAGTAATTCACAGCTTCCTCCCAGGTGACATAGATCATCGGGTAATGAGCATAAGTGGGATTGCGGTAATACATACTCGGGTCTATTGATTTGTATTCTTCCGGCGTCGGACAGCCGCCTTCGTCTTCGCATCTGGCATAATCGGCGTTGGTGACCTCAAATTTATCCATGTAATAGGCGCTCAAAAATACGGTGTGCAAAGGGAGCACATCCGCATCACAGCTGTAACCCCCGCTGTGTCCGCCGTCGCACCCCATCTGAAAATTTCCCTCTGGAATTAAGACCATGTTTTCAGGTTGATCTGGATAGACATGCAGAATGTAAACATGGGCGTTGTTAATCCCCTGTGGAGGGGTGTAAATCTGGATGTAATACCACCCTGCATTGGCGGTTGGCACGTAGAGTTGATATGGGGCTGCATTCACCACCAATGGCGGGTTGGTCACGCTTTGAAAATACAGCAGCATTTGCGCGCCAGCCGCCGGGTTATCCAGAAAAAGAGTTAATGGAGATGTTGTTGATTGGAAGAAACTGTAATAATCCTTGGCGTCATCTGCCCGGCCCAGGTAAGCTCTTCCAGCAATCAGCCGGCCGTTGGCAAGTTGATAGGTATTGTTGGGTTCCACTTCCCACGGACCCTCAAAAGGCTGTGGGCCGCTCATCACCAGCGGTATATAAACAGGTGGGGTGTCGCTGCGAACAGCCTGTGATGAGGCCGGCGGCACGGCCAGCAGAATACCAGTCAACAGTAAAAAACAAACTAATTTTTGTGACAGGTGGTGCTTCATAAATGGTTACGCCTCTATCAAAATAACCAACTCTTAAATTTTAGCCCATTTTCTCCACAAACGAGAAGGATTCCCGGGGATCTTATTCAAATGTGTTTTCCTGGCAGTCAAATTCGCATTATAATTTATTCAACATTACAGATCGTTGAGCAATTACCAATTTCATCGGCATCCTCGCAGGGACAAATATGGCAGATCTTTCAGGACATGACATTGGCCGTTACCACCTCATCCAAAAATTGGGTGAAGGCGGCATGGCTGTGGTGTACAAAGCCTATGATTCACGCCTTGAACGTGAAGTTGCCATCAAGTTTATCCGCACCGAACAGGTGCCGCCGGCCATGCTGGAGAAAATGCTCCTGCGCTTTGAGCGTGAAGCCAAAGCCCTGGCCAAAATGAAACATCTCCATATCATCAATGTTTTTGATTACGGCGAGCATCAGGGTGCGCCTTTTCTGGTCATGGATTTCATGCCTGGCGGGACCCTCAAAGCCCGCACTGGCAAGCCTATCCCCTGGGTGGAAGTGGTCCGACTGCTGCTGCCCATTGCCAGCGCTCTGGAATACGCCCACCGCCAGGGCATTGTGCATCGCGATGTGAAACCTGCCAATATCCTCATCACCAGCGAAGGCGAGCCCATGCTTTCTGACTTTGGCATTGCCCGCATGCTGGAATCTGAAAGCGGCAATACCCTCACCGGCACCGGCGTGGGCATCGGCACCCCAGAATACATGGCCCCTGAGCAGTGGTCCGGTTCAGCCGCCCCCTCGGTGGATATTTATGCCCTGGGCGTGGTGATGTACGAGTTGATTACTGGCCGCGTTCCCTATCAGGCGGATACCCCGGTGGCCATTCTGATCAAACAGGCCAACGATCCTCTTCCCAGGCCCGGCATTTTTGTCCCCGGCCTGCCCGAGGCTGTGGAGTTTGTCCTTTTCAAAGCCCTCGCCAAAAAACCTGAAGAACGCTTCCCGGATATGCTGGCCTTTATCAATGCGCTGGACCGCCTGGCCGCAATTGGCTCTCAAACAGCAGCAGCCATTCCACTCCATCCCCAAAAACCACCGGCGGCCTCCACCATTGACATGCGCGGCGATCCCTTCCGCACGGAAGTAACCCCTGTTCCAACTGGTCCGGTCACGCCCCTGCCTCCCCAACGCACCACGCCTCTGCCAGCGGCCTATGCACCTCAACCTTCCACTCCCCAGTCAGCTTCCTCCACTAAATCCAGCCTCCAATCCAATGCCCGCTGGTTCATTCTGGGCGGTGCATTGATTATTCTATGCTTTTGCCTCAGCATTGGTGCATGGCTGGCCGCCGAAGGCAGCGCCGGGCGGGGACCCCTGGCTGTAATGGCACCGCCCACCATCACCCCACTGCCAACCAGCACCTCACTTCCGCCCACCTTCACCCCCAAACCACTCCTTTCCACGCCCACCCGCATTCGCATCAATTCCAACACGCCCGCGCCTTCATCCACACCCACCCTGGCCAATCTACTCGCTCCCGTAGCCGGCATCTGGAGCGGCGCTATTGTCCTTGAAAATAGCAATGAAGTCTCAGCCATAGAGCTCACAATTGGGGATGGCTGTAAACCGGGTGAAATGTGTGGCGCTTTTTCCTATCCACCCCTGCCCTGCCTGGGAAACCTGTGGTTTGACTCCTATGCGGATAATTACTTTGTTTTTATTGAGGAAGATATGTCAGGCGAATGTGTTTCAGGAGGCATTCAGAAACTTCAATTGCTGGCCGATGGCTCCCTCAGTTTTCGTAAAGTATTAACGATGGCTGATAAAAGCCAGCTGATCTTCAATGGCATCCTCAACAAAGGCCCGCTCCCCACAGCCACGCCCACCCTGGAACCCACAGCCACCCTCGCTCCCACCCTCACCCGCACCCGAGTTCCTTATACCCCCCCAACAGCAACCCCTGTCCGCAGTAATCCCGAACCCACCTCTGGCCCTGGCCCCGGTCCCGAAGCATCGCCCACTCCGCCACCGCCTTAATCCAGCCCGCTATCTTCTGCCGCCCAACAAGCCTCAATCAAAGGGAACATGCTCCATGCCTTCAAACAATCCGCTCCTCAAACCCGAAACCGAAGAACATATTCACCATTTGCTTTCAAAAATGACCGTTGATGAAAAAATTGGCCAGACCAACCAGTATATGGCGCGCGGCTTTTTTGATGCCGATTTAATTCGCAAAGGTCTGGCTGGTTCACTGATTAACGCCTCCGGCGCGCTTACCGGCCAGGGCACGTCTCGCTCCAGTTCAGCGGATGTCTGCAACGATATCCAGAAACTTGCCTTTGAATCGCGCCTGAAAATTCCCCAGCTCTTTGGCCGCGATGTGATCCACGGCTACCGCACCGTCTTTCCCATTCCCCTGGCGCAGGCAGCCTCCTGGAATCCTGATCTGGCGCGCCAGGCAGCCTCTATCGCGGCCCGCGAGGCGACCTCCGATGGCATCAAGTGGACCTTTGCACCGATGGTGGATATTGCCCGCGATCCCCGTTGGGGTCGGGTTGCTGAGGGCGCTGGGGAAGATACCTACCTCGGCTGTCAGATGGCTGCGGCTGTTGTCCAAGGCTTTCAGGGAGAGTGCATGTCTAATCCGGAAAACCTGGTCGCCTGCGCCAAACATTATGTTGGTTACGGTGTGGCAGAAGGCGGCCGCGATTATGATGGCGGCGAACTTTCCGAGCCCACACTGCGGGATGTTTATCTGCCCCCCTTCCATGCTGCAGTGGATGCAGGCGTAGGGACCCTCATGTCTGCCTTTCTGGATCTCAATGGGGTTCCCGCCACGGCCAACCGGCGGCTGCTGACGGATGTGCTGCGTGGAGAATGGGGATTTAAGGGCTTTGTTGTGTCCGATTGGGAGTCAGTCCACGAATTGATTAACCACGGCGTGGCTGCCGATGATGGCGAAGCAGCCGCCCTCGCTTTCCATGCGGGTGTGGATATGGACATGATTTCGCAGGCCTATCTTAATCATATGGCTGCCAACCTGGATTCAGGCAAGGTCAGCATGGATGAACTGGATGAAGCTGTGCTGCGCATCTTGCGCATCAAGCACCTGGCCGGCCTTTTCGAGAACCCCTTCACCGATCTCAACCGGTCCAACCGCGACATCCTCATGCCTTCCTCGCGCGAATTCGCCCGCCATTTTGCCCGTGAATGCATGGTCCTGTTGAAAAATCAGGATGATATTCTTCCCCTCACAGATGCCTTTAAAAACATTCTGGTGGCCGGCCCGCTGGTTCATGCCCAGGGAGAAATGCTCGGCACCTGGGCGCCTGACGGCCGTCCGGCTGATGTCACCCCGCTGTCTGAAGCCCTCAAAGCCGCGGCCCCCGCTGGAGTTCAACTTCGATTTGCCGCTCATGTGGATCGCGCGATTGAAGCTGCCCATGCATCTGATTTGATTGTGCTGGTGATGGGAGAACATCCCCGCCGTTCCGGTGAAAATGCCAATGTGACCGATCTGGGCCTGCCACCAGGACAGGCTGAATGGGTGGATGCCATTTGCGCCATCGGCAAACCGGTTGTCCTGGTTGTGCTGGCTGGCCGTCCGCTTGCCATCACGCGTCAGGTCCAGCAGGCCCATGCCGTGCTTTACGCCTGGCATCCGGGCATTGAAGGCGGCGGCGCCCTGGGCGATGTCCTTTTTGGCAAGGCTTCCCCTGGCGGACGGCTGCCGATCACCTTTCCCCGCGCCACCGGACAGGTGCCCATTTACTACAACCACAAAAATACAGGCCGGCCCATCACCGCAGATGGCGACTTCAAAACCCGCTATGTGGATTGCCCTTCAGCGCCTCTCTTCCCGTTTGGCTACGGCCTGACCTACACTTATTTTGCCTATGCGAATCTATCTTCCCGCGGAGAGATGAATAACGGCTCAATACAGTTTTCCGCCGAGATCACCAACTGCGGCCCTCGCCCCGGCGCCGAAGTGGTTCAATTCTATACCCGCGATGTGACCGCATCGCTCGCCCGCCCCATCCGCGAGTTGAAGGGCTTCCAGCGCATCACCCTCCAGCCCGGTGAAACTCGTAAAGTGACCTTCTCCCTCCACCGCGAAGACCTAGCTTTCACAATCAGCGATGGCCGGAAAGTTTGCGAACCAGGGATCTTCCATGTCTGGATTGCTCCCAACAGTTCCTCTGGCCTTCAAGGCCAATTCATTCTTTGACCCTCCATTTCAGCGCAGTCAGCCTTGTCACAATCGCTGCGCTGAGTTTGAAAAAAGGAATATTTCATGTCAGCTTTCCCATCCTCCAGGCGTCTCAGCGGGATGACCGGTTTTACTTTGGTATGGGCCGGCCAAATCATCTCCGTTCTGGCTTCCAACATGACCCAGTTCGCTCTCACCATCTGGGCCTTTCAGGAAACCGGCAGCGCTGTCATCCTTGGCACCATCCAGACGGTGTTCATTATCCCCTTCATCATTCTTTCTCCCATCGCCGGCGTTATGGTTGACCGCTACAATCGCAAAGCGATGATGATGATCAGCGACCTTTTTTCCATCACTTCCACTTTCGGCATTCTCCTGCTTCAAATGACCGGAAACCTGGAAATCTGGCATCTTTATGTTGCGGCGGCCATCAACGGCATCGGCAACACTTTTCAATGGCCGGCCTATTCAGCCGCCATCAGCACCATGATCCCCAAAGAACAGTACAGCCGTGCCAACGGCATGATGGGCCTGATCGATTCTGGCCCTTCGGTGGTCTCACCCATCCTTGCAGGCGCTTTGCTTCCTTTCATCGGCCTCACCGGCATTCTTACCATTGATGTGGTGACCTTTTTATTTGCTGTGAGTGCGCTGCTCCTTGTTTTTATTCCAACCCCTGCCCAGAGTGAGGCCGGTAAAGCCGGAGAAGGCAGCCTGTGGCACCAGGTCACTTTCGGGTTCAAGTATATCTACAACCGCAAACCTTTGTTGGGTCTCTTATCCTTTTTCCTGAGCCTTAACTTTTTTATGGGGATGGCTTTTCCCGTTCTTGCACCCTTCATTCTGCTGCGAACCAGCAATAACAGCACCGCTCTTGGCGCCATCGAATCCGCCACAGCCATTGGCGCGGTCGTGGGTGGGCTGCTGCTCAGTATTTGGGGAGGTTTTAAACGCCGCACCTACAGTATTTTCCTCGGTGAATTTATGACCGCCCTCTTCTGCATTGTGTTATTTGGCTTTGGGCGGGATATCCCGGCCTGGATTCTTTTTTCGGTGCTGGGCGCGCTTTTCTTTCCCTTCACTTTCGGCGCAAGCCAGGCCATCTGGCAGGCCAAAGTCCCGCCTGACGTGCAGGGCCGCGTGTTCACCGCCCGCCGCATGATCGCCTGGCTGCTGGATCCCATCACCCCCGTTCTGGCTGGCGTTCTGGCCGATTATGTCACCGAACCCTTTATGAAATCGGGTGCTCCCCTGGCGCAATTTCTAGGAACTTTTGTGGGCAATTCTCCTGGCTCTGGCATCGCTGTCCAGTTTATCGTTGCTGGAAGCATTTACATGCTTATTGTCATCGGCGTATTCTGCTTTGTTCCCATGATTCGCAACCTGGAAGACCGCTTACCTGATCATGACCAGATTAAGCCCTCGGGTTCCCCTTCCGCTCAGGCGGCCAGCTAACAATGCCCCCTCTCACTTGTGATCAATCGTGTATAATCAATAAGAGCACTGTGAAAGAATAAATTAAGAAGCAGTATAAAGTTAAGGAGGACGCATGGAAGAGATTGCCAATCTTGAAAACGCGACCGTTAATATCGTTGCGGATGATCAGCAGGCGCTTGAAAGGGCTATCCTGAAATGGGTCAAATTCCAGCAGACCATGTGGGTCCACATCACCGCCCGTCTGGAGGGTCCCAGCAACACCTACAATAACTGGGCCACCACGTTTCGCATCACCATCATCATTCTTTCGGCTGTCATCACGGCCATCTCTGGCATTGAGGGCGTCCCGCTGGTGATGATCACCATTCTCTCCGGGGTTCTGACGGCGCTGACCGGCGTTGAAGCTTTTCTCAAATTTGCCGAGCGGCGGGCAGAAATGCAGCGCCAGCAGCGCGAGCTTCAGGCCAAGCGTGATGACCTGCGTTACCAGTGGATGATCGAAGTGGAACTGGAGACCGACCTGGATAAACGCCTGAAATCCGCCAAACGCCTCCTCATTGAAGGTCCCAAAGCCTTTAATGATATCCTCAATAAATACGCCTTCAAGTCTAAAGAAAGCGACCAGGCGCCGACCCCAACCTAGAAAGGGTTCCTTTTCTTTTATGTCTCAATGTGATGTCTGTCAAAAACCTGCCTCGCAGGTTAAAAATCCGCGCTATAAAGCAGCCGATTTTCATGAAATCGTCCGCCGCGGATTCCTGCCCGATGAAATTGCATTGCAAAAAATGGCAGGGGGGACCGATATAGAGCAAACAGCATCTATTTGGAAAAACCAGGCCTTATCATCCACCCACGGCTGGCTCTTGTGTTCTGAATGCGCCACCCGTGCCAATCAATTTCGCCCGCCAATGGGCAAAACCCGCTCAATTTGGCTCTTCGTTTCCATCGGTCTGGTTCTGCTTGTGATTTTTGCCATCGCCGGCTGGATCGCAGCCCTCCCCAAGTCTAAAGCCCTTTCCATTCGCGGCACCCTTTCAGCCGATGGATTGATCACCTCCATGGCAGTTTCGTCAGATGCAAGCCAATTGGCCACAGGCAGCAGCGAAGGCGGCCTTTCATTTTTTAATGTGGCTGACCGCAAGGAGACCGCCTTTATTGAGGAGGCTCATGATCTGAACATTACCGCGGTTGCCTATGCCCCTGATGGCAGCCTGCTGGCCTCAGCCAGCGTGGATAATTTCATCAAACTCTGGCCAGCCGGGACCAAGACATCCACCCAGACCCTGAAAGGTCACACTCTGGCGATAAAAACCCTGGCCTTTTCTCCTGATGGCAGTTTGCTGGCCTCTGCCGGCGTGGATCAGGTGATCATGGTCTGGAACATGCCGTCTGGTGAGCTGGCCTTTACGCTTAAAGGGCACCAGTCTGATATCAATGACCTGGCATTTTCCCCCGATGGCTCCCTGCTTGTCTCAGCAAGCAGCGATGGCACAGTTAAGGGTTGGGATGTTGCATCCAGAACGGAGAAGTTCTCCCAATCCGGGCATCAGATATGGGTGTTTGCGGCCGCTTTCTCTGCGGATGGAAAATTTCTCGCCACAGCCGATGGCAAAGGTGTGGTGAAGTTGTGGAATCCCAAAAACGGTGAAATCATCCGCACTTTAACTGCCCACGCCTCCCGGATCAACGCCCTGGCATTCTCTCCGCAAAGCGATCTATTGGTGACAGGCGGCGAGGATGGCTTCACAAAAATCTGGCAGGTATCCAATTGGGAATTGAAAAGCACGCTTGAAACCTATGGGGAAGAAGTCTTCCCCATTCATAGTTTGTCCTTTGCTCAGGATGGTTCCACTTTGTTCGCCGGCAATTCTTACGATGTCAAAATCTGGAATCTTGCCAGCCTGCCCTGAAATCAGAAGAATGGAGACCTTATGACACCCTTAAAAATCCTGATGGTCGTGCCGGAATGCCGCGGTATGGTTCAGATCGGCGGCCTGGCTGAAGTGGCCAATGCGCTCAGTTTTGCCTTGCAGCAGGCCGGGCATGATGTGCGGATTGCCATGCCTTATTACCGTTTTTTGGAACTGGATGGCAAGCTCCCCCAGCCCCCTGAACTGCTCTGGCAGGGTGAATTGACGTTGGGTGCGCTCCCTCCGGCTGCCATTTATCAGACCAGCCTGCCTGGCAAAGAAAGCGCCCTTCCCCTTTACCTGGTCAAAGGCCATGCCTGGTTTGATGAAGCCACCACACGGGAAAAAATCTACAGCCCATATAATGAGCCTTATATTCACTTCCCGGCCGCAGTCTTGCGGTTTCTTGATCAACACGCCGCCTGGATCCCTGACGTGATCCACTGCCACGATTATCACACCGGCATGCTGCCCGTCTATCTCAATACTGTTTTCGGCGGCCTGGTCGCCGGCAAACCTGTGCGCACGGTATTCACAATCCACAACCTGGCATTTCAGGGCGTGGGAGCCTCATCTTTGCTGGCTTACGGCGGGCTGCCGCAAGACCTGGCTTCCTATGCGCCGGGCATCAAAAGCCTGGAATATCATGGTTCGATCAATATTCTTAAAGGCGCGGTCGGTTTTTCAGATATCACCACCACCGTCAGCGAAACCTATGCGGCTGAAATTCAAACGCCTGCCCAGGGAAAAGGCCTGCATGGTGTCCTATATGAAGCAGCCCTGCGCGGCAAGTTGACAGGCATTGTCAATGGCATTGATAATGCCGCCTGGGATCCAGCAGCCCTGGAAAATGAATTGGCCTTTTCAGTCAATCACCTCAAAGGGAAGCTCGCTGCCCGCCAGGAACTGCGCCGCTGGATGGGACTGGCTGAAAGCACCGATCCGCTGCTCAGTGTGCGTTCCCGCTGGTCCTATCAAAAGGGTCTGGAACTCCTTCTCTATGCCATCCGATATTATCACATCTACCATAAGGCGCAAATCGCAGTGGTGGCCTGGGGACCGCCAACGCCAGAGCAGGATCCATACTATTATGGATTGTGGTGCGAGTTGATCGGCTGGGCAGCCAGTTTTCCGGATCGCATTTCTTTCAAATACAAGGATTGGCCCTCAACTGAGCTGCACTACGCCGGCAGCGATATGTTCCTCATGCCGTCTTTATTTGAGCCCTGCGGCTTGGGTCAGATGGAGGCCATGCGCTACGGCGCTATTCCGGTTGTGTGTAAAACCGGCGGCCTGGCCGATACCATCAAACCCGGCTGGGGCTTTTCATACGAGTGGCCCTTCACCGAACCCCTCGATCACGACCAGAAAATGGATGGGACTCATCGCATGGTCACTGCACTCGAACAGGCATTTAAAGCCTTTTCAACGCCACAATGGTCTGAGATGGTCACTCTTGCCATGAACAGGGATAACGGCTGGCCCACACGGGTACCTTTTTACGAAAAGGTCTACCAGAAATAGTCCACAAAAAGGGCAGGTATCAAACCTGCCCTTTTTGTACCTGCATATATTTACAACACCAGCCTCAGAGGCGTCTCCAGGTTTTTGGCCAACGCCTGCATGAACCTGGCTGCTTCAACGCCGTCACTCACCCGGTGATCGACTGAAAGAGTCGCCTTCATCAGCCATTCAACCACCACCTCACCCTCATCATTGACGGCGGGTTGGGCTTTGGCCGAACCCACTGCCAGAATGGCCGCTTCAGGTGGATTGATGATGGCCGCAAAATTCTCAACATCATACATGCCCAGGTTGCTGATCGAGAAAGTTGAACCCTCGATATCCTCGGGTTTCACCTTCCCGGAGCGGGCGCGTGCAGCCATCTCCTTCATTTCCCTGGCAATCACTCGCAATGATTTCTGATCGGCATCTTTGACCACCACGGTCATCAGGCCGCCGTCCAGGCCAACCGCGCTGCCAATGTGGATCGCTTCATGATGATGGATTTCATGTTCGCCAAAGAAAGCATTGAGGTTGGGAAAATCCCTCAATGTTAAAGCAACCGCCTTGATCACCATGTCATTCAGTGAAATTTTCTCTTCTTCGGGCAGCAGTTCATTGATTTTTTTCCGCAAGTCCAGCAGATCATCCACCCTGTAAGTATGGGTCAGGTAAAAATGCGGCACCTGCTGTTTCGATTCCACCATCCTGCGGGCAATGGCTGCCCTCAGCTTGCTCACCGGAATAGATTTGGCACCCGTTGAGGAAGCCCTGAAAGCTTGGACGGGTTGGTCAACAGCGCCGGCCGGCGCCTCAAATGCCTCGATATCTTTTCGGATAATGCGCCCGCCAGGGCCGCTGCCGGCAATTTTTTCAAGCTGCAGCCCTTTTTCCCGCGCCAGGCGCCTCGCCAACGGAGAAGCAATCACTCTGCCAGTGGGGTTTGGATGAGGCTGTGCAGCAGTGGGTTGAAAAACTGTTTGTGGAGCAGATTCCGGCCTCTTATCCCGGCTTTCCGGTTTTGGCGCCTCTTCAATCTTCTCGCCAGGCGCGCCAATCATGGCGATGGGTGTTCCCACCGGCACCACGGCAGCCTGCTCAACCAGATGGCGCAAAACCACTCCCTCCAGCGCCGACTCCACTTCAACCGTGGCTTTATCGGTCTCAATTTCTGCCAGGATATCCCCTTTGCGCACGGGTTCACCTTCCAGTTTCACCCAGCGCACCAGGGTGCCTTCAGCCATATCAAAACCCAGTTTGGGCATTTTAACGATGTCAGCCATCACAGCACCTCCTTTACCGCCTTCACCACATCAGCTGCGTTTGGCAAAGCCATCTGTTCCAGGGTGCGGTTGTACGGAAGCGGAACCTCAGCCTGAGCTACCCGCTTAATCGGGGCGTCCACAAAATCAAAGGCCTCCTCATAAATCCGGGAGGCGATTTCTGCACCCACCCCGTAAGATTTCCAGCCTTCTTCAACGATCACAGCCCGATTGGTCTTTTTGAGCGATTCGAGCACCGGGTCCATATCCAGCGGGCGCAGCGACCGCAGGTCAACAATTTCAACTTCAATGCCTTCTGCCGCCAGCTGCTCGGCCGCCTTCATGGATACTTCCAGCATCTTGCTGTATGTCACCAGGGTCACATCCCGTCCAAGCCGTTGGATCTTCGATTTTCCAATCGGCACAATGAGCTCGCCATCAGGAACTTCTCCCCTGGTCTGGTAGAGAGTCGCATGTTCAATAAATAGAACCGGATCATTGCTGCGGATGGCTGCTTTCAGCAGTCCTTTTGCATCGGCCGGGGTGCCTGGCGCAACCACCTTCAGTCCGGGAAAATGAGCAAAGACCGCATCCGGAGTCTGCGAATGGGTCGCACCCAGCTGCCGGCCGCCGCCGCCCACCGCCCTGATGACCATTGGCAGCACCATTTGCCCGGCGAACATATAATGCAGTTTTGCCGCCTCATTGACGATATGATCCATCGCTGAGAAAGCAAAATTGATTGTCATCAATTCCGCCACCGGCCGCAATCCCGTCAGGGCTGCACCAATAGCTGCGCCTACAATGGCAGCCTCGGCAATAGGTGTATCCCGCACTCGCTCAGCGCCAAAATGATCGAAAAATCCCTTGGTCACCGCGTAAGTGCCGCCCCACAGCCCCACTTCTTCCCCCAAAATAAACACTTTGGGATCCCGTTCCATTTCCTCCCACAGTGCCTGTGAGATGGCTTCGCGCATGGTAATTTTAGCCATGGTATCCTCCTTACGCTTCCACATAAATATCACGGAACAATTCTTCCGCCTGTGGTTCGGGGCTGCTTTCAGCAAATATCACTGCCTCGCGGATTTCTTCCTCGACCGCATCATCTTCTGCGTTTAATTCAGCCTCAACCGCCAGCCCATTATCCAGCAGATGCCGTCTGAATATGCCAATGGGGTCCTGTTCCTGCCACAGATGGATCTCCTCAGGTTTGCGGTACCGTTCCGGATCTCCCATGGAATGCCCGCGGTAACGGTAAGTGGTAATTTCAAGTAACTGCGGCCCGCTGCCGTTGCGAATTTCTGAAAGAATTTTCTGCGCCGCCTCACGCACCGCCACCAGATTCATTCCATCCACCCGGCTGTTTGTCATGCCGTAGCCTTCGGCTTTCTGCCTGATCTGCGAAACCGCTGATGCGCGGTCTACCGCTGTCCCCATGCCATATTGATTGTTCTCGCACACCCACAGCACCGGTAAATTCCACACCTTTGAGAGATTTAACGCCTCATGAAAATAACCAATATTGGTGGCTCCATCCCCAAACATGCAGATGGTCACCCCGTCCTGTTTCTGATAAAGATCTCCCAAAGCCAGGCCGGCGGCCAGCGGCAAATGAGCTCCCACAATCGCGTGACCACCCCAAAAATTCTTGCTGACATCTGCCAGGTGCATAGATCCGCCCTTTCCGCGGGAAACGCCGGTGACCTTCCCCAGCATCTCCGCAAGAATTTCTTTTGCCGGCAGGCCGCAGTTGATCGCCACACCATGGTCCCGGTAGGCCGTAATCACGCGGTCTTGGGGAAGCCGGGCTGAAATCAGTCCTGTGCTGACCGCTTCCTGTCCAATGTACAGATGCAAAAAACCGCCAATCTTACCCTGCTGATAAAGTTCGGCCGCTTTCTCTTCCGTTCGCCGAATGAGAACCATCTCATGATAAAGTTTTAATCCTGTTTGTTTGTCCATCGCCTTAGTCCTCCGATGATCAATAAATGCATAAATGCTGCAGGGGGCATCACAGCTGGTTTCTTCCGTTCTCTGAGCCTTGCCTTCGCCCGGTTTTACCAGCCAGACGCATACCCTTGCCAGGCTGAAGCATAACTTTTTTATCATTATCTGGATATATTTTACCATATTTATAATAAATATGATCATATTTGTCCAATTTTCTGATGGATTTCTAATATGAAATCCCCCGGAAAATTTTGCCTCCGGGGGATTGTGATGATGGTGAATTGAATTTTTAGAATTCTACCAGTTTTCGCTGCCAGGAATATCAACCAGATCCAGCGCTTTTTCACACAGGGCTGCATTGGTCCCGCCATAATAGATGCAGTTGATTTTCAATCCTGTATCAAATCTGATCACAACACTGCTGATACTGCTGTCGCTTGACGTTTCTGGGCGGGCGCCCTGATACACAACATCTGAGCGCCATTCCAGCGTGTATGGGCCATTGCCCATTTTGAAAAAGCCGTCCACTGTTTGCAGCGGTTTGGGCAGCGATGAACCATCGCTGTTGGCAGCAATACCCGCTTTGACAAGCTTATCTGCCTGGACCAGAACCCGCATGGCTTCAGTAGAATACATGGATAAAGTGCCCAAAATACCTGCCAAAATGATCAAAATGACCACTGGTTTTATTCGGCTGAATACCGGATATTCATTCAACTTTTCACGCGTCATGCCCGCAATGCCCCAGCGAAAAGCCGCTGCCACCGGCAGAAAAATGACCAGAACTGGCAGAGAAGTATACAGGTAAAGGAAAAATCTTCCCATCAGCTGGCTGCTGCCATCTCCGGAGGATATAAACCCCCAGGTGAATGTGAACAAGGTGGAAGCCACAGCGCCGGCGAATATCCCGATCAGGTGTGATTCTGAAATGGCGCAGATGATGCCCAAAATTGCATAAAGTAAACCCATCAAAACAATCCCCCAGATGGGTCCCGGAGGCGGGGAATATATCGGTATGCCAGGCAGTGATAGCCGGTTGATCAATTCTGCAACCGTTTGATAGGTTAACCCCATGGCCAGGCCCAGCAAAAAACCTACCCTGATTCTCTTGAACATGTTCAGCCTCAATATGAAATAATATGCAAGATTATAACAGAAAAAGGAGTCTGGTCGATGAGACCAGACTCCTATCTTTTGCGCTATTTCCAGTACTGGAGTACCGGTATTTTGGGACTACTTGGGCTGGTGCTTGATCGCAGCGTGGGCAGCCGCCAGGCGGGCAATCGGCACACGGAAGGGTGAGCAGCTCACGTAATTCTGGCCAATCATATGGCAGAATTCGATCGAGCTGGGTTCACCGCCGTGTTCACCGCAGATGCCGACTTCCAGTTCAGGGCGAACGCTGCGGCCTTCTTCAACGGCCATGCGCATCAGACGGCCAACGCCATCCCGATCAATCTGCTGGAAGGGATTCTTGGGCAGAATGCCATCTTCCACGTATTTCACCAGGAAGTTGCGTTCAGCATCATCGCGGCTGTAGCCAAAGGTCATCTGGGTCAGGTCGTTTGTGCCGAAGGAGAAGAATTCAGCCACAGTGGCAATTTCCGGCGCAGTCAGAGCGGCGCGGGGGATTTCGATCATGGTGCCGAACTTGTAGGGGAAGGAAACGCCCTTTTCGGCCATCACAGCCTTGGCGATCCGTTCCAGCTTGGGCTGGATGTGCTTGAGTTCATTCACGTGGCCGGTCAACGGGATCATGACTTCGGGCTTGGCATGCACACCCTTGAGGGTGACATTGGCGGCAGCTTCGAAGATGGCACGAACCTGCATTTCAACGATTTCGGGCATCACAATGCTCAGGCGGATACCACGTAGACCCATCATCGGGTTGCTCTCATGCAGCGCCTGAACAGCGGCCAGCATGTGTTCTTTTTCTTCAAGGCCTTCCTTGATACCCTTCACACGCATGGTGATGACTTCTTCCAGCAGAGCTTCGCCAGAAGGCATGAACTCATGCAAAGGCGGATCAATCAGGCGGATGATCACAGGGTAGCCATCCATGGCTTCAAAGAGGCCTTCGAAGTCTGAGCGCTGGTAGGGCAGCAGGTCGTCAAGCGCAGAAACACGTTCTTCAGCGGTCTTGGCCAGAATCATGCGCTGCACAGAGGGCAGACGTTCGGGCTCGAAGAACATGTGCTCGGTACGGCAGAGGCCAATGCCAACGGCGCCGTAAGAGCGAGCGCGGCGGGCGTCTTTCGGGTAATCGGCGTTCGCCCAAACCTGAAGGCCGCGGGTCAGGCCGCTGGTAACCTTGCGAATGGTGGGGTTGGCGCAAATTTCATCGGCCCAGGTCAGCAGGGTCAACAGGTCAGTCTGTTCTTCCACTTTGGGGACAGTCAGGTTCAACTTGCCCAGGAAAACTTCACCCGTGGTACCATCCACAGAGATCCATTCGCCTTCTTTGACCACTTTGCCATCCACGTCCATCTGGCGTTTTTCGAGGTCAATGTGCACCATCGAAGCACCAACAACGCAGGGAACGCCAAACTGGCGGGCCACCACAGCAGCGTGAGAGGTTGCGCCGCCTTCACTGGTGAGAATGCCCTTGGCAGCCAGCATACCATGCACATCATCCGGCTTGGTGAACGGGCGAACCATGATCACTTCCTGCTTCGATTCCTTAGCCATGCGTTCCGCGGTGTCAGCATCGAAGTAGACCTGGCCAACCGCAGCGCCCGGAGAGGCATTCACGCCGCTGGCGTAGAAGAAGCCAGCTTTCTTGGCGTCCTTCTTGGTAGCGCTGTCGAACTGCGGGTGCAGCAGGGTGTCCACCTGTTCGGGGGTCACGCGCAGAACAGCTTCCTCTTTGGAAATCAGGCCTTCGTTGGCCATATCCACAGCGATCTTGACGGCTGAGCGGGCTGAGCGCTTGCCATTGCGGGTCTGCAGCATCCACAGGCGGCCGCGTTCAATGGTGAATTCCACATCCTGCATATCGCGGTAGTGGTTTTCAAGCGTCTTGCAAATGCCCATAAATTGTTTGTAAGCTTCGGGGATTTCATTGCCCAGGTTGACGATCTTTTCGGTGTTGCGGATACCGGCAACCACATCTTCGCCCTGAGCGTTGATGAGGTATTCACCGAACACCACCGCTTCACCGGTCTGCGGATCACGGGTGAAGGCCACGCCGGTGCCTGAGTCAGAGCCCATGTTGCCGAACACCATGGTCACAATGTTCACAGCAGTGCCCAGATCATCGGGGATATTGGTGGCGCGGCGATAATCCACGGCGCGCTTGCCATTCCATGATTTGAACACGGCTTCGATGGCCAGGCGCAGTTGATCTAACGGATCCTGGGGAAAATCAAAACCCTTTTCAGCACGCACAACCGCCTTGAATTTGCTGGTCAGAGCCTTCAGGTCTTCCGCGTTGAGCTCGGTGTCAAGTTTGACGCCTTTTTCCTTCTTGAATTCATCAAGAACGTCTTCAAAGGCTTCATCGCGGATCTCAAGCACCACGGCGCCGAACATCTGGATCAGACGGCGGTATGAGTCGTAAGCAAACCGTTCGTTATTGGTCAGTTTGACCATACCCTCAACGGTCTTGTCGGTCAGGCCAATGTTCAGAACGGTGTCCATCATGCCCGGCATGGAGAATTTGGCACCTGAACGGCAGGAAACCAGCAGAGGATTGGTCGGATCGCCAAACTTCTTACCAGTCTGGGCTTCAATGGCATGCAGGGCCGCTAAAGACTGATCCCACATGTGTTCCGGGAAGGTCTTGGTAGGCTGGTATGCATTGCAGGCTTCAGTCGTAATGGTGAAACCGGGAGGAACAGGCAGGCCAATCCGGGCCATATCGGCCAGGTTGGCGCCTTTGCCGCCCAATAAACCGCGAACTTTGTCCCAGTCTTTGCCGCAATAGGCTTCCACCTGGTCCACTTCACTGTACAAAAAGACCCACTTCTTACCTGACATAGAAAACCTCCTAAATAAGATAATCGGATTATGCCTGAATCGCAGGCTTTATTCTACATTCTCAAACACGCTATTTTACCATGAAAGTCAGGCGTTAACATGACGAATTACCCATTTTCATGTGACTTTTTGTGCCGTATAAAGGCGGGATGCTGCATTTGCCAGCAAAATTTTTTGCCCTGATGTTCGGACATGAGTTCGGACAAGCAGAAGCAAAATGGCCTCGAAAAGGATAAACTTGGTTTTCCACGACCAGTGATATCCAAAACGAGGCTTAATGAACAAGTTTATCAACAATCACGAATATATGGCAGAGTTG
>JAKQJC010000055.1 GCA_029561345.1 Chloroflexota bacterium | reverse complement strand
ACTTGGGGGGCGGCCCCTTGGGAGAGTAGGTCGTTGCCAAGAGACTTTTTCTATACCAACTCTATCCGAGCCTCTGGAATACACCAGAGGCTGGATTGTTTTAACGGGGGAAATGTAGACAGGCCACAGGGAGAGGAGGGGGGAGGACGAAGTCATGTTCCGTCAAAGGATGCAGTCATCATCTGAGCCTGTCAACGCATCACCCACCAGCCTTTGCCATGCGGGGTGCTCAATGGTGCGAACAGGCCTGAAGCGGCGTTGCTGGTAGCGCCAACCCTGCTGCTGACTGGAAATGATATGCGCCTGCTCGGCTGCTGTGAACAGGCCGGGTGGAAAAGCCGCTCTCAAAATGTTTGCCAGTGCTTCAACGTCATCCTCAGGGGCAGCATAGCTGAGCTTGTAGAGCAAAAGCGCCCCCCAGGCGCTGGCCAGTTCGCCCGCCAGCCGTCCGGCCACCCGCGGCAGCAGGCGCAGGGGAAAACAGGGCTGGCAGATATCGTCCACATCCACTTCAGCCAGCGGCACCATTTCTTCAGAGGTTTTTAGAAAGAATTGTTCACCAGGCCCATAAGGCTGGAAGAGGATCTCCAGGCTGCCGCCTGAAGATATGGGCAGGCTGAGCGCGTGCAATGAGAGAGATTCAGCCTCCGCGTTTTGCAGCTGGTACAGATTGCCCAGAATATCTGTTTCCAGCCTGGCCCGTTCCACGCCGAACCATCGACAGCAGGCCGTCACGTAGTCGCCTTCAAAGTCTTGAAACAGGCGCAGATAATAAATCCAGAACGTTTTTTGAGATAAAACAGCAGACAGCCAATCCATATGTATGAGTATAGCAGGAATAAAAAAATCCCGAAGGAATATTCCTTCGGGATTTGTGAATTTATGGGATCAGGATCACTGCGGTTCGGCTGAAACCACATCGCCCAGACCGTTGACGGTCAATTTCCATTTGCTGCCCGGGCTGAACTTGGTAAAGGTGGAAAGATCATCGGTGGCGTAGTTGTATTGCTTGCCGTCGCTCTCAAAGGTCACCTTGTAGCTTTCAAAAGTTTTGCCTTCGCGCTGATTGGCCTTCAACTGCACCAGCGGCGGCACCGGGCTCAGATCGCGCCCGCTGCTGACCAGGTCATCCACTTTATGCCATTCGTCCACCTTGTAAGCGCACCAGTCGGCATAAACTTCAAACTGGCAGTCCTGCACCACCTCACCCTGGCCGGTGCCTTTATCCACCGTGTAGGGCGTGCCGCAGATCTTCTTGGAGCGCGGCGCTTCGGTATCCTGGGTGTGATGATACTTTTCCTGGCAGGTTCCCAGCTTTGCTCCGGCGGGAATCTCATCCTTCCAATCTTCCTTGTCCACCGGGCCGTATTCCTCAATCTCGGTGGTGATGCGCCACTGCACGCTGTTGACCACGCCCGTGGTTTCGGTGGTGCGGAACACCATCACCAGGCAGAAGATGATCAGACCGAGCACACACAGGGCAATCAACGCAATGATGACGATGCTGATGCCGCCCACTTTGGCAGCGGAGGCGGGGGCGGCTGGCGGCGGAGCGGCCTTCTGGCCCAGGCCCGTGCCGCACGAGGCGCAGCGCTGCGCAGTGAGCGGGTTGGGCTGTCCGCAGGCCGGGCAGGGCGCGGTTTGCGGCTGCGCGCCGGGCGGAGCGTAACTGCCCACCACGCGGCCGGCTTCGCGCGCCTTGGCCGTGCTCATATCCGCGTTGCACTGGCTGCACAGTTTGGCTCCCGCCGGGTTGCGGGCGCCGCAGTAGCCGCAGTGCAAATCGGCCCCGGCATTGGCCGCCTTGGCGGTGGCCTCGTCGGTCAAAAGCTGTGATTCGGGAATCTGCTCGAACTGCACGTCGGGCGGCTGGGGGGCGCCGCAGGCGGCGCAGAATTTAAATGGCCCCGGGTTGCGGGTGCTGCAGTGGGGGCAGGTCCAGTGAAGAATGACGTAACCTAGCGTTTCACGAGCCATGAGCAATCTCCTTCTGTTCAGAAAAGGCAGGGCGCTTCAAGAGAGCACCGGCGTTTCTTCATTTAAAAATTATATCGGGATGAAAGCAAAATCCGGCCTCATTTCACTGGAAACCGGATTTTGAAAACATCACTTTTATTTTACAGCGAATCGCGTTTAATTTCACCCCGGTATGCCATTCCAGCGGCGCAAATCAATCCGGTCATCACCCACAAATAGGGCATGGCCAGCGAATCGACGCTGAACCCCTCCACAATGAAGGCGATCAGGGCCAGCTCACCGGCCAACCCCACCGTGCGCAGGAGGATATCCTGGCTTTTCTGGGTGGCGCGTGCCGAAATCCACAGCAGCACATACCAGGCCGCAAACAGGGCAAAGCCCAGCAGGCCGGTTTCGGCCAGCAGGCGCACCCAGAAGCTTTTCAGGTTGGGCATGCCGCCCAGGCGGTACACCACATCGCGCACCTCCGTGGTGGCCCAGCCGGCGCCGGTCAGATTCTCGCTGAAATAGAAACCGGCGTTGCCCAGCCCCACCCCCAGCCAGGGATGGCTGTTGAAGATATCCCAGCCGTCATACCAGTAGACCATGCGCTCCAGAAAGGCAAAGCGGCGGCTGATTTCCAGAAAGGTGGGGCGGTCGAGCTGCAGCAGCTTGTTGATTTCAGCCTGCGTGGGCGGGGCGTTTTTGATCAGTTCCATGCGCCAGTCGGTGCGCACGGCCCAGTTGAAAAAGGCCGTGCCTCCGCCCCAGGCTGTGCCCAGCAGCACTGCTGCCATCACTGCACCCAGCAGCACGCGGGTGAGGGTCTGGCGGCGGCGGGCAAAGCCCCAGCGGGCGGCCATGCGGCCCTGCAAATGGCGAATCAGCCGGCCGATCACGCGCAGCGCCAGCACCAGCAGCACCAGCAGCAGGGCTGCCAGGCCAATGCGCGGCGAGGCCATGATGAACTGCCAGAGGGCCAGGGGCAGCAGCAAATCTTCCACCGAGAAGATCCACAGGCGGAAGCGGAAAGCCGAGCTGCGCTGGTAAGCCGCCGCCAACCAGAGCGGCAGATAAAGCAGGTTAAGCTGGTGGTTGAACCATGAAGGCTCATAGGTCAGGCCGTAAAAACGGGTCTGATTTTCCACAAAGGGATGCGCCACCGTGAAGAAGGTTTCGCGGAAATCGAGGTAGGCCTTGAACATAGGCCATGAATCGATTTTGATCTGCAGCAGGTAATGGGTCAGGTTGGCGGCTGTCCACAGCAGGCTGCCCAGGGTGATCCACTGCATGGTTTTGCGGAACTGGGCTGAAGTGCGCGGCCAGGCGGCGAAGCTGAAAAAGAAGATCAGGCCGATGCCCAGGGTCAGGTAGGTGCGCATGAACTGGCTGAGCAGGGTTTTATCCTTGATGAGCATGGGCGAAGCAAAGAAAGCCAGCGCATTGATCAGCACGGCGGCGGCCAGAAAGGCCGTCAGCGGGCGAATTTCGGCGGGCAGGCGTCCGCCGCGCAGCAGGTAAGGCAGCAGCCAGGCGGCCATCAGCAAAGCCAGCGGCAGGGCCGAGAACGGCGTCACCAGGGCGCCGGTGAGGGCGTAGAACGGCGGGAAGCTGGTCAGGGGCAGGCCAATCAGGGCGGCTGCCCACAGCACCTCAAAGGCGATATTCCAGCCTTTTGTAAGCGATTGGCTGTTCACAGGGGTCAGCCTTTCACCCGCGCAGAAAGAAACACCACGCCCGCCAGCAGGCCGATGAGCGTACCGCAAAGCACCAGCAGGTTGGTGCGGTAATAGGTGGGGGTGGTGGGCAGGGCGGCTTCTTCCTGAAGGGAATAGGTCACATACGGTCTGACACGCCCGCTGGCGCGCTTTTCTTCAAGGCGCTGTAAACCCAGGCGCAGCCAGGCATTGGTCACCTGCTGGGCGGTCTGCGCGTCAGCATGCCTGAAGCGCACCTCCCACAGGTTATGCTTGCGTTCGACAATGGCATTTTGCAGGAAGGTGGGCTGATCCATGTTGGCCAGGGCGGCAGCCTGAGGCATGACCTCCACCAGCGAATCCTGAATCACAGCCAGGGCCATATCCTCGTCGTACTGGGTCAGGCTGAAGGGTGTGGGGGTGGGAGCGCCTTCGGGCGGGGGGGCCGGGGTGGGCACGCAGACGCCGATGCTGTCGAACAGCAGGTTGCCGTTGATGGCGGCGCGGGCTTCGTAAAGCGGCGGCTGCAGGCGTTCAAACACAAAGCCGCCAGCGCCGCCCAGAATGGCAGCCAGCACCAGCACCCACCACCAGCGCAGGGCGGCGGTGAGCAAATCGGAAGGACGGGGTTCAAGGGTCATGTCGGGTTTTCCTTGGAGGCAGTTTCAACCGGCCGCAGGCTCAGGCGCGTTCGTTTCAGGCGCTCTTCAATGATCTGCACGTAGGCTGGGTTGATTTCAAAAGCGATATAGCGGCGGTTGTTGCGCAGGCAGGCCGCGGGGGTGGTGCCCGACCCGGCAAAAGGGTCCAGCACCACGCCGCCTTCAGGGCAGCTGGCGCGCACCATGCGCTCGATGATTTCCAGCGGTTTCTGGGTGGGGTGGTCTTCGCGTTCGGCGTGGATGCGGTGCAGGCGTGAGACCGCCCAGACATCCTTGGGGTTGTAGCCCACTTCGAGCCATTTTTTACCCACAAAGATGGAACGGCTGCGCGCGCGTTTGGTGGCTTCATCGTAAGGCACGCGCACAGCATCGAGATCGAAATAATAGGCCTTGCTTTTGGCAAAAAAGCCGATGGTATCGTGCACGGAGCTGAAGCGGCGCGTGCTGCCGCCCATGCTCGGCACCCGGCGGTCCCAGATGATTTCATTGAGCATGAGGAGGCGGGTTTTAAGAAAGCTGAAGATTTCAGGGCTGTAACGCCAGGTGGTGAAAAGATAGAGGCTGGCGGTTTCTTTGAGCTTGGGCAGGCACAGGTCCAGCCAGGTTTCCGTCCAACGCAAAAAATCCTGCGGCGATTTTTGATCCGAATCGTTGCCGTAATCCTTACCCAGGTTATAAGGCGGATCGGCAATCAGCAGGTCGATGCTGGCATCAGGCAGGCTGCGCAGGCCTTCGAGGGCGTCAATATTCAGGACGGTATCTGTTAATGGTTGGTTCATGCTTCTGGTGCAACTTGCGGCTGCTTTAAACGTATTTATTAAATACAGCCTGAATTATACCCGAAAACCGGCTAGGGTTGCCTGGGGCTGCCCTTTTTGACGGAGTCAATGATAGAATAGATGTATTAACCTGGAGGTAGTTTTATGCGAGAAGTAGGCATTGTTCTGGTGATTATCTTGTTAGCAGCCTGCACGCTTTGCTGCTGCTGTCTGGCTGGTTTGCTGGCGTTTGGCGCCATGGTTGAAGACGGCACCATTCCTGATTTTAAACCCACCCCCCAGTTTCAATATAAGCCTCTGGATCCGGCGGCGGTTGAAAACATGGCAAAACTGGAAGCGATGGAAGTGCCGGTGAACGACCCGGTGAAGCTGGCCGAGCAATTGAAGGGGATCAAGGATATTCCTGCCAGCGTGCCGGCGCCCGCCCAGCCTTACCAGGTGGGCGACACCCAGACCTTCTGGATGACCAACGTGGACACCAACGAAAGCAAGCAGATCACGGCGCGGCTGGAAGTGATTGGCGAACATGTGTATCTTTGGGCGCAGGACGGGGTGAAAGTGAACCAGAAGGACGCCCAAAACCTGGTGGACGCCTTTGACCAGAAAATTTACCCCACCGACCGCGAGTTTTTCGGCTCTGAATGGACACCTGGCATTGATAACGATCCACGGCTGTACATTCTCTACGCCAAGGATGCCGGCGCCGGCCTGGCCGGATATTTCTCATCCGCAGATGAAGTGCACCCCCTGGCGCATAAATACTCCAATGCCAAGGAACTGTTTCTCATCAGCGCGGACAACGTGCGCCTCAATGATCCTTACATCCTCGGCACCATGGCGCATGAATTCCAGCATATGATCCATTATTACCGCGACCGCAACGAAACCTCGTGGCTGAACGAGGGCTTTGCGGTGATGGCCGAACTGTTGAATGGCTACGATACAGGCGGGTTCGACAGCCTGTTCATGCGCAACCCCGATATGCAGCTCACCGACTGGCTGCCCAACGTGAGCGACAACGGCCCGCATTACGGCGCTTCGTTCCTCTTTGTCACCTATTTTTTGGACCGCTTTGGCGAGACGGTGACCCAGGATCTGGTGAAGGAGCCGCAGAATGGCATGGACAGCATTGACACGGTGCTGGCGCGCAACAACATCACCGACCCGCTCACCGGCAAGGTGATTACAGCGGACGATGTGTTTGTGGATTGGACTCTGGCCAACTACATCAAAAACCGGAACGCTGGCGACGGCCGCTTTTTATACAGCAATTACACCGAGTCGCCCCAGGCCAAATCCACCGAGAAAATCAGCAGCTGCAGCTCGCCGGTCACCGGCAACCGTTATGTTTACCAATACGGCGCCGATTACATCGAAATTTCGTGCATGGGCAGCCGCACCTTTGAATTCCAGGGCACCGGCGAAACCGGCCTGCTGCCGCAGGACCCCCGCTCTGGCGATTACGTCTTCTGGTCCAACAAGGGCGACGAATCGGATATGACCCTGACGAAGGAATTTGATTTCACCCAGGCCAAAGGGCAGATCACTTTTTCTTATAACGTATGGTACGATCTGGAAGAGGATTACGATTACCTTTACCTGGAAGCCTCAAAAGACGGCGAAACCTGGGAAATTCTCAAAACCCCTTCCTGCACCAGCGAAGACCCCTCTGGCAACAGCTACGGCTGCGGGTATAATGGAAAATCCAACGGCTGGCGCGAGCAGCAGGTGGATTTGAGCCAGTTTGGCGGCCAGAAGGTGCTGCTGCGCTTTGAATATATCACCGATGCGGCCGTCAACGGCGAAGGCCTGATGCTGGATGACCTGCAAATTTCAGCCATTGGCTATGAAACCAGCTTTGAACAGGACGACGGCGGTTGGGAAGGCGCCGGCTTTGTGCGCGTGCAAAACCGTTTGCCGCAAACGTACCGCGTCAGCCTGATTCACTACAATTCGGCCGGCAAAGTGACGGTGGAATACGCCGAAATCAACGCTTCACAGCGGGCTTCCATCCCGTTTGCTGTGGACGAAGGCGGCAAGGTGGTCGTGGTGGTCAGCGGCACCACCCGTTTTACCCGCCAGCCCGCGGCATATCAATTTGAAATTCGTTAGGAGGTTTTCATGAGTCGAAATTGGATCATTGCCATCATTGTGGGCATTGTGGTGGTGCTGTGCTGCCTGGGCGTGGCCTGTGTGGCGCTGGGCGGCATGGCTTTCTTTGCCATTCAGGAAGCGACCCCGCGCGCCGAATGGGTCACCAACACCCCATATGCAGTTAACCCCGCCACCAAAGCCCCTCAGGCCACGGCGCGCCCCAGCAAGACCCCGCGCCCTGAAAAACCTACTGCCACCCTGCGGCCTGATGAACCTACCCCCACCCGGCGGCCGCCCAAGCCCACCGAGGCACCGCTGGCCGGCCAACCAGCTTTTGCAGCTGCCTATGAAACCCTGCGCATCATGACCGAAGGCCTGGTGCCGGTGAACGACCCGGTGGATCTGGCGGAGCGTCTGAAGGGCGTGAAGAATATCCCCGAAACCGTGCCAGCGCCCAAGGCCTACAAGGTTGGCGACAAGGAAAAATTCTGGGTATCCAACGTGGATACCAATGAAAATTTCCAGGTGGATGTGGTGCTGCGCTATGCCGGTCCGGTGCTGTATTTCTGGGTGGAAGACGGCAAGAAGGTGGATCAGAAGGCGCTGGATGCCCTGTGCAAGACTTTCGAGGAAAGCATTTACCCAACCGACCGCGAATTTTTCGGCAGCGAGTGGACCCCCGGCATTGATAACGACCCGCATCTGTATGTGGTGATGGCGGGCAACCTGGGCGTCAGCCTGGCGGGGTATTTCTCATCTGCCGACAGCGTGCACCCCCTGGCGCATGAATACTCCAATGCGCACGAGATGTTTGTGCTCAACCTGGATAATGTGGATGTGTCAGATTCATATACATACGGCACCCTGGCGCACGAATTCCAGCACATGATCCACAATTACCGCGACCGCAATGAGACCTCATGGCTGAATGAAGGTTTCTCCATGCTGGCTGAACTGCTCAACGGCTATGATACGGGCGGTTTTGATTACTATTACGCCATGGACACCGATATGCAGCTCACCGACTGGCTGCCCGATGTGGGTGAGAACGGGCCGCATTACGGCGCTTCGTTCCTCTTTGTCACCTATTTCCTGGACCGCTTCGGCGAGGAGGCCACAAAAGCTCTGGTGGCGCACCCTGAAAACAGCATGACCAGCGTGGATGCGGTGCTGGCGGAACTGGGCGTGAAGGACCCCGAAACCGGCAAGGCCATCACGGCAGATGATGTGTTTGTGGATTGGAGCATCGCCAACCTGCTTCAGGATGACACGGTTGGCGACGGCCGCTACCACTACGGCAACTACGCCAATGCGCCTCAGGCTTATGTCACCGAAACCCTGGCAGACTGCCCCTCTGGCAGCCAGGAGCGCACCGTGAACCAGTACGGCGTGGATTCAATTGAAATTGCCTGCTCCGGCGACCTGACCGTGAATTTCTCCGGCGTCACCGAAACCGGCCTGCTGCCGGTGGACCCCAACAGCGGCGATTACGCTTTCTGGTCTAACAAAGGCGATGAATCAGACATGACCCTGACGAGGGAATTTGACCTGACCGGCGTCAGCGGCAAGGCCACCTTCACCTACAACACCTGGTACGACCTGGAAGAAGATTACGATTACCTCTACCTGGAAGCCTCGCTGGATGGCTCCACCTGGGAAATTCTGGATACCCCTTCCTGCACCAGCGAAGATCCCTCTGGCAACAGCTACGGCTGCGGATTCAACGCCAAATCGGGCGGCTGGATTGAGGAAAGCGTGGATCTTTCCAGGTTTGCCGGCAAAAAGGTGCAGCTGCGCTTTGAATATGTGACCGATGCAGCCGTCAACGGCGAAGGGCTGATGCTGGATGATGTCAGCATTCCTGAGATCAACTACAGCAGCGACTTTGAAAGCGATGACGGCGGCTGGGTTGGGGCTGGCTTTGTGCGCGTGCAGAACGTGCTGCCGCAAACCTACCGCGTGACCCTGCTGGTGAGAAGCAGCAGCGGCGACAAAGTCATTCCAGTGGAACTGGATGACCTGCAGACCGGCAGCCTGAACTTCAAACTGGCTTCTGGCGAGAGCGCGTATCTGATTGTCAGCGGCACCACCCGTTTCACCCGCCAGCTGGCTGAATACCAGTTCAGCGTGGATGAGACGCGCTGAGCAAAATTATTGCAGAAATCAAAAGGCCGGACCCAACAGGTCCGGCCTTTTGATTGAGTCAGGGACTGACTATTCCGGTTTGGGGGGCGCAGCCGGGGCGCGCAGCGCTGAAAGCTGGCTTTCCAGTTCCACGCGCTTATCGAGGGCGGCCTGCTTCACCTGCATTTGCAGGCTGCTGGCGGCATCGCGAACATGCCCGCGCAGGGTTTCACCAGAAGCCGGGGTGTAAAGCAGTGCAATGGACGCGCCAACTGCGCCGCCCACAATGGCTCCCAATAACATGAAGAAAAATCGACGCATAATAACAACTCCTTTCGTGATGCTCCTGGCCTGATCAGTGCTTTATCTGTGGTGCGTTTTGAGAAAAGCAGACCGTTTTTTTGCAGCTTTTTGAAGCGCGGTGACCGCTTTTCGGTGTGATCATTCAGGCTATCTTAGATTATAGTGCAAAAAATTGTCTCTGCAACAGGGAATTTTAATCATCAAGCTCGTCTGCGGAGGGCAGCATCAGGGGCGGCGGGTTTTCCTGGAAGACGACCACCCGATTGCGCCCGCTTTCCTTGGCCAGGTAAAGGGCGCGGTCGGCGCATTCCAGCAGGCTTTCGAGGTTGCTGCACTGTTCATTGAGCGTGGCGGCGCCAAGGCTGGCGGTGATTCTGATATCGCCGCGCGGGGTTTCGGTGACTGTCGCGGCCACCAGCGCGCGGATGCGTTCGGCCACTTCACAGGCCTGCTCCAGGTCGGCGCCGGGCAGAGTGATGACCAGTTCTTCGCCGCCGTAGCGGCCGATCAGATCCTGACGGCGCAGCGACAGACGGCAGACGTTAGCGATGTTTTGCAGCACCCGGTCTCCGGCGGGGTGCCCGTAATGATCATTGACCCGTTTAAAATGATCCAGATCGATCATGATGATGGAGAGCGGGGTGCTGTTGCGCATGGCGCGTTCCACTTCAATGAGTGACGCTTCAAAGTAATATCGCCGGTTTGAAAGCCCTGTCAGGGCGTCGGTGATGGCCAGGCGTTCGGTCATGGTGAACAGCCGGGCATTTTCGAGGGCCACGGCCACCTGCAGGCCAATTTTCCTGAACAGTTCAAAATCGGCTGGCGTGTAAGCATTTTCTTTCTCATCGTGCTGGGTGCCCATCACGCCGATCAGGTGATCTTTCACTACCAGCGGCGTGACCATGATAGAGCGCGGCACAGAAATGAGACTCTGGCGGTCGCTGCTGTGCAGGAAGCGCATCACTTCCTGGGTGTTGCGCAGGAAGAGGCCCTCGCCGGTCATGGCCACAAAGCCAGCAATGCCTTCGCTCTGGTTGATGGTGTAGTGATAGGGCTCACCGTTGTATGGCTTGATCATGCCCACAAGCTGCCCCTTGCTGGCATCGTAGCTGGCCAGAATCAGAATCTGATATTCGATAAACCGTCCCACCTGTTCAAAAATGCGCGCAAAAGTTTCTTCCTGGTTGAGTGAAGCCGAGACAATTTGCAGCACTTCATTTAATATGGATTGCTCTTTGAGCTGGCGCTGGGTTTCTTCATACAGTGAGGCTTTCTCGATGGCCATGCTGACCTGTTCGGCAAAGGACTTCAGACGCTCAATATGGTGCGGCTGGAAAAAGTTCAGGGTGCCGCTGGCCAGGTTGATAAACCCGACCACTTTATCTTTGATACAAATGGGGGCGCCCAAATATGAGCGCAGCCAGCTGCTGCTTTCGGTGTGCACCCAGGTGGGCTCTTTCAAAATATTGGGAATGAGAACTGGCTGGCGGGTGGTGAACATCTGGTTGAGGTTATGGGTCTCAGACACCTTGAGGTTGAGTGGGTGATCCACCTCTTCGGCCCCGCTGCTCAGCCGGCGGCGGTGCGCCACCTGGGCCATGCCGTTTTCATCAATTAAAATGACGTCTGAAAGATCATACTGCATCACCTTTGCCAGGTTAATTAAAATCTGATCCAGCACATCATCCAGTTTGAGGGATTGGTTGAGGGCGGCAATGCTTTCGCGCATGGCGTCTGCCAGTTGCTGCTGCTCGTGCAGAGCTTCCTCGGTGGCTTTGCGGGCGGTTACATCACGGCCGGCCGATTGAAATTCGATGATGGAGCCGGCTTCATTATAAATGGGTTTATAGGTCCACACCACCCAGCGCGGCTGCCCATCGGGCGCCCAATTCAGCTCTTCCTGGGTGATAATGTCTTCTTTTCCGCTGATCAATTTTTCAATGGTCTCGAAGATGAGGCTTTGCGTTTCAGCCGGCAAATCTTCCGCAAATTTATGACCGATGGCTTGTTCGCGGGTGGTGGAGAAATAATCGCAGTAGGGTTGGTTGACAAAGGTGAGGGTGGTATCGGGCAGCCAGCGGCTGACCAGGTCGGTGTGACCTTCAACAATGGCCTGATAGCGCGCTTCGCTCTGGCGCAGGTTGTTTTCAATGATCTTGCGCTGGGTGATGTCCCTTAAAGTGAGAATCCAGCCGCTGAGGTTGCGGCGGTGATCAAACAAAACAGCTGCACGGGCTTCAATGATCAGCGCGGGTTCGCCGGACCAGGAAAATTCCAGCTGCGCATCTTCGGAGTTTCGTCTGGCGATGAATGCGGCCAACGCCTCCCATTGGGCAAACACCTGCGAGGCCATCTGCCCAATCATATCCTTTTCAGTGCATTGCAGCATCTGCCAGGCGGCCGGGTTGGCATCCACCACCCGCAGCTGCACATCCAGCACCATGATGGGATCGCCGATTTTTTCAAAGAGCATATCGGCGGTGATGGGCAGCAGATCAAACAGCCGGAAGCGGTAAATGCCCAGGGTCAGCAGCAGGCCGGTGAAGGTGAAGCCAATTGGGGTCAGGTCGAGGCCGGGCAGAGGGCTCAGGCGCAGCACATACAGGGTGTTGATCACCCATGGAGGCAAGATGGAGAAGATGATGATCAGGGTCTGGCTGCGGTAAATATAGCGGTAGCGGATGCCGATCTGGATCAGAGTGATGGCGGCCATCACCACCAGCAGGTTGCTGTAAGCCCACCCCACCCAGTAATATAACCCGGGCTCGTAAACATAGGCGTTTGCGGCCGGGTCAGAAAAAGGTGTGAAACTGCGCCAGATGAGATGGTGACATTCGTTGGTCATCACCATCAGCAGGCTGACCAGAAAAGGGGCAGCCAGGAAAACTTTAATGCGGGGATGAAGCCAGCGGGTTTGCTGGGCATATTCCATTGCAAAAAAGATCAGCAAAAGGATGCTGACATATATCCCCAGGTAGGCCAGTTTGGACAGGGTGATTTTGAAGTTCAGATCAACCGCTGCCGCTTCCAGCCCATTGGTGAATGCCCACCAGCTCACTGCCGCCATGCTTAACGCCAAATCTAACCCGCCGCGTTGGCGCCGCCGCTGCCAGATAAAAATGGCCGTGACAGCCGCACCCACGGCAGATATCAGATACAAAATGGCGAAAGAGGTCCAGTTCCAGGCCATGCGTTAAAATGCAAACATTATCTGCAGAAAAATTTCAACAGATAGTAAACATTGTACACGTTTTCTGATTTAATCAGGAATGTTTGGTGTCACCTTCTGACAGGGTCAGGCCATCCCAATGAAGCTGGCCCACCGGGTGTGTTTCGCCAAGCAGGTTTGGCAGCAGGGCCGCCATTTTTTCGGGCGCGCCGCTGGTGTAGAAGCGCAGTTGGGGCGAAGGATCATCCTGGCGCACCGCGCCGTTGAGCAGGCGCTGCACCTGGCGGGCCACCGCCGGAGCGGGATCAATCACGCGCACCTGTGGGCCGCAAATTTGCTGAATGAGGGGGATGACAAAGGGGTAATGCGTGCAGCCCAGCACCACCACGTCGATGCCGCCGATCAGCATGGGCTGCAGAGCTTTTTCGAGGATGGCGCGGGTTTCCGGTGCATCGAGGGCGCCCTGCTCGATCTGACCGACCAGGCCGGGGCAGGTGTCCTGGTAAAGCACCACACCGCGGGCAAAGCGCTCCACCACCGAGGCATAGAGCGCCCCCTGAAAAGTGGCCGGGGTGGCCAGCACGCCCACCTGGCCGCTGAGGGTTTGTTCGGCGGCCGGTTTGACGGCCGGCTCCATGCCCACAAAGGGCGTTTGCGGAAAACGCCGGCGCAAATGCGTCAGGGCGGCGGCAGAAGCTGCATTGCAGGCCACCACCACCATCTGGCAGTTCTGGCTCAGCAGAAAGCGCGTCACCCCTTCGCTGAAGGCGCGCACTTCTTCCAGGGAACGCGGGCCGTAGGGCACATGGGCCTGATCGGCCACGTAAATCACCGGCAGGGAGGGCAGAATCTGGCGAATGGCGCGCAGCACCGAAAGCCCGCCGACACCCGAATCAAAAATACCAACAGGTTGCATCATTTTTTCAGGTCTCCGCTGTTCATTATATCTCAAAAAACAGTGTAGAATCGGAATATTCGATTTCTATTCTTTTTTGGCAGAAGGCATACAGGAGGCGGCATGACCCGGTTTCGCTCTTTTCTGATTGCGGTGATGGTGATAATGCTGTTTGCCCTTGGCTTTTCGATGGCCGGCGGTTTTGCTGAGGAAGAAGCCTATTTTATCGATCCTTATGCGGTACCCACCGTGACCACCGATGACGCCGTCAGCACGGTGCACAACGATATGACCTATGCCCTGGCCCTGGCAGCCGGTTTTTCAGAAGATGACAGCCGCACCCTGCAGATCTATAATCAACTGGTGGATTCGGAAGCCCTGGGCGTCACCTCCACCGTTGCTTACACCAACTGCAGCGGTTCCTTCAAACCCACCCCGGTTTCAGGGACGAGCGCGGTTTGCCCCAACGGCGATGGCAACGAGCAGGTGATCTGGCCGATGTGGGAAAACATGACGGATAAAACCGCCTGTTTCACCTCGCGCTTTGGCCCCTATTCGCCGTTCTTTCACTTTCCCAACAACAATGCCCAAGAATTGGGCGCCATTCGCGCCTGGGCCTGGGGCCAGACCGATACACTGGAAGGCTACAGTGCCTATGCCTGGGGCGGGGTGATTGCCGGGCGTATTTTAAAGGCCGCCTGCACCTATAAGCAGTATGAAACCATCGACACCGGTGACGTGAAGGCCGGCTCGCTGGAGGCCTTCGGCACCTACCTGCATTCGATGGCCGATTATTATTCGCACCGCGACTGCCTGGCAGCCCTGGCGGCCCTGCCAACCCCGGCGCCCTGGGGCACCCATACCCAGAAAGATCTCAGTGGTAACCCAACGGTGTATGCCTGCGATTATAACCCTGCTAACTGGCAGAATGACGACGCCCACGGGCGCGAGTTTGGCACCGCCTATCCCAGCGATGCAGCGCGCACGAAACTGGCATTAAAGATGGTTTTACTGGAACTTTCGGCCCGCTCACTGCAAAGAGAGGGCCTGTATTACCCGCTCAACCTGCAGACCCCCATTTCCATCCCGGCGGTGCCTGCGGTGACCAACCTGGAAGAGGCGATCGACTATTTTGTGGACACCTGGGCTTATGACGCCCCCCTGCAGCGCCGCGCCTTCACCGACCAGCTGGTCTATGCGCTCAAAAACATGACCCGCAAGCCAGCGGTCAACCTCTACCTGCCTCTGCTGACCAAGTAACGGCATGGCCAGGCAGCGTTTTGGTCTCACCCTGGGCGGCGGCGGCGTGCGCGGCCTGATGCATATCGGCGTGTTGAAAGCGCTGGAAGCAGCCGGCCTGTTCCCGGACTGCCTCTCGGGCACCAGCATGGGCGGCATCATAGCCGCGGCTTATGCGGCGGGGATGCCCCTCGATGAGATGGAAAAGGTGGCCCTGCGCCTGGCGGATCCGGCCGAGGTGGTGCGCCTGCTGGATCTGTCAATTTTACGCGGGCAAATGGAGACCTTCATCGCCGAACTGTTCGACCCGCGGCTCACCTTCGCGGACCTGAAACGCCCCCTGGCCCTTTCGGCGGTGGATCTGCTGACCACCCGCGAGGTGACGCTGACGGAAGGGCGCCTGCTGCCGGCTGTGCTGGCCACCTGCGCCGTGCCGGGTTTGTTCCCGCCGCAGAACATTCCACCCTATCACCTAGTGGATGGTGCTTTTTTGAACAACGTTCCTGTGGGGCCGGCGCGCGCCCTCGGCGCCGGGGTGGTGCTGGCGGTGGATTCGGTGGGTGATCCGGCGCTTTCGCCGCACACCAGCCAGATGCCCATCCTGCCCGATTGGCCCATTTCGCTGCCGGAGCATATCATCGATATTTACTGGGCCGCGGTGATCATGCTGACTGCGGCCACCCGCGCCCGCCTGGAAAAAGAGCCGCCGGACCTGCTGCTGGCGCCGCGGCTGCCGGATGAAATCATCCTCTTTTTGGGCTTCACCCGCGTGGCGGAGATCATCGAAGCCGGAGAGAGCGCCGCGCAGCAAATTTTGCCTGAACTGGAGCAGCTTTTACAAACTTGATCCGTCTGATTTTGCGCCGCCTGAAAGAACACCCGGCCAGCTATGCGGTGCAGGCGGGTGATATGGTGGCCGGCATTGCCTGCGCCTTTGGTGACGTGCGGCCTGAGGAGATCATCGCGGCCAACCAGCTGGCGAGCCCTTTCAGCCTGGCTGCCGGGCAGGTTTTGATCATTCCATGACAGGGAACAGCCCTTGTTTCGCGAAGGCAGCCTCCGCTTCGCGAAGGCAAGGGGGGCTCAGGGAGCGGTTTAGCTGTTTTTTTAGCCATGCCATCGGGTTTTCTGCCTGTGCAGAGAATATAAATTCGCCTGCCCAGATCTCCTTCGTATTTCATTGAGATTAAGAATGTCTTAATAGATTCCAATCCTCCGGTATTTGCGGGCGGTTTAAGTTACAATGATGTTTGATTTTATTCCGGAGGTATCATCAGCATGGATATTTTTGAAAAATGCGGCCAGTATACGGAGGCCCGGGAGGCGATGGCGCACGGCATTTATCCCTATTTTCTGCCGCTGGCAGAAAACGAAGGCACCGAGGTGGTGTATCAGGGCAAACGCCTGATCATGTGCGGCTCCAATAATTACCTGGGCCTCACCACCCATCCCAAAGTGCGCGAGGCAGCCATTGAAGCCATCAAGCGCTTTGGCACCAGCTGCACGGGCTCGCGCTTTTTAAACGGCACCCTTGAGCTGCACGAGCAGCTTGAACACGAGCTGGCTGAGTGGACCGGCAAGGAAGCTGCGCTGACTTTTTCAACTGGCATGCAGACCAATATGGGTGTGATCAGCGCCCTGGTGGGCCGCGGCGATGTGGTGGTGCTGGATAAGGACGACCACGCCAGCATTGTGGACGGCGCCCGCCTGGGCTTTGGCAAAATTGAACGCTTTCAGCACAATGACCTGGAACACCTGGAACGGGTGCTGCAGTCGCTGCCCGACGCGGCGGGGCGTTTGATTGTGGTGGACGGCGTGTTCAGCATGGGCGGCGACCTGGCCCGGCTGGATCAGATTGCACCGCTGGCAAAGCGCTACGGCGCGCGCCTGATGGTGGATGACGCCCACGGCATGGGGGTGATGGGCGGCGGCCGCGGCACGGCGGCTGAATTTGGCCTCACGAATGAGGTGGACCTGATCATGTCCACCTTCAGCAAAGCCTTTGCCTCGCTGGGCGGGTTCATCGCCGGAGATGAGGATGTGATTCACTACATTCAGCATTTTGCCCGCGCGCTGATCTTCAGCGCCAGCATGCCGCCTTCCAATGCGGCGGCGGCCCTGGCCGCCCTGCGGGTGCTGCGCGAAGACCCTGACCTGCCTGCGCGCGTGATCCGCCACGGCCACAAGATGTGCGCCGGGCTGCGCGGCCTGGGCTTTAACGTGGGCGAGGCCTGCACACCCATTGTGCCGGTGATCATTGGCGATAATGACCGCACCTTCCTCACCTGGAAGCTGCTGATGGATAACGGCGTGTTTGTCAACCCGGTGATCAACCCGGCAGTGCCGGCCGGCTGCCAGCTGCTGCGCACCAGTTACATGGCTTCGCACACCGATGCCCAGCTTGACCAGGTGTTGAACGTGTTTGAGAAGGTGGGCAAGCAGGTGGGCCTGATTTAGCCAGAGATAAAAAAAACCGGCGTTGAGCCGGTTTTTATTTTAAACCCTCCTTTTGTAAAGCAGGAGGAATGGCAGTTGGAAAACGGCCGTAAAGATAGTAAACTATACTAAAGTTTTTGTAACTACTTTGACAATGTTACATTTGAATCTTTCCTGGATTTTCTCTATTTTCGATCAGGAAATTAACCGCAAGGGGTGTTTTTGTCCCGCTTTGCGGGACAAAAACACCCCCCAATTAACTTTCGCCCCCGCCTGGGCGGGGGCCGGGGGGGTGTCTAAACATGACATTGTCGAACTACTCAGCCATGTCATTTTTTTTTTTGAACCGCAAAAGGCGCGAAGAACGCGAAGAAGCAGCCGTTTTAAGGGAAAAAATATATCCCGAATAGAAATATTTTTTCTAAAACAGGCAAGGCGTGGTTTACAAGCAAGTGTTACGCCTGGCCTGGTACGAACGCTGCCTTTTCTTTTTCTTCCTTTGCGTCCTTAGCGCGCTTGGCGGTTCAAAAAAGACCCGGCTGTAGTTACAACATTTTTTTGACCGCCCGAGCAGTTACAAGTTTTTTAGCTGGAAAAGCAGAAAAGGAACACAGGATGCAAACTTATGATGTTATCATCATTGGCGGGGGCATTGCGGGGTCGGTGTGCGCCAAATTTCTGGCTCAGAAGAAATTGAAAACCCTGTTTGTGGAAAAATATAAACCGCCGCGTCACAAACCCTGCAGCGGCATCCAGTTCGACTACTTCTCGCGCCTGGTGGGCGAAAAATTTCCCCCGGAAAAACTGTGCCGCCACCAGTTGAAGCGGATTGAAATTTACTATCCGGATGGCTCCACTTTTGGCGCGCCGTGCTCCATGTATAACTTCATGCGCGATGTGTTTGATGACTATTTGAACCAGGTGGCGCAAAAATATGGGGCTGAGTTCTGGGCTGAGTGTGAATATGTAGATCATGAAGAAACTGCCGGGGGGGTGACTGTTGATTTGAAGAAAGACGGGCAGGGCATTCGGGCTGCCTGCAGCTATTTGATCGATGCCAGCGGGCTCAGGCCGGTGATCCGTAAAAAACTGCGCCCGGCTGATTTTGGCAAAGGCGCCAATGGGGGCTCGATCAATTACTACATTGAAGGGAAGGCTGACCTGGACCCCGAAACCCTTTATCAATTCTGGAATCTGGATTGGAACAACCAGATGTTTGCCTGGGTGTATAACAAAACCATGGAAGGCAGGGAATATTGGGTGGTGGGCAGCGGCTATGACCGTGATTTAAAGCAGCACTGCGAGCTGTTTCTGGACTTTGTGCGTCAGAAATATCACCTGGATGGGGAAATCATTAAAACCGAGGGGTATTCATCCACCATTTCGTTTAATGCTGCCGAACGGATCTGGCTGGGACAGGGCCGCCTGTTGATGATTGGCGACGCGGCCGGATTGATTGACATGACCCGTGGGGTGGGCATGGATGCAGCCGCCTTAAGCGGGCGGCTGGCGGCGCAGGCCATTGCGGCTGCTTTGAAGCAGGGTAAACCTGCTCTGGAAGAATATGTGAAAGTTTCACGCAGCCTGGTGGCGCAAACCCGCAAAAACCAGACCCAGAGCATCAACCGCTTTTCCAGCAACGAGGAACTGCTGACCCATTTGCGCAAGGATATGGCGGCTGCCGGCCCCGGGATGGCCGTGCAGTCGGTCTTGAACCGTTTTCGCCAGCCGGAGCAGCTTGTTCTGCTGCCGTAAATAAAAAGACGCCTAAAACACCCCTTGCGGTTAATTTCCTGATCGAAAATAGAGAAAATCCAGGAAAGATTCAAATGTGACATTGTCAAACCACTCACGAACATTATTTTATAAGCAGTGTATGATGCTTTCCCACCCCCCAATTCCCCGCTTCGCCTTCACTACGTGAAGCAAGAAAGCCGCACAATGGCGGCTGTTTCTTCGCGTGCTTTGCGTACTTTGCGGTTCAAAAAATGACACGGCTTAGCAGTTACAAGATTTATGCGGAATCACAAATGGTGCAGCGTCTTTAATTGTGCCAGCCGGGGGTTGATGTCGGGCTCTTCTTCCGGGCCGGGACCGAGTGGATCAGGAGCCGAAGACTGCCCGGCCAGGGCCTGCATGACGGCGTTGGTGTTATGGGCCAGGGCCTCAGGGTCGTAACCGCCTTCGAGCACAAACAGAATGCGCCCGCCGCAGTGCCGGTCAGCCAGGGAAATCAGCGCCTGAGCCATGCGGAAATAACCGCTGGTCGATAGGCCCAGGTGGGCCAGCGGATCGCGCCAGTGGGCGTCGAAACCGGCCGAAACAAACAGCATTTGCGGCTGCCAGGCTGCCAGCCAGGGCGCCAGCACCGTTTGCATGATCTGCTCAAATGCCCGGTCGCCGGCGCCGGCCGGCAGGGGCAGGTTCAACAGGCGCCCGCGGGCATGAGGGGCTTCATCGATGGCGCCGCTGCCGGGGTAAATGTGCTCTTCGTGGGTGGAAAAGAACCCCACCTGGGGGTGATTAAGAAAAGCGGCCTGGGTGCCGTTGCCGTGGTGCACATCAAAATCGAAAATCGCCGCCCGCTCCAGCCCGCGCGCCAGGGCGTCGGCGGCGGCGATGGCCACGTTATTGAACAGGCAGAAACCCATGGCATGACCCGGCTCGGCATGGTGACCGGGCGGGCGGGTGAGGGCGAAGCCGCGCGGGCAGGCGCCGCTGAGAATGGCCCGGCTGACGGTCAATGCGCCGCCGGCCGAGGTAAGCGCTGCCTGCCACGAGGCCGGGGAGACATAGGTGGGAGCGTAATCCACAAAACCGCCAACCTCGCAGGCTGCTTTCAGCGTGCGCAGCAGTTCCGGCTTGTGCACCCGCAGCAGGTCTTCTTCGGCGGCGGGGGTGATCTTCAACCGGGTCAGGCAGCGGGCCAGCGGGCCGCTTTGCCAGGGCGGAAATTGCGAAAAGCGGTCAGGATGTTCCGGATGATCATCCAAACGGTGTTCGGGAGCTGAAAAAAGGGTGTAAAGCGCATCCATATCCCCATCATATCACACCTGGCTTTAAAATCCCAACCGGCCTGGGGGGGACAGGCCGGTTGTTCAGGGAGGTTGCTGTCAACCGTGAACCTGCGCAGGGGGGGACTGCGTATGGTTTAATTGGGCTGGCAGAAGACACATCAGAAATACCAGTAAATGGTGTCTTGTTGATAATATACATCAAAATAGTCCACAATACATTAAAACAGGATTAGAATTTAGTCCAATTTTATCACATTTGTATTATTTGCGGGGTTTTTGCAGCACAAGGGCCGCCAGCACCATTGCCAGCACGCCTGCCGCCGCCCAGGCCAGCCAGGGACCGGATTCTGCCCTCACCGCCGGCAGAGCCTGGCGCCGGGTGCTGCCATCGGAACGCACCTCTTCAAGCTGGTAGGCATACAGCGTGCCGGGGACCAGGCCTGAATCGGTCCACTGATAGGCGGCGCTGCTGGCGGGGTCTGCCGGCGCGGGCAGCAGCGCCGGGCTCGCCTGCTCAAACGGGCTATTTTCACCGGCGCTGCGGTAGAGGTAATAGCCGGTGATATTGAAGCTGCTCTGGCTGGTCCACGAAAGGACGATGCTGCCCCGGTGAGCCTGCTGCCAGGCCTGCCAGAAACAAATGGAGCTGAATACTAACAAAAAAGCAAAGATGATGCGCTGTTTCATGACATCTTCTATTTTATGGAATTTTGCCAAATATGCTATACTAACCGATAGATTTAATTTGGTTGATTCGGAGGAAAAATAATGAAGAGAATGTCCCTGCGTCTGTTATCCCTGCTCATCCTGGTGGCTCTGCTGGCTGGCATGTGCTGGCACCCGGCGGCCGCCAATTATATCACCGACCCACCCAATGTGGATGGCACCATTGACGCGGGGGAATATGGCGATGCTGCGCATCAATGGTTTGACGGCGCGCGCACCTGGTACATGGCCTGGGATTCGAACTACCTGTATGTGGCTGTGGATGCCAACGGCAACGCCAGCGCGGATGAAATGGTGCTGTATATTGACACGGATCCGCAGACCCCGGTGAATGGCGGCGGCGACAGCAACGGCACCAATATCGGCGTTAACTTTGACGGCGTGGCCTATTCCGTGCTGCCTTTCCGTGCCGATCATTACTTCTACATCCGCAACGATTACGCCCAGTTCAATTCGGATAACGGCGCCAACGGCTGGGGCACCTGGACGGATAACCCGGTCGGCCTCGTCAAAACCATCTCTGGCAATGTGCAGGAAATGTGGATCCCCTGGTCTTTGATGGGCGGGCGGCCCATTGCTTTTAACATTTTCTTTTACCTGAACGGCGGCAATCCCTACGGCGGGGTGAGCGGCAACCCGGGCAGCGCCACGGGCAACGTGGGCCGGTTGTATTTTGCCGTGGAAAACACCAGCGACACCACAGGAGCCGGCACCACCCCCTTTGAGCGCTATTCCTTTGTCAACCCATCCTCCAGCTATTCCCTGAACGGCGGCAGCTTCTATTACCTCACCGCCAACAGCAGCGATGTGCTGACCCTGACGGGCGACCTCAGCGCCGATACGGTCTATATCGGCGCCGGCTCGACCCTGCAGCCCAGCGGAGTTCGCAACCTGACCCTGACAGGTCAGGTGACGGTTAACGGCGTGCTGAAATCCAACAACGGCGTGGGAAACGACCTGAACGTGATCGTCAGTGACGTTGTGGTGGTGAGTGGAAGCGCACCCATCGAGGATATTTCCTTTTATAACATCAGCCTGACTTCTGGAAGCGCTTTTTCAGCAGATTATGCAAGCCTGCAGTATGGCACATTATCCATGCCAGATACCAGTATGGTGGTCTTTGGAACCATGACCGTGGCGGATAAAACCGGCAACACCTACACCCTTTCACAGGGAACAACAAACAGCAATTTTTATGTGGGCGACCTGATCATCGCCACCCAGGCGGTGCTGCAGGCCAAATCGGATGAAGGGCATGCCGTCAATATCGGCGTTCAGCGCAATATGCTCTGCCTGAATCCCACTCCGGGGCAAACTTTTAGCAACGGCACGGGCTGGCTTGATTTCACTTATATGCTGGATATGGATGGATCGGTGAACTGTCCGATCAGTTTCAGCAATGTTAAAGTGCTCAAAGATTCTGGTTACACCCTTTCTTTGGCTGGCGATATGACCGGCACCGGCACCCTGTCCATTGACAGCGGCATGATGGACGCCAACGGGCATGCCGTCACGATGGATGCCCTCACCATGGCAGCTGGCACTGAGCTGCGCCTGCCTTCCAGCCTTTTCCCGGCGGTGAACAGCTCCACCCTTAACCTCACCAGCCGGGTCAACTACCTGGGCGCCACCAACACCATCTCCACGGCGCCCACCTACGGCTTTCTGACTATTGGCGACGGCGTTTCAGCCACCGTGGCCGGCCTGGATGGGGCTGGCACGCTGCTGGCAGCCAACGCCGTGACGGTCAATTCAGGCAGCACCCTGAACATGCCCAACGGCGCGGCTGAGTTTAAACGCGATCTGACGATCACCGGCGCGGTGGTGAATGCCACCGGCGGCACCCTGACCTTCTCGGGCAGTTCCCCGCAGTTTATCACCGGCCCGGCCACGCTGACCGCTTCCAACCTGGTGGTGGTGAATACGGTGGCCGATCCCGATCAGCCGCTGCGCACCCCCCGCGGCACCACTCCCGGTGATATTGGCGTGATCTCGAATGTGCCGCTGACATTACAGAAAATCGATGTGCAGCAAGGCCGCCTGACCCTGAACGGCATTTCTGATGTGACGGGTCCGGTGGTGATTAATGCGGCGGGCTCCCTGTGGGTGAAAAACGCCCTGTCGGTTGCCGGCAGCTTCACCAACAACGGACGCCTGTTCTCCAACAGCGAAATCATCCTGAACAACACCGGCGGCCAGACCCTGGACGGCACGCCGCTGGTGGATAACTGGTACAGCCTGACCCTCAACGCCGGCAACCCGGTGGCGGCCGCGCATGATATGACCGTGAGCGGCACCCTGACGCTGAACTCCAACCTGACCATGAACGGGGGAACCATCCTCAAGCTGGGTGATGCGGCGAGCGTGGCCGGTTCCAGCGACGTGATTGGCCTGGCGCAGCATGAAAACCTGACCCAGGGCACCACCTACTGGTTCAACAACCACGACACGCGCCTGACCTTTGATAACGCCACCCCGCCCTCCACGGTGACCATCAACCTGGTGATGGGCGAGCCCACCGGATTCCCCTATGCGGCCAAACGGACTTACGAGATTGACGCGGCCGGCGGCACCGGCAATTCGGCCACCCTGCGCCTGGGTTACCAGGACGGCGAGCCGACCTATGTCAACGGCTCGGATGAAAGCCGCATGCGCCTCTACCGCTACAACGGCTCCAGCTGGGATGCCGTCAGCAGCACGGTGGACACCACCAATAATTACGTTGAAGGCGCCGGCATCACCACCTTCTCACCCTGGACGGCCGCGCCCAACACCCCCACCCTGCTGGATGGAGTGACGGTGAGCACCACAACCGGCAGCAGCGGCTGGCTGGCGGGCCTGGCTCTGGCCGGGCTGGCTGCGGCGGGCCTGTTCCTGCTGCGCCGCAAGGCATAAAAACACAGAAAATAAAAAAATCCTCCGGCAGCGCACAGAGCCGGAGGATTTTTATTTGTGCCTTACTGCTGCGGCAGTTGTTTCAGCACGCGGCGCAAATTGAGCAGGGTGAGGGCGATGAACATGACAAAAACGGCAGCCGAAACCTGCAAAACCGCCCATTCAGCAGCGGCGCTGGCTTCGCCGTGATAAATATCGGTCAGGGCCAGGTGGCTGAACAGCAAGGCGATCAGGGAAAGGGCCCCCAGGGCCATATTTAAACGAACTGAATTTTTGGATAACATGGCAAAATGCTCCTTTCTTGAATTACCGGCAGCCGCTGATATCCAGCAGCCGGTGTTCATGCCGGTCGGTCATGACGGGTGAGGGAAGCTGCTTCACGCAGGGCGCCTCAAGGCGGGCGCGGTTTTTCTCTGGAATATCATCCCACCAGACTTTATTCATATACACATAATCATACCCCTGGCTGGCTGCTGAGATGGGATCATTGAGCAGGGCATCCCATTCGGGCAGGGCGGTGTAGATGGAGGAATGGGCTTTTTGCGGGCGGCCAAAAACGGTGACAGAGCGCCAGGCAATGCGGTCCAGCACCATGCCCTCTTTGGGCAGGTTGTTCCAGTACAGGCTGCTGTAGGCGGTGTCGTGGCTGTCGATAAAATAGCTGTTTTGCGGGTTGGCCATGCAGGTCATTTGAATGGCAAAAATGACCACGCCGCCGGCCAGGATGATGATTTCACCGGCGCGCACCAGCCCGCGGAAAATGACCTGACCGCGGGTTTCCACGGCGGCCAGCCAGGGCAGGGCCAGGCACAGCCACAGCCAGAGGGTGGTGCCGGGCATGCGGGTGATGGAGCGGTCCACGCCGTAGGCGATGAACAGGGGGAAAAGCAGGTTGAACAGGGCTGCCAGGCCCAGGCCGGCGCTGAACCACCAGCCGCGCTTGAAGCTGCGCCAGGCAAACAGCGAGGCGGGCACTCCCAGCAGCAGGGCCGGACCCAGCTCGGCCAGCAGGGCGGTCAGCTGGCGGATATCCAGGATGGAAAGCACGCCCAGGTGAGCGGAATAAAGGGCGGGCGGCCAGCGCAGCGAGAAGCCGTAGGCGTTGTTGCCGCCGGCGGCAGCCGCGCCGCTGAGAGAAGCCAGCACGCCGCGCACCACTTCGGTGATATAGCCGCCCTGCACCACACCCAGAAGGGCGCTGAGGCCCAGCACCGGCAGCCAGTCGGCCAGCAGGGCCTTGCGCTGGCGTGGTTCAGCCAGCAGGCCGCCGGCCGCCGCCAGGAACAGACTGCCCCATAGCAGGGCAAAGAGATGCTCCGCGCTGAGCGCCAGGCTGGCCATCAGCCCGGCCAGGGCCAGGCGCGCCGAAAGGTTGGGCAGCCGCCAGGGGATGAGCAGCATGAGCAGCACGGTCATGAAAGGCATGGCGCCGGTGCTGCCCAGAACAGAGATCACCGGCACGAAGATGCCGTTGTGGAAGGCAAAGGGGAAGGGCATGGCACCGCCGCCCTCAATGATCCACGGACCGGCCAGGGCAATGTGCAGGGCCGAGCCTGTGTCGGCGCCGGTGTTCAGCAGCCCCACGCCGCCTTCCAGCCACACCAGCACCGAAACCGGCAGAAACAGCAGCAGCCAGCGCGCGCCGCCGCCAAAGGTCAGCAGCAGGCTGGCCCAGGCGGCTTTCTTTGGCCAGGCGCGCCGCGCCCACAGCCAGCCCAGGTTCAGGGTGAAGGCAATGGCCAGAGCCCGGCTGAGATCAAAGGCGGTCCAGGGGTAAAAGTTGGCCAGCTCCACCAGGCAGGCTGACCACACCTGCAGGCCGTAGTGGTAGGCAAAGGGCATGCCGGGGTTGAGATAAAAATGGGGGGGAATATCGCCGGTGGCCATGAGAGAGATCATCGGCAGGTGCAGGTATTCATCAAAAAGCGCCAGCCCGCGCTCCACCAGGCCAAACACCAGGGTCAGCGCCAGCAGGGCAGCCACCTGGGGCCAGTCGCGCAGGTCTTCGCGCCAGGGCAGGGGCTGGGCGCGCTTCAGCCAGGCCAGAAGGCCGCCCCAGGCTGCCAGAATCAGCGCGGCGGCCCAGTAAGCCGCGGCAGTGGGGATCACATTGGACAGCAAATTGGCCAGGGTGAGAAAGAGCACGAAGCCCAGGGCCAGGCCGCCCACCACTCTTTCGCCGCGGCGCAGCCTCAGGGCATAGACGGCCAGCAGGTAGCCGCCAGCGGCCCACAACAGGCTCAGAACGCCGAAGGCGGCCAGGGCGGCCGGGTCAAAACTGCGCATTTCAAACATGAATGATCCTCCCGTGCCAGATCAGGGACGCGGTTCCAGCACTTCAATTTGCAAGGCAGGCAGCCACAGCCGCCGCTGGTAGGTTTGCGAAAGGGGAATGTTGACCGCCTGCACCCAGGCGTTGTTTTCTTCACCGAAAATATCGGTTTTATCCTGCATAGTGGTCTGGACGGGCTCGGCGATGATGTATTTGAAACGGTGCGTGCGCAGGTCGTTCTGGAAGCGGTCGAGGTAAGGCCGGTTGTTGGCCATGGACATTTCCATCAGGAACACTTTTTCGTAATCGTTGACCATGCGCACATGGCGGACATAGCCGAAGGGGATGAGGTGGCGCTGGGTGATGAACAGCACGGAGGCATTTTCAGCGCCGGCTTCATCCAGCAGCGGCTGCAGCTGGGCCAGCTCGCCCTGCACGGGGGCGGGGTCATTTTGCGGGAAGGCCAGCGGCAGGGCGGCGGTTTGCCCGGCAGCCACCAGCACGGCCAGCCCGATGAACGCCCAGCTCAGACGCCATCCGGCAGAGGCTGATGGATTGTCGGGAATAAATGCATGGCTGATCACATAAGCCCCGGCCACCGCCAGCAGCAGCAGGTAGGCATCCAGGTTGTGCAGGTTGCTGCCGCCGCCAATTTTCACGCTCACCACCAGGCCGCCGGCAAAGAAAGCCGCCAGCACCGCCCAGACGGCCGCCTGGCGCAGCGGGTGCCAGGCGCGCAGGCCGCGCAGGGTTCCCCAGAGCAGGATGAGGACCACCGGCACCGAAACCAGAATCGCGGCATTGAGGATGCCCGGGCCAAACACTGCGCTGGGGAAAAGGCGGTACCAGAGCTTATCGGAGCTGAGGCTGGAGCCAAATTCACTGAGGGGGTTGCCCGAGGCGGCGGCATAAGCAAACTGGGCGGCCAGCGCCGTCCCGGTGCCGCCCAGGCACCAGACCACCGGCCACAGCCAGTAGCGGATGAAGGACTGGCGCGCGCAGGGGCGCTCCAGCACATAAAGCAGCACTGCCAGAGCGGCGGGCAGGGGGAACCAGTTGAGGCGGCTGAGACCAGCCCAAATGGAAGCAAGGATGACCACGATGGTTGAGCGGGTCATTTTCTGGCTGTCAAAACCCCATAAAACAAGAATGCCGCAGACCATCAGGTGGTAGTAAATGGGGCCCTGATAGAAGAACAGGAAAGCCCAGGCGGCTGCCAGCAGGGTCAGGCGGCGGGCCGGCAGGTGCAGGCGGCGCGCCAGCAGCCAGGCCGCGGTGCCGTTGGTGATCAGCCACAGCAGCACCTGCCACAGGCGGTGGAACCACAGCGGCAGGCCGGGGATGATGAACGGCAGGGACTGCATGAAATAACGGGTGGGGTGCAGGGTGGGCAGGGGCAGGGTCTGGCCGTAAACCAGGGCCGACCAGAAGGTGGAGGCGTTGTAATAACGGCTGCCCTCCGACCAGCCCAGCGAGCCTGGAAAATCGCTGATTTCCGGCAGGTGCAGAACGGCGCGGTAGGCGGCGGCAAAAAAGGCCAGCGCCAGGGCAGAGCCCATATCCAGCGGCACCGGCATCAGCCAGGCGCCCAGCAGGGCAAGCTGTCCCAGCAGCCATAACGGCGGCACATAAGGATCAAGAACGGCCTGCAGCGGGCTGCTTTGCAGCAGCGGAAAAACCGCGGCCAGCGCCGCCAGCAGGGGCCAGCGCAGCCAGCTCAGGCGGGCCAGGGGCGGCTGGATGGCTTCAAAGCGGGCGGCCGTTTTTTGGGGAGCTTTGAAACTGAGCCACAGCAGTCCTCCCGCCAGCAGGGCCAGCAAAGCGGCCGGCGCCAGACGCAGCAAAATGCTGCCCGAAAAACCCAGCAGCGAGCCGCGCCCGTAGGCCAGCGGCAAACGCTCGATCAGAGCCACCCCAAAGAGGGCCAAAGCGGCGGCCAGGTAACGGCGCAAACAGGTGAGAGAACGGGGGTCAGGATGTCCCATGATTTTTTTGGGCAGCTCCTTGAGCTGAAAGGATGCCGGGAACGAAAGCGGCGCCCGGCAGGCTGGCCAGCAGATACAGCACACGGATGATCAGCGCCAGGGCCAGGCTGGTTTCGGTTGGCACGCCGGCGAACTGGGTGTAGAGGGTGGTGATGGCGAATTCCTGCAGGCCCAGCCCGTTGATGGACACCGGCAGCAGGGTGATGAAGTAATTCAGCACCCACAGCCCGCCAATGGTCCACAGCGGCACATCCTGTCCCATATCGCGCAGCAGCAGCCAGATGGTGATGAACAGGCAGGCCATGTGGCCGTAGGTCCACAGCACGGCCTGGCCCAGCGCCAGCGGCTTTTTGGCCCAGCGCAGAAACACCTGCCAGAGCGAGGCCAAAAACTGGCGCAGTTTTTGCCAGATTTTGGCCGGGGTGATGGCCAGCGAAAGGGCCGCCGGCCCGGCTGCCCCAGAGAACACCTGGAAAATGCCCACCGGCAGCAGGGTGGCCATGCCGAACATGCCCACCAGGCGGTCCATCACCAGCGAGGCGGCAATGGTGGCCGCGTCGAATTTCAACAGCACAGCGCCGGTCAGGCGCACCGCGTCGCCGCCGATGGTGGTGGGCAGGAAGTTGGAGGCGAACAGCCCGGCAAACACCAGGCGAATGCACTGCCAGGGCGTGATGTTCATCTCTGCCGAGCGCAGCAGCACATACCAGCGCCCGCACACCGTCAGGCGCGAGGCCACCATGATCACCAGCACCAGGCCGATGGTCAGCGGCGAGATGCGCTGGAAAACCGTCAGAATGTCGTTCCAGTTGGCGGCGGCGATGAATATCAACAGCGCCAGGGTCAGAAGGGTTCCAGCCCAGCGCAGCCACTGCCGCCATTGGGGTTTGGGCTCAGTGCCGGGCGCCGGGCTCAGAGATGCTTCAGGATCCATCACGCGGGGTTCTCAGGCTTGGAAGGCGCCGGGTTCAACACCCGCCGCACCGTGTAGGTGGGCTTATTTTGTGATTCGTGATAGGTGCGCGCCAGCATTTCGGCAATCAGGCCCATCAAGATGGACTGCGCGCCCAGAATGAAGAACATGGTGCTCATCAGCAGCAGAGGCGAGCGGATGATGTGTTCGCCCACTGCCAGGCGCATGACCACCAGGTAGGCAACCAGCAGAACGCTCATGATGATCAGGCCAATGCCCATGCCGCCAAAGAGATAGATGGGCTTGTTGGCAAAGGAACTGAGGAATTTGACTGTCATCAGGTCCAGAAGGACTTTGAAGGTGCGGTTGATGCCGTACTTGGTCTTGCCGAACCGGCGGGCGTGGTGGTGGGTGGGAACTTCGACAATGCGGGCGCCCACGGTTTTGGCGTATGCCGGAATGAAGCGGTGCATTTCGCCGTACAGGCGGAAGCCGGTGATCACTTCGCGGCGGTAGGCTTTGAGGGTGCAGCCGTAATCGTGCAGGTGCACGCCGGTGACCCATGAGATGAGGCGGTTGGCCAGCACCGAAGGCAGGCGGCGCGAGAGCAGCTTGTCCTGGCGGTTGACGCGCCAGCCGCTGACCACATCATAGCCTTCATTTAACTTATCCAGCATCATGGGGATGTCAGCCGGGTCGTTTTGCAAATCGGCATCCAGCAGCACAATCACCTCGCCCTGGGCGTGATCAATGCCCGCGGCGATGGCTGTGGTCTGGCCAAAATTGCGGCGCAGTTCCACCACGCGCACGCAGCCGGGGTTTTGGGCGGCCAGTGTTTCCAGCACTTTCACGCTGCCGTCAGAACTGCCGTCGTCCACCAGAATCACCTCCCAGGTGGCGGTGAGGGGGGCGAGGGCTTTATGCAATGCCTCCATTAAGAAAGGCAGGGTTTCAACTTCGTTATAAACAGGAATCACAACGGATAGATCCATGCAGGCTCTCCTATGATGGAAATTATAACCCCTCATGGGCTTGCGTCAAGGCGTGGATGGGTGGCTGGATCATTGCCGCACACGGCCCAACCCAAACAGCCGCCAATGTGTTGATTGCAAGCAGGACAGTCACTGCTCAACCGCGGTTTTTTTGAACCTCAAAGTGCGCTAAGCACGCGAAGAAACAACCGTCATTGTGCGGCCTTCTTGCCTCACGAAGTGGAGGGCGAAGCAGGGGATAGGGGGGCGGGAAAGCCTTGCAGATGATGACCGATCCTTGAGCTTGCCGAAGAGAGCGGTTTAACTGGCGTTTCAGCGCCCAGGCCCCGGCTCATTTGCCTGGGGCGCCAGGGATGACTGCCAGCGGCCGATCAGCCAGACCAGACCCGCCCCCACCACAAACAGGCCCATGTTGAGCGCAAAGGGCAGCGAGCGGTCCATGGCTGAAAGCTGCCCGGCAATCCAGCCGAAGGGCGAGGTAAAGACAATCAGGGTCACATAAACGATGGCGCTGAGGCGCGCCCGTTCATGTGATTCCAGCGCCACCGCCAGGAGCGATTCGATCATCGGGCTGACCAGGGCAGAGGCGATCCCTTCAAGCAGCACGCTGACCACCAGCAAGGCCACCGCATGCGGCGGCATGAACACCAGCAGGCCCTGGCTGATGAAATAGGCGGCAAAACCCACCCAGAGCGGCAGGCGGAAATGGCGCAGGGAGGTGAGCCGCGGGCCAACCACGAAGAAACACAGCGCCATCATCACCGAGCGCAGCATCACATAGATCGAAATTTCCGATTCGGCAAAACCGAGCTTGCTGGTGAACAGCACGCCCCAAAAATTGCCGCTGACGGTGGAATAAATGTTGGTGACCACCATCAGCGACAGAGCCGTGAGCACCTTTTTGGAGCGCAAAAGCTGGCCAAACACGCTGCGGTATTCGCCCAGCAGGCTCCACAGGGAGCGGCCGCGGGTTTCTTCCATCCGCTGCCGGCCGCGGTCGGTTTCATGCGAAAAGAGATACAGCACCACGGCCTTGGCGGTCATCATAAAAAAGGCAAAGATCAGCAGACCGCGCATGGCCGGCACCAGGCCGAACCGGGCCACCAGCCACCCGCCCAGCGGAGAGAAAAGGGAGGAGCACACCGCAAAGATCATGATCCAGGTCCAGATATGCACCAGGTGGCGTTCTTCGGCGTCTTCGACCAGCAGGCAGGTCCAGGCGGTGTGCGAAATGCGAAACAGGCTGTTCACCGCAGCGGCGGCAATGAAAAAGCGCACATCCTGGGCTACCGCCCAGATCAGGAAAGACAGGCTCCAGGCAAACAGGTCGCAGATGAAGAGGGTCAGGCGGCGGCCGAACTTATCGACGATGGCGCCGCTGAGCAGGGTGGTGAGAATTTGCACCACCAGACCCAGGCTGGCAATGCTGCCAATTTCCTGATCGGTGAGGCCGAGGGCCAGCATATAGACCGAAAAAAAGGGGAAAAACAGATTGTAGGGAATGCCGAACATCAGCTCGGTGAGCACGGTGACGCGCGGGTTGCCCTTCAGTTCGCGCAGGGTTTGAAAAAGGGAATGTTTTAAAAGCGTGGTCATATGGTCCTGAAAGGCTTATCTTTGCGCCAGGCCCGGCCGCAGGGGGAGCCGCGCATCACACATGGGCTCGGTGAATGGATGAAAAATGGCGAGGGAGTGATGAAATCAATCGCGTCTGGAACCGGTTGCATTATAGCCGTTTTTAAAATCCTGGTCAAGAAGGGGTTTTCAGTAGCGAGGGCAGGCCTTCTGGCAGTGGAGGCAGGTTCCTTCACCCTTCCACAATTTTGATTTCGGCTTCGCTCAGGCCGTAAAGCTGGTAGACCAGGGCATCAATGGCCCGGTCGGTGGCTTCGATCTGGCGGGCCAGCAGCTCCAGCTCCTGGGGGTTTTGGGCGGCGGCGCGCCGGGCCTGCAGCGCCAGCATCTGTTCCACCAGCCCCACCATGCGGCTGTGCAGGGTTGATTCTCTTGTAGAAACGATAATTGGTAAATTACGGATAAACCGCGCTTCATAGCTATAATAACCGCCACGCATTTGAGTAGCTATCCGCCGATTAAACCACTCAAGCAGACGGCTATTTAACAAACCAAGCATATATTCACGCGAGTATTCTGGCAAGAATAAAATCCCATAGCCACCTGCTACTCCGCCAGTAAAAAATATATCCCCAGTATCATCAAGTGAAAAAGCTGAATGAGCTGCAATATCTGGAGTAAATATTTTAGGTAATGGCATCACGTCAAGTGCTTTGGGATAAATATATCCATACCATGAATCGCCCTTCATTTTTCCTTCTTCTCGATTTTCCAAGTATGGTTTATTGGCCAGTAAATAAGCCCAACTTAAAGGATATCGCAAGCGAAAATCAGATGCTGGTATAAGGCCAGGTTTATTACCATAAATCATATAGGGAAATAAAATTAGTCTATTTTTACGAGTAATACAATACCGCCTACTGTCTCCGCCTTTAATCAAAGGGTGTAACAAGTCGGGTTCAAGCCAAAATTCTGTATTTTTTTTTGATTACCGGACACTTTTCGGCTCCAGGGTAAAAGAGACTGGAATATCCAGCTCCTCGTTAAGGAGATAATCCAACCAAGCTAGACCTAACCGGAAAAGGCTCCAGTCACACCGATCTGCACGATGGATTACCTTGA
>JAKQJC010000054.1 GCA_029561345.1 Chloroflexota bacterium | reverse complement strand
ACTTGGGGGGCGGCCCCTTGGGAGAGTAGGTCGTTGCCAAGAGACTTTTTCTATACCAACTCTATCCGAGCCTCTGGAATACACCAGAGGCTGGATTGTTTTAACGGGGGAAATGTAGACAGGCCACAGGGAGAGGAGGGGTTCTATGTTACGTTGTAAAACAGGCTCACCAAACGCTTTCGCTGCTCTTGTTTTCGTGAAGTGTGGCAAGGCAGCGGTTTAATTGGCTTTAGTCGCCCCGTACCCAAGCCGTTATCAATTTTCCACCTTCCCCAGCTGCACGCCGCCGGAATGATGGCTTCTCTTGTGCAGCGTTGGCAAGAGTTCACCTGCAGATGCCTTATTTTGACAAAAAGTCCCTGTTTTCTTTATCAGAAACAGGGACTTTTGGGTTCGGGTGTGGATTTTGATCCGGATTAATGCTGACCGAGGGTGCCCCACTTGCGCACCTGGCGTTCCAGTTTATTGAAAGCCCAGGCGCCCAGCCACAGCATCAGCACCATGAACGCCACCAGCAGGGCAATTTCCAAACCGAGGGGGAAGAGGGTGGGTGTGTTCAGCAGAATGCCGCGTACCGCATCCAGCCCGTAGGTGAGGGGAATGGCCAGCGAGACGGGCAGCAGCCATTTGGGCAGAGATCCGACCGGAAAGCTGGAGCCGGTGAAAATTTGCAGCAGGAAGCTGCTCATATCCACCAGGGTATTGGCGTCGCGCATCACCAGCACCAGAGAGGCGAAGGCAAAGCCGAAGCCGTAAAGTCCCAGCATCATTGGGATGATCGGCACGAAGGCTGCGAGCACATCGCCATTGACCTGAAAACCGAACAGCAGGGCCGCCACGATGATCATGATGGTGGAGGTGATGGCGGTGATGAGCAGGTTAGTGAGCGAATGCCCCGCCAGGATGAGCAGACGCGGGATGGGCGTGAGCCAGTTAGATTCCAGCACGCCGTCATCCATATCTTCTTTAAGGGCGTAGCCCATGCCCCAGAACACGGCGTTGATGAAGTTGGTGAGGATGGTGCCGAGGAGGATGAAGGACATGAAATCGGTGGTGCCGCTGTAGGCAGCAAAACCCTGAGCCTGGCCGTTGACGCTGAAGGCCTGCCCCATGAAGAAGACCGGCGCCAGCCAGATGAGGGGCTGAAAGATGGTTGAAACAGCATTCAGGGGGTAGCGCCAGTATTTTTTCCAGTCCTTGAGGGCAATGGCATACAAAGCGCGCAGGTTGGACATGAACGAGGGCCGTGAGAGATTGAATTCGGTTTCCATGAGGGCTCCTTCTTAATATTGCCCGATGGCGCCGGTCTGGCGGGCGCGGCGTTCCATCCATTTGAAGATGGTATAGCCCAAACAAAGCCAGAATGCGCCAAAGAGCGCCAGCATCAGCAGATCGGGGGCAATGGCGTCAAAGCTGCTGGCCGAGAGGGCCGCGGTTCTGAAGGCGCGAATGATGTAGGTTTGCGGCAGCCAGGCAGCGATGGCCTGCATCCAGCCGGGCAGGACGGCGATGGGATAGGTGATGCCGCAGAAGATCATCACAACCCCGCGCACCAGAAAAACGAAGGCATTGGCCTCGCGGGCGGTGATGACCAGGCTGGCAAAGGTGAAACCGAGCCCGTAAATGGGCGGGATGGCAAAGAGGATCACCAGCAGGCTCAGCCACAGGCTGCCTTCAAAGCGTACGCCAAAAAACAGGGTGTATTCCAGCGTGGAAACGCCCAGCATCAGCAGCATGGAGACCAGCTGCGGCACGCTGCTGCCCAGCAGGAAGGCAAACCGCCAGGTGGGAGCCATCCAGTTTGATTCCAGGGTGCCGCGGTGCTGTTCATTGCGCAGGGCAAAGCCCACGTTCCACAGCACCACGTTTTGCCACATCCAGATCATGGTGCCGATGGCGATGAAACCAATGTATTCGCTCTGACCGGTGGCAGCCTGAAACTGCAGCAGACCGGTGTTGTCGGGGCCAGAGAAGGCGCGCGCCGTGAGCAGGTAGGCCATGGGAAAAATGAGCGGCCAGATGAACAAAGAAATGATCCAGCTCGGATAGCGCATGAAGATGGTCCATTCGCGGGAAATGACCGCCTGCAGCGCGCGCAGATTTGAGATCACCCCGGTGCGGGCAAGGGTGGTGGATTCCATGGCGCCTCTCAATCTCTCAGGGCCTTGCCGGTGAGGTTGATGAACACATCTTCCAGCGTGGGGCGAACGATGTTCATGTTGAGCAAACGGGTGCCGTTGTGATTGACTTTTTCGACCACAACGGGCAAAATGGCGCGCGAATTGGCGGTTTGCAGGCTGATTTCCCACTGGCTGTCCTGTTCCAGCTTGCGCGGGGTAAGCGTATCCACCCCGGCCACGCTGCGCAGCTGCGCGCCGATCTTATCATCCCAGCCGGAAACCTCCAGGCGGATCACTTCTGCCTGATCGATGCGCTGTTTGAGCCCTTCGGGGGTATCCAGGGCGATGATCTTGCCCGTGTCGATGATGCCGATGCGGTCTGAAAGCTGGTCGGCTTCTTCCATGTAGTGCGTGGTCAGAAGGATGGTGTGGCCTTCTTTTTGCAGGTCCACAATCAGTTCGCGCAGGTTGCGCGCCGCCTGCGGATCGAGGCCCAGGGTGGGCTCATCGAGCAGCAGGATGGGCGGGCGGGCCAGCAAAGCCCGCGAGATGGCGATGCGCTGGCGCATGCCGGTGGAATATTTTTCCACCAGTTCGTCGGCGCGTTCCTTCAATTCCATACGTTCTATGAGGTCATCAACGCGCTTTTTGGCCACGGCCGGGGGAATGTGGTTGAGGGCGGCAAAATATGTCAGGTTTTCGCGCCCAGAGAGTTTCCAGTAGATGGAACGTTCGCCTGCCAGCACGGTGCCCAGGCTGCGGCGCACCTCGTTGGCCTGTTTCACCACATCAAACCCGTTGACTGCAGCCCGGCCGCTGGTGGGCTCGAGCAGGGTGCAGAGCATGCGGATGGTGGTGGATTTTCCCGCGCCGTTGGGCCCCAAAAGACCGAAGATTTCGCCGCGTTTAATTTGCAGGTTGACGCCGTCCACAGCGGTGAACATGGGGCGGGGTTCTTTTTTGCCGAACGGCCAGAAAGATTTCTTTTTGGCTTCGGTTTTCTCAGCCGCCTGGGCGCGCTGGGGGAATTTCTTTACCAGGTTTTCTGTGACAACAGCCCAATCAGACATGAGGGCATCTCCTTTTCGATAGCATTGTTTGCGGGGTTGGCGCAGCCTTGCGCCGCACCGTGCATAAGCACATTCTACTACGAAATTTTATAAAAATCAATATGCAAATTAGAAATATTTATTTTTTCAACCATAAAAATATAAAATTAAAATATTGATTTTAATTATCCTTACCTTGCTGCTGCAAAAAACACTCCCCTGAAATGGGGAGTGTTCTGGATGAAAAAGGAGAGGGGCAGAATGGCGGTGGGTCAGCCGTACAGCTGGTCGAACACAGCCTGCGGGGCCGCTGCCAGGCCGATGACCGTGGGGCCGGCATGGGCGCCCAGCACCAGTGTGACTGGCACCAGGAGATCTTCTTTCCCATTCAGCATTTCATTGACTGTTTTTCGCAGAATATCCACGCCGGGCAGGTTGCTGCCGTGCATCAGCTGGATGCGCAGTTTTTCATTATCAAAGCGCTTGTGCACCCGCTCCACCAGCTTGTGGATGGCGCGGCCAAAGGTCAAATCTTGCCCGATATTGCTGTAACGGCCGTCTTCTTCATTCATGCCGATGATCGGCTTGATTTTCAAAATGGAAGCCACGATGCTCTTCAGATGGCTGACCCGGCCGCTGTGAATGAGGTATTTCATGTCGCTGAAAGTGACCATGGTGAGAGTGCTTTTTTGCACGGTGCGCATGGCTTCAATGATTCGTTCCAGGCTCCAGTTGAGGCGGATGCCGTGCGCCGCGGTTTCCACCATCCAGCCCAGCGCCGGGCCCACCATGTGCGAATCAACCACGGTGACCCGCTGGTCTTCCATCATGCGGGCGGCGTGTTCGGCCGATGAATAGGCTCCGCTCAACCCGGAGGAGAGATGCACTGAAAGGATCTCTTCGCCAGGATATTTTTCATAGGTTTTCAGCAGGTCGCCCACCGAAGGCTGTGATGTGGTGACATATTCATCGGGATGGTCGATGTACATCTGGTAGAGATTCTCGGGGTGGATATCCACACCATCCTTGTACGTCTTGCCCATAAAAGTGACCTGAAAAGGGACCACTTCCACGCCTAACTCGGCAGCTCTTTCAGGAGAAAGATTCGCCGCGGCATCGGTTATGAGTTTCATATTCTTTCCTTTGATTTAACAATAAACGGCTGGAGAAACATTGATGTGAAAGGCGATGATTTACCGGCAGCGGCCGGCAGGAATCAACCTGTGCTATTTACCTTATTTTTATAACACGATGATGCTTGAAAAGATGCGTTTTTGCCAACAGCAGTCATGAAAAAGGCCGCTGTGCATATCACAGCGAGCTGCGTGTTTATATACCAGAAATAAACCCCTTCATCTGCGGTTTCCGTTAAGATGGGGGTAATCATCACCGGAATATTCCGGTGCAAAAAACAGTTTTTTTACCATTGAGGAGATGCAGATGAAACTCAAGAAAACCATGCTGGAATGGATGCTCATTGCCATTCTGGCGTTGACCGGCTGCGGCAGTCCAACGGCAGCCGCAACCCTGGCGGCCAGTACGCCGCAAAAAGAAACCACCCCTGCCGTTGTTGCCGCGACGGCCGAGGCGGCAACAACAGCGAAGAAAGAAAAAACAGCCGCGCGCGCTGAAAACTGGGACGAGGCCACTCACGGCAAAGATGTTGAACCGGATTACAGCGTGGTGTTTCCGCAGGATTCGGTCAACCGCATCGACATCACCATTGGCGCGGAAGAATGGGCAGCTCTGATGGCTGAGATGACCAATCAGTTTGGCGCTCAGGGCGACGGCACCTCGGTGGATGCGGGAAATGTGGGCAACCCGCCCAGGTTAAACGGCATGCAGCCGCCCGCCACCGGGACCGTGCCGCAGATGCCTGAAGGCGGTGGGCAGCCGCCAGCAGGCGGCATGCAGGGCGGTCAGGGCATGCCGCCGAACGGGGGCGGAGGCCAGGGCATGCTGGATATTGGCGGCGAAACCAGCTATGTCACCACCACGGTGGCCTTCAATGGCCAGACCTGGAACAGCGTGGGCCTGCGCTTCAGTGGTAATTCCACCCTGGCTTCCTCATGGCGCAGCGGCACTTTGAAGATGTCCTTCCGCCTGGATTTTGATGAATTTGAAGACACCGACCCGGCCACCACCGATCAGCGCTTCTACGGCTTCAAGCAGCTCTCCTTCAAGAGCAACGCCATGGATACTTCATACCTGCGCGAAAAAGTGGCTGCCGATGTGTTCAGCGCGGCAGGCGTGATCACCTCGAAGACGGCGTTTTATGAGGTTTATGTGGATTACGGCGAGGGTGTCAAATATTTCGGTCTCTACACGGTGGTGGAAGTGGTGGACGATACGGTGATTGAGACGCAATTTGACGATGACAGCGGCAATGCATACAAACCGGAAGGCAGCGGAGCTTCTTTTGCTGCCGGAACCTTTGACGAAGCCTCGTTTGAGAAGCAGACCAATAAAGACGAAGCCGATTGGAGCGACATCCAGGCGGTGTTCACCGCCCTGCATGCCGAAACCCGAACCAGCGACCCGGCGGCATGGCGCGCCGGACTGGAAGCCGTGTTTGACGTGGATGCTTTCCTGCGCTGGCTGGCGGCAGATACCATCATGCAAAACTGGGATACTTACGGCGCCATGGCACACAATTATTATCTTTACACGAACCCTGCCACCGGAAAGGTGACCTGGATTCCGTGGGATAACAATATGTCGCTGAACGGCAGCCGCGGCCCCGTTGGAAACGGCCAGGAGGGAGGCAACGGCCAGGGTGTTAACAATGCTCAGGGCGAGGGACGCGGCGGTCGGGGCGGTATGGGCAGTCTGCGCGAGCTGGACCTGGCAGCTGTAACAGATCAGTGGCCTCTGATCCGTTTTCTGGCGGATGATGATGTGTACCTGGCAAAATACCAGCAATACCTGCAGGAGATAATTGACAGCGTTTTCACCCCTGAAAAAATGGCCGCGACTTACCAGAATTACCACGACCTGATTGCCCCTTCAGTGGCCAGAGAAGAGTCCGGCTATACCCAGATCAATTCCATCGATGCCTTTGAACAGGCGCTAGATGAATTGATCCAGCATGCCAGCGATCGCTACAATGCGGTGGAGGCTTACCTGACCAGCGCCAGGTGATCCCTCAGAGTAAAGCAAAAAAGAAAGTCTGGCCGGAGGATCGTTTCTCGGGTCAGACTTACGCATTCGCATATTTTAATGAAGGTAAATATGGAGCAAACCTGCATATCTGAAAATGCAAGACTCAGGACGCAGCCGCATCGATCAGGTTCCAGAAAGAATCATCCTCTTTGGTGAAATGCAGGGTCCAGGCTGGGGTTTGGGCGCACAGGCGGTTGACCTGGGCCAGCAGGCGGCTGCTCCAGGCTGGCAGGGCGGCCATGAGGGGCAGGGCAGCCATCAGGCCGGCTGCGGCGCGGCTGGCAGGCAGGGGCTCCAGGCGGTGTTGGCTGTCTTTCACCAGAGCGAACAGGCCGCCCAGCAGGGCGCTGCCTGGCTGCGGCGCATTCTGGCTGGGATTCCAGAAAGGCGTGGCATGCGCCGCCCATGTTCCGGCGGCTGGCGTCAGCCAGACCAGGTCGTCGTTGAGAATGGCGCGCCCGGCCGAAAGACGGGCCAGGGTGGTTTTGCCGCTGCCCGAATGGCCGTAGAAGACCCAGGCCTGCCCGCGGTGCAGCAAACCGGCAGCATGCAGCAGCAACCCATCCTGCTGATTGGCCAGCACAGCGCACACCACACGCAGCAAAAAATCCACCGCCGCCGGCTGCACGGCCGGCATGGATAGCCAGGCCTGACCGCTTTCCAGCGCCAGCCAGCCGTGATAAGACGGGGCTTCAAAGAGCAGGCGGTCTCCGGCGCGGCGGATGAGGGGCTGGGTGAAGGGTTGAGGGGCGGCGCTGCCGCATTCCACAGTTAACTCGGCCTGCGCCGGGGTTTCGGGGGGCAGCAAAAAAGCCTGGAAGGGTTTTTCCAGGCAGGCCAGCAGGTCTGGCGCGCTGCTCTGGACGGCCAGCACAGCCGCGCCGCCATTGAGGGCCAGACGCTTCATTTCTTTTTCTCCGGTGGACGGCCAGCCTTGAAAAGCGCCTCCCATTCGGCCACTTCGTTGGCCGAAAGCGAGCGTTCGGTGTTATTCGTTTTGCCGCCTTCCATGCCGGTTTTGAGCAGTTCGCGAGCGAATTCCACCGATGAGATGACTCTGGCGCGCGCTGAGCGCGCCTCGGCCTGCACCTGGCGGTCTGCGCTGACCACGGTTACCTGGGCGGCCTGCTTGCCCAAAGTTTGCAGGCGCAGGCGGATGGCTTCGTCGGCGGTGCGGCCTTCGCGCACCGAGCGGATGGTGACACGTCCGGTTTTGCGGGTGGGCGGGGTGCCGGGCTGGGCGCGGTCAAAAAAGACCTCTACATCGGCCTGGCGTTTCTGGCAAAAGGCCTGCAGGCAGGTCACCAGGTGATCTTCGTCATCGATCTGGTCCAGGCGCAGGCCTGGCACGTGAGGGATCAGGTTATGGCCGTCGATCAGGTAATTCATGCCTTTTGCCTCGCTTTCATGGTTTCTGGTGAAAGTCTAGTAAAATTATACCATTTTGAGGCAGTACTTATTCAATCCAGCCAGTTTTGGTCCCCCATGTTTTGCTCAAAAAATAGGCGTCAGGCATGAGAAAATGGCCATTATGCCGTGCAAGGCGATCCTATCCCCACCCTGTGGATAACCCCGGAAAAATCTGTGGATAAGTGGAGAAAAATGGGGGGGAAACTGTGCATAACCAGGGAGGAGATCAAATCAAGCCGGCGCAGCACAAGCCTGCAGATCACAGCAGGAGCGCCGCGCCGGTAAAAGATCTGGTCAGAGGTTAAAGCCGTTTCAGGTGACGTCCAGGCCAACAGCGCCGTGGGTGCGCGCGCCGGTGAGGTTGGCGCCGTAGAGGTTGCAGTCGGTCAGGTTGGCGCCGGTGAGGTCGGCGTTGTGCAAATTGGCGCCTTTAAGATTGGAGCCTTTCAGGTTGGCGTTGCGCAGCAGGGCGCCATCGAGGTTGGCGCCTTCCATGCGCGCCAGGCGCAGATAGGCGTTGCACAGATTTGAGCCGCTCAGGTTGGCGAGGGTCAAATCGGCATTGGAAAAATTGAGGCCGTTCAGGGTCAGCCCTGAAAGGTCCACCCCGGCCAGCCGGGGCGCGGCGGTGACAGCCAGAATCTTGATCACGTCCTGACGGGATAAATCTGCCATGTGTCCTCCGGGTCTCTGTTAATTGAACGTCCGGGGCGGTTATTTCAGCGTGTCGAGCTGGCGCTGCAGCTCTTCGCGCACCACCTGCGGATTGGCTTTGCCCTGCGCCTGGCGCATCACCTGGCCAAAGAACCACTGGCCCAGGCTTTCCTTGCCGGCGCGGTAACGTTCCACTTCGCCGGCATTTTCAGCCAGCACCCGCTGCACCAGGTCTGAAACGAAGCTGGCGTCTGAAATCTGGGTCAGGCCGCGCTCGTCAATGATCTGCCGGGCACTCTTGCCTGAGGCGGCCATTTCGGTCAGCACCGTTTTGGCGGTGGAGTTGTTGATCTGCCCGGCGGAAAGCGCCTGCAGCAGTCCGGCCAGGGCATCCGGGCTGAGGGGCGGGCTGCTGATATCCCGGCCGAGGCTGTTCATCAGAGCGAACAGGTCGCCCAGCACCCAGTTGGCTGCCTGCTTGGGCGAAACGCCCGGAGCGGCTGCCAGCACGGCTTCAAAATACACGGCCAGGTCGCGTTCAGCGGTCAGCAGACCGGCATCGTAGGCGCTGAGCTGGTACTGCTGCTGGAAGCGGCGCAAAATGGCCTGAGGCAGTTCGGGCAGCAGGGCGCGCGCCTTTTCCACCCAGGCTTCATCCACCACCAGGGGGGGCAGGTCGGGCTCGGGGAAGTAGCGGTAGTCGTGGGCTTCTTCCTTGCTGCGCTGAATGAAGGTGACCCCTTCGGCCTCGTTCCAGCCGACGGTTTCGAGGGCCACGGTTTCGCCGCGGCGCAGGGTTTCGGCCTGCCGTTCAATCTGGTAAGCCACCGAGCGTTCGAGGGCGCGGAAGCTGTTGAGGTTTTTGATTTCCACACGCGTGCCGAGGGTCTGGCTGCCGCGGGGGCGCAGGGAGATGTTGGCTTCAAAGCGGATGACGCCTTTTTCCATATCGCCTGAGTTGACCCCCAGGTAGCGCAGAATGGCGCGCAGGCCTTCGGCATAGGCGCGCACTGCCTCAATGGTGTGCATATCGGGCTCTGAGACGATTTCGAGCAGGGGCACGCCGGCGCGGTTGAGATCCACCAGCGAATAGCTGCCGCCTTCGCCGGTCACATGGGTGAGCTTGCCGGTATCTTCTTCAAGGTGCACGCGGCGCACGCGGATGACACCTTCGCCTTCAGAGGTGATGATGGGCAGCAGACCGTGCTGGGCCAGCGGTTCTTCATACTGCGAAATCTGGTAGCCCTTGGGCAGGTCGGGGTAGAAGTAATTTTTGCGGGCGAAGATGCTGGTGGGGGCGATGGTGCAGCCCAGAGCCAGCGCCACCCGGATGGCGTAATCCACGGCCCGCTGGTTGACCACCGGCAGCACCCCCGGCATGCCCGCGCACACCGGACAGACGGCGGTATTCGCCTGAGCGGTGGTGGCGTCGAGAACCGGGCAGGAGCAGAACATTTTGGACTGGGTTTGCATTTCAGCGTGAACCTCAAGTCCAATCACCGGTTCAAATTCGTCGTATGTGGTCATTGCAGGCCTCCAGGTTGAGTTTAGGCGAACCCCGCTTCAAACTCTCGAAGCGGGGTTGACTTGGAAAAATTATACCTCAAACGAGGAAGTTGTGGGGCGTTTTTTTAGCCCACGCGGCGCATAAAGCGTTCAATGCGGCGCAGCGCTTCTTCAATCTTTTCGTAGGCGGTGGCATATGAGCAGCGCACAAAGCCTTCGCCGCCCAGGCCAAAGGCTGAACCGGGCACCACGGCCACGCGTTCTTCTTCCAGCAGACGCTGGGCAAAGGTTTCGTCATCCATGCCGGTGACCTTGATGCTGGGGAAGGCGTAGAAAGCGCCGCGCGGTTCCACGCATTTGAGGCCCAGTTCGTTCAGGCCGCCCACGATCAACTTGCGGCGGCGGTCGTATTCATTGACCATGCGTTCCACCTGGGGTTCGCCGACTTTGAGGGCGGCCAGGGCAGCATCCTGCGACATGGTGGGGGCCGACATGATGGTGTACTGGTGGATGCGCACCATGCCCTGGATGATATCGGCGGGGCCGGCGGCATAACCGATGCGCCAGCCGGTCATGGCATAGGCTTTGGAGAAGCCGCCCAGCAGAACGGTGCGGGCCTTGGCGCCGGGGATGGTGGGGAAGCAGACATGGTCCCAATCATAGACCAGGCGGTCATAAATTTCATCCGAGATGACCACCAGATCGTGTTTTTCGGCCATTTCAGCAATTTTGGTCAGAGAAGCGCGCGAGGCCACGGCGCCGGTGGGGTTGTTGGGGTAGCCCACGAAGATGGCCTTGGTGCGCGGGGTGATGGCGGCTTCAACGGCAGCCGGGTCGAGATCGAAGGCATTTTCCACCTTGCAGGGCACTTCCACCGCCACGCCGCCTGCCATGATGACTTCGGCCTGGTAGGAAACGAAGCACGGGGTGGGAATGATCACTTCGTCACCAGGGTCGAGGATGGCGGTGAAGACCAGGTAGAGGGCTTCAGAAACGCCCACGGTGGCGATGATTTCTTTGGCGGGGTCGTAGCTGACGCCGTAGAGCTTTTCCAGGTGTTCTGCCAGGGCTTTGCGCAGTTCAGGACGGCCGGCATTGCCGGTGTAGTGGGTTTCGCCCTTGCGCAGCGAGGTCACGCCGGCTTCAAGGATATCAGCGGGGGTGGTGAAATCGGGTTCGCCAATGCCCAGCGAAACCACATCTTTCATCGTGGCTACGATGTCAAAGAATTTGCGGATGCCTGAGGGTTTCAGGCCAGCAACACGCTGTGAAATATATGTAGAACGCATCGGTACTCCTTGCCTTACCAAAATGAATTAAATTGGGTTTATACGCCATTCGTCGTACAATTCGCCATAAAAAAGTTCAAAAACGCGCTGATCGGCTGTCTGCACCCGGAAGCATTTTCCACCGGGGATGCGCCACTGGTCCAGGATGGCGCTCACTTCCAGCCGTTCGCCCTGCCAGTGCAGGGCCAGAGGCCGCTCGGCATATTCATAGCCTGAGTGGCACTCCACCGGGCTCTCTAGCGCATTGCCCACGAATTATCTCCCAGGTTGAGCTGCACGGCCTGGCCGCTGACCGTGACATTGCTGCCAAGGATGGAATTGGTCAGCACGCTGCTGGTGACCTGGGCGCATTCATCCACAATGCTGTTGCTGAGCACGCTTTCATGGATCTGGCAGCCAGCGCTCAAAGAAACATGGGGGCCGATGATGGAACGGGAGACTTCGGCGGTGGGGTCAATATAGACGGGCGGGATGATGAGGGTGTCTTTGCAGCATGCGCTCATGCGTTCGGTGTTGGCCTGACCGTGTTCCAGCAGGTGGCGGTTGGTTTCCAGCAGGGCGTCGGGCGTGCCGGCGTCCAGCCAGGTGGACACATTGTGGGTGCGCAGTTTCGCGCCCTTTTCGATCAAAATGTTCAGCGCATCGGCCAGGAAATATTCGCCCTTGAGGGTGATGCCGCGGCGCATTTGCTCTTCGATGGCGCCTACCAGGGCTTCGCCTTCCTTGAAGTAATAGAAGCCCACCACCACCAGGTTGTTGCTGATATCCTGGGGCTTTTCAATCAGGCGCGAAATCCAGCCGTTCATATCCAGCTCGGCCACGCCAAAGCGGCGCGGATCGGGCATGGGCTTCACCCAGGCCACGCCGTCGCTGGTTTCATTTTTCAGAAAGGAGAAATCGGTTTCGATCAGGGTGTCGGCAAAAGCCATGATCATCGGGCCGTGCAGATATTCGCGGGCCAGGTAGAGGGCATCTGATTGGCCGCGCATTTCCTTCTGCACCACATAGCTCACCTTCACATTCGGGTAGGTGCGTTCCATGTGTTCCTGAATCAGTTCGCCGCGCTGGCCGAGTATGAAGACAAATTCCACATGATCGGGATCAGGCACGGTTTTGAACATATCCAGAATGTAATCCAGCACGGTGCGTCCTGCCAGAGCCACCAGCGGTTTGGGGCGGCTCCAGGTGAGGGGACGCAGGCGCGTGCCCAGGCCCGCCATGGGGATGGCGATTTTTAACGTTTCGCTCATTGCACTTTCTCCAGATCGAGGATGGTCGTTTCCATCAGGGTCACGGCCTCATTCAGCGTTTTTTCATCGAAGGCCAGGCGCGCGCCGGCCGCTTCGTAAAGCTGCGGCAGGGGGCGGGTGCCGCCCAGCGCCAGGGCGCGGCGGTAGCTGGCCACGGCGCCGGCCTGATCTTTCAGCGCATTGCGCCAGATCTGCACCGCGCCCAGCTCGGCCAGGCCGTATTCCACGTAGTAGAAGGGCACCTGGTAAATATGCGACTTGCGGTGCCAGCCGGTTGCCAGCACATCATCGAGCCCGCTCCAATCAATGCCAGGCATGAAGCGCAGGGTCAGGTCTTTCCAGACCGCGTCACATTCCGCCGGAATGACGGCCTGGGCCGGGTTTTCATAGGCCCAATGCTGGAAGGCATCCACCACGGCCATGTACGGCCAGAAGAGGATGTTGCCTTCGAGATGTTCGATGCGCGCGCGGGCGGCCTCGGCCGGGGTGTAAAAACCACCCTGGTCGGCGGTGAGGTAGGGCGCAGCCAGCAGTTCCATGGCCATGGAAGCCACTTCGGCGATTTCCATGGTCACATCGCACTGCTGAACGTAGGGCAGGCCGCGGCTCTCAAACACATGGAAGGCATGGCCGCCTTCGTGCAGCAGGGTTTGCACGTTATCGTGCAGGCCCACCGCGTTCATGAAGATAAACGGCAGGCGCACCAGGGGGTAATCGATGCAGTAGCCGCCGTGAGCCTTGTTTTTGCGGCTTTCCAGGTCCAGCAGACCTTCCTTGCGCATCACTTCAAAATGCTCACCCAGAACAGGATCCACCTTATGGAAAATGGCGGCGGTTTTGGCGATGAATGCGGGGGTATCCTGGTAGGGGCGCAGGGGCTGGCGGCTGAAGGGGTCCACATCCAGATCCCAGGGACGCAGGCTGTCCACGCCTAGGCGTTCCTTGCGGCGGGCATAGATGCGGCTGGCGGCCGGCACCACCACGGCTTCAATGGCCTGGTGGAAGCTGCGGCAGTCGGCGGGGGTGTAATCGAAGCGCATGTAATTCTTCCAGCGGTAATCGCGGTAGCATTCCATGCCGGTGTTGCGGGCAATTTGCATGCGCAGGTCAAAGAACTCGTGCCAGAGCTTGTTCAGAGCTTCACGGTCGGCCAGCACGCGCTCGGCCACCATGCGCCAGGCTTTTTCGCGCACCGGACGGTCGGGGTTCATGCGCACGGGGATCATCTGGTCGAGGGTGCGTTCTTCGCCTTCCCACATCACGGTTTGCGAGCCGGTAATTTTGTCATGTTCCATGACCAGTTTTTGCTCCTGGGCCAGCAGGGGCAGGTTTTCGGTGCGGAAAAGTTCGGCTTCGGCGCGCATGTTGCGCAGGGGAATTTCAAACCCGGCGGGTTCCAGGCCGCTGGCCAGCAGCTTTTCTTTGAGGGTTTGCTCTGCGGCCATGGCCTTGGGGTAAATATCGTCCAGGTAAGCCTTGTATTTCGCCTCAATCTCCGCATCGGCTGTATTGACGGTGTTGGCCGAGTACAGGCGGTTCTGCATTTCCAGCAGGCATGACCGCGTGTTGGACCAGCCCCCAATCCAGTCAGCGAGGTTGGCGCTGTTCAGTTCGGCCTTTTGGAGCTGCTGGTAGCGCGGCTCGAAATCGGCCCAGGTCCAGTTCATCAATTCAGAGGTCGAAGGTGAGGTGAACATTTGGGTTTCTCCAGGTTCAGGCAAGTTGCGGTGAGCGGCGGTGCCAGTCCGTCACCTGCTGATAGGCATGGGCAATTTTGAAGAGCTGGTCTTCGCGGTAATGGCGGCCCATCAACTGCATGCCCACAGGCATGCTGCTGCCGTCAAAGCCGACCGGGAAAGCCAGGCCGGGCACCCCTGCCAGGTTGGCGGGCAGGGTGAAGACATCTTCGAGGTACATGGCGATGGGATCATCGGTGTGTTCGCCCAGGCGGAAGGCCGAGCTGGGCGCCACAGGGGCAGCCACGGCATCCACGCTTTCGAAGGCTTTTTCAAAATCGCGTTTGATCAGGGTGCGCACTTTTTGCGCGCGTCCGTAGTAAGCGTCATAATAACCGGCAGAGAGGGCGTAGGTGCCGAGCATGATGCGCCGCTTGACCTCCTGGCCGAAGCCGCCGCCGCGTGATTCGCGGAAGATAGCCCACATTTCGTCTTCCTGCTGGCTGAAGCCAAAGCGGATGCCGTCGTAGCGGGCCAGGTTGGCCGAGGCTTCGGCGGGGGCAATCAGGTAATAGACCGGCAGGGCATATTCAGTGTGGGGCAGGCTGATGGGGATGATTTCGGCGCCCAGACTGTGCAGGGTTTCGATGGCCTGGCGCACCAGGTTTTCCACCGCCGGCTGCATGCCGTCAATGAAGTATTCCGCGGGCAGGCCAATGCGCATGCCTTTGAGGTCGGCGGAAGCGCTGAGGGTGGTATCGGGCACCGGCAGGTCCATGGAGGTGGCATCCAGGGGGTCCATCCCGGCCATCACCGGGAAGAGGGCGGCCACATCAGCCACGGTGCGGGCAAAGATGCCCACCGTATCCAGCGAAGAGCCGTAGGCCACCAGACCGTAGCGTGAAAAGCGCCCGTAGGTGGGCTTGAGACCGCTGATGCCGCAGTAAGAAGCTGGCTGGCGCACGCTGCCGCCGGTATCAGAGCCGAGGGCCGCCGGGGCCATGTGCGCGGCCACGGCCGCGGCGCTGCCGCCGGACGAACCGCCGGGGACATGTTCCAGGTTCCAGGGGTTGCGGGTGGGGCCGTAGGCCGAATTTTCGGTGGAAGAGCCCATGGCAAATTCGTCCATATTGGTTTTGCCCAGCACCACCACGCCCGCTGCCAGCAGCCTTTCGATGACGGTGGCGTTGAACGGCGGCACAAAGTTTTCAAGAATGCGCGAGCCGCAGGTGCAGCGCACGCCTTTGACGGTGAGTACATCCTTGACGGCCAGGGGCAGCCCCAGCAGGGGGGCAAAATTGGCGCTGCCGCGGCGGGCGGCGGCCAGCTTGCGGTCGGCTTCGTCAGCCTGCTGCAGGGCCAGTTCAGGGGTCAGGGTGATAAAAGCGCGGATTGCCGGCTCAAGGCGGCTAATGCGGTCCAGGCAGGCCTGTGTCAGTTCGCGGCTTGAAACCTGTCCGGAACGCAGCGCCTGAAGGGCATCGAGCACAGTCAGGTCGGTGAGGTCGGTCATGATTTACTCCAGGATCGGCGGCACGCGGAACTGGTTTTGTTCGGCGCGGGGGGCGTTGCTCAGCAGTTCGTCCGGGGTCAGGCCAGGACGGGCCACATCGGGGCGCAGCACACTGCGGGTGGGCAGCACGCTGGAAGTGGGCGGAATATCAGAGGTATCCAGCTCTTGCAGGCGGGCAGCATGTTCCAGAATGGCGGAAAGCTGTTCGGAATAGCGGGCTTTTTCCTCGGCGGTCAGCTCAAGGCGGGCCAGTTGAGCGATATGTTCGACTTCGGCTAAAGATAGTTTGGTCATAAGCGTATTATAACAGCAAAGAGATACCGTCTGTATATGGCAGGCGGGTAATAAATGCCATGACAAATATCATGAATGAGGACGTTAGTGGCGTTTTTTGCTCTTGCGGCGGCCTTCCATCTCATCTTTGAGGAAGACGCTCAGCACCACGCTCACCACACTGACGATCAGCGCGCCTAAAAAGGCCGGCCAAAAGCCATCGACGCTGAAACCAACCTGGAAATAGGAGCCGGCCAGCCCTGCCAGGTAGAACATGAGGGTGTTGACCAGCAAAGTGCCCAGGCCCAGCGTCAGAACAATCAGCGGGCAGGTGAGGAACATCAACAGCGGGCGCACTGTGGCATTGATGGCGCCAAAAATGAGGGCCAGCAGCAGGTAAGAGTACCAGTCCTCGCTCTGGGGATTGATGCCGTGGTTGCTCAGCACCGCCAGCGCCACATAAAATGCGACCGCATTGATGGCCATGCGGATGATAAATTTCTTCATAAAATTCCTTTCTGAAAAACAAATTTTTACAAGACGATTTTCATCCACACCAGGGTCTGGTGCAGGGTCAAACCAACCGCCTGCAGGGCAGATTCACACTGCCCGGCGGGAAAGTTCAGGGTGACCTGGCGGCCGCTGCGCAGGTTTTGCAAAGCATGCGGCACCAGGGTCAGAATGGCATCCACGGCGTTGTACGCCGGAGCGGCCAGCCAGAGGTTATCGGTGGATAGGCGCGAGGCTTCGAGGGTGAGCAGACCCAGCAGGGCGCTGCCCATGCGCGCTGACCAGTGCACCGGGCGCGAGCCGTCAAAGGTGTGCATCAGGTCGCGCAGAAAACTGGGCTGGAAGGAATCAATGTTAAGGGGCAGGTGCCAGGTGAGATGGTCGGGATAGGTCTCGCGCAGCCATTCCCGCTGGCGCGGCCAATCAACGGCGGCGCGGCTGCTGACCAGGGCGCGCGGCTGCAGCGGGCGCGGTTGGGCCAGCCCTGAAACCCAGGCTGAGCGCGCCGCCACGGTGGCGAACCCCAGGCTTTCGTACAGCCGGACGGCGGGTGTGTTTTCAGCGCGCACCTGCAGCCAGGTTTCCCAGGCGCCAAACGCGCGGGTGTAATCAATGGCGGCCTGGGTGAGCTTGCGGCCAATGCCGTGGCGGCGGTAATCGGGGTGCACGGCCACATTGGCCACAAAAAACACGCGCCGGTTCATGCGCCGCAGGGCAATCAGGGTCAGGTTGCCAACCAGGCGGCCGTCTTCTTCCCAGACGAAGCCTTCCAGCGGCACGCCGGCCGCCTGTTCAAGCCCTGAAACCGCCCAATCCATGGCGGCGGCTTCGCGAGCGGTCTCGCGCATTTGCTGCAGGTAAAGCCGCCCGTCGGCGTCCATGGTGGAGGCAAAGCACAGCTCGATCAGGTTGGCCACGGCCATCAGGTCGCGGGCGCGGTGCAAAGGGCGCAGCCCGGAATGCAGGGAAGAAAAGGTCATGGGTTTATTTTACCCTCATTTTTCAGAACGGGCAAAATTTGACGGTGTTTGCGGCAGCTAAAAAGCCTGTGTGCTTGGACTCTCTACATAAAAAATGCTATAATACCGCAGCCATGCGAATTGCCCTGGTTGGCCCGGTTTACCCCTATCGCGGCGGCATTGCCCAATACACCACCTCCCTGACCCACCACCTGATCCAGGCGGGACACCAGGCCGAGGCTTTTTCGTTTTCCCGCCAGTACCCGGCCTTTCTTTACCCCGGCAAGAGCGATAGAGATCTGGGCCAGCCCTACCAGCCCATTCCGGCGCATTACCTGCTGGATCCGCTTTACCCCTGGACGTGGTTGAAGACGGCGCAGGCTATCCGCACTTTTGCGCCCGATTTGCTGGTGGTGCAGTGGTGGGTGACCTTTTGGGCGCCGGCTTACCGGGGGCTGCTGGCGGCGATGGGGCGGCGCAGCTGCAACATGGCCTTTTCCATTCACAATGTCATGCCACACGAAGCTCGCCCGTGGGATAAGCTGCTGGCGCGGCTGGCCCTGGGTCAGACCGACCGCTTTCTGGTGCATTCTGCCAGCCAGAAGGAACGGCTTTTATCTCTGCTGCCGGGGCGGCGCACGGTGAGCTGCCCGCTGCCGGTGCATGATATGCTGGCTTCGGCGGCCGTGCCGCAGGCGGAGGCCCGCACACGCCTGGGCCTGCGCCCTGACCTGCCCGTGATCTTATCCTTTGGGCTGGTGCGCCCTTATAAGGGCCTGGAACATCTGCTGGCGGCGGCGGCCGCCCTGCGCGACCAGGGTCAGCCGGTGCAGGTGATGGTGGCGGGGGAGTTTTGGTCCGGCAAGGCAGCCTGCCAGCGGCAGATCAGCGAGCTGGGCTTGCAGGATCTGGTGCACCTCGATGACCGTTACATTCCCAACGAAGAGGTGGGCGTGGTTTTCTCGGCGGCGGATATTTGCGCTGCAGCCTACACCGGCGGCACCCAGAGCGGCGTCGTAAAAATGGCGATGAGCTACGGCACGCGCCTGGTGATCTCTGAGACCATTGAGGAACCCCTGGCCCCTGAAATGACCGCCGGGCTGCGCGTGGTGCCGCCGGCGAACCCGGCAGCCCTGGCCGAAGCCATTCAAAGCCTGCTGCAGGTGCCAGCCCCCGGCCCCGAGGTGGCGGCGCGGGTGGCCCGTGCCAGCTGGGATGAACTGGTGAAGGCCGTGGAGGCGCTGGCGGCATGATTTTCTTTTCTGTGATCATTCCCACCCTCAACAGCCCCGGGCTGGCCGCCTGCCTGGCGGCCCTGCTGAAGCAGGATTATTCCGGTTCTTATGAAATCATCGCGGCCGGGCAGGAAGCCGGCTGGCCGGCAGTGACGGATGCGCGGGTGCGCTTTGTGCAGTTGGAGCGGCCCTTGCCGCCCGGCGCCAACCGCAACCGCGGCATCGCAGCCGCGCGCGGCGAGGCGCTGGCTTTCATCGATTCGGACTGTCTGGCTGAGCCAGACTGGCTGAGCCGCCTGGCCGATGCTCTGAGCCGGCCGGGCGTGGATGTGGTGGGGGGCGGGGTGATTACCCGGCGCAGCCCATATTTATCATGGTGTGATAACCTCATCAGCCTGCACGATTATTTTGTCAGCCAGCCCGTCGGAATGAAAGAGCAGCTTCCCAGCCTCAACCTGGCCATTCGGCGCAGCGCGCTGGAAAAGGTGGGCCTGTTTGACGAGACCCGCCCGGCCGGGGAAGATTCAGATTTATGCCTGCGCCTGCGCCTGGCCGGATACAGCCTGCACTTTGAACCGCGCGCGGCCGTCACCCACTGCCCGCTGCGCCACAGCCTGGGGGCGCTGCTGCGCCACGACCACGAACACGGCCGTTACACCATCCGGCTGGACCCGCGTTACCGCGAGGTGATGCGCACCCCCGGCTGGATGCGCGACTGGCGCAGCCTGCTGCTGCTTTCGCCGCTGGTGGCGGCAGGCGTGACCGCAAAAATTTTCCTGCGTGAAAAACGCGCCCTGGCCGACCTGGCCACCCTGCCGGTGGTGCTGCTCAGCAAATGGATCTGGTGTTTGGGGGCGGTGAGCGCCCTGCGGAAGAGGTGAACATGGAGCGAAAAGAAATTGCCGCCCTGGTCAGCGATGTGATTGCCGGCTATGTGCGCGACCCGCTGGATATTTTGCAGGTGAACAGCACGGCCGATGTGGATCTGTATTTGCAGCAGCTGGCGCCGACTTATGTGCGCACCCTGGAGGATATCCTGGCATTCAGGCCGGCTCCGGCGCGCGTGCTGGAGGTGGGGGCCTTTTTGGGCGTGGTGAGCCTGTGCCTGGCGCGCCTGGGCTATACGGTGGAGGCGACGGACATTCCCGAATTTATGGCGCATTCCGGCCTGCGGGCGCGTTTTGAAAAAGCCGGCATCCGCTGCCAGGGGCTGAACCTGCGCCACACCCCGCTGCCCTATGCCGATGGCAGTTTTGACATCATCATCTGCTGCGAGGTGATCGAGCATCTTAATTTCAACCCGCTGCCGATGCTGCAGGAATTCAACCGCATGGGCAGTTTGGGGTCGCTGTTTTACCTCAGCCACCCCAACATTGCCTCGTGGAAAAACCGCCTGAAAATGGCGCGTGGGCGATCCATTCACAACCCGGTGAACGATTTTTTCATCCAGCTCGAACCGGGGTATCAGATGATTGTGGGGCTGCACTGGCGCGAATATGACGGCGCGGAAATGCGCGAGATGCTGGAACGCATGGGTTACCGTGTGGAGCGCCAGGTGTATTTCAGCGATGTGGATTTGCAGGTTTCAAAGCGGCGCTGGCTTTCCAAGCTGGCGAAGAAGCTTCTGCTCACCTTTCTGCCTGGCTGGAAGGAGAATATCACCCATTTTGCCGTCAAAGAAAAGACGGTGCAGCGCGCGTTTCATTTTACGGATGCAACGCGCACCGATATTGGATGATATAATTGCCAGGACGTTCATTCTACAAATAACTGGGAAGACATGAGAAAGATTGCAATTCTTGGCGGTGGCATTGCCGGCCTGAGCGCCGGCTGGTTTCTGAAACAGCAGGGTGTGGATTTTGTGATCCTTGAAAAACAGGCCATCCCCGGCGGCATGGCACGCAGCTTTCGCTGGCATGATTTCTGGTGCGATTTTGCCGCGCACCGCCTGTTCAGCAATGATGAGAAAGTGCTGCAGGCTCTGCTCAGCCTGACCCCCATGAGCCGGCAGATCCGCCGCAGCAGGCTTTACCTGGGCGGCCGCTGGATGCGCGATCCACTGGATGTGAACGAGCTGATCGGCTGGCTGCCGCTGCCGAAAAAATGGGAGCTGGTATGGTCGTATCTGAACCGCCCGCGCGACCTGCCGGAAGAAAATTTTGAAAATTTTGTGCTGCGCAAATATGGGCGCAGTTTATACCAGGCTTTCTTCCAGCCTTACACGGAAAAACTCTTTGGCATTCCAGGCAGCCAGATCTCGGTGCTGTGGGCGCGGCAGAAGGTGCGCCTGGCCAGCCCGTTTGATAAACTGCGCAAAAGCACGCATAACAAATTTTCCTATTTCTATTACCCCGTGCAGGGGGGGTATGGGGCCATTGTCAACAGCCTGTACGAGAAAATCAAGGAACAGGTGTGGCTTGAAACCCAGGTGCTGGGCTGCGATTTTTCAGCCGACGGCCAGCGTATTGAAACCGTGCGGTATAAACGGAATGACGCTGAAGACCGCCTGGAAGTGGATGGAGTGATTTCCACTCTGCCGCTCACCCTCACCGGCCGCCTGCTGGGTCAAAATTATCCCCTGCATTTTCAGAAAGTGGATGCGGTTTATCTGCTGATCAACCGCCCCCAGGTGACGGAAAATCACTGGATCTATTTCACCGACGCCGATGTGTGCATCAACCGCATGGTGGAATTCAAGAACATGAGCGCCGTGGATACCCCCGCCGACACCAGCGTGCTGTGCGCTGAAGTGACCCAGCAGCATGCGGATCCTGCGGCAAAAGTGGCGGCCGATTTGGTGCGCATGGGGCTGATCAAGGAAAACGAGGTGCTTGACCGGCTGGTGGTGCGCGAAGAATTTGCGTACCCGGTGTACGACCAGACTCACAGCGAAACGCTGAAAAAAGTGCAAACCGCGCTGAACCAGGTTCAGAACTTGTATGTGGTGGGGCGCGCGGCGGAATTTCGCCACCGCGAGCTGGATGATAACTTCAGCGCAGCCGCCCGCACGGTGGAAACCTTGCTGGCGCGCCAGCCCGAACTGGCGCCCGCCGCCGCTCCAGCGGTTCAACCCGCGGAGGTGAAATTGCAGCCCAAAGTGTCCACGGTTATTCTGACTTTCAACCACTATGAAGATACCCGCGAGTGCCTGCTTTCCTTGCAGCATGGCCCGCAAACCCACATCATCCTGGTGGATAACGGCTCCAGCGACGGCACGCCGGCCAAAGTGCGCCAGGAATTTCCGGATGTGGAAGTGATTGAAAATCCGCGCAACCTGGGGGTGCCGGCGGGCTACAATGTGGGCTTTGCCCGCGCCCTGCAGCAGGGCTGCGACTATATTTTCATGGTCAACAACGACACCGTGGTGGCGCCTGACCTGCTGCCCACCCTGTTAAAAACCGCCGAGGCTGACCCGGCCTGCGCCGTGGTGATGCCGCGCATTTTCTATTACCCCGAAGGGGCCAATTATCCGGCCGCTGGGCAATATCCGCCGCTGCCCGCGCAGGCCCAGCCTGAGCAAATCTGGTCCAACGGGGGGTATTACCGCCGTTTCCCGCCGGCCATCATCAACAATGACCGCCGGCCGCAGTCGCTGGGCAACGAGGCGCGGCGCATCGAATACGCGCCTGGGTGCGGCCTGTTGATCCACCGGCGGGCTTTTGAAAAGGCCGGCCTGTTTGATCCGGGGTATTTCTTCTGGTACGATGACTGGGATTTCTGCGAACGGGTGCGCGAGCTGGGCCTGAACATCTGGCTGGACCCGCGCGCGGCCTTCTGGCACAAGGTTTCGCGCACCACCCAGCCCACCTCGCCGCTGTTCTGGCGGGTGGCGGCGGCCAGCACAGTGCGCTTTTACCGGCGTCACGGGCGGCCCACCTGGCTGTCTCTGCCCATCCATCTCAGCTACATCATGCTGCGCGAAATTCTCTGGAAGGGCAACCTGCGCTTCCTGGGCGTTTATTTGCAGGGTTTGCGGGAAGGTTTCCACTCGCCGCTGGAAGATTACCCGGATGTGGCTTCCACAATGGCCCAGGATGATGAACCGGCATGAGCGCCCGGACATCATTCCCCCTGAATTTTGTGCCCTGCGCCTGTGATTGGTGCGGCGAAACGGACGGCGACCTGGTGCTGGAAGGCCCTGACCGCCAGCTTGACCTGCCCGGGCAATTTCGCATGGTGCGCTGTAAAAAGTGCGGTCTGATCCGCCAGAATCCGCGCCTGACATGGGATTCGCTGGCTCATTATTACGAAGGATACACCACCTATGTGCCGCTGATCCGCGAATACCCTGAATGGCAGCAGCGCATCAAGCGCATGGGGCCGGCCAAGCGGGTGAGCTGCGTGGCGCGCCGCTGCCCTGAAGGCCGCCTGCTGGATGTGGGCTGCGGCAGCGGGCGTTTTTTGGAAGAAGCGCAGCGCCGCGGCAAATGGGAACTGGAAGGCCTGGAGCCGACGGCCGGCATGGCCGATTATGTGCGCCGCTCGCTCAACCTGACCATTCACGACGGCCAGTTTAACGAAGCGAACCTGCCTGAGGGTCATTATGACGTCCTGACGCTGTGGAATGTGCTGGAACATCTCGATTCGCCCATTCAGGATCTGCGCCGCTGCCACCGCCTGCTGAAGCCGGGAGGCTACCTGTTCCTCACCATCCCGAACCTGGAAGGCTGGGAGCGGCATGTCTTTGGCCGCTACTGGCTGGGCTGGGAACTGCCGCGCCATCTGTATTTATTCCCCCGCAAGGTGATGAAGACCATTTTGAACGACCTGGGTTTCCGCGTGGCCGGGTTGGAAGGTTCGCCTTCGAGCCATTTTGCCCTTGAAGAGACGCTGAACTACTGGGTGAAGAGCTGGCCTGAACCTCAGCGCAGGCTGGGGAACGGCCTGCTGTGGCTGTACCGCTCACCGGTTTCGCGGCTGGGGCTGATGCTGCCGCTGGGTCTGCTGGAAAGAATGGGATTGAACACCCTGATCACCGTTGTGGCGCAGAAAAAAGCATGAAAACCCTGCGGGATCTGCTGCAAAGCTGGATGGATAAATGGCGCAGCCTCGATCAGCGGGTGAAAACCGCGCTGCAGTGGCTGGGGCGACTGCTGATGGGGGCCGCTTTTGTGTATATCATCTGGCTGCTGGTGAGAGACGGCCAGGCGCTGTTTGAGATCGACTGGCTGCCCTTCCTGCCGGCCACCGTGGGGGTGATGATTCTATATATGCTCTCGCTGGGCCTGCAATATTTCGCCTGGACGCGCCTGCTCTCGTTTCAGCGCAAGGCGGGCTGGCTTGATTTTGCCATTTTTGCCCGCATTGTGGTGATGAAGCGCCTGCCGGGCGGGGTGTGGCACTGGGTGGGCCGCGCCAGCCTCTACAATACCTCCACACAGGTGCCCACCCGCACGGTGATGATTGCCAATTTTTTGGAGATCATTCTCATTGTGCTGGTTTCGACCAGTTTTTTGCTGCCCGGGCTGGCAGATTTCCCGCCGCTGCTGGGCTGGCTGCTTTCGCTTCTGGCCATGGCGGCCGCAGTGGTCATTTCGGTGATCTGGGTGCGCGACCAGGCCGGGGCAAAGCTGGGCTGGCGGCACGACCTGGGCCAGGCCCTGCTGTGGCTGGGCAGCTATGCCGGCTGCCTGCTGCTGGGCGCGTGGATTTTGCTGCTTTACGGCCAGGCTGGCGGCGCGGCTTCGCTGACGTTTTCGCTGGCTTTGAATGCCTGGGCCATTGCCGCGGCCATCAGTTACCTGATCGTCTTTGTGCCGGCCGGGCTGGGCATTCGCGAACTGACCTTTGTGATGGTGCTGGGGCCGTATCTGCCGGCCACCACCGGCCTGGTGATTGGGGTGCTGATTCGTCTGGCCTTCACTCTGGCAGATGTGATCTGGGGGCTGGCGGGCTGGGGGTTTGGCGAATGGATGCACCGGCGCGGCCTGGCCCGCGAAAAACAAAACTCCCTGTCCGAAGACAGGGAGTGAAATTTTTCCGCTCGAGAACGATCATTTAATTGGGCTTATCGCCAAAAATATCGCCCAGGTCGGTGACCACGCCGGCGGGGACATCAATCATGCGCAGCTGGCGGGTGGAGGGGTCGAGCACAGCGGTGGTGTGATGCGGGGTCCAGATCAGCAGCACGTAGCGGCCGGGGGTGATGCCGCCGATGGTAAAGCGGCCTTCGGGGTCCGTGCTGCCGCGCGGGGCAACTTTTTCATCCATTGAAACCACGTAATCGGGGCCGGGCGTCAGATAGACAATATTGCCGACAGCCACCATCACATTGGTGATGCTGGCATTGGTCTGAATATCCAGCAGGCGGCCAGTGATGACGCCGGTATTGGCATCGGGCGCGGGGGGCACTTCCGTGGGGAACACCCGTTCGGTTTGCGGGGCGGCCGGGTAGGCCGGGGTGGGGTAATGGGGGGTGGTTGTGACCGCAGGCGGGTAAGGCAGAGAGGGATCGAGGGTGGGAGCGGGTTGAACAGCCTGAGTGGGGGCAGCCGTCGGCGCAGCGCAGGCGGTCAGAAGAAGGGCAAAGACAATCAGGAGAAAGAAAGAACGCTTCATAAAGATCCTTATCCAATGAAACTGCATTGGACTGATGACATAAGAAAGGCCGCCGGTTGCCCAGCGGCCTTTGACTTTTGTTTGAGCGGGCAAGAACTATTGGTTGATGCCGTTGTAGGAGAAGAGCTGATCCATGATCTGGGTGGCCTGGGGAGCTTCGTTCTGGTTTTCGTTCACGGTGCAGATGATCTTGCCAGAGGCTGAGGCATTGATGACTGCGGAACCGTTGTAGCTGTTGGGCAGGCTGCCGTCAGAGGGCTGGTAGAACATGTAGGTCGCGCCCTGGGCCAGGGTCGGGGAAACCACGGTGTGTGAGAGGCCGCCAGCGGTGTAGGACAGGGTGGCGACGGTATCGGTGGTGCCGACGTTCTGGCAGACGATGGAGGTGTTGTAGCCGTAGTAGCGCTTCATCACGATGGGAGCGAAGACTTTGCTGGTGCCGGTGGTGAAGCCAGCGTAGGTGGCCGCGCGGTTGTAGCCATCTGATTCGTTCACGACGGCGACGATGTCACCACCGACCGAGGTGATGGTGGCGCCGGAGATGCCGGTTGCGCCTGAGGGGAAGCTGGTGTTGTTGGGGGTGTAGAACAGCTTGGAAGAGTAGGCCGCGATCACAGCATTTTCAGCGGTGGCGCCGTTGCCGTAGGTCACGGTGACGGTGGCATCCACAGCGCTGATGTTCTGCACGGTCAGGGCGGTGTTATAGCCGTAGTAATTCTTCATCAGCTGGGGCACGTAGGCGGTCTTGGAGCCGGCGGTGAAGGCATTGAAGGAGTAGACCTGGCCGTTGGCAGTGCTTTTACCGTAGATGTTGACGATGGCGGCCACGTTGCCGGTCGCCGTGATCTTGGCAGAGTAGGACACATTATTGGCGAGGGTGGCGTTGCCTTCCTGCTGGAAGATGTGGGTGGCGTAGCCGGGGACGGCCGTGGCGGTTTCAGTGGTCACAGGGGTGGCTGAACCGGGGGCGTAGTAGGAGATGGTGATGTCCACGGGGCTGGCAGTGGCGTTCTGGACGTAGAAGTTGGTGTAGAAGTTGTAGTAGTTATCGTACACAACGGGGACGTACCAGGTGGCTGCAGCTGCACCGACGCCGGCATGGCTGGCGCCGCTGATGGTGGAGCTGAAGTTCACGATGGCGGCCACGGGGGCATCGCAGGAGACGACGCCGGAATAGCTGCCGCTATCCACAGAGAGGGAGGGAACATACACGAAGGAGCTCGCATCAGCCGCCATGGCGATGGGAGAGCTGGTGTATTTGCTGGCGCCCGTGCTGTCATAGAGCACGAACGAGCAGTTGGCAGCGCCGCCAGAGGTGTTCTGGATGGTGAAGGCGGTGCTGAAGGGGCCACCGGGGGCGGGGGCTTCAGCGAAGGCATTGCCAACCAGACCGATGGTGAGCACAGCCACGAGCAAAATGAGGGAAAGTTTCTTCATAGCGACATCCTTTCAAAATGATAGGGGTTACTTACGGTTCTATTATCCCAAAAGAGGCAGATTCAGGCAATAATACTTTGGGGTGATTATCGAATAATGGGCATATCCACGCGGAAAATGGCCTGGTAAACCTGGTGTGAGGCGTCTTTTTGCGTGCTGAAGAAGTGAATAAAATCGCCTTCGGCCAGCAGCAGGGGTGAACCGGCGCCCGGCTGGGTGGGGTAGGGAATGCCGCGCCAGGAATCATATTGGGGCAGGTACTGCAGCGCCAGCAGGGTTTCGCCCGGGCTGATCAGGTAGAGGGCATCGGCCAGGGTGGTGAGACCAAAGATGCTGCGCGGCTGGGGCAGGTCTGCGCAGGGCTGCCAGGCGGTTTCGCCGCTGTCTTCACGCGCCGGCAGATAAACCTGGCAGGATTTTACAGGCCCGCTGGCGTCTTCACCGCCAATGAGGATCATCTGGCCGTTCAGGCTGGCGGCCCGCGCATGCAGCAGGGGGCGGGCAAGAGGGGCGCGGGTCTGCCAGGTATCCGCGGCGGGATCATAGACCAGCACCTGATCAGATATTTTTCCATTGACGCTGCCGCCAAACAGATAGAGGCGCCCTTCGAAAGAAGCCAGGGCATAGCCGCTGACCGGCTGGGGCAGCGATTTGCCCTGCGTCCAGGCGTTGTGGCGCGGATTGTAAATGTAAAGGGTTTGCAGCCCCTGCCCGTCATTTTCTCCACCAGGCAGGTAGATCTTTTCGCCAGCCAGGGCGGCAGAGGCGCCGGCCAGTTTGACCGGGGCGGAGGCCAGGGCCTGCCAGACGTCGTCTTCGGGCTGGTAACGCCAGGCAGCCGAACTGGCCTCGCAAAAGACATACAGGTTGCCGGCATAGGCAGTGCCAGCCATGGGCGCGCAGCTTTCGGGCACCTCAGCCCGTTTGGACCAGCGCACAATGGGGGTGGGGGTTGCCTGGCCTGAAAGACCAGCTGGCTTGGCGGTGGATGATGCAGCTGGGGTGGGCGTGATGGCAGGGGGCAGCCAGCCGGGCAAAATATTCAGCAAAACCAGCAGCAGGCCGGCAGCCGCGAGCGCCCACAGCCAGGGCGATCCTCGCTTTGCAGTGGATGGAAGAGAACCATTCAGAGACGGCAGGTTTTCCTCCGCACGCACAGCGGGCGGTTCGGCGGGTGGCTCAATTATTATGGAAGAGGGCGGCGCTTCAGCAGCCGGCGCATTGGCCGACAGGCCAGCTTCTCCGGGGGCGGCCACCCACCCCATGCGCATGGCATACAACGCCGCCTCGGTGCGCGAGGAGACGCCTGTCTTGTCAAAGATATTGCGCAGGTGCACTTTGACCGTGTTCAGGCTGATGCACAGATCCTGGGCAATTTCCTTGTTGCTGGCCCCGCTGGCCACCAGGCGCAGGATTTCCAATTCGCGTTCGCTGAGTTCCGATGAGTTTAACATGCACAAAAATTATAACACAGGCCGGAGAGTCCTTTGAGCGGGATGTTTTTCTGTTTTGCAGGCGGATGCCATTATTCAGGAGCAATCCTTAAGAGGGGTGATCTTTAGCCCGGGTATGATGGGCCGGTTACAAATTGCAATTGCATGCCGGCGGAGCTTTTTATACCCTTAATAAATCCAGTCCATTTTTTCAGGGAAGGGTGAGTGTTCGCCTATTCTTTTTTGCAGGAGGTGATTGATTGAGACATGCGTTGTATTGCCAGGCAGGGCGTCAGAATGGGGAAGCAGCCCTTGCCGCTGCCGTCGTCATTTTTCAGAAATACCCATTGCACAAAAAAGGATGAGAAACGGAATGAAAAAGAAGTTCACCCTGATTTCTTCGATCGTTATCATTGCTGCCCTGTTGTTTTCCTCCGTGGCTGCAGCTCAGCCTCCTGCTCCGGATGGCCTGACCCCGGTCGATATACAGGAAAAAGTGAGCCTTCAGGTGGAAAAGGTCTATGATGAAGCCAGCCTGAAAAACGCCATTCGCACGGCGGACGGTAAAATTTCGGTGATTGTGCAGCTTTCGCAGCCGGCTGTGGCCACCTACCGCGGCGGCATTGCCGATTTGCGCGCCACCAGCCCCAAGGCCACTGGAAAGGTCAAACTGGATATGGCCTCTGCCGACACCAGGGCTTACCAGGCCTACCTGCAGGACATCCAGAAGGATTTTGTCTACCAGGTGAACACAGCCATCTCTGATGTGGATGTGCTGCAATCGTACCAACTGACGGTGAACGCCGTGGCCATGCAGGTGCCTGAGCGCGAACTGACCCGTCTGGCCATGATGGACGGGGTGGTCAAAATTTACCCCAACCAGATCCGCTCGGTGACCATGGACACCAGCCTTAAATTGGTCAAGGCGGCTTCCCTGTGGACCAAACTGGGCGGGGAATCACAGGCCGGCAAGGGTGTTAAAATCGCCGATGTGGACACCGGTCTGGACATCACCAACCCGATGTTCGACGGCACGGGTTTCACTGCCCCCGCAGGTTACCCCAAGGGCTACTGCGTGACCAACGCCAGTGACCCGGATTTCCAGTGCAACGGCAAAGTGATCGCGGCGCGCTATTTCTTTGACCCCGGCCTGCTCTCGGGCGGGACGGTGTTGAATCCGCAGGAAGTGATGAGTCCTCTGGATATTGGTGGGCACGGTTCGCACACTGCGGGCGGCGCGGCTGGCAACAAAGTGATTTCTGCGACGCATCAAAACGCGGAAATATCCGGCGTTGCTCCGGCGGCTTACCTGCTGGTGTATAAAAGCCTGTTTGAAATTATCCGTGCTGATGGCAGCACCAACGGCTCTGGCACGGATGTGATGCTCTCAGCCGGCATGGAAGCGGCGGTGGCAGACGGCGCTGATGTGATCAACAACTCATGGGGCGGCGGCGCTGGCAACAACCCGCACGATTCTTTCTATGACACCCTCATTCCGGCCATTAACGAAGCCGGTGTGGTGGTGGTTTTCTCGGCTGGCAACAGCGGCCCGGATGCCAACTCCATTGAGTGCCCGAGCTGCACCGAAGCCGCCATCACCGTCGGCGCCAGCACCAACAGCCGGCGTTACAGCCCGGTGATCAGCGTGCTGGGCCCGGGAACGGTCACCGCAGAACTGCAAAACATTGAAATCAACCCGGCCGGCCCTGTGGTGACCACCACCATCAGCGGGGCGCTGGCCGATGTGGGCGAAGTAGCCACCAACACGACCCTGGCCAGCAAGGACCTGGCCTGCTCCACCAACCCGCCCACGGCCGGCTCTCTGACTGGAAAGATTGCCATCATTCGCCGCGGCGCCTGCGACTTTACTCAAAAAATCAACAACGTTGCTGCAGCTGGTGCTGTGGCGGCCATTATTTACAATGATGTGACCTCGCCAGAGGTAAACATATTTATCAATATAGCAGCGGACGGGACCACCATTCCTTCAGCCAACATGCGCAACCGCGACGCCGTGGCCCTGCTCAACTGGATCCATGCACAGGGCGCCGCCCCCACCCCCGGCGAATATTCTGCTGATTGGGTGAAGTTTGACACCGATCCTTATATCCTGGCCAATTTCTCGAGCATTGGTCCCAACGGCGACCCGAACATCCTCAAGCCAGATATAGTAGCCCCAGGTGTGGATATCCTTTCGGCTTATTCTCCGGCTCTGGTGCCGAATGCGCCCTCGCCCTACTATGCCCTGCTGGGCGGCACCAGCATGGCAGCCCCCCAGGTGACCGGCGCGGCTGCCCTGCTCATTCAGCAGCATCCCGATTGGACCCCGGCCATGATCAAGACGGCCCTGATGAGCACCGCCGATCAGAACCTCAAAAAGGTGGACGGCATGACCCCCGCGGACCCCTTTGACATGGGCGGCGGTTTCATGAACCTTGAAAAAGCCGGCAATGCGGGCGTGGTCTTCGACAAGGGCTCTCATGCTTCTGCCGTGTGCGTGATGAACTGCGCCTTTGGCAACACCGTTCACGGCGTGGCTGGCAGCAATGTGGTGTGGACAGCTTCCGTTAAGATGGACCACCCGCTGGCTTCCACCGCCCTCTCCAGGACGGCATTCACCCTGTCTGAAGGTTACGGAGCCGACTATACTCTGACGGTGGATCTGAGCAACGTGCCGGCAAATGCCTGGTACTTCGGCTGGGTGACCTTCACGGCTGCCGGCGATGCCTACCCGGCGGCCCGCCTGCCCATTGCGGTCTTTGCGGCGGCCTCCAACACCCCCAACCACCGCTTCAGCGTGACCCCGGCCACCGCCAGGAAGGGCGATATGGTCACTTATACGCTGACCCTGGCGAACCCAAGCCCAACCACGACCACCTTTGACGCTACCATTGTACTGGACCCGGCACTGACCTATGTTCCCGGCACCACCACTGTGGGTCTGAGCTTTGCCAATGATCTGCTGACTGGCAAGGCCACCTTGACCGGTGTTGTGGCGGGCATTGAGCCTGTGACGGTCACTTCTTATGTGGATCACGTCAATAATCCCATTTACGACCTGGTTCTGAGCGATTTCTGTGACACCGCCGACTGCGACGAAGTGGTGTTCAACATCACCGGCCTGGATTTCTACTATATGGGTGTGCATTACAACCGCCTGAAGGTCTCATCCAACGGGTGGATGGTTCCTGGCGCCCCCACCGTGAGCTCTGGCTCTAATAACAAGCTGTTGCCATCCACAGCCCTGCCTAACAGCATCATTGCCCCATTCTGGGCCGATCTTTACCTGGCTGAACCGACCGGTGCCTGGGTGTTGTGGGGCGCGACGGACGGCACGGACACCTACACAGTGTTCGACTGGCAGGATGTGTCGCCTTACGACGGCACGGTGGCTTCTTATAACGTGCAGCTGTGGATGAAGGACGGCACCAATGAGATCTGGTTTGCCTACGGCGACCTGGGCACCCTGCCGACCGGCCTGACGGTGGGCATGGAGACCGCCGATGGCACCATGGGCGAATCGTATTATTATGCAGCCAATGGTATGCCGGCAGTGGGCACACCGCCCGCCAAGGGAACCGACCTGATCGTGGTCAACGAGATGGACATGGAAACTTTCACCTTCACGGCAACGGTGGATGCGCCTGACCTGAACTCTGGAGTGGCCAAAACGGTGGCCAGTGTGCTCAATAATCGAAATGCCAGCGAGGCGCATCTGGTGAGCACGTTGAACTTTGATGTGATCAAGATGTTCATTCCGCTGCTGTTTAAGTAAGCCAGGGGAACAAACAAAAAAACAGCGGCCCACTGCCGGGCCGCTGTTTTTTTGTTTTAAGGCTAATTTTCCGGACAAATGAGGATTTCAGAACCCTGCTAAGGGAGGATGGGAGGAGGGGGTCAAACATGCTTTTTGACATATTTTTTGTGACCAACATCCCTCTTCAATAGTAGTAATATGACAGTTTTTTCTTGACTAACCCCTGAGAATACCTTAGAATTAATTGCAATCAAATATTTGTGGGGGATATTCAATTCGTAGATCTGGATCTAGGAGGTGGTTGCTCGTCACATGCATATTTGATATCACAGGGGCAAAAGCAAAACCTTGCCAAATATCGTATCCAAATCACAAAAATGATCAGAAGGAAAAGAAGCGGAATGAAGAATAAATTCTACGTAATTTTGTCTTTCGTCATTGTGGCAACCCTGCTGTTCTCGTCTGTTGCTGCAGCACAACCCATTGTTCCCACCGACCCGGTGCCTGTTAAGGATAAGCTGCAAGTTGAAGCGGTGGCTGTTTATGATGAAGCCAGCATGAAGAACGCCATTCGCACGGATGACGGCAAAATTTCCGTGATTGTCCAGCTTGCCGATCCGGCGGTGGCCTCGTATGACGGTGGCATTGCTGACCTGCGCGCCACCAGCCCCAAAGCCACTGGCAAAGTGAAACTGGACATGAGCGCTCCGGAAGCCCAGTCTTACCAGGCTTACCTGAAGGGCGTCCAGAAGGATTTCGTTTCCCAGGTTAACACAGCCATATCTGATGTGGATGTGCTGATGAGCTACCAGGTGGTCCTGAATGCTGTGGCCATGCAGGTACCTGAGCGCGAACTTAGCCGCCTGGCCATGATGGACGGCGTGGTGAAAATTTACCCGAACCAGATTCGCGAAGTGAACCTGGATGCCAGCCTCGATATCATCAAGGCAGAAGCCTTGTGGGCCAAGCTCGGTGGCGAATCCAACGCCGGCAAGGGTGTGAAAGTGGCTGTGGTTGATACCGGCTTGGACATCACCAACCCGATGTTTGACGGGACGGGTTTCACCGCCCCGGCGGGGTACCCCAAGGGCTACTGCGTGACCAATGCCAGCGACCCGGACTTCCAGTGCAATGGTAAGGTGATCGCGGCACGTTACTTCTATGATCCTGGTCTGCTTTCGGGCGGCAATACCCTGAACCCGAGCGAAGTGATGAGCCCGCTGGATATCGGCGGCCACGGTTCGCACACCGCCAGCACCTCGGCTGGCAACAAGGTGACCGCGGCGAGGTATCAAAACGCAGTCATCGAAGGCGTTGCCCCGGCGGCTTACCTGATGATTTACAAAGGCCTCTTTGAAATCATCAAACCCGACGGCACCGATTCGGGCTCCGGCACCGATGTGATGCTCTCGGCTGGCCTCGAAGCGGCCGTAGCCGATGGCGCTGATGTGATCAACAACTCATGGGGTGGCGGCGCGGGCGGTAACCCGAACGACTCCGTCTACAAACCGCTGCTCGATGGCATCATCGAAGCTGGCGTGGTGGTGGTCTTCTCGGCTGGCAACAACGGCCCGGCTGCCAACACCATTGGCTGCCCTGGCTGCACCGAATCGGTCATCACTGTCGGCGCCAGCACCAACAGCCGCCGCTATAACCCGGTCATTAATGTGCTGGGCCCAGGCACGGTGGATCCTTCGGTGCAGAATATCGAAGTTAAGCCGGCTGGCCCGATCGTCACGACCACCATCGCCACCGACCTGGTGGATGTGGGCACGGTTGCGACCAATGCGACCGCGACGAACCGCTTCCTGGCCTGTAATGCGAACCCGCCTACAGCTGGCTCTCTGACGGGCAAAATCGCTATTGTCAGCCGCGGCACCTGTAACTTCACCGAAAAGATCGCCAATGTCACCGCCGCTGGCGCTGTGGCCGTTATCATCTACAATGCGGCTGGCTCGGCGGATCGCGAAAACTTCGTCAGCATGGCCGTGGGTGGAACAACCATTCCCTCGGCCAATATGCGCTACAGCGACGGCCTGGCCCTGATGGCATGGCTGAATGCCAACAACGGCGTGGCTCCGGGTGAGTTCACCGCTGATTGGAAGGAATTCGAATCCGTTCAGGATGTGATGGCCAGCTTCTCCAGCATTGGCCCGAACGGCGACCCGAACATCCTTAAACCCGACCTTGTGGCTCCGGGCGTGGATATTCTGGCGGCCTACTCACCGGCTCTGGTGATCAATGCCACTCATCCTTACTACGCTCCTCTGCAGGGCACCAGCATGGCCGCCCCGCATGTGACCGGCGCCGCCGCCCTGCTCATCCAGCAGCACCCCGACTGGACCCCGGCCATGATCAAGACGGCCCTGATGAGCACCGCCAACCAGAGCCTCAAGAAACCCAACGGCGTAACGCCTGCTGATCCCTTCGACATGGGCGCCGGCCGCATTGATCTTGAAAAGGCTGGTAACGCGGGCGTGGTCTTCGATAAAGGTTCTTATGCTTCCGCTGTGTGCGTGATGAACTGTGCCTTTGGCAACACCGTTCACGGCGTGGCTGGCAGCAATGTGGCGTGGACAGCTTCTGTCAAGATGGACCACCCGCTGGCGTCAGCCGCTCTTTCAAAGACCGCCTTCACCCTGTCTGAAGGCATGGGCGCCTACTATACGCTAAGTGTTGATCTGAGCAAAGTGCCTACCAACGCCTGGTACTTTGGCTGGGTGACCTTCACCGCTGCTGGCGATGCCTACCCGGCGGCCCACCTGCCCATTGCCATTTATGCGGCTGTGTCCAACGATGCCAGCCACAGCCTGACCGTTTCGCCGGCTACGGCCAAGAAGGGCGACACCGTCACCTATACACTGACCCTATCGAACCCCTTCGCCAACACCACCACCTTCGACGCCACCATTGACCTGGATCCCGCGTTGACTTACGTGCCCGGCACTGTGACTAACGGCCTGACCTATGCCAACGGCCTGCTGACCGGCTCGGCCACCCTCACCGGTTTCATGGCGGGCATTCAACCGGTGACCACCACCACTTATATGGACCACATCTTTGATTCGAACAATGACCTGGTCCTGAGCGATATTTGCGGCGATTGTGATGAGAAGGTCTATTCCATCACCGGTATGGATTTCTACTATATGGGTGTGCATTACGACCGCCTGAAAGTCTCTTCCAATGGCTGGATGGTTCCCGGCGCCCCCACCGTCAGCAGCGCTGGCCCCACCAACAAACACCTGCCCGACCCGACCCTGCCCAATAATATCATTGCCCCGTTCTGGACCGATCTGTTCCTGGACGAGCCGACTGCAGCCTGGGGTATCTGGGGTGCGACAGATGGCACGGACACCTACACAGTGTTTGACTGGCAGGATGTTTCACCTTACGACGGCACGGTGGCTTCTTACAACGTGCAGCTGTGGATCAAGGACGGCACCAATGAGATCTGGTTTGCCTACGGCGACCTGGGCACTCTGCCGACCGGCCTGACGGTGGGCATGGAAACCATCACCGGCACAGCCGGCGAATCGTATTACTACATTGCCGACGGCACTCCAGCAGTGGGAACTCCCCCCGCGAAGGGTACAGATCTTGTTGTTTTGAACAACATGGATATGGAGACCTTCATGTTCCAGGCCGCTGTGACAGATCCTGATCTGAACACCGGTTTGGCCAAGACGCAAGGCGAAGTGATCAACAACAATGATGCCTCCAAGGCGCACCTGGTCAGCACCCTGACCTTTGCTGTTCTGCGGACTTACCTCCCATTTGTGATCAAGTAATCCGGCGCGTTCTTAATTTGAATTTTCCGGCGGTTCAGCAGTGGACCGCCGGATTTTTGTGCGCCCAGCATGGGCGTTGACTATAGGGTGAAAGTCCCAAATGGAGGAGGTTGCACCAACCATTAGCGGAAGGCAATGGCGTTATCGCGAGGTAAGGTCAGGAGGAAGCCGGAAGCAAAACTGCGACTTGAAGG
>JAKQJC010000044.1 GCA_029561345.1 Chloroflexota bacterium | reverse complement strand
TCGGGCTTACGCTCGTGCCGGTTCAAGTCCGGCCTCTGGTACCAAGCGGGAATAGCTCAGTTGGTAGAGCGCAACCTTGCCAAGGTTGATGTCGCGGGTTCGAGTCCCGTTTCCCGCTCCATTTTTTTATACCTCTGAAATTTTCATCCTGCCTCCGTTTGACAGTTTTCCCCACGCTTCCGGATAAAACTTTTCAAAAAAATATATGGCAACCTCGCATCGTTTGGAACAAAACTTGCTACTCTTAGCCAACAAGTCAACAATGACTAAAAGGGAGACAGAAATGAAGAAGATGTTTTTGATCGCGGCATTGTTAATGGCGGTTTTGGGCTTAAGCGCGCAGGAAGTCGCCCTGCGCCAGGCTTGGAAGCTGGACTTCAGAGGGATCCAAACGCGCACCACGGATGATTGCGTGATCGCCCTCTGGGAAGACACCGATGCCGGCGACACCGACATCTACGCGCAAAAGTATGATCCCTCCGGCCTGCCCCAGTGGCCCCAGCCGCGGATCATCGCCGGCGAACCCGGCGTGCAGGAAGCCGTGGCTTGCGTGCCCACCTCAGACAACAATTTTGTGTTGCTCTACCAGCAATCCGGTTATGGCTACGAAGCCGGCGTCTGGCTGCAAAAATTCAGCTCCAACGGCCAGCGGCTCTGGGGTGAAAGCGGGGTGCGCATCCGCAGCGGCCAGGCCTATCTGGCCGACGCCTGCCTGGTGCCTAATGCCCTGGGTGGCGTTTACGCGCTCTACCCCCATTCTTCAAACGGCTACGCGGTGATCGGCCAAAATGTGGACAGCTTTGGCAATCAGCTATGGCCCAGCGGCGGGCTCACCCTGGCCAGCCATCCCCAGTTTCTCAGCCTCGATGGCGCTGTCAGCGATGGCGAGGGTGGCATCATCATCGACGTCACCCCCTATCAGGGCACCAACACCCTCACCCGCTGGTCCCCGCAGGGCACGGTGATCGGCAACAACCCCATGCTTCCTGCCAACGCGTTTCCTGGCGGCCAGTTCTCCATCCTGCCGGACGCCACTGGCGATTACCTGCTCTACAACTACCACAGCGGCACCCTCATCCTGCAGCGGATGAACAACCAGGGCGAGCTGCTCCTGCCCGCGGCTGTGCAGATCAACCTCCAGATCGGTTATGCCGATTTCAACCCGCCCCGCCTGGCACCTCTTGCCGACGGCGGCCTCATCTTCGCCTGGGAAGTGCAAACCAATGGCGATAACAGGGAATTGCGCGCCATCCGTTTTGATTCAAACTTTGCTTCACTTTGGGGCCCCAGCGGCGTGCAGATCGCCAGCGGTGTTTCCACCAACTGGCTCTACATGGGACTTGATCTCTCCGTTACTGACACTGGCGCGGCCTGGCTCAGCTGGTACGAATCGCTTTCCGGCGAATTGCCCCACACCCTCAAAGCCCAGTTCCTGTCTCCGACCGGCGCTGTTCCCTGGGACGAGGGCGGCATCGCCATCAACGCTGGCGACTTCATGCGCGGCGGCCCTGTGGCACTGGCTTTCGCGGACCGGGGCATGTTTCTTTGGGCGGACCGGCGCGAGGCGAGCGAGGCCCTGCGGCTGCAGGTGCTTAGCACCGGCGGCGCCGCCTTCCAGGACCTCGGCGGCGAAGCGCAGGTAACCCGCTTGGGCGGCCTGGCCGACATGTCGGAAGTGATCGCCCTGCAGGACAGGTATCTGGTCTTGTGGTCAGACCTCCGCAAAGGCTATTATGAGTTATATTACCAGATCTGCGATACAAATATGAATCCCCTGCTGGAAGAGGGAGGCCGGCCGCTCTGCCCTCCGATGGGATTGCATGTCACCAATATCAAAGCCCTTGCCATGCCGGACAACAGCGTGGCTGTTCTCTATGAAGCCAGTTCCGGCAGCGGTTGGCTGCCGCTGCAACTGCAGAGGATAGATTCCGCTGGAAACCTCATGTATCCCGACCTGGGCCTGCAGATCTCAAACGATCCGGGTATCCAATACCCCCGGATTAGCAACAGCGGCAACGACATTTACGTGGCCTGGACTGCTGGCAGCTATCCCCAGTATCATCTGATGGGGCAAAAGGTCTCCGGCGGCCAGACCCAGTGGGGTCCTTCCGGAAAAGTCCTCTATACCCCGCCCCAGGAATTTGCCCTGGGCCTGGGCGGCCTGAAA
>JAKQJC010000039.1 GCA_029561345.1 Chloroflexota bacterium | reverse complement strand
GCAGTTCATGGATTGTCGCTTGACGTTCCGCCTGGCTCAGCGTATCATTTCTTTTGGGAGTCATGGTTTTTCCTCACGTGGTTTGGTTACCTGTAAGGATACCAGGACTCCCGCTTTTTACACAATTCTCGTTATATCACCCCTTAAACGCAACCATCCCTGCCAGGCAGGGATGGTTCGCAAACAAAATTTTTCTAAAGCCCGCGCAGGCGCGGATCCAGCGTATCGCGCAGGCCGTCGCCCAGCAGGTTGAACGACAGCACGGTGAGCATGATGGCGAAACCCGGGAAAAACACCAGGTGCGGCGCGTTGAACACACTGTTGCGTTCCTCGCCCAGCATCAGACCCCATTCAGGCGTGGGGAATTCCGCGCCCAGGCCCAAAAAGCTCAGCGCGGCCGCGCTCAAAATGGCTGTAGCAATGCCCAGGGTGCCCTGCACAATCAGCGGTGTGAGTGCGTTGGGCAAAACACGAGTGAACAGCACACGCAGTTCCGAAGCGCCCATTGACCGCGATGCGGTGACGTAATCCAGCTCGCGCACCGACAGCACCCCTGCGCGCACCACGCGCGCATAGACCGGAATCTGCACAATGGCAATGGCCAGCAGGGCATTCCTTAAACCCGGGCCAAAGATGGACACAATGGCAATGGCCAGCAGCAGGCTGGGAAAGGCCATCAGCACATCCAATGAACGCATGATCACATCATCCAGCCAGCCCCCCACAAACCCGGCCACAGCCCCCAGCAGCCCGCCCACCAGAATGGCAAAGGTGATGGTGGTCAGGCCAATTTGCAAAGACAGGCGCGATCCGTAGATAATGCGCGAGAACAGGTCGCGGCTGTTGCCGTCCACACCCATGATATGCTCTTCCTGATCGGCCGGGCAGCCCAGCAGGTGAATGCACGGCACATCGCGGCGCTTGGCGGTCTTGATCGGCTTGATCGGGTCATACGGCGCAATCTGCTCCGCAAAAATGGCCAGGACCACCAGCACAAATATAATGAAAAGGCCAAGCTGCGCTGAACGGTGGCGCAGCAGGCGGCGCAGTGCTTCTACAGCCGGGTTCTGCTGTTTCAACAAAGATTTTGCTTCAATAGTGGCTTCAAATTCATCGCTCATGGGTTAATCCAGACGGATGCGAGGATCCAGGTAAGCATAAGAAATATCCACAATTAGGTTGGTGAAGACGAAAATCAGGGCCACCACCACGGCGAAGCCCTGCACCACCGGGTAATCGCGGGAAAGGATCGCTTCAACCATGCGCGAACCCACGCCGGGGAGGGAAAAAATCGTTTCCGTCAGCACCGCTCCTGAAAGGAGTTGGCCAGTCTGAATGCCGATGATGGTCACAATGGGGATCAGGGCATTGCGCAAAGCATGCTTGGTGATCACCACCCGCTGGGTCAACCCTTTGGCGCGCGCTGTGCGCACATAATCCTGGCCCAAAACCTCCAGCAGACTGGAGCGGGTCATGCGCGCAATCACCGCCAGCGAGATGGTCCCCACGGCAAAGGAAGGCAAAATCAGGTGGCGCAGGGCGTCCAACACCAGCTGCATGTCGCCACGCAACAGGCCGTTCAGAATGGCTGAATTGGAGATCAAGTCCAGCAGAAACTTGCCCATTCCGGTCGCATTTTGAATACCCCAGTAATCGGCCAGGGGCACAATGCTCAAGCCGGCGCTCAGGCGGCTTGAAGGCGGCAGGTAAAATGGGGTGCCTTTCAACACCAGAGCAAAAACATAGGCCAGCAGCAGCCCCAACCAGAATACCGGCATGGATACACCAACGTTGGCGACCAACATGGTGAAGAGGTCGGCAAAGCTGTTGCGTTTCAACGCCGCCATCACCCCCATCAAAACCCCAACCACAGAAGCGAAAATCATCGCCATAATGGTCAATTCGATGGTCATGGGCAGGCGTTCCGCCACCACATCGGCGATTGGCCTGCGGTCGCGAATGGATTCGCCCAGGTCGCCCTGGGCCAGGTTCTGTACATATCTCAGAAATTGAACAGGAATGCTGTCATTGAGACCATAACGCTCTTTAAAAAGGTTGCATTTTTCTGGGGTGGCTTTTTCACCCAGCATGGTGTAACAGGGATCGCCCGGTATCAGCCGGACAATGATGAAGGTCACCAACAGAATCCCAATCATTACAGGAAGAAGCATCAAAAGCCGGCGAGCAATGTATTGCAGCATGGGGAATCAGTTCAACTCCAATCATATAATCTGAAACGATACTGGCGTCGCTCTCTTTTTTCACAAAGCCCACCCGCAGCAGGCTTGAAAAATTGAAAAGCAGCACCCAAAAAAGCTGTCTGGGGAAGGGCGGTCTTCCCCAGACAGGAACTCAGAATAGAATTACTGGGCAGGTTCGTTCAGGGCCTTGGGGCCGAAGAAGTCTTTCCAGTACTGGTACACGCCGGTGTTACCCTTGCGGTTGGGACTCTTGTAGTCCCACATGTTGACGAAGCTGGCCACCACATCGTTGGCGTCCAGAGCTGCACCGTTCGAGAACTTCACATTCTTGCGCAGGGTGCAGGTCCACACAGTGCCATCGGCATTGGCTTCGCATTTTTCAGCCAGGCCAGGTTTGAGGGCAGTTGAGCCAAATTCGAACTCATACAGGGTGTCATACATTTGCAGGCAGGCGCGGAAAGAGCTGCCGTCGGTTTCATCGGCGCAGTACAGAGAAACAGGTTCACCATCCTGCGAGAAAACGAGCTGACCGTTGGCGGTTTCCATCTGGGTGAAGTTCTCGTTGTAGGGGCCAATCACCACGTTCTTGACGTCCTTGTTGAAAGCGAGCGAGGTCACGCCGTTGGCCAAAACAATCACCGGCACATTTTCAGCGTAAAGCTTGTTCACCTTGTCGTAAGCCGCCTGGCGCACAGCCGGGTCAGCGCTGGTGGCACCGATCTTGATCTGCTCGACAATCTCAGGGAAGGGCGTGCCAAAGCTCTTGGAAGAGCCGGTCAGGAACACATCGTACCAGTTGGTGGCATCGGGGAAGTCTTCGCTCCAGCCGAGGAAGAAGAGGCCTTTTTCGCCATTGCGGGTGGCAGGCAGGTAGGCGGCCCATTCCATGAGCTCGAGTTTGATCTTGACACCGATTTCAGCCAGCTGAGCCTGAACTTCCTGGGCGATCTTGGTGGGCTGGGGGAAATATGGGCGGGTGCGTTCAGCGTAGCTCAACACATATTCCTGGTTGAAATCAAATCCGGCTTCGGTCAGCAGGGCTTTTGCGCCTTCGGGATCATACTTGAAAGCTTCAAAGCCATCGGTAAAGCCAGGTTTCACGCCCGGGGGAACAAACTGGGTGGCGGGGCTGGCGCCTTTGGGATAGTAGTTATCCACAATGCGCTGGCGGTCAATTGCCATGGCGAACGCCTTGCGCACACGCACATCGTCATATGGTTTGATCTGGTTGTTGGTGGCCAGGTAGAGGAAGTTGTTGAATCTGCGGGGGTAGAGAGCCAGGTTGGCATCCGCTTCAACGGCAGCGTAGTCATCCGTGCCGAGGTTGTCCATGCCGCTGATATTGCCTGATTGCAGATCCAGCAAACGGGCAGCCGCTTCCTTGTTCCACTTCAGGATGAATTCCTTGTTTTTGGGCGCCTCACCCCAGTAATTGGGATTGGGGACGAAGGTCAGATGGTCGCCGCGCACCCATTCCTTCAGCATGTAGGGGCCGGTGCCAACAGGGGCTTCATTGATTTTTGCAGCATCGCCGCCAGTCTTATCCAGGTAATCCTTGTCCAGAATATGGAATGCCGGCACAGCAATCTTGGCCAGGAAGGCCGGATCAGAAGCGCACAGGGTGATTTTAACCGTCAGTTCATCAACGGCTTCAATTCCTTTCACATTGCCGCCATACGAGCAGTCAGCCACTTCCTGCTTCATGGGGGCCCATGCCACAACGGGCACATCGGTGGGCTTGGGGGCTTCAGTCGCTTTGGGAGCATCGGTCGGTTTGGCGGCCGGCGCCTGGGTCGGGGTCACGCAAGCAGACAAGATCATGCTTAATAACTCGATAGTTGTGTTTTAAACAGCGATGGCAGACGCAAGAGGTGTCTGCTTGGCAAATAAAGTTTCGAAGACCACCTGTACCTTAACATCCTGTTTCAATAAATCGTAAGTATGAAGGATCAGGGCTTGGATGAGCGCTTGAGCTTGGCCTCGACAGGCTTCGCCAATGGTTTTGATGGGAAGCTCTACCTCTTTAACAGGTAGGGTGGGCAGACAGTCCAGATGGAGTAATGAGTAAGCTACGAACACCAGACACCAATGTTTTCGAATGGCTTCGGCGCTGCGCATGCGATACTCATCCAATCCTAACAGTTGCTTGCCGTCCTGATAAAAGGTTTCGATGGGCCAGCGTTGTAAATAGACCTGAATGACTTGGATAGCCCGCCAATCTGCCCGATTGGTGACCAGGGTCACATAAGTTCCGGTCAGATCGGCGTTCTCGAAGCTAACCACGATACGCACCTTGCCCAATTCCGGGATGCGTAAGGCCAGGCTGAAGCACCAATAACTCTTTTGATTAATCTCGATCTGCTGGTAGGCAGTGGCCGGGATGAGAGGCACCAGATCTTCTACTTTGATGTGAGGCCCTTCGAAAGAAATCGGTTTTCCTTCGGCATCCTTCAGCGTGAAGCTGTTGGTTTCCAGGTTACGGTTCTTCTTCAGAATGCTGATCCAGTTCTTGTGTTGCGCTTCGATCTCAGCCACCAAACTTGGGGCGAGATACCAGCCATCGAACAGAACGGTATCAAATGGCAATTGGCGTTCCACTGCTTTTTTGATCAATTCAACGCCCAGGGCGATCTTGGTCTTGAATTGGGCGTCAAGCGCCTGAAATTCGGGATCTTTCAACAATTCAGGATCAACTTCCTTATGAAATTTGGTGCGTTCCCTCTTGTTCTTGGGGATTTCTCGCTCTGGAAAGTGCTTATGAACAAATTCTTCCCACTGCGTGGCTTCTTCATAGCGCCGATATTGGCGCAGATCCACCGGAAATCGCACCGCACCACTCACATAATGGCTGGTCACCAGGTTGTGGGCTAAGGGATAGCTGTTGTCGCCATGATTGTAATGACGATCCACATACTCAAACAGGCTGCCGACATGCTCGCACAAGGTGTCATCCAGCAGTAAATAACTATCCGCGCTTTTTTTGCGCACCACCTGCGTGCGCTCCAGCATATACGCGATGCGCCGATCATTGACTTTCTCGTCTGACCAGCCGCTTTCGGATAGAAAACGGGAAAGATTGGTTTTGTCAGCGCTATCCAGTATGCAACGAGCCATATTGGCCATGCTTTTGTTCGATAAAACGGTCAGTCCGGTCAGGTAATTCTGAAAATGACGATATTGACGCTTGTTTTCAAACAGATCCCGAAAGACCGCCGTATGCGATTCCACCAATGGAGCTGGAGTTATTATGGGTAATTGCATCGCACTCACCAAAATAGTAGACTTGATTTGAGCTTTATTATGATCCTATCTCGTCTTCATGTCAAAACACAACTATCGAGTTAATAACACAACCACAGTCGCCACATAGAAAAACATGTTGCGTTTCACAGTCACTCCTCCTTTGAAATGTGTGAAAAGTGGAAAAGATGGGCGCCCACCCATGCGCGTTCCGCCCGCATAAGGCAGGACTTACCCCACCACGATACATAAAATTATATTTATATACAGGCGAAAGTCAACCGAAAAAGCCCTCATTTGGGATGATGATTTAAATCAGGAACAATGTCATTACATATGTCCTTTACAACCCACGCCATCCCCTTACAGGGATGGCGTGGGCCGAACATCCTCCCGACTGCCGGTCCTGCGGCAGGAGTAAAAGGTCAGGGCTTCAGCAGAATCACCAGGGTGTTCTTCAGCAGGCCGCTGGCCGGGGCCGATTTGCTGAAAGCCAGGGTCGAGAACATGCTGAAAGAAGCTGTGCTCTGGTCAAAATTGCTGCGGTCAGCATCTGTTTGCGCCTGGCTGCGCAGAGCGGCCAGCAGGCCTTCCACATCCACGAATATCGCCGGTGGTTCAGCGCCGGAAAACTGGCTCATGGTTTTTTGGTAGCGAACTTGCGTTGAAAGGCTCCCGGCATTGCTGCCCGCCATGCTGCGCAGCAGCGCCGCATCGGTCGAAAACGACAGGGCTGTATCGGTGATCCCATAGGCCACCGCCGAATTGCCATTGGACATCAGTTCAAACAGGCGCATCTTGCCGACCACGCTCTGATTGATCACCATCCCGTTGTTCTCGGCCGTACCCAAAAATTCATCTGACGCCTTATTCAACATGCCCGCCTGGGTGGACTCAAATACCCCCACCAGGCCCACATTGCTCAGTCCCGGCAGGCTTGAGGTCTGTGATTGCGCCACGATCCCCAACGCCCATTCCCCATCCAGGTATTTGAATACATCCTGGTCAGGATTCACGCCAATGGATGTTTTGGCGTCGCTCATGGCCTGGTCATAATCCACTGTTGAGCCGCCCAGCGACTGGTAAAAATTACGCCACATGCTCGCGGCATCCTGTCCCGAAAAATACGCCAGGGTGGTTGCCGGCAGTGTTCCCGGAACTTTGGCCGCCCCTGCCAGGTTGGAGAACATCAATTTCTGCGCATCCGTCAGGCGCACCGGATCATAGCGGGTGATGATATCCATTTTAAGGCCCGCATCCACCACGGAAAGGCCAATCACCGAATCCACCCAGGCATCTGAAAGGCCGCCCACATTGGCAATGGACATCAGCGGCGTCAGCATATTGGCATTATACGAAGGGGTTTCAGGAAGCGGAAATGTGCTCGAATCAATGTATAAAGTCACCGCCCGGTTGGCTGGCAGTTTCTGGATCAAATTCTGATAATTTTTGCTCTGGCCCAGCGAGTTCTGTCCCTGGGTGTCAATCGAACGCTTCAGGTCATCAGGGTTCGTGGCCATCAGCACCACAGATCCGCTGCGGCAAAACGCCAGGCTGGTTTCCCCGTTGTCCATTGCAAATATTTTCACCCCCAGCCAATCTGTGGTTGAAAAACGGCCGCCCGTGTTGCTCTCCATTTTTCCAGCCAATTTCTGCAAAAACTGATCTGCCGCATTCGGGTCACGTGCCTCAACCGATACCACCACCCCCATTTTTTGCACCGTACCGCTGCTGTCCACCTGCCAGTCTGTAAAGCCCACACCCACATACTGTCCGGCCCAGGGAATCACATCATCCACGCCCAACCCAGATCCCGAAAGCGCCGACAACAGCTCGGAAATTTCAGGGTTGGAAAGCGATTGGCCAGTGACACGGTCGCCAAAAGGCGTTAGAGCCAGCAGGCCCGCCAGCGAAGACAGGTTGCCGCCACCCTGGCCTGTACCGGTCAGGTCCGACAGCTTATCAGCCAGCGAAATCAGCTGACGCGGGCGGGCGTTCAACAGGTTCACCCCCAGGTAAACCCGGGTGTTCGAGGGCATGGCCTCAGCCGCCGCGTCAAATGAGCCATTCAGCCGTCCCAGCAGGCGCAATTTGAACGGGTCAGCCAGCAATAAAATGCCCAGCAGACAGCCGTACAGCATAAACGCCATCAGCGAACCGGTTCCCAATGAGAGAAAGCGGCTCCCGGCTGAACGTCTGGGTTGAGTTGTCGTCATTGCACTCATCATACCTCCAGGCTGTTCATCATCCAAACAGCAGTGGAATAAAATAAACACCAGCAACAATCAGGGTGATCAACAGCAGCAAGATCAAGGTCAGCGTAAACCCACCGAAAGCCCAGCCCCAATGGAATGAAGCAGAGGCCTTCCTGGGCTGAGGAACAGCCGCCGGTGGGTAAGCTCCTGGATAGGGATAATTCTGTCCTGCCGGATAGGCCGTTGGGGCGGGCGGATAAGCTGAGGGCGCCTGGGCATATGCCTGACCCTGGGCCGGGTAAGGGGATGGCATCGGTGTATAGGGGGCCTGAGGCTGCTGGGGATAGGGCGCGGGCGGGTAACCATGGGGATTGGCTGCCGGATATGAGGACTGCGGATATTGCACCGGAGGCTGCACCTGTGGGTATACCTGGGTGTCATAGGAAGGCGCCGGGCGGGCCGCCTGTGGATAGCCGCCAGGGGCATATGGATTTGGCTGCGGCGGCAGTGTGGGCATGTTTCCCGCTGCCGGAATGGGTGTCTGTGGAAGGGAGGATGGATCAATGCGCCGGATCACTGGCTTGGCGGTGGGCACGGATGCTGCCGCCGGAGCAGGAGAATCCACCCGCCGGATCACTGGCCGGACGGGTGTTTCAACTTCAACCCGCAGGGTCTCAGCCGCGGGTGGAATGATGGGCGGGAGCTCTTCCTTGCTCATCGCCAGGGTGGCGCGGTCCTGCGCAGGAAGGGATGCCTCAGGGCGCGCCTCCATTTTTGCCACCTCTTCAGCCACGGCTTTTTTGGAAACCACCGTGGTCGGCAGGTCGTCATCCGCCGCGGGCCGAGGCGCCGCTGCCGGAATCTCCACTTTGGCCACTTCTTCAGCCACCGCCTGCTTCGAAATCACTGTGGTCGGCAGGTCGTCATCCGCCGCGGGCCGGGGCGCCACTGCCGGAATCTCCACTTTGGCCACTTCTTCAGCCACTGCCTGCTTCGAAATCACCGTGGTCGGCAGGTCGTCATCCGCCGCGGACCGGGGTGCCGCTGCCGGAATCTCCACTTTGGCCACTTCTTCAGCCACCGCCTGCTTCGAAATCACCGTGGTCGGCAGGTCGTCATCCGCCGCGGGCCGGGGTGCCGCTGCCGGAATCTCCACTTTGGCCACTTCCTCAGCCACCGCCTGCTTCGAAATCACTGTGGTCGGCAAATCTTCATCCGATGGCGTAAAATCTGCCTTCTTCACCGCCTCAACCGCTGCCTGTCTGGTTGTTATCGCCGCGGTTTCGTCCACTGGCAGCGGTTCAACCTGCGATATCGCATCGGTGACAGCCCGTTTGGATATCGCCGCTGTGGGCTGGTCTTCCTGGAGAGGTCCAGGCACCTGTTTCGCTGCTTCCAGCCTGGCCAGCTCCGCTTCCAGGGCCTTCCGCGACAGGGTGACCATGGGTTGGTCGGTGGTTGAGGCTGCCGGAGCAGCAAACAGGTCTTTGGGCAGCCGGGAAACCAGCCGGGTGGGCATCTGTTCATCATCAGGCCGCGCCATCACGCTGCCCTGGCTGACGCTCAAGGCCGCCCCGCAATAAGGGCATGTGATCCAGCCTGGCTGAATCTTTTGCCGGCAGGAAGGACAAAGCACCGTCTGCTGGATCGGTTTACCGGTTATTTCGCAAAAAACCGTCCCCACGGGGTGATTTTGGTGACAATGGGGGCAAACAATTTCCTCAGGCATGCCAACCTCTTTATCATAACGGCCTGACGGGCAGCCCCCTGTGGCTGTCACTGCCCGCACACTCCAAAATAATTTCTGCTGTCGTCAAGTAGTATACCATTTTTCAGGTATAAAAAACACGTTTTCTCGCAGCTGCACTTTAATAACTGAGGCCGTCAAAGGCGCCCATTGCAATGGCCTGATCCAGAGACAGGCCGCTATGAACAGCCTGGTGCAGGGGCGGACTAAACTGCGCCAGTGAAAAGCGGATCACTGAAACTGCCTGGGTGACCTGGTCTGCCTGCGCCCCCTCCGCCCCGCACAGCATCATATGCCGAAAAATCAGGCGCCTCTCAGCTGCGCGCACCCCAAAACCCTCCAGTAAGGTGTTGAGGTTAATGGCCGACACAAACCGCGCCGTCTCTGAAAGCGCCGGCACGGGAATTTCACCCAGGTCAGCATAAAATTGCAGGTAATCAAATTCAGCAAAAAGGTCCGATTCTTGTTCGCCTGAGGCTGCAGAAGCATAGGCCAGTTCCATATAAACCGGGCCGGGCAGGCCGTCGAGGTCAATGGAAATCATCAGGTTTTCCACCGGGTAATCATCTTTGGCAGTAAGATATTCCACCGCAAAACCGGCGTCACGCAAAGGTTGTTCGAAGAGTTGGATGGTTTTCATGGCCCTTTTCTATTTCGCTAACAAAGGTAAAAATAGTTTCTGCCCGCGAATGGAAAAGCTCCAAACCGGACTGTTGGTAAAATTAATCATATCAGAACTGAGCACCCGCCAGTAATACACCTTACCGGCGGTCAGACCGTGAACCGTGCATTGTGTGTCACTCACGTCATTACACACAATTTCCGTGGGCGGGTTTTGCGTTCCCAGGCGCACATCATAAATCAGCGCATCCCCGTTGGGGTCCGTACCCGTCCAGTTCAGCGTCAGTGTACCTCCACCTGCCAGCACGTCCAGGGCTCCGTTCACGGGGTTGGGGCTGCCTGCCTGGGCAGGCGCCGCACCACTGGACACGCCTGTGATCAGGGTGATGGCCACGGTGGCCGCCGGGTGGGCCGCATCGCTGCCGTAAACCTGCAGACTGGTGGTGTAAGTGCCGCTCAGACCCGCAGCGTTGACCGATAATTCAACAGTGCGGCCCTGCCCTGGCGCCACCTGGAAGGGCAGCGCTTCCGGCAAAATCACGTTCAGCCAGGCCGCGCCCCCACTGATGTTGGAAATGGTCAGGTTGGCCGTGCCGTCGTTAAAAATGGTAAAATCGCGGGTTTGGGCGCCGCCAGTGCGGATGTCGCGCACCCACCAGGCTTCATATGCATTGGCTTTGACCCAGTCGTAGGTCAGATAGGCAAATCCGCTGCAGCCGTACCCCGTGCTCCACGAGTTGACCATTCTGAATCCGCCCCGGCCGGTGCCGCCAATATCATCCTCATAACCGACTATGGCCACCGCATGCCCGCCGCGGCTGGCGCCCTGCACGGGCAAATCAACCATGCAGTTCGTGCCAGCCGGCTGATCAAATTCCGGCGTCACCGGCAGAGCCATCAAAACAGGATTGCCGCCAGAAAGCCAGGCTTTCATTTCGTTGATGGTGGCATCGGTTGGACGCACCCCGCCCTGCTGGAAGAAAGCGCCGTAATTCTCGGCCCGGTAACCAGATGCCTGGTCGCGCATGGCCTGGGTGGGCTGGGCTTTGCAATCCACGTTGAATGGGAATACACTCAACGGCACATCCCCCTGCTCGCTCAGCACCCGCAGCGCGTCTGCCGGGTAGGTGCCGCCGCAGGTGGAACTGATTTGGATCTGATTCCAAATGTAATTGGGGCTGAACTGGTGGTTTGAACTGGAAAGCGCCCAACCCTGATCCACCCCTTCCTGCAGGGATTTGATGTAATAGCTGCTGGACCAGCCCACGCAGCTTCCAGAATTGCCCTGATTACCCACCGGCAGACTGGCATCATACAGGTTCACACTAGAAAGCAGAGTTTTCGGGTCGCGCGGCGCCAGGGGCAGCTTTGCCGGCGCCACATGGGTCAGCGGGGTCAGCTCGGCACTAGCCGGGTAAGCTCGCGCATCAAAGGCCTCCGCCCCGGCTGCCCGCTGCGGCATCTTCATCTCATCTCCCGCACTGGCTGGCGGCAGCATGATCGTCAGGCTGGCTGGCTGCACGCGCATCAGCGGCGCGCCGCCGGCCTGATTCCAGTAAAAATCGCGCGCGTACCAGTTATCCTTCTCATTGGCCTCGTCTACCAGGCCGGTGGGATCCACCAGCAGACCCAGGGTGTGCCAACCGGCCGCCAGGCCGCCGAGATTGTAATCTTCCAGATACAGGTACCAACCGCTGGGCAATTCAAAATTGATGGCCCAGCTTTGCCTCAGCGCTCCATCCACATAAATGGAGAAAACAGCGCCGCTGTTTGAAGCCACATCACCCCAGCCGTCATTAATCACCGCCCAATCGAGGTAAGCCGCCCCGCCAGCCGTCAGGTTATCCAGGGTGTGGGTGCCGGTGGCAGCAGATACCACCAGGGCGTCATCCCAGCCGTCCGGTTGGTAGGCGTGGAAATTCGGCAGCGAACTGCTCTCCCAGTAAAAGTCAGCCGACCAGGTGTTATTGGTTTCGTCAGCCTCGGCAACCAGGTCAGTGCAGTCCACCTCCAGGGTCACCGTGTGCCAGCCGCTCTCTGTGCTGATCAGCCCGGGCTGGTTTTCCCAAAAGTTGTAATAATTGGAATTGAGTGACAGAAAGGATCTCTGCAGGGCCAGCTCGCCGTCAATGTACACACAGTTGTCAAACATGCCGGCATTCTCTCCGCCGCCGTTGGCCACCCCCAGGCTGAAATAAACCGGCTGGTCGGCATATAAGCGCGGCTCCGATCCATCCGGGGTGGAGCTCAGCGCCAGCGGCCAGCTCCATCCTGGCGGTGCGTAGGGCAGCAAATCAGGTCCGGCCAGTTGATCCCAATAGAACGACTCCACATAAGTATTATCCACTTCATTGGTCTCAACAATGGCATTGGTCCGGTCCACAAAAAGCTGGAGGACATACGTCCCCTTGATGAAGCCGTAAGGGAAAGTGACCGGCACATTCACCAGGTATAAAAACTGGTTGTGAAGCAGGCCGCCGCTCCAGGTGTAGCAGTTGTCATTCATGATCGAGCCGCCCACATCCAGGCAAACGGCGAAAGGCACGCTGATATCGTCCCCCTCGTTGAGCACAGCCCAATTCATATAAACGGTGTCGCCAATCCAGAAATATGAATCGCTGCGGGTGGCGTCGAGCGAAGCGGAAAGAATCAGCGGCGCATCCCAGCCCAGCTGCCCTGCAGGCGTGTAGGGCCTCAGGTTATAAGACGCCTGTGGACTGGAAGGTGTTTGCAAGGTTCCAGAACCCACAATGCCAACCCTGCCTTGGGGCTGCATTTGCCCGTGCACCCGCGGCAAATGCGCAGGCATGGGGGCCGGTCCTTCTGCGCTTTGCACCGCTGGCGGTTGAATATTCTGAGCCTGCACCGGCATGGGCAGGTTCAGAGTGGAAAGACAGATCATGCCAACAAGAATAACCGTGCAGAAACGGGCTTTACGATCCATCGTCTCCTCTCCTGTTGATCAAATGGATACAGTCATTATCGCACAAAACAACCCTAAATTAAAGAACCAGCATCAGGTTAAAGAGCGTGTGGGCCAGCCAGACTGGCCAGATGCGCCCGCTGCGCAGTGCCAGCCACCCCAGGCCGTAATGCACCAACATCAGAGGTAAAAAAATGACCGGATTCAGCCAGAAGGCTGCTCCCGCCGCCGCGCAAACCAGCAGCGCCCCGGTTTCTCCCAGGCGGGGCAGCAGTTCGGGCAGCAAGCCGCGGCGGTAAAACCATTCCTCAACCAGCGGCGCCACCCCCGCCAGCATCAAGCAGTTGAGCCAGGGGCGGTTCTCCGGATGCACCTGCATGGGTGGAAACCAGGTATGCCAGATTTCCGGAACCAGGCTGTTAATCAGGCCTTGCAGAAAGAAAGCCACCAGCCACAGGCCCAGGCCGCTCAACAAAGCCAGTGCCATCAGCCAGAAAGACGGCCTTTCAAAATGGATCTTTTCCTTGCGCCACAGGTAGAGATATCCAAGCAGCCCCAGGAAAAGTATCTGGTAAAAAGCAAAGGGAGAAAGCATGGGCGCGCCGCCCTGGGCAGCTGGCAGCAGCAGCCCCTGCGGACCGCGCCAGGCTGAAAAACCTTCCGGGTTGGTTTGCAAAAACAGGCCAGCCAGGCTGAAAAAGCCCACCCAGGCCCACGGCAGCAGCAGCGCCAGCAGGTAGATCCACAGATAAAGCATGCCGGGGTTGCTCTTTCCACCCGCAGCAGATATCTCCCGCCGGAAAATCCGCCTGACCACCCAGCCAAGCGCCAGCAGCCCGCCTGCCAGGCAAAAAATGGCGCCCGCCAGCAGCATCCAGGCCTGCACTGCCGGCGCAAACAGCCCACTGACCACAGCAACCACCAATCCCAGAATAATCAGGCTGCCTGTGATCGCGCTGAAACGCCATTTGCGCCATAGATGCCATTTCATGAATGTATTATACACCCCCTGGCTTGCGCAACCCTCCCGCTTTCTGTTACAATAGGATTAATGACCCGCATCACCCTGCACTACCCCACTCTCGAAGATGCTGCCTTCCGCTTTGAGCGCCGGTCGGCGGATATGGATGAGCTGCGCCAGCATCTGCTGGCGCGCATGGAGCAGTTGCGCGGCGGCTGGATGGGCGACGCCGCAGATGCTTTCTTCTTCGAGATGGATGAATCCATCCTGCCAGCGCTGCGCCGCCTGATAGTGGCCCTGCAGGCCGGGCATGATGTCTCCTACCGGATTATGGAAACCATGCGCGAAGCAGAAAACAATGCCGCCCACCTGTTCAAATAACCCCCAAAAAGCTGTCAGCAAAAAAAGCGCCAAAACCTGTGCGGTTCTGGCGCTTTTTTTTGCTGATCCCGGCTTAGAAGCCGTATGGTGGCAAAATCTGGATGGTGGTCAGCCCGTTGAAAATATATTTATTCTGGCCTGAATCCCATGTGAAATCCAGCGCGCGCCACCAACCGCCGGTGCGGGATGGATCCGGCGCCGGCACGGTCAGGGTCTGCTTGAGGCCGCCGGCGTCGTAAATTTGCAGCACCACCCCATAATAGGTGATGCCGTCATACTGAGCCAGGTTCATGAAAACCGCGTAGGTGTGGGTGCCGGTCTGTCCGGGTTGAATGGTGAGCGTTTCCGGGCCAAAATCCTGGTTGTCGTTCTGCAAACAGGCCGTCAGGCAGTCGCCCGGCTTGGCATAATAGACATGTCCCGCTGAGCTCTGGTTCAGCCAGAGGTGGGCATCCAGATCCGAAGGGATATCCCGCACCAGGCTGTTGGCCCCCGCCCGCCCCCAGGTGGCGATGATGCGCACGGCGCCCTGCGCCAGGTCCTGCGGCGACAGCATCACATCCAGCGTGGTGCTCTTTCCCGCTAGCACACTGATGGAGGCCAAGGTATATTCCTGAAAGCCGGTCTTGTTCACAATCATGTTATAGGCCTGAGCAGAAAGGCCAAAGAAATAGTATCTGCCATCGAGGCCTGAGGTAATGCAGGTGATGCCGTTGAAATTGATGCACAATTCAGCCCCAGCCACAGGCGTACCATCCACCGCGTTGATCACCTGCCCAAACAGGGTTCCAAAAGACGGCACCCCCGAACTGGTTTTGAACACCATCGGCATATAAATTTTGGTCACCGATGGGGCTGCCGCCGCCGGCCAGACTGCGGTGAACATCACTGCCACCAGCATGAGAAGTGTCACAGCGCGTTTCATCAGCACCTCCTCCTTACTTCGTCACAAAAGGCAGAAATACAGTACTGCTCAAAATGGATACAAACAGATCTGAATCACCGTTGGATAAAGGCTGGAAGGCGTTGGCGCTGGTGGGGAAATTGGCCGAGGTGGTGGTGCCGGCCAGGTAAAACTGACTGTCTGAAACCGCCACAATCTGCTTTGGGTAATCTTCAGCGCCGCCGCCCAGCAAAACGCGGTACAGCAGGCTGCTGCCAGCAGGGTTCAGCCCCACCATGAACACATCCTGACCGCCGACCGTCGGGCCCAGAAAATCATCAGAATTGGTGCTGCCCACCACATAGGCTTTTTGATGGATGACAGCCAGGCTGTACACATTTTCCCAGCTGTTACCGCCCAGGAACGTGGCATAATTCAATCCGCTCCCCGGGGTCAGTTTCAGTGCAAAGCCTTCCTGTTCAGTTCCCCGCGTGACGTCATAAGCCCCGGCGCTGACCGGGAAATTATCTGAATAGGTATAACCGGCCAGATAATAGCTTCCCTCCGAGAAGACCATGCCCTGAGTGCGTTCCACTCCGGCGCCGCCAATGTATGTACTGTAAGTCAGAGCTTCAGCGCCGGTTTTCGTGATATCCAGGCGGGTAAAAAACACATCCTGCGCACCGTTCAGAGTGGTGTCAAAGGCGCCAGCCGTGGTTGGAAAATCAGCAGCATCCGTGCTGCCGCTGATGGCCACCTGGCCGTCACTGCTCAGCGCCACTGCGCGGGCTACCTCATTCGTAGTGGTGCTTTCGGTGCCCCCCACAAAACTGCTGTAAACCAGGGACGAAAGCCCGGTTCCGCTGGGGATATGGATGGCAATCAGCATTGGTTCAGTGGTGCCATTAAAAACCCGGTCAAAAGCTTCATCACTGGTAAGAATATCCGGCGAAGCCGTATTGGCCGCCAGGTACACGGTATGGCTGGCCACCACCATGGCGCGGGCATCCTCATTTCCGGTCCCGCCAAACAGTACAGATTTTCTCAGAATGTTCAACTCAGGGTCAAAGCGAGCCACGAACAGGTCAGACCCGCCCTGATTTTGAGTATAGCCGGGAATCCAGCCCACGAATGTGGTATTGGTCGAATAGGTCTGTCCGGTTACATAGACTCCCAGGTCATCAACCGCAATATCATAACCCAGGTCATCAGCGCTCCCGCCCCAAAAGACGGCAGCCGTCATGCTGCTCAGGTCAGCGTTCAACTGCGCCACCACCACATCCTGGCCGCCACCGTTGCCGCCCCATTTGCTCGGCGGGAAGGTGGAAATATCGCCGGTGTTGCCCGAAACATACACCGTACCCGTGGCCGTCACCGCAATGCCGCGGCCAGTATCTGTGGCGACGCTGCCCAGCAGCGTCGAGGCTGTCAGAGCGCGCGGCCGGTTCACCGCATTCTGTGCATCTCCTTCAATCGGCAGGGCCGGCAGCAAATCAGCCAGTGCAGCCCCATCATCCAGGCGGCGTTGACCCATTTCGACCATCAACCCGCTGCTTTCCAGCCGGGCCAGCGACACATCGCCGGTTTCGCCGGTAATTTTAAAGCCGTCTTCTGCCGCACTGATGCGCGCCCGCCCCTGCCCAATGCTCAGGCCGGCATAGCCTGGCACAGACGAAGCCCAGCGCATCTCTTCCCCCACAAAATACGAGAAACGGGTTCCGGTCTGCCCGGCGGGAACAGGCTGCAGGTCCGCGATTTCACTGAACCGCATGCGGTAGGTGGTATCCAGAGACCGTCCATCTCTGATCCAGAGCGCATCAGCGGTGATCCACAGCTGCTGGCTTCCCCCCCAGGTCTGGTAAAGCACTTCCGGAGCAAACTGTCCCCGGTTGGGAATGAAATGGACGGCCGGCGCCGGGCGGCTGGCAGCCGCGGCTGCAGGCGCGATGTTGGCCTGTGCTGGTGAAATAACCGCCGCAAGCACAATGAACAGGGTGGTGATCAAGGCAAGTCGTTTCATAATTTTCCTTCGTTTTCAGGGTGGATTGACTTCCATCAATTCATCTTATCATTTTTTCAGTTTTGATACAAGTTGAGTTGGCTATTGACAAGAAGGGGCGGCTTGAGGGCCGCCCCTGAAGATGCAGGGATGAGACCAGGCGGATTGAGGTGTAAAACAAGGCTTCCCCTCCTCACTAAAGAAGAGGGGAAGCCAGGTTCAAGATCGGTTTAGCAGTCCCAGCAGAACGGCGTGTTCGTCGGTGTGCGCGTGGGTGTGCGGGTCGGCGTCATCGTCCGGGTGGGCGTCTTGGTGAACAGACTTTCCGTGGCGGTCGGCGTCATCGTCGGCGTGGGTGTGCGCGTGGGCGTGGGCACCGTAACGGTGGGGGTGCGCGTGCGCGTCGGCGTCGGCACCGTCGGGGTGGCCGTGCGAGTCGGCGTCACTGTACTGGTCGGCGTGGGCACCGTCGGCGTTGCCGTGCGGGTAGCCGTGGCCGTGGCCGTGCGTGTGGGCGTGGGCACCGTCGGCGTGGCCGTGCGCGTGGCCGTGGCTGTGCGGGTCGGCGTCGGCACTGTGGCCGTGGCCGTGGCCGTGCGCGTGGGCGTGGGTACCGTCGGCGTCACCGTGGCAGTGCGCGTGCGGGTGGGCGTCGGCACCGTCGGTGTCACCGTGGCCGTGGCTGTGCGGGTCGGCGTCGGCACTGTGGCCGTGGCGGTGCGCGTGGCCGTGCGGGTCGGCGTCGGCACCGTGGCCGTGGCTGTGCGGGTCGGCGTCGGCACTGTGGCCGTGGCGGTGCGCGTGCGGGTCGGTGTCGGCACCGTCTGGGTCACCGTGGCGGTGCGCGTGCGGGTCGGGGTCGGCACCGTCTGGGTGACCGTCGGTGTGAGCGTGACGGTCGGCGTGCGCGTGGGGGTCGGCACCGTCACTGTCGGGGTCGCCGAGCGTGTGCGGGTGGGCGTGCGTGAAGGCCGCGAGGTGCGCGTGGGCGTCGGCGTATACGTCTCAGTGGGCGTCAGGGTGATGGTCGGGGTCAGCGTGCGCGTCCGTGTCGGAGTGGGCGTGGCCGTGCCAACCGTCTGTTCGTGGAAGAGGTTCACCAGCGGCACAATCTGCTGGGCCAGAGTCGAATTGGACCAGGAGAACTGCGCCACCGCGCCACCCGAGTTTTCGTAGTACTCAATCAGCACCGGATATTTCTGGCAGGCGGTCAGCGGGTACGGCATGGTGTAACTGTAGGTGGTGGGGCCCTGGTCAATCCATTTATCTATCACCAGGCTGCCATCGATCCACAGACGGATGCCGTCATCCGCGCGCACATAGAAGGTGTAGGTGTCGTCATCCATTGGCATCACTTCGCCGCTCCAGCGGATGGAGAAGTTGTTCTCGGCAATGCCCGGCATGGGGGTGGCGCCGGTGGCCAGCACCATGTTCACATTCTCATAGCGGAAGCCAAACAGGTTGCCCAGGGTCATATCAGTGAAATAGTCGCCGCGCAGGCCGTCGCCCACATCGCCGCAGGGGGTCGGGGTGATGGTAGGTGTGCGGGTGGGGGTGCGGGTGCGGGTCGGCGTGGGCGTCGGCTCAAACAGGGTCAGGTTGAACGGGCAGCGGTCGTCAAAGACCAGGTTCACCTGGAAATTGCCGTAAATGCCGGGCGTCCAGGGCACGTTCAGGCGGGCGCGCCAGCGGTAAGAACTGTCGGCAGGGAAATCCTGCGGCGCATGCGAGGGGTTGGTCGGCGAGTCGTAATCATCACCATCATAGTAATTCGGGCCTTCCATCTCGCCGATGCGCGTCCAGTTGAAGTAATCCACATAGGTGCTGCCGTCTTCCCAGGTCAGCGAACTGCTGGTGAGCGGCAGATTGGCATAGGAGGCGTTGTCCACATCCACCACCACGCTGTCGCCGTATTTATAAATATCTGCGGTCAGCTCAGAGCAGTCCGGCACCAGGGTCGGCGTCATCGTCTGGGTGGGCGTGGGGGTCAGGGTTTGGGTGGGCGTCAGGGTCACCGTCGGCGTGGGCTTGTTGATGATGAAGTTGATGGATACCCAGACGGACCACAGGCCGGCATTGGGGGCTGTGTTGCCCTGGGCGCGGGCGCGCAGGGTGTAAAGGCCGTTGGGCAGGCTTGAAAAATCGGGGATCGTGGTAAATCCTGGGCGCGGCGCCATCGGCTCGCAAGGTCCGTCGCCCTGGAAGGTGCAGTATGATTTGGTATAGTCAATGGACCCGAAGATTAATTTGTTATCCGGGTCGTAAATTTCAAAGGCCACTGCCGCAATACCGTCGCCGTTGTTCGTGCCCACGGTGGTATCCCAGGCTTCGGCCTGGAAGCGGGTCTCCTCAAGGGAGGTGATGGTCTGACCGTTGACACTCGGCGTGGTGATGCGCACGCGCAGCTGACCCGGATTGGCCACCTGCAGCGGGAAGCGGATCATGCGGCTTTTCCAGCGCGGGGCATCCGCCGCTTCACCGGGGTTGGTATCGTTGTTGCGCGCCAGAATGGCTACCGTGTAACGGCCGCCGTTGATGAGCTGCGTATGTGCATCATCCCAGTAGTCCGTCCAGGTGTTGCGTTGGTTGCAGTCAGTACCGTCGTCACCGAAAATGCAGAACGGTGAACCCGGATTGGGATCCTGTCCGGTGTAGATCAGGGTGCCGGCATCGTTGTAGACATAAAACCAGACATCATTGCCGCCTGAAACGTTGCTGTCATCGCCATTGATGATGGCGCGGATATAGAATGGGGTGTTGCCGCTCAGGCTGGTGCCCGGAGATGCGTCATATTCGATTTCAGGCGCAGGCCGGCCGGAGAAGGTCATGGAACATTCCACCGGACCCACCCGGTAATAGATCGTACCGTTAAAGTCAGCCGAAGCATAGAACAGCTGCGGGGTCGGGTTCGGGGGAATCACGCCGCCCGCCGCCGGCGCCTCGGTCGGGAAAGCGTTGTAGTAAGGCTGGATATAGAGGTTGTTGGCGAATTCCCAATTGAACCAGGTCGTATCGCCGCTGTTCATCACATAGGGGCTGCCAAAAGAGTGGTTGAAGGGGTTCGCTGTGGTGTTGGCCGGGTCATAAATGGTGCCCTGCGCAAAACCGATGTCATAGGTGTATTTATCAAAGTTCAGCGTGGGGCCGGGGTGCAGCGTATCATACCACTGGTTATAGTAGGAGAGGGCCGCGCTGTGAATCTGCACTGCTTCAGGACCGGTATTGTGGAGGTGCACCTGCAGCAGGTTGCCGCCGTAGCGGTAGGCTTCCACGCCCAGCGGCTCAGTATCAATGAGATTCACCAGCTGGTTACAGGCCTCCGCGTTGGTGGGGGTCAGCGTGGGGGTGGGTGTGGCCGTCTGGGTATGCTGCGGCGTCATGGTGGGCGTGGGTTGAATGGTGGCAGTGTGTGTTTCGCCGATGTTGGTGGGCAGAGGGATGGGCGGAGGCACATTGATGGCCTTGCTGGCGCGGAAAGATTCAACAATGCCTTCGCGCTCTGCCATCAGGTGCAAGAATTCCCATTGAGCGTTGATATATGGGGTGATCAGCGGGTGGTTGAATTCCACCGCCACAATCACGCGGTCATTCGGGCCGCCGGCATCCTGATAGGGTTCGCAGCGGGCATAGCCGCCAGCGCCCAGGTCAGGCGGAAAATAGACAAAATCGGTGGTCAGCGGGTTTTCATCCAGGTCGCGGGTGGAACAGATGGTCACCCGGAAATAACCCTTTTCAGTGATGATGGCTGTGTCATCGCGCTGAATGGCCAGGGCGCCGGCCCGGGCAGCGTCTGCAATGGACGGCAGGCGGGCTTCATCTTGAAGGGCGGCGGTGAGGGTGACCACTTCGTCAATGGCGGGATGAGCAGCGCCATAGGCGTCAGGGACCACGCAATCCACCGGCGACCCGCCGTATGAATCCGCCTCAGCGAAATCAATCGTCGAAGTCGGAATCCGTGCGTTCAGATTAACCGCTGCCTGCGCGCAGTAAGCCGGATTATACTCGCCGGTGACCGCGTAACGGACAGCAAAACGCGCTGAGTTCTGAATCGAAAGCCACACCTGAAACAGGCGTCCGGCTTCAATGATGGAGAACAGTAAAATCAGCAGCACAGGCAGAATCAAAGCAAATTCGACCATGCTTTGCGCCCGCCGCCGCTGCGGCTGCCCCATTTCATTGACCACCGGTCTGAAATGGTTTCGAACTGCGTGGAGGATATTCTTAATTTTCATGGCTCATCCCTTCCAATAACACCAATCGCGGTTTCGCGCATCAATGCGCGATGCGGGTGAAGATACGTGAAGCAATATCATCAAAAATGCGGTTCAGGCCGCCGGCAAATTCGGCAAAGTAGTAATTGCCGCAGGAATAACTGTCGTCCCCCGCGGTCAGAGAGCGGTACGGCACGGTAGCGCATGGGTCGGTGGCCGGGTCGGCGTCGTCGCCCACCGCGGCAATATAGCGCAGCAGAGCGTCGCCGTAAGGTTTGTTATCCGGCGCGGGCGAACGCGTTTGCACCTGCTGGCCGAGGCCGACCGAGAAAATCAACGAATTCTGACCACGCATGCCGCGGCAGGCCGCCGCGGGGCTCTTGGCTGCGCAGCCCAGCAGGTTGGCCATATCGCGGGCATAGTCGTCTGCATCATACAGATCCACCTGTGAAGCAAAATGGTAAGTGTCCACATCGCGGTCGCGGCAGACCGGCGCCTGGTTGTTGGTCGGCGCCGGGCAGAAACCCAGCGGCAGGCTGCCCGCCATCGGGCCCAGATCAGGCGGCACGCGCATCACGCCTGGGCCTGCCCCCAGGTCATCATTCAAGGATAATGAAGTCGCATTGGCAGCGCCGTCCGTCAGGATGACCGTCACCCAGAGGGCTGAAGAGCGCGGCCCGTTGGAAAACTGCTGGGCGGCCAGGCGCAACCCGCCGCCGATGTTGGTGGTGGAACAGGTGGACAGATCATGATACAGGCCGCCCCAGTCGCAGCGTGTGCCGTACACCCCGCCCGGGTATTCCCGGCAAATGCCTGGAATGGGCGAAGCCGTGCATTCGGGCGGTTCATACACCTTCAACCCCTGGATGGCCGCCACGGCTGTGGTGTGGTCATTCATCCATCCCGGAGAAATAACCTGCGTGCCGTAAATGCCGCCCTCCCATCCGTTGGAGAAAATCACCACCGCCAGGCGGTCTTCCTCGTCGGCTGCCGGCTTGTTCAACACCCAGTCGGCCATGCGGATGGCCGCGTTTTTCACATCTTCAAACGGGCGGCAGGGCTGGTGGTTGAGCGGATCGTTGCAGTAGTGCGGATCCAGAGCAATATCGCCTGCCGGGGCATCGCTGGTCATGGATTCGGAGATATCAATCACCAGCACCATATCCATGGAAGCTGCCTCGGCCACTGCTGAAGCGGTGATCGGCGCGCGGTAAAAGCCCAGCAGCACCAGAAATGTAAACCGCACCTCACCGGTTGCCGTCACCCGCACCATCTTGCGTTTTGGGGTGGTGCAAAGCTGCGGATCGGTGGGGTCATCTTCACAGGTGGTCACCGCGGCGCTCAGGTTGTCCATATCTACGCCGTTCAGCCGCAGCACCGTGCGCGCGGCTTCACTCAATTCAGCTGTATTGTAACCTTCGCGATATTGCGCAGCGGCCGCCAATGAAGCCGCATCAACGGCGCGCCGCAAATGCGCATAACCGGCCAGCAAAATGCCAAAATCCATGGCCAGGCCAATAAAGGCCAGCAGGCCCACAAAAGCAATCGCAATAATGACAATAGCCTGGCCTTTTTCTTTTTTACTGGCAACACGCCGGTTGGAAGTATTTTTTACAGGTTGCTCTGGCATAGATATCCGTCCTTAATTGGGTTCAGCCGCAGGCAAGGGCATGATGGTGTACGTGGAAACTGGAATGGGATCTGGCACAATCGCCAGGATCCAGGGCAGTTTTAAGACCTGTGGGTAATCATAGAACAGTTCAATCAAAATGATGCCGGTGGAGGGGGGCAGAGTCCCCTGCCGCAGCCGCGCTTCAATATCAGCCGCGGTGAACATGGTGCGGTGGCAGGTGATATCCGCTGCCGGGTCGCAGGTGCCGCCGTGCCCATACAGGTGATATTCTCCTGGCGTATTATCGAGGGCGCTTTCTCCCGCCAGTGTGGCGGCAGTGGGATAGCGCACAATGGTCACCGTGTCGGTGCCGGTGACGCGGATGCTGAAAACAGAGACAATCACATCATCGCGCGCCGGGTTCAGGGTGTAGGGATGGATGGCTGTGATGGCCTCACCGGCCACGGCAGTGTAAAAAGGCGGGTTGTCGTTGGTGCTGGCTCCCACAAAAGGCGAAATATCCACGGCAAAGCGGGCTGCCTCGCGCGGGCCATCCACCAGGTTCAGATAGTAGTTTAGAAGGAAGCCAAATTCCACCACGCCGGTGAACATCATCAGGAGAATGGGGATGAAAATCGCCACCTCAATGAAACTCTGTCCGCGTGCACCGCCGCGTTTCAAAGATTGAAGTTTTTTCAGCAAATTCGGCATCATCATTTTTCAACCTTAAAAACAAAAATAACTCCTGCCGCGCAGGTAAGAATCCTCTGCTATTACAATACCTCAAATCAATAGCTGGCGCAATATTTTTTGTCGGGTTGTTACCAGGCTGGGACAGCTTTGTAACAAAATTTAGACAATGTTCACTCCCCCGCACCCCACACGCTCAGCGTGCCGTCAGCCGCCGCGCTGACCAGCCAACGGCCGTCAGGCGTGAAAGCCAGGCCCGTAATATCCACTCGTCTGCCCTCCAGGGTGATCAACAGCCGGCCGATCGAAGTATCCCACACTTTGATGATCCCATCCTGGCCAGCTGTGGCCAGCAACTGACCATTGGGCGATGCCGCCAGAGCCAGCACAGCTCCGGTGTGACCGGTCAGCGTCAGCATTTCCTTGCCGGTTTCCATATGCCACAGGCGCACCTCACCATTTTCTTCGCCTGCTGCCACCCATTTTTGACCCGGGATCAGGCACAGTGCGTTAACATTGACAGCGCTGCTGCCAAGGGTCAATTTCAATTCCCGGCCCTCCCGCAAATCCCAGATGCGCACCAGGCCGCTCTGCCCGGCGGTGGCCAGCAGGCTGCCATAAGCCACAGCATGCACCCGCCCATCCGCAATGGTGATCATTTCAGAATCGCCGCCATCTGCCGGCCAGATGCGCACAAAACCATCGAAAGATGCCGAAGCCAGTCGCCCGCCGTCTGGCGAATAGGCCAGGCTGTCCACCGCGTCATCGTGTCCCCTGAGAACCATTTCCTCGCTGCCCGAATCCGGGTTCCAGATATGAATGGTTTCATCGTATCCGCCTGAAGCCAGCTGGCGTGAATCTGGCGAAAAGGCCACCCCCAGCACTGGCTCTTCATGTCCGCTGAGACGCAATTTAAGGCTGCCATCCAGAACCGTCCACAGCAGCACACTGCCGTCCTCTGCCCCGGCCGCCAGCCATTTCCCATTCGGGGCAGCTGCCAGATCGTGCAGGGCAGCCGTATAATCGGTCAGGGTCAGGCGTGCTTCGCCGTTTTGCTGATCCCACTCCTTCACGGTCTGGTCCAGCGAGGTGGTGACCAGGTATTTATCTTCGCCGGTGAAAGAAACCGATGTGACGCCCGCCTGATGCGTTTTCAAGTTCAGCGCCACGCTGCCGTTGCGCACAGACCACACCCTCGCGGTGCCGTCATCAGAGGCAGAGGCCAGCTGCGAGCCGTCACGATTAAACACCAGTGATCTGATCCAGCCCTGGTGTCCGGTGAGTGTGCCTGCGGCCTGGGCCGAAAGTGTATCCCAAAAAATAATCTTATTGCCGTAGCTGCCGGCCGCAATGGTTCTTCCATCTGGAGAAAAAGCCAGGCTCGACACCCCATCTGAGAACAGCTTTGCCCGCTGCAGTAGTGATCCATCCTCCACTTTCCAGATGCGCATGGTGCCGTCAGCAAAACCGGATATAAAGCGCTCTCCATCGGGTGAAAAGGCACCGGCCACGGCCCCCCAGGTTGAGCCATTCAGGGTCAGGCGTTCCACCTGCTGCCCCGCTTCCCAGAGAAGAATATCGCTATCTCCCGACATGGCCGCCAGCAGAGTCCCATCTGGCGAAAAAGCCAGGCTGACCGCCGGACGCGATGACTGCCAGATGACCGGCCGGCTGCCGGTATCTGGCATCCAGAGGGCCAGGGTGTTGTCATCCATGGCCGCGGCAATGCGGGAGCCATCCTCAGAAATGGCCGCCGCACGCACCAGGCCGGGCAGTTCCACCTCAGCCGCAATCTGCCAGGTGTCATCATACAGCACCAAACCGGCCGCTGAAGCCACCAGCAGGCGGGCGCCGTCTTTTGAGGCCGCCGCTTCGACCAGGCTGCCCCTGCCCCAGCGGGCAATCAATCCCAGGTCGCCGCTGTTGCCGCGGGTCAATTCAGGTGCATCATCCGGCAAAGCCGTTTCGGCGCGCAAAATCTGCCTGACGCGGGTCGGCCCGATAGTTCTTTCTGGCAGCGGCGTCAGGGTGGCTGTCTGCGTCCGGCGCGGCTGCGGCGTGAACAAAGCTGTTGAGGTCAAAAGCTGCGCCTGGGTGGGCGTGGAACTGTTCACCATGCTCAACCACTGCGGCTGTGCTGTCAGCACGCTGAACACCAGCGCCAAAACAATGCCCATCAGCACCAGCAAACCGGCGCCGCCCACCGCCCACATCCACCAGCGCGGGCCGTTTTCGTTTTCCAGGGGCAGCTGCGTCTGCGCGGCCGCCGCCGGATAGGGTGTAAACACCGCAGGAGGTGGTTCAGGAGGAAGCTGAGACTCCGGCCTGGTTTCCATCAGCACCGGCGCGGGGGCTCGCAAGCTGGCCAGCAGCGAAGCCACATTTGGACAGCGCCGCTGCGGTTCAATCATCATGCCCCAATCAATGGCGGCCGCCACGGAAGGCGGTACGGCCGGATTTAGGCTGCACAGCGGGATCAAGGCTTGCCCCTTGGCCGCCCGCGCCACTGCATCCACCGGCACCACGCCAGAGAGCAGGTTATAAAGCGTGGCAGCCAGGGCATAAACATCGCTGCGTTCATCCGTGATGCCCCCGCCATACTGCTCCAGCGGAGAAAATCCACCCGTCACCGCCTGGGCGGCCGTGGTGGTTTTTTGCTCAGGATCAAAAACCTTGGCAATACCAAAATCCACCAGCACCGCGTCCCCGCTGGCCGTGATCTTTATATTGGCTGGCTTCACATCGCGGTGAATGACCGGGGGATTCTGAGTATGCAAATAGCTCAGGGCCGCGCCCACCTGATCCGCCCACTTTAAAACCAGCGGCAGACTGAGTGGGCGGTGATCATTTTTCCGCAGGATTTGCCGCAGGTCGTCACCGGTGACAAAATCCATCACCAGATACTGCCCAACCCCCGGCACAGAGAAATAATCGTTGACTCGCGGCAAATTGGGATGTCTGAGGCCGGCCAACAGGCGCGCTTCGCGCATAAACTGCCGTTGGGCCTCCGGGGAGGCATCAAGGTTTTCCTTGACCGCCCAGACACACTCCAAATTCAAATCCCATGCCTGGTAAACCGCGCCATAGCCGCCTTTGCCTAGCAAAGCATCCATTCGGTAGCGGCCGTTGAGGATATCACCCGCATTAAAAGGCATGGATCAGCGCCTCCCCGAAAAGAGCGCCACCGCTCCCACAATAAAGACAACCATCACCAGCAAAAACACGCCAATGGCAATCCACATCGAATAATCCGGCATTTCAACTGCCGCGGTAGGCGTGGCAGTGGGCTGCGCAGCCGGCTGGAAAACCAGCGCCTGGCGCTGCCAGGGATATTCCTGGTTGCCGGCGCGGTCAATGGAACGCGCCAGCACCTCTGTGCCAATGCGCGCATCCACCGTCACCGGCTCTGTGTAAAGCTGCCAGGTTTGGCCGCCGTCGAAACTGTATTCTGTGCGCAACAGGCCGCTGCCGCCCAGGTCGCTGGCCGTCAGAACCAGGGTGATGTTGCCCAAAAATCCGCCCGGATTTTGCCGTCCCTGCACGGTCAGAGCCGTCACCGGCGCGAGGATATCTGAAATGGCTTCTCCTTCCAGTTTGACCGCCGTGAAAACGCGGTCTATCTTGCCGTCATTTTGATCATCCACCGTCAGAGTGGCCAGCCCCATCGCATCGGCTGGAAGGTGGAGAAAAGCGCCTGCCGGCTGCGGTACGGCCAGGTCATTCATCACACTGGTTTCCTGACGTGTGTACCGGCTGCCGCTCTGATCAAGAGAGAATTTTTCTATGCGCAACCCATTCGCCGCATTGGATTGTCCCTGCAGCTGCACGCTGACCGTTCCTGCTGAGGGCAGAATCACCTGCATGCCCCCCGGCACAATATCATAACGCAGTCCGGGAATGGTATTAATCACCAGGCCCAAATCGTCAATTTCAGCCG
>JAKQJC010000037.1 GCA_029561345.1 Chloroflexota bacterium | reverse complement strand
GGATGACCGCCCCGGGCTTCTCCGCCTCGCGGAAGGTGCTGCTGCTGCGCTGACAAGTGTACGTTGTGAAGTGGTTCAGCGCTGCAAAATAACGGTGGTTTGTTGTTGACGCCCGGGGAATCGCTTCCCCGGGCGTTTTGTCTTGTGCACAGGCATCAACGTGAAACTTCCCATTTTGCATACCCCTGCGGGATCTCGGCATCCAGGCGATGTGCCAAATCCAGATCCTGGCTGCACCCCCAGCCCGCCAGCCGGCCAATGCCGCCCAGGCAGGCTGAATGCAGAAGCATGCTGCTGACCGGCACCCCCTCCTCATTGGCGGTCTGCTTGAGCTCCTGCCAGTAGGTCGTCGTAGTGATCAGGGTGTTCGCGGCTGCGCAGAATGAGCTCATCCATTCCGCACCGGTGTCCGCAGGATTGTAATCGACAATGGCATTTTTCAGATCCCAGTCCGGCCACGCGCTCTGGTCCGGCTTTGAAGCCATATGCGCTGTGTAGATATTATCCAGGGTGATGAGATCATTCCTGAAGCTGCCGCTGTGGCAAGAGCAGAGGAGGAAATTGAATTTTGTCGAGGGATGCGCGGCAAACTTATCGCGGAATTGATCTGCAGAAAAGCCGATGCCCCCCAAACGCACGAAATCGGTATTCCCGTGGGCGGTGATGATCACAGAAATGGGATTGCGGCCTGCAGCCACCTGGCGGTCGATTTCATTCAGCACATCTGCTGCGTCGCTCTCAACGAGTCCTTCCACCTCGACATCGCCTGAGCATTTATTCTCGTACTCCTGGAACAAGCCGATCACGTTCAGATAATTCTGAACCATCTCGTCATAAAGGTTTTCGTCGGGCATTAGGCCCTGGACGATTATGAATCCCTCGTTGTTCCTGTAAAGAAATTGCGGTGGGAAATAGTATTCGAAGACCTTTCCGGAAGCTGCAGCCAGCTCAAAATTTCTGGCGACGACATGTTTGGCATCGGGCACGGATTTCTGGAATTCCGGCACGGCGCTGCCATTGACCAGCGGCCACCAGCTTGCTTCCAGGGTCCTCGCCTTGCCGCTCTTGCCAACAATGATGAATTTCAGATCGTGTGCGAACATCGCTCCGGGTTCAAGGTCGAGATAGAATAGCCAGGAATCTTCGCTCAGGGTGATCGATGCCCTGGCGCTGTCCCTGATCTGCCGGAGATTTTCCGGCGTATCCTCCTCGATGACCGCTCCTTTCTCCAC
>JAKQJC010000007.1 GCA_029561345.1 Chloroflexota bacterium | reverse complement strand
ATCAAGGTAATCCATCGTGCAGATCGGTGTGACTGGAGCCTTTTCCGGTTAGGTCTAGCTTGGTTGGATTATCTCCTTAACGAGGAGCTGGATATTCCAGTCTCTTTTACCCTGGAGCCGAAAAGTGTCCGGTAATCAATTGCAGGAATGAGGCCAAGGAGCGCATGATGAACCCGAAGAAGGCCACCGTTTTCGATGAAATGATCATGACAATTTTGATCGTCGTACGGGTAGCGGTTATCCTGGTTATTTGGCTGGCGTTATTTTTGGCCTTATTCCTGGGCATTTTCACGGTTCCGCTGATTGTGGTTGTGGTTCTGGCATCCATATACGCCCTTATGGATGTGGCTTTTGTTGTCACCAACAAAATGCGTTCACAGGCCTTGCATGACCGCGGCGAATTATTAAGCCGTGAGCCCAAAGTGGAAGAAGCCCTGCCGGAAGATAATTCGGATCAGGTTGAATAAGCGGATATGAGATTAACCCAATCAAAGTATGTTTACTCGTTGAAGAAAAGCGATCGCAATGAGCGCCTGGCTCAGCTTGTCCCGGAATCTGTTGCACGGGAGTGCCTGGCGGTGCCTTTGCGAATTGAAGATGGAGATCTGGTAATTGCCAGTGCAAACCCGGATAATCCAAATTCAATCCGGAAGCTTTCGATGGCGACCCGGCGGAACATTAAGACATTGCCGGTCGTATATACGGATGTGCGTGCGGCGTTAAACCTGGTCTATGGCAAACCGGCTCCGGAAATTGACGAATCGGTCACTGAGGCATTGTGCCTGCGGCTGGGTTTCATTCACCCCGACCATTTGCCCGTTATTCATGAAAAATGTGAAAAGCTTAAAATTTCTTTTTTGGAAAGCTGCGAACGCCTTGGGTTGATTGAAAAAGAAAATATTATTGAAATCAAAGGATTAATTCACCACCTCCCATATCTGAGAAATAAAACGGTTAATGGCCTGGATGATTTATCAGAATTGATTCCATGGGATATTGCTGAAAACCTGAAAATTGCACCTTTGGGGTGGGTGGGAAACCATTTGCTGGTCGGATCGCTGACTGTATACCCGGCCATTCAGATATTGGAATTGCAAAGGCAGCTGCGCATTCCGATCCAGATGGTGTTGATTGCTCAGGAAACTCTGGAACGATTACAGCGCCGCTTTTATTTGCGCGGCGCCATTCAGGAAGATCAGGATATTGAAGTGGCCAAAAAACTGGTGCAGCAGAATATCCTGACCCAAGATACTTATGACCGGGTGCATAATCTTCATTTACAGACTGGAAAAAACATTGAAGATTCGCTCCTTGAGCTTGGCTTGATTGAACGGACCATCTGGTTCAATGCCAAGGCAAAGTATTATCGTGTGGAATACCATGACCTGGAGAGAGATTATCCAGAGAATATCGATTCTTTTTTGGGCGCCCATTCTGAAAAATATTCTCCCAATTTAATGCGTGCTTTGAGGTTTTTGCCGTTATCCAGAAGCAAAGATCATTACGAGATTGGCATGGTGGAGCCGTCACTCAAACGGATCCGGCTGTTGGAAAATATTCTAGGCTGTGCCATTAATCCCCGTCTGCTTGATAAGGAGCAGCTCAACGCATTTTTTAGCACTCATCTTCATGAGAAAGAGAATGGGTATGAAATTGCCCATCCACCGATCGAGGATTATGCCGTTTCATTGAGGTTAATCACCCCATTGCTGCTCGAATCGCAGGCAGAGCCCTATTATGGGATTGGTGATGATCGCCACCCATTGGTCAGAGCCGGTTTGATGGATGATGTGGACTATGCAGAGCTGCAAAGCCTGCGGTTTAATATTCCCTTCACCAGGCTGGAACGGACGATATTTAACGAGAACCATCTCAACGATTTGCCGCGGGATTTGATGATTGATTATCACTGCATCCCGTTGTTGTTCACGGACAAACAGGTCTGGCTGGCTGTCAGCAACCCATTGAATGGAGATATGTTTGCGGAAGTTGAGAAGACCACTGGCAAGCAGGTCTGGCCGGTGCTTGTGCCAGAATCCATCCTTCAATCGGTGATTGACCGTTATCTGTTACCGCAGAAGAAAAAGGCCGATCAGGTTGAGATAAATATTATTGAAAAACTGGTTGAAAATGGCCTGATCACTCAGATGGATGCCTCACGCATTCTTGGCGTATATGCCATTCAGGATAAGCCGCTGGATGTGGTGATTTGCGAGCAGACTTTCCTAACACCTGAAAAGATTGTTCCCATCATTGCAAAAATTTTGGGAGTGCCGACCATTTCTCTTGCATTGCAGGAGAAGAAAACAACGATCATTTCACCGCTGGGGGAACAGACCAAGCGCCTCATTATCACGGATCCTGTTTCCCTGACCACAGCCAACCGTATTTCGTTGGAACTGGCAGAGAAATGGCAGGCCATTCCGGTTTCGGAAACTGAAAAACAGGTGATTGTGGCATTTGCCAATCTCGATTTTCAGCCAGGTCTCCTTGCTTTACAGGCGATGATCGAAAAGCAGATTCGTCCTGTGTTGGTGTCGCGCCATGAACTGACCGAAGCCATTCAGAGAGTTCTGGGCAGGCGCAACCTGGGAACTTATTTGCTGATGGAAGGGTTGATCACTCGCGCGCAATTAAACCGGGCGCTGGATTTGGCCAAACGTACTGGCGTGCGGGTTGGCCGGGCCATGCTGAGCCTGCGCTATGTGACGCAAAAACAACTCTATCAATTTATTGCGGCTCAGTCGCACCTGCCTTTTGTGGATTTGCAGGAAACCGAGATAGATGAAACCACCGCACGGATGATTCCCGAGGAAATGGCCCGGGAAAATGGGATGCTGCCCATCCAGCAAACTGAAGAACGGGTGACCCTGGCGATCACAGACCCGCTGGATGAAAGTGTGCTCAGTACGGCCAAGGGGCTGTTAAAGCGTCCAGTTGAACCGGTGATTGTTTCGGAAAGCGACCTGGATTTGGCGCTGGAAAAAATCTACAGCCGCGATTACCTGGAAAAGAGTGTTTCTGAACTGCTGGTGCGTACGCCAGACGATTCGGCATACCGGGTTATTTCCAGAGGGCAGCAAATTTTCTTTATTGGTTTCCTGATCTTTTCAGCGATCTGGATCATTATAAATTACACATCGTATTTCCTCGTCGTCAACACCCTGGCGATGGTATTTTATATGGTCTATTCAGGGTTCAAATTGTTCCTGATCTATAAAGCCCTGGATGAAGATCTGGAAGTTCCGGTGAGCCAGGAGGATATTGAAAACCTTGATGACAGGGATTTACCGGTTTTCTCCATTCTGGTTCCGGTTTATAAAGAAGCTGAAATTCTGGCTGATTTGCTCGAAGCCCTGAAACGATTGGATTATCCAACCACAAAGCTGGATATTCTCATTCTGATGGAAGAGGATGATCAGGCGACGGTTAAGGCGTTTTATGATTGGAATCCGCCTTCACATTTCCGTGGACTGGTGGTTCCGACAGCACAGCCAAAGACAAAACCCAAAGCGTGCAATTATGGGCTAATTCATGCGCGGGGTGAATATGTGGTCATTTTTGATGCTGAAGATTTGCCAGACCCGAACCAGCTTAAAAAGGTGGTGGTAGGGTTCAGCAAATTACCCCCAGAATACGCCTGTATTCAATCTAAGTTGAATTATTATAATCGCGATCAAAACCTGCTGACCCGCTGGTTTACGATTGAATATTCAATGTGGTTTGACTTGTTCCTGCCTGGATTGAACAGCAGTAAATCGCCCATTCCCCTCGGCGGAACCAGTAATCATTTCAAGCGTTCAGCGCTGCTTGAAATTGGCGCCTGGGATCCATATAATGTGACTGAAGACGCAGATTTGGGGATCAGGCTTTACAAGCGCGGCTACAAGACAGCCATTGTGGATAGCACCACCTATGAAGAAGCCAACAGCAAGCTGGGCAACTGGATCCGTCAGCGCTCACGCTGGATTAAAGGATACATTCAGACCTGGCTGGTGCACATGCGCCATCCCATTCGTCTATGGAAAGAGATTGGCTGGAAAGCCTTCTGGGGATACCAGTTTGTGGTGGGTGGGAACTTCATCTCAGCTCTATTGAACCCCATCTACTGGGTGTTTACCACCGTCTGGTTCATATTCCAATGGCAATTCATCCAGCAAATTTTCCCCTCGGCCGTATTTTATTTTGGCGCGCTATGCCTGTTTTTTGGCAACTTTGCATTCACCTATATTAATGTCGCTGGAGCAATGCGGCGCAACTATTACGGCATGGTAAAATATGCCTTGTTGAGCCCATTTTATTGGGCTCTGGCAAGTTTGGCTGCCTGGAAAGGTTTCCTGCAATTGTTCCGCAATCCGCATTACTGGGAAAAAACCATCCACGGCTTATCCAGTAAAACACCGGTAGTGGAAAATAATGAAGCAACACCAGAACAAAAGAAATAGACGTATCATTAAGTTCATGACCACCATCTGGATGGTGGTGGTCATTGTGCTGCTGCAGGGATGCCGGGTCGAAAAGACTGGCGAGCAAGGAGGGATAATGGAGACGCCTGAACTGGCGGCGACAGATCCTGGGCAGCTTGAGATCCCCTTTATTGCCGTGCCACCGCGCCCGCCGGATCCATACACCCCCCCTGTCACCTGGGCTTATCGGGGGGCGGCTGTAACTGGATATTGGTTTGATGCTTATGAACAACCCGAAGCATTTCAGATGATTGATTTGCTCAAGGATGGCGGGGTCAATTCCATACAATTGCTGGTCAGCTGGTTTCAACCGGATGTGCGCAGCTCAGAGCTGAGCCCTGAATATGACGGCCAATCTCCAACTGATGAAAGTGTGGCTGTTCTGGTACGCTATATCCATCAAAAGGGCATGACGGTGATGCTAAAACTCCATGCCGAACCTTTCATAGGTTGGGACGGCAAAGAGGATGCCTGGCGTGCATTGATCCAGCCGTCTGACCCAGAAAAATGGTGGCAAAGCTATGAGGGTTTTGTCATGCATTATGCCCAACTGGCTGAGGCAGAAAAAATGGAAATGTTTTGCGTGGGCAGTGAAATGGCATCTATGACATATGGCAAGACCAACCAGCAGAGATGGAAAGAGCTGGCGCATAAGGTGAAAGGGATCTATTCCGGGAAGACCCTTTACCATGCCACCTGGTATGAGATGTTCGGCGGTCTCTACGAAGACAATGGCCCTGATGGTAAGATCGCCTTTTCGATGAATTTTGAGCCATTGCCAGCCAGTTTTTGGGCCAGTTTTGATTATGCGGGGGTGGGCGCTTACTTTGATTTGTATTCACCCCATGTCATAAATCTGCCTGACCCTGGGGTGGAGACGCTTTATCGCGGCTGGTTTTTCAATGATACTGGCGACAGGCCCATGGAGCAGGCTGACCTGTTTGCGGCAATTGAAGCCTGGCATAAGGATATTCATAATCCGGTTATTTTTGCTGAAGTCGGTTATGAGAACAAGGATTACACGGGTTACAGTAATTATGAATATGATCCGATAATGATTAATGGGCAGCCTGTTCCTGCCAGGCAAAACGATATGGCGCAGGCGCACGCCTACCAGGCCACATTTGAGGCCTGGGGTGGTGTGCCGTGGTTGTTGGGTGGATACTGGTGGCAATTTAACCCAGATTGGCCAACGGATGCGAATTGTGGATTGGTATCTCCGGGGGCGGGTGATCTGGGATATTCTCCATGCGGCCGGCCGGCATGGGATATCGTTAAGGAATGGTATGGGGCCGGAAAATAGAAGGTATCTTAATGGTAAAGAAAACATTTTGGACAATTTTATTTGTCCTGGCACTTGTGGGCGCAGTGATCCTGTTCACCCCCAAAACGGTCAGCGCAGCCAGATATATCCCTGTTCTGGCTTATCATTTTGTTGACACGGCAGAAAATTTACCTGCTCCAGAAGGCGAACCTTATTCGGGTTACTACGTGACGCCAGAGCAGTTTGAGAACCATCTGGACATCATACAAGCCTATGGGTATACCACCATTACCCTGGCTGAGCTGACAGCTTACATGGATGGGCAGCCGGTGACCCTGCCCACAAAGCCGGTGGTGATCACGTTTGATGATGGACAGCAGGGCGTCTATCAATATGCCTACCCGGCTTTGAAAGCGCGGGGGATGACGGCAACGTTTTATATTATTACGGATTATGTGGAAGATTTGGATGCTGACCGCTGTGTTTCTTACAACTGGGATGGACAGCCGAGCTGCCAGGTGATTTGGGATGAAGTGGCAGCCATGGCGGCGGATGGCTTTGAGATAGGCTCTCATTCAAGCACCCATCCTTACAATCTGAATTCGGATTTTGTTTCTAATCCATCCGAAACCACGCAGCTTGAGTTGATCAACTCAAAAGCCGCCATTGAAGCTCATATAGCATCGTATACAGTCACCACGTTTGCTTATCCTCACGGCAGCGGCTACGATAATGCTGCTCTCAAACAGGCTCTGCATGATGCCGGTTACACCGGGGCTGTTTCGTATGGAAATGAGGAGGAAGACAACCGGGTTGACCCCGCCATTGACGATATCTTTGCGTTACGGCGGCTGCATGTGGATACCTGCCATACCAACGAGCTGGATGTTGACAACCCCTGGTGCTTTTTGATGATGCGCCTGGACCCATATTTTGATCTCCCTTCTCCCGTAATTTCCGATGTTGTTGTTACGGATTTGAACGGCGATCCCAAGACCACTTTTCTTCCTGGCGAGGATGTTTATGTTACTGTGCAAATTGATAATTGGGATAAGCCTGTTAATGTAAAGACGCAATTAAAATTAGATAACGGTAACGGGTCCATATATGACAGCCACCCTGCAGCTGACCAGACCGCTTCGCCTTTACGGATTGACATAACCAATGAATTTCCGGATTACCATTGGACGATTCCGGATGACCCCTCTGTTATCGGAAATTATACCTATACCGTCCGGGTGATGGATGTTCCTTTTGTGATGCAATATCATGAAACCATCTCCACAACCACGCTGTTCCAGGTGGCCAGTAAAACCGCTGCATTCAATGCAGGAACAAGCTCAATCACTGTGATTGAGGATAGCGGATTATTTACAGCAGTGGGATGGGCTCAAAATATTGATCCTGGGCTGCCGACCTATCCCAGTCAAACGGTAACGTTTGATCTAAGCGGCTTTGACCCCGGTTTGTTCAGCCAGGCACCCCAGATTAATGCCAATGGAGATCTCAGTTTTATTACTCAGGCAAATGCGAATGGAACCACACAGGTCGCGGTGACTCTCCAGGTTAGGGATTCTGCCAATGCTGTGGTTCGCAGTACAGCCACTCAGACCCTGGAAATCCATATTGATCCGGTCAATGATGTGCCATCGTTCACTGTGGATGGAAATGTTGAAGTGAATGAAGATAGTGGGGCACAAATCCTTTCTGGATGGGCAAAGGATATTAACTCAGGGCCAGCCAACGAGAGCACCCAGACAGTTTCATTTACGTTGAGCGGCTATGATGCCGGGCTGTTCAGCGAACTGCCTGCACTCAGCCCAAGCGGCACGTTATCATTCACGGCGATGGACAATGCCTATGGATCCACCACCGTCAGTGTGGTGCTGCAGGATGACGGCGGAACGGTCAACGGAGGCAAGGACATCAGCGGCGAGCAAATTTGGACGATCCTCATCCAGCCGGTGAATGATGCGCCTTCATTTGCTATTGGGGGAAGTATTGTAGAGGTAAGCGAAGACAGTGGAACGCAAACCCTTGCGGGATGGGCGTCAAACATCAGCGCCGGACCGGCAAATGAGAGCAGCCAAACAGTCAGCTTCCAATTGAGTGGATATGACGCCGGACTGTTCAGCGGACAGCCAGCCATCAGCGCAAGTGGAGACCTGACTTTCACCCCCGCAGCGGATGCGAATGGCAGCACCACCCTTATTGTTGCTTTGAAAGACGATGGCGGGATGGATCATGGCGGAACGGATACCAGTGCAACGCAAACCTTGGATATCCAAATCCTGCCGGTCAATGATGCGCCATCATTCAGCTCTGAAGCCAATGTCATTGTAAGCGAAGATAGCGGGTCTCAGGTCTTTGCAGGGTGGGCATCCGCAATCAAGGCCGGACCTCCAGATGAAAGTACACAACCCCTATCATTCGATATTTGGGTTAGCCAGCCAGGTCTTTTCAGCATGCTGCCAAAGGTCAGCACTTTCACAGGCGATCTATCCTTCACACCTGCAGAGAATGCCAATGGAACGGCAACCTTCGTCATCAAATTGTTTGACGGTGATTTATACAGTAACCCTCAAATATCAACCATCACCATCACAGCGGTGAACGACGTACCCATTACCAACCATGATGCATATACGATGACTGCCAGCCAGGACCGTTTGGTGGTGGCAACGGCTCCGGGTGTGCTTGGAAATGATGCGGACGCGGATGGCGACTCATTATCCGCAGTGCTGGTGAGCCAGGCTGTACATGGAACCTTGGATTTTCATGCAGACGGATCGTTTAAATATACCAGCCAACCAGGTTTTGTTGGGGTTGATCAGTTCACTTACCGGGTATGGGATGGTCAGGCATATAGTGAATCGACCACAGTCTATATCACGGTACCCTTTATACCGATTGAAATATACCTGCCGCTGATCATCAGATTATAACGGCAGATTAACGGTTCACTTTAAACAAACGCCATTGACCATTTGTTTCGGGCAATCCTTCAACCAGGGTTGCCCAGTCTTCACCTTCATCGTGCAGATAGGGGTGGAAGCGATTAATGGAATAGAGGGCGCCGCGCCCATTGGTGTTGGGAACAATCACATAATCCACATAAGCGAGAGGGTCCAGAACGGCGGCGTCATAGTTGGGATCGGTGAAATCCATAAACATACTATGGTCACCTGCGCCAAGCATGATGCCAAAACCAAACTGGTAAGTATCAATCAAAACACGGGATCCTTCGGGGATAATTTCTTTCAAGCGTTTGCCAAGGTTGTATGATTCGATGAAATCAATATCAGAGACATTCTCTTTGGTGATCAGAGCTTTCCAGGTTTGCTGTTCCATGTTCTGGTAGGGATAAGTGTCGAGGGTATGGGCAGTCGCAAAATTCGATCCTATCACCAGCAGGATGGTCACCACGGAGGCAAGGGCGGTTTGAAGTTTTCCAAGTTTATACTCTTTGATGATGGCTCCGAGGGCTATGGCAATCAGGAGAAACGCAAAAAGGATATTGGTCATGAAATAGCGCAGGAGGGGGATGGTAGTTCCGCGCAGGAGCATCAGATATTGCAGTGCCGGTACGGTCAGGGCTATGATGGCAAACCAGAAATATTTTGGGGACAGCTTTTGCCAGCTTAAAAAGATGAGTACCAGAAAAGCCACCAATCCGACGGGGAAGGAGGCAAACCAGGCATCAAAGACAATTTTTAATGAGCCCAAGGCGGTATTATTGACCCCAAAAACGGCCAGTTCAAGGCCAGCCAGACTGGTGGCGCTGCGGTCGTTGACCAGAAAGTAGATGGGGTTATGCATGATCATCCAGTTGGCGATGCACCAGAGAAAAGTGGGGTATATGGCCATTGAGCTGAAAGCGAGCAGGCGGCCTTCAAGAAAATCCCTGAAATTTTGCGGGGTCATTTCTCTGCGCTGAATCCAGGTGTGGCTGATCACAAGGATGGCAGATACAGCGGTGATAAGAGCGAATTCGTACCGAATTAAGGGCAGCAAGCCGAAGAGAAACGCCGATAGAATAAGGTGCATATTGCGGTTTGTTTCCCAGAAAAGGAGGATGAAATAGAACGCCGCAAGACAGAAGGTGATCAGAATGGCTTCGCTCATGCCGTTGACGGCAAAAACCACGCTTAAGGGATTCAACCCGAATAGGATGCTCAAGATTATCTGCCAAATTCCTTTAATGCCGCAGGCAGTCAGAATCCGGCTCACCAGAACCACAGATAAGGCGGAGAAGAAAGCCGAAACAATGACCAAAGCCATCCAGGTCTGGACAAGAGCGGGTATCCAGGAAAAGGGGAGGATGGCCAGAGTGGGTATGGGGGGCCAGACAAAACCGATGGTTGCCAGTTTCATTTCGGTGCCAGACCAGACCAGCCAGGCACTGACCAGCCGGGAGAGGGCATCGTAGGGCAAATATTGGCGAGCCATACTGACATAAGCGCCCAGGGCGATGTACAGGATCAAGAAGAGGATAAACAGGAGAAGATTATTCTTCCATTTCCACAATTGTTGCAGCCGCATGTTAACGATCTCCCATCAATAAAGGCAAAAAAAGGGCAGAGGTTTACGATAGATGTGACTGAAATGCTTCCAGTTTGAGTGGAAAAAAATTTAAACTTGCGAAGGATTTCTAGTATCATTTTACTGCAAAATGCTGAAATATCAAAATTCATAGATCATTCTTTGCGGCAGAGACTACCCACTTCAACGGGGGGTGACTCTCACAACGCAAACCTGAACCGAAGCCTGGGTATATCACCTGGTCCGTAGTGGCTGAGACAATTATGAAAACCCTAGCCATTTGGAAAAAGATTTTCCCCGGCAGCAGAAATATCTTGAAACCCATGGGCTTTTTTGTTCTCAAATAGTTTGCACATCTGGCTCTTATGTTTATAATTAAACTAAATCTTTATCAAGGTGTTCGACCATGGAAAAATGGGTATGGGTAGTCATTCCGGCGTATAACGAGGAGAGGGTTATTGCCCAAACATTGGAAAAGTTTGCGGGAACCCCTTACCGGATTGTGGTGGTAGATGATGGGTCCACCGATCAAACCGCTGCAGAGGCAAGCCAGTTTAATATCACTGTGTTACGGCACATGGTCAACCTGGGACAGGGAGCCGCCTTGCAAACCGGCATCACATATGCTTTGAGTTTCCCGCAAACCAAGGCCATTGTCACATTTGACGCGGATGGGCAGCATTGTGTGGAAGAGATTGCTTCTATGTTAAAACCGCTTGATGAAGGGGTGCAGGTGGTTCTGGGTACACGCTTTGCTGCCGGGGCCAAAACCATCAAGATGCCCTTCACGAGACGGATCATCTTAAAATTAGCTGTTATTTTCACTCGCTTCACCACGGGCTTGAAGATCACCGATACACACAATGGTTTTCGGGCTTTCAGTGTCGAAGGAGCCAAGGGCTTGAAAATCCGGCAAAACAAGATGGCTCATGCATCTGAGATCCTGTCATATATCGGAAAGAGCAAGCTCAAGTACAGGGAAGTGCCAGTGACCATCAATTACACCAGCTATTCCTTGAAGAAGGGCCAGTCGCTTTTCAACAGCCTGAATATTTTCTGGGAAATCATTAGTGAGAAGTTAAGATGAACATCACAATTGGTCAAATTGTTTTACTTATCGGTTTATTGCTTTTTGTTTTCTATTTTTTTCTCTGGCGCTCCATCCTTTTTGACCGTATGGTCTATCTGCTTGGGACGGCGGCAGGGATTATTTTTGTGATCTACCCCGACTTGACCACGAAGATTGCAAATATGATAGGGATTGGCCGCGGCGCTGATCTGCTGCTGTATTTTTTCGTCATGTATGGGATGTTTTTTGTGATATCTTCATCAGCGCACAGCCGGAAGGCCGAACATCAGCTGACAGAGCTTGTCCGCGGCATTGCGGTGACTCATCCGGTCAAGGTGCAGAAGGATGCGGATGAAGGCATTCCGCCGAAGATGTGAGAGCCATTCGCTTCATTATTCCCCCTTGTCGGGGGGATTTTTTTTGTCAGCCGACGAAGTGCATTTTGGAGATGATTGCCAGTTCTGCCAGAAAAACAGGCACTGGACTGGAGAAATTGTGTACAATAAATATGGTATCAATAGTCCCATAATTATGGGACAAATTTAAGGAGAGACATGAAGCCAATCACCCGCCGACAATTTCTCAAATGGATGAGCGCTGCCGCCGGGGGCGCGCTGTTATGGAGCAGTGGATGTGCTGAGAGAACCGCGCTGCCTGTGCAAAACACGCCCACCCCGGCAGCGACCGCAGCAGCAGTGGCAACCAGTGCGCCTCAGGAAAAACTGGCCGAAACTTCGACCCCGGCATCCGCCGCTGATTTGTCGGTGGTTCACGGCCCTGACCCCGCTGCCATCACCAAAACAGCCATTGCTGCCCTGGGCGGAATGGAGCGGTTTGTCAAACCAGGGCAAACAGTGGTGATCAAACCCAATATCTGTGTTGATTATCACACTTATGAATATGCTGCAACCACCAATCCTGACGTGGTCGGTGCTCTGGTGACATTGTGCCTCCAGGCGGGGGCTAAAAAGGTGAAGGTGATGGATATGCCTTTCGGCGGAACCCCAGAATCGGCTTACGCCATATCGGGGATTTCTGATGCGGTCAGGGCGGCTGGTGGTGAAATGGAAGTGATGAGTGCTCTTTTCTTTGAGGAGATGGATTTTCCTGAAGGAAAAGATATCAAAAGATGGGCTGTTTACCGGGGCGCATTGGATGCAGATGTTTTGATTGATGTTCCCATTGCCAAAAATCACTCCATGGCTAAATTAACCCTCGGAGGAAAGAACCTGCTGGGTCTCATCCGCAACCCCAACCAGATTCACAGAAACATGGGTCAGCGCGTGGCAGATCTGGTCAGTCTTTTCAGGCCTGATTTGACGGTCATTGATGCCGTGCGGATTCTGCTGGATAATGGCCCCACAGGAGGAAATTTGAATGATGTGAAGAAGATGGACACCGTGATTGCCAGCGGAGATATTGTTGCCGCAGATTCATACGCTACCACCTTATTCGGCATGAGCGGTGATCAGATCAGTTATATCAAGGCTGCGGCGGCAATGGGATTGGGAACCCTTGATCTGAGCTCGTTAAAAATTGAAGAGGTTTCCATTTGATGAAAAAGATCGTCTGGCAAAAGGCACGGCGAATCAGCCAGCTGTTTTTTGCAGGGTTATTTGTTTATCTGCTCTTTGCCTCAGTTGAGCAGCGCGAGGCTCCGGCTCTGGCAGACATCTTTTTCCGGCTTGACCCGCTCACGGCCATCAGTGAATGGCTTTCCGCAAAAGCATGGGAACCCAGGGCTGGATTGGCCATTCTCACCATACTTCTGACGGTGTTTTTTGGGCGCATCTGGTGTGGGTGGATATGTCCGATGGGTACCCTGCTGGAATGGACTCCTCTACGGTCAGCGCGGGAGTGGAGCAAGCGGATTCACCCTGGCTGGCGCGGTGTGAAGTACGGCCTGCTTTTTATCATTTTGGGAGCGGCTTTATTGGAAAATCTCAGCCTGCTGGTTCTGGATCCACTGGCTTTATTGACCCGTTTCAGCACCACGGCTTTCATTCCTGGCCTTAACCTGGCCATTACCTCAATTGAAAGGCTCATCGTTCGGGTTGAGGTTTTCCGGCCAGCCATAGAGGCATTGGAAAAATTCTGGCGCGGCACCCTTTTACCGACATTACAGCCGTCATTTGACCAGGGTTTCTGGATAGCCCTGATTTTCATGGGTATCATTGGTTTGAATGCCCTGGCAGACCGGTTTTGGTGCCGGTACCTGTGTCCTCTGGGCGGCCTGTTGGGCCTTCTCTCCCGGTTTTCCATTTTCAGATTGATCATAACAAAAGGCTGCACGCGCTGCCGGATGTGTTCTTCTGCATGCAAACTGGATGCGATTGAGCAGGCAGAAGATGGTTTCAAAATCATGTCTTCAGAATGCACCATGTGCCTGGACTGCATCAACCGCTGCCCTCATGACCTGATCGGATTGCGCTTTGCGCTGCAGCCTGCGCGTCCACAGCCTTTCGACCCAGGGCGGCGGAAGGTGCTGCAAAGCGCGGCCATTGGCGCCGTTGGAGCCTTGATGCTGCGGACTGACACGCGGAACAGGGAAACGCATGCCTGGCTGCTGAGGCCGCCAGGAGCGCAAGACGAAAATGTGTTTCTTTCAAAATGCCTGCGCTGTTCGGAATGCATGAAGATTTGCCCGACATCAGCTTTGCAACCTTCCCTGACGCAGGCCGGCCTGGAAGGATTGTGGACACCAGTGATGAAACCGCGGGTTGGATATTGTGATTTCGGCTGCCATGCCTGCGGCCAGATCTGCCCTTCACAGGCGATTCCCCTGTTAAGCCTGGAGGAAAAAAGGACGCAAGTGATTGGCAAGGCCAGTGTGGATCGAAACCGCTGCCTGCCCTGGGCCAGCAACACACCCTGCATTGTTTGCGAAGAAATGTGTCCGCTGCCAGAAAAGGCCATTTATCTGGATGAAATCAGCATCAAAGGTGCAGAGGGCGAGGATTTGGTGCTGCAGCGTCCCTATGTGAACCGTGATTTATGCATCGGCTGCGGCATATGTGAGCACCATTGTCCTCTTGAGAGCACGGCCGCGATTCGCGTTTACAACAGATCCCTTCCGATGAAATGATAGGAATGTGAATACAGGTCGCTGAAGTCCAAGACTATCAGCTCATCCAGAAGCGCTTTGGGTTGAAATATCAAGCGGATAACAGGCAAAAAAGGTTGTACCTTCTCCTTCTGAACTGGTGAAGGTCACTTTTCCCTGCAAGTAACGCTCGCTGAGGAATTTCATGCTGTAAGTGCCGAGGCCGCGGCCATTTCCTTTGGTGGAGAAGGAACGTTGAAATATTTGCAATTGAATTTCACGCGGCATGACACGGGGATTGTTAACCCAAAATTTGAGACCTTCCTGTCCACAATCCTGTACGCCCAACGTCACTGTGTCATTTTCAGAAGATGCCTCGAGCGCATTTTTTAACATATTGGTAAGCACCCGCTTGAGAATGGTGCGGTCGCTGATGAATGAGACAGACTGTGCTTCAGGTGAGAGCTTGATCTTTTTGCCGGCTGCCGCCTCGTGGTTTCGCATCTGATCGATTAATTCCGTTAAGAAGTTTACCGATTGAATGGCGCTTGGGCTTACTGCCAGTTCATTGTTTTCAGCCGCGGTCAATTGCCGTTGGGCCTGAATTTCATCAATCAGTGAATCGGCAGTTTCATGCAGCACTTCCTTCCACTCGGCCATTTCACTGTCGCTGGCATTGAGCATCAATTCCGTAATGCCGCGAATGGATCCGGCTGTGTTCAGCACATCATGGAAAAATATTTTTTCCAGGGCACGGCGGCGTTTCTCGTGGCTGATATCTTTGATTGAAAAAATGGTAAATCTTTCTCCCGCCAATTCCAGAGGTGAAGCCCAAACACGGACATCAAGGGCATTGCCAGAGCGTTGAATGATCCGGCATTCCTGTGAATTGGGTGTCCCGTTGATGCTGCTCTGAATTGCCCTGGCTGCGCCGCAAGTGCGGCAAAATTCCGTGGTTCCGCACCCTTCGAATCTTTCAAATGCATGCACACAATCGAGCTGTTCGCCAGGCCGCAATCCATATTGAAAGAGGGCTTCATCCACACCAAGGGCAGCCAGCAGAGCTTTGTTTGCAAAAACGATCTGTCTTTCGGAATTCAGAACCACAAGAATATCCGGGATGGCGTTGGTAAACTCAATGACCATATGATGGCCGCGAAAGGTCTCAACCTGGCGCTGCAGGTCTTCAGCAGGGGCACGTTCAGGAGAAAGAAATTCAGTGGTCAGGTTTGACATGGGGATCCCTTTTAACAGGTCAAGGTTGCCTGGCCTCACCCGAATCAGGCGAGATCATCAGGCTTGATACATCCACTGCTTCAAAATCATCGCCGGTAATATCATCCATGGTATGCAGCAGATCATTATCCCAGCGCTCATCCGGGACGCCGCTGATATACCAGCTTGAGCCATTATCGGCGAGGATGATGCCATAGGTTTTCATGGCCTGCAAGATAACCTGGATTTGCGGGGCGTAGCCGGAAATATCAAAAGAAGCTTTCAAACGGAAACGCTGACCCATAGGAGGGTATTCTGAACCAGTCAGGTCTGAGGCAAAATGGCGTGCCGGCCAGACATAAGCTCTGCGGGTTTGAGGAACAGTGAAGCGGATGGCATGGCGGATGGCTCCGGAAGCAACTTCATCATAGCGAACCAGCCCAGGGAGAATGGGCAGGCCGGCAGCGTCTGCTGAGGTCCAACCGTCAGGGCGCAAATCATTGATGTGTAAATTATAGATTGCCCCAGAGCCAGCAAACCATGTCCCGTCGTTTTGTGGATATGCAGCATAAAGCTCATAAAGTTTGCAGGCGTCTTTATCCAGCAGCAGGATGTGCCGGTCGCCGCTGGAATCAGGGCCGCCTTCAATTAACGGATTGGGCGGAATGGGATAAGGGCCGGGGTCGCTTTCTAGAGCGTAATCAAAAGCAACCGGTACACCGGCCTGGAGCGAATTGACAACCATATAAGGGATGCCGATGGGCGCGCCTTCCCACAGTCCGGAACCGAAATCAGCATGAATATGATCGTTCCGGCCGATGGTGTTGATGTATGAATCTGATTGGCTGTCCACAGGCAGACTGTCAATGGGTGTGTTCCAGATATTGTTGGCGGGAAGAAGGGGGCATCCTTCCAACTGCGGGCCAGGTTTGGCTTTGGCCACATAAGGCAGCAGCACTTCAGACTGATGAGGCGCAGCCCGGACTGATGGCGGTGTCAGTAACAATAAGAAAAGGAGCAGGGAGATGGTCAGAATTTGGGAAGTTTTCATATTTCACCTGCTCCTTTCATGCTGGTGTTTTGGATCATCAAGCATTTCCTACATTTTACCCTGCCAGGGAAGAGAAATCCTGGCAGGGTGGAGGTTAATGCTGTGGAAGCGCAGGAAGACTGCTCTGAAGCGAGGATAGGGCTGAAAACGCCTTGTTGAGTTCGCCGCTGGCCAGGTTTTGGGTCAGGTTATTAATGAGCGAGGCATATTGGCTCAAATCAGCCCCACCCATTTTTGTCAGCGCGTTGGCTGCGTTTGCGCTGGCCTGGGCAATCGCTTTCAATTCATCCAGGGTGACCTTTTTATCGCTCACGGCGCCGCTGACCATGGATAGGTAGGTGTGGGCCAATGAAAGGGCTTCGAGACGATTTTTGGGAGATACATTGGGAGCCATATTCATTAACTCATCAATGCGCAAGGTAATTTCAGCCTGAATCAGAGCGGATATCCCATCCGATTTTCCTTGCAAGGCAAGAACCTGCTCTTCAATGGATTGAGCCTGGGTTTGCAGCCTGGTGAGGGATTCCTGAGCTATGGCAGCACCCTGTTGCACGGCCTGATTGACCTGATCGAGCACGGCGGAGAGCTCTTCCATGCTGGTATTCATGGCCTCCAACTCGCTTTCCATTTCTTGCAGTGCAGCCAGGCTTTCTTCGGCCAGTTCGCCATAAAGCTCCAGATACGCCTCTGTGAGCAGCAATGCTTCCTCGATATAAGGTTCAGCATACTCAATATAGCTGTACAGCATGGCGATTTCAGCCGGGGTCAGAATGCCATCGGTTAATGCGGCTTCCAGGGCAGAATAGGTTAATTCACAGGCTTCGCTGGCTGATGTTGAGGATGATTCAACAGCTTTGGCCAGCTCGGATTCGGTGGCCTCTTCAATGTTCACGGGGGTTGGGCTTGGAAGGACGGGCGGCGTTGGCAGGGCTGCAGGCTCAACCGTTGCAACGGGTTCCGGTGTGGCAGATGGTTGAGGGGTGGCAGAGGGCTCGGCGGTGGCCGTTGGAAGCGGCGTGGCCGGAACCGGTGTCGGCGGGGGCAGGGTCGGGGAGGGAGCGGCTTGGGAGGGCAAAGAGCAGGATGATAATGCAAGGCATAAAACAACCAGCAGAATACTCATCAAGGGTAATGATTTCATATTTGCACTCCTTTCGTATGTATTCTATTCTACAGGAGGTTTACTAAAGTTCAATATCGAATTCGCCAATCTGGATATGTTGAGGCAAACCAATCTGGATATCATAGCGTTTACGCCAAAGAGCCAGGCTGGCAGTAAACGCCATCCAGCGGCGGCCGGCACTGTTGAGGCTGGGGTTCTTTAAAATCGAGACGAGAGCGTCGCCAGCCTGGGTCAGTTGTTCGGCCGGTGTACGGGTGAAGATCAGCGGACGAATGTCCCAGAGACCAATCGTGCGGTCCAGGCTGCCAGTGGCAAGGATATGCTGATTGGGGAAAAAGAGAATGGATGTGATAGGTTTGGTGTGAGCAGGACAGACATGAATGGACTTGAGTGGGGATGTGCTGCAGATATGAATGTTCCCATCGAGACCGGCGCCAAAAGCAAGGTGCAGTTCAGGGTGGATGGCGAGTGAGGTCATTTGCGCGGCGAGGGGGGCGCTGGCATGGCGGTGGAATCCATCGGGCAGAGTCCATGAATGCAGTATGCGGTCGCGATCAGCAGAGAGGAAGGTGTGCCCATCGGGGCTGATGGCCAGGGCGGTGATTGAATTATGGTGATCGAGGAGGCGGGTGATGAGCTGCCCTTCGGGGAGAGACCAGAGGCGAAGGGTGTGATCGGCGCAGCCAGAAATCAGGGTCTGGCCATCCGGCGCAATGGCGAGGCAGAAGATCTCTGCTGTATGTCCGGTGAGAACGGCGGAACAGGGGCCTGAGGGAAAATTCCAGAGGCGGAGGGTTTTATCGAAACTGCCGGAAGCCAGGAGGCGAGAATCAGGGGTGATTGCCAGACCTTTGACCAGACCCTGATGCCCATCAAGAACTTTGATTCTGGAATGGTTTTGCAGGTGGTAAATTTCAATCTGGTTATTGCCCAACCCGGCAACCAGTGATGAGCCATCCGGGCTGATGGCGGCTGAGCGGACCTGGTTTGAGGTGAGATGGATAAAATCATCCTGCTGGTGGCTTTTCAGATTCCATAGACGCGCCGTTTGATCTGAACTGAGGCTGTACAGGGACTCGCCATCGGGAGACGGCAGCAGAGATATGATTTCGGCCAGGTGACCGGATAAGGTGGATAGCGGCAGCAGAGATGGCGTTTCAATGGGGCAGGCGGCAGCTTTTTCGAGAAGGGCATCGAAACCTTCTTCGCGGCGGTCAGCTTCTGGAAACCAGCCCGCCTGAATCATTTTTTGGAGGAGGGCTGCGCTCCACAGCGGGGGAGCGCTTTGAGCCAGATCCCACAAACGAGGCCAGTCCTGATGTTCGACCAGCAGGCGCAGGATGGATTCCCATTCCGTGTCTGTGAGATCGCGTGCCCAACGAATCTGGCGGCTGCCGGCCAGGGTTTGCGCCCATTCCATGTGGCCGCTCTGGCGCACCTGAGCCATGATGCGCAGACGCAGGGGTTTTCCGGCGGTTTCATAGGCAATGGCAAGCAGGCGGTGGTCGAAATCGAGGGTTTCATATTGTTCCCACTGCCCGGTGAGCAGAAAGAAAAGCGCTTTTTCAGTCAGATCCGCAGGCAGGGAATGGGTTTCAAGAGCGGCAGAGCGGGCTTCTTCGAGGCCCGTGATCATGAAAATGCGGCAGAGAGCATAACCCGCCTGCGGCAAACCCGAAAGAGCCATTTTTTTCAGAGTCTCTACAGCCAGGCTGCGGGTGAATTGATACTTAAATGCAATGACTTTTTCTGCAAAAGAAGAAAAGGCTTCAACCTGGGGATTGGCGATGATTTCTGCGACGGCGGCCCATTCGGTCAGGTCAATGGTGGTGGCAGCCTTGAGCAGGGCAGTTTGTCTCGATGGAGATGAAGCCTCAAAAGACCGGGTCAGCAGAGAAAAATGCGGATCCAGCGATTTGAGGTTTTCATAATCATGGATCAACAAAAAGAAGGCGGCACGGGTGTCTGGATCAGCCGGGAGGATGCCTTGCTGGCGGGTGAGCTCACGCGCGCCGGGATGCGCCTGATCCATGACCAGTAAGCAGAGGGTTTCGCGGGCGTCTGCCGATTGGCCTGAGAGCTGTTTAAGTGCATCCAGCGCTGCAGATTGGATGGCGGGTGTTTCACCAGAGAGGGCCAGGAAAGCCAGGGATTCGATGGCTTCGGGTGAGGGCTGCTGCGTGGAAACCAGGATAAAACCCAAATAAACCCATTCGCGCAGGGCAGATGGGCAGGCGGGGAGGTTTTCAATCAGGTCAGATGGAAGGTGAATTTTAAAAGCCATGCGGTTACCATTTAAGCGGATCAATGCCCGTCAGAGTGATATTTCCTTCCGAGTCAATCAAAATTTCTGAAACCGGGGTTTGCGCAATTTCTTCCGGGGTATGCCGGGAAGTGAGACAATGAATTTCTTTATTGGCGGAGCCAAGCAAACTGTGGGCCAGGCGTTGTTCTGCCTGATAGCGGCCGGTGATGAGCACATCACAGCAGCGGGCAACGGATTCTTTTTGCGGATCAGCGCAGATTTCTGCGCGAGTGAAACCAGAAAAGAGAAGGATGGATGCATCGGGCAAGTTGACGCGGATAAGCGATAGAAACATGTTCAGCGGTTCTGCCTGAAGCATAGGTTCACCGCCGCTGATGGTCAGGCCGGTCTTTGTGAGACCCAAAAACCAATCCAGGAGGGAGACGATTTCAACAGGCCGGCCGCCCTGCAATGAATGAGTCTGGGGATTATAACAACCCGGACAGGCGAAGGTGCATCCCTGGAGCCATAAAACGGCCCGGTCCCCCGGGCCGTTTGAGCGGCTGCTTTCGCATAGATGATGAACGCGCAGGGTTGGGTTCACTTCTTTGATGTGCGGTTGTAGAGCTGGTTCTGCACTTCTTCGGGCTGTTCGAGGGCTTCAGCGGTCATTTCGCGATTGAGCACCTGGCCGCCGAGGGCTTCTTCGAGGCCGCGGGTGATTTCAAGGCAGGCCTGGCCTTTGACTCCGGTGACATGGACCTGAACTTCGCCGTTTTTGCCAATGATGATTTCAACTTCCTGAATTTCCATTTCGTCCTCCTGTCAGACGGTCCGGCGTAGAACAAGGCGAATCTGGCCCTTGTTTTTAATATCTTCTTCTTCAACAAGGGTGAAGCCCTGAGATTCAAGGCGGTTTTTGGCGGCGTGGTAGGCGTAGCGCTGGTTGAGTTTGCTCAGAAATTCATCGCGGTTCAGGCGGACCATGGCCCAATCGGCCACTGCCGCATAGCTTTCTCCGAGGCGGTAAAAGCCAATGTCGGCGCTGAGCACAATGGGAACCTTGATTTCAACTTTCACCTTGCGGCCGCCGTAGCCCTCAATTTGCTCGGATTCCTGAGGTTTGTATCCCAGGTCTTTAAGTGCCTGGAGCAGGGCCTCTTTCTCCACCATGCTGGTGCGGATGCTGGTGATATGGGACATGCAGACCTCCTTTTATGATCAGGTCAATTTTACAACAGGATAATCTTTATGGGTCAACTGGCCGGTTTTCAGGTCGCGAACGGTGATCAGGAGCCGTTTGTTGGCATCGATGTTGAATTCGACCCGGAAGCGATCTTCTCCCTGGACGCCAGGGGGATCCGCCGTCAGAAAGGTTGGGCTTTTTTCGTTCATCCAGAATAGCGAGCGGCGTTCCTGTTCAGCGGGTGAAATGGGCATGATGCGGGCAGCGCCGCTGGGGTCAAAAACCAGCTCGACCGGTCTTGAATTTTCAGACGCAGAACGCTGTTCACCCATTTCAAAAATGGCCAATCCAAGCTGGGTCTGGTTGGGGTAGGAGGCCTTGATGTTCAAAACCTCAATGGGTTCAGTAGTGGGGTAGGCTGTGCCGCGTTCAACCAGGGTATGATAATCATACCCTCCTTTTTGTGGATTGGTATAGCGAATGGCATAATCGTGTTGAATATGGTCATAAAAATCCACGCCGGCAATAAAGGCGGCGCCGCCGCGGGCAATGGCATCGAAGGGATGGTCAGCAAAAAGGCGCTCTTTGCCGAAAAACTGGCGCAGGGTGCGCTGGACAGAGGGGATGAGGCTGCTGCCGCCAACCATCAGGGCGGCTTTGATGTCATCTTCCTTATAACCGCGCTCGCGAGCCGCATTAAGGGCCGAGCGGACCACCTGGTTGACACCGGCGAAGAGATCATTGCGGTCAAGTAAATCTTCAAAGCTGGTGCGGGTCCATTCAGCCGCAAGGATGGCGCCAGTATCGGGATTCATGATTGAAAGCTCGGCGCGATCCCCATAGGAGAGACGTTTTTTCGCTTCCTCACACTCCATCAGCAAACTGTTGCTGAGGCGGCGGATTTCTTCATCCATATCACTGCGCTGATTCTGGCGCAGGGCATCTTGAAAGAGCCATTGATCAATAGAACTGCCGCCAATTTCGCGGCCAGCTTTTCCCAGCACGCGGCAGCGGCGGCCGGTGGCAGAGGAATCAGACTCTTCCATCAAAACGACGGTGGCGTGAAGGGTGCCCCCGCCGAAATCGAAGATCAGGTAAATATGACCGGGTTGAATATGGGTGCCGTAGCCCAGAGCGGCAGCCGAGGGCTCATCAATGATGCGGTAACGGCCCAATCCGGCAGTGCTGGCGGTGTTTGCCAGCCAGTCTTCATAGTGTTCATAGGCTTCGACCGGCACGGTGAGGGCAATCTCTTCGTCGCCAATCTGGAAAGTTTGGGCGGCCAGGATGAGAATGCTGCTCAGAAAGTCACGGCCGGCGTCAAAAGGGGTGATCTCTTTGCCGGAGATGCGCAGGCGAATGGGGCTGCGGTGGCTGATATAGCGCTTCATCCAACGGAAGGTGTGGGGGGATTGCGTCAGGTTCTGATTGACCACCTGAGCGCCGATCCAGCGCCGGTGATCATCTGTGTAGTGGATGAGCGAGGGAATGAGAGAAACCTGCTCAGCACCCTGCTGGATGAGCAGACTGTAATCGGGAATCGCCTGAGGGGCAGCCTCTTTGCGGATATCATCCCACAGGGCCACCACGGTTTTTGAAGTGCCGAAATCGACAGCCATGCGTCCGGTCATAAAAACTTACGCGCTCCTATCTACCTGGGCTTTGCGAAGTATTTTACCCTGATAACGGATTAAAACGAAGCGAATTCGCACCGGTTCTCCGGGCGCAATTTGTTCTCCAGCTTGCAGAGGAACATGCAATTGGGGGTCAAAAGCGGTCTCCTGGCCGGGTTCACCCTCTGCACTCATGCCCAGGTCCTCGAAAATCCGTAAAAGGCGGCGGGATGTGGCCAGAATATCTTGCGCTGCGACGGGTTTGCTTTGCATCAGGCGGGCCTGGGTGATCAGATGGGCCGCGGGGGTTGCCGCGGATTGAATGAGATTTTCACGCCAGGTTTCTTCGCTTTGGCGGGTGAGATGTGCAGCCTGATCCGCGAGAGTTTGCAAATCCTGTTTTAAGCGGTCATTGGCCAGTTTTTGTTCATCGAGTTCGATTTGCAGACTGCGAATTTTGTTTTTGAGCTCGAGAATTTCTGGCGGGTCAGAGGGTTGTTTATCAAATAGATGGCGCAGGTTGTCCAGCATGGTCACACCTTCACAATAAAATATCAAAATCGCCATAGGAAATGGCAGGGGCTTCATCCACCAGGATATCATAGCGGAAACGGTGATGATAAAGCCCTTCAAGATGATGGAGCATTTTCATGATATCTTCAGGGATGCCTTTGCATTGCAGCAGGCTTTTGACCAGGGCATAATCGGCGCTGGAGGTGGAAGCCACCGGGTAATTCAGAAGGCCTGAAACGCGCAGCAGGCGGAGATCCCAGAGCGTCATGGAGGCTTCGCGGGTGCCAACTGCCATAAATTGGGCATCCGGGGAGATTTTCAGGGAAGTGATGGTTTCATCTTCAACCTGAAGGCGGGCAGCCAGCACCTTGGAGGAATATTGATAAAAACGGATAAAGCCGTCAGCGGATGCGGCAATCAACACATCCATTTCAGGGAGATATTCCATGCTCACCACGCCGGCATCGAAGGGTTCAATAAATGTGTTTTTGATGGAGAAGAGGTTCTGATCTGCGGCAGGCTGGAATTCAGAATAGATCACATTGCCATTGGCTTTGCCAATCAGCAGGCTGCTGCCGGGCGGAACAAAGGAGGCGCTGCGCGGCACGCCGCGGGTTTGAATGCCGTGATAATGGCCATCGGCAAAAGAGAACTGCGCCGGAATGATCTGGAGGGTTGGCAGACTCAGGAGGGTCACCTGATTATCATCCAAAAACACCGCCACCTGTTGATCGGGTGAGACATGGGCTGCGCGCATCCAATCAGAAAAGAAGGTTTCGGCGCGTTTGGCATGGGTCTGCACATTCCAAAGCGCAACCCGTCCATCACGGCTTGAAGTAAGCACATGATCATCCACACTGTTCAGGCTGGTGAAGGAGCCTTTGCATTTGGCGATGCGGTCCAGCTGGCCATCTTTCCAGGAATAGAGGGAGCAGGCTGCCTCGGTTTTATTGGTGCGTTCCGCGCAGAGCAGGGCACCGCTGCTGGAGAAGGCGACCTGGCCAATGGCATGGTCAAAAGAATTCAAAACCGCATGGGTTTCCCCTTTCTGATAATTCCAGAGGGTGACCCGGCCGTTGCCTGAACCGAGGGCCAGCCAGGGCTGATGGGGGGCAAAAGCGAGATCGTTCATACGGCCTGAAAAACGCAGTTGAGCCTGTTTAATGGCCGGGTTGGCATATATCCGGGCAAAGATATTTTTCATTTCGCCGGGGGTGAGGTTCAGATGGGCGAATTCCTGAAAAAGAGCGATTTCATCAGGTGCGGTGGGCTGCCACAGGTGACGGCGCAGATGCTCCAGGATCACTGCGCCCCAATAGGGAGAAAGCTCAAACACCAGATTCCAGAGGCGTTCCCATGATTTGTGCTCCACCAGCATGCGAATCATGGCATCGGCTTCGGTATCATTCAACTGGTTGTTATCTTCGCCGTGCATGGATTGAGGGAGCCAATCCATGTGGCCAATTTTCTGCAGGGTGCGGATCAGGCGCAGGCGCAGAGGAGTATCGGCGGTGTTGAAGAAAACGCCCAGGATGGAATGATCAAAATCGAGATCTGAATAGGCATCCCATTGTTCGGCAAGGAAGAGGAACAGCACCCGCTGGGAGGTGTCGGAGGGCAAATAGCCAGCCTGAAGCGACAGGCGGCAGGCCAGCGGATCGGCGGTATCAATAAAGATTTTGCATAAGGCATCTCTGGCCTCAGGCTGGGTGAGGGTGAGCAGGGCTTTCTCGGCTTCCTGAGCCAGGGCGGGGTATTTTCCGGCGCAAATTTGATGCAAAACCGGGACAGCTTCGGCGGAAATTTTTCCAAGGTCTTTCCGCCGGTCAAGCAGCAGCGCGACTGGAACGCGCAGTTCAATGGGGCCGCGGGGGAGGTGGTTCAGCCTTTTTATCGGATCGACCAGTTGTTCAAGACTGGTTTTGGCCCAAATGCTGCAGAGCTGGGTGCGCGCTGAGGCATTTTGCAGGGAGGCCAGGATGATTTGGGCCCGCTGGCGCAATTCGGGGTCGGAATCAAAGAGAAGGTCAACGACTGGTTTAACATAAAAAGCTTCAATGGCAGCTGCTTCCTGAAGCTGATTTAACTTGGTCAGGGAAAGGATATAGAGTTCATAGGTGTTGGCAGCTTTGTTGCGGCGCAAGAGCAGTTCCAACATCAAAGGGTGGCGGGTCTGATGCCAGACCTGCCACATGGCGTTGGTAACTGCCTGATTGAGTGAAGCGGGCTCAGAGAAAAAGGCGGCGCAATTGGCGCGCACGTCGCCGTTAGGGTGATCAACCAGGGCTTTTGCCAGAACAAGCGAAGCATCGCGGCTGCCGATGGAAGCGGCATGGGTCAGGTGAGAAAAAGCAAGCTGGCGCACCGCCCAACCGATCAGGAGGGTTTTGTTATAGAGGTCTATCTTCCATACCTGAACCTGCCCCTTGGAAGGCAGCGGTTCCCGGCGCTGGGGAGGAGCCTGGGTCATGGGTTCAATTGGATATTCAGGAAGGGTTGCGGCTCCTCACCGGCATCGGATTGGGAAGCCGAAAGGGCGCGGCCCTCGTGCAGCCAGGAGCGCAGGTGCTCGATGGTTTCACGCTGCGAAACGGAAAGCGGCACCTGTTTTTGCAGGGCGTCGGCGATATCCTGGGTGGTGAATTCACGGCCGGCGTTGAAGCCAACGTACATGGCGTCGATGATGGCCTGCTCGATTTCTGCGCCAACATAGCCTTCGGAGGCTTCAGCCAGCCGGGCCAGGTCATAATCCTGCTGGAGGCGGCGGCGCTTGCGCAAATGAACGGCAAAAATCTCAGCACGTTCGGCACGGTTGGGCAGGTCGAGGAAGAAGATCTCATCGAAACGGCCTTTACGCAGCAGCTCTGGGGGCAGTGAAGAGATGTCGTTGGCGGTGGCCACCACAAAACAGGGAGCGGTTTTTTCCTGCATCCAGGTGAGGATGGTGCCGAAAACGCGGGTGCTGGTGCCGCTGTCCAGGCCGCCGTGAGAAAGGGCTTTCTCCATTTCATCAATCCAGATAATGCAGGGGGCAACGGTCTCGGCCAGACGCAGCGCGCGGCGGGCGCGTTCTTCCGATTCGCCCACCAGGCTGCCGAAAAGGGAACCCACATCCAGGCGCAGCAGGGGCAGGCGCCAGAGGCCGCCGATCATTTTTGCAGTGAGGCTTTTACCCGTGCCGGGGATGCCGATGAGGGCAATGCCCTTGGGAGAGGGCAGGCCGTAATCGCGGGCGCGCTGGGTAAAAGCCTGTTCGCGCAGGCGCAGCCAGCTTTTCAAGACCCCAAGCCCGCCCACATCATCAGGGGTTTCAGAGGCCGGGTAGAACTCCAGGGCTTCGCTTTCGCGGATAATCTGCTTTTTCTCTTCAGTGACCAGTGAAATGGCGCGGTCATCCAGAAAGCCATCGGAGACGATGGCCTTGGCGAACACACGCTGGGCCTGGGCAGCCGTCAGGCCGAGAGCAGCCTGGGTGAGCTTTTCGCGCCCAAGCGAGGTGAGGTTGACCTTGATTTTCAGTCCGGGGGTCTGGATGATGCGGTTTAGAACGTCATCCAGCTCAGGGGCGGTCGGAGGCAAAAATTCAATCACCACCACTTCGTCGCGCAATTCATCCGGGAGTTTGCTGGAGCTGGAGGTGACGATGAGCGATTTGCGGTTGAATTTGCAGCGTTGGGCGACATTTTTCAATTTGCGCTTGACCTGGGGATTGTTCCAGGCTTCGTGAAAATCTTTCAGCACATAGACGGTGTTGGTATCGGTCTTGTCAATTTGCTCAAGGGCGGTGACGGCATCGCGGGCGGTGCCGGGGCGCTGGCCATCATTCAACACTTCGGTGAACCCCTCAGCCAGATCCCAGGCAATGCAGGAGCGCTGACTGCGCTCGCAGACAGATTTTATTGACTGGATGGCGCGCTCTTCCTCAGAGGTCACCAGCAAAATGAGGGTGAAACGCGCCCGCAGATAGATATCCAGCTGGCGCTCAAAGAGGCGGGGTTCAGAAGCAGGCTCGGTCATCAGATTTTCGCCAACAATTCATTCTTTTTGCGTTGAAACTCTTCTTCAGAGATAATGCCGTTGCGGCGCAGCTGATCGAGTTTTTCAATGAGGGCGGGGATGTCCTGGCGGGGCTGGGCTGGCTGGGCAGGGGGCATATTGACGGGCAGGGAAGGATTACCGTAGCCTTCCATTTTTTCTTTGGCATTGAGCATGGCGGTTTTAAAGTTCTTTGGATCGCCAATGCGGCGGAAGAGGTTGGCGCCCAGTTCGGAGGCCGTGAGGATTTCAATGTCACCGTAATTAAAGAGACGGCCAAAAAAGGTCTGGACCATTTTGACGTCATTGACTTTTTCCAAATTGGAATCGATAACATTTTTGTTGATCACACCTGAAATCTGAATGACGCGGCGGTTGGTGACAATATACTTTTGATTATAATAGAACAGCGAATCGCGGATGAGGCTGATGACGGGGATGACAATCAAACAATAGCCCACAATGCCAATAAATGGAAGTGTGGGTAAAAGGGTGATGGCGATGGTGGCCAGGGTAGCCAGGCCGATGATGACAGCCAATTCGGGGACGATGGCGGCGAAAAGAACAAACCAGTGTTGACGGGTGACGAGGAGAATGCTTTCGCGTTCTCCAAGGATGCTTTCAAGGTATGTGTCGGTCATGGGAAATGCTCCTTACTTTGTTGGAATAATGCCTCATTCAATCCTGTTCCATTTTAGCATAACACAGGGGAATTATTAGAAGGGAAAGCAGAGCAACTCAGGAATAGGCGGGAGGGAGGGCATTTACCTGGCTGAGAAAACTGGTTACCTCAGTCATAAACTGACAGGGGTCGGTTTCGGTGAGAAGCCGGTGTGAAAATGCGGGATCGGGATGATAAGGACTGAGGTACCCGCGAGCAAATTTGCGAAATAAAACCAGCCCATGGGGAGAGCCATAAAAAGCCAGAACGGCATCAAGGTGGGTTTTGATGGTCGCACAGACTTCATCGGGCGGAATCTCCGGGCGGTCGCGGCGCGAAAAGATCCAGGGATTGCCGACGGCAGCCCGGCCAATCATCACTGCAGCGCAGCCGGTGTGGTCTTTCAAGCGGGTGATATCCGCGGCAGAGCGCACGTCACCATTGGCGATGACAGGAATGGACACGGATGAACAGACCTCAGCGATGGCATCCCAATCAGCCGCACCGGAATAGGCCTGGTGACGGGTGCGGCCGTGAACAGCCAGCAGGCTGCCGCCGTTTTCCTGGATGATGTGGGCCACCTCCAGATAGTTGCGGCTGGAATCATCCCAGCCGAGGCGAATTTTTGCGCTGACGGGGATGGAGAGATGGCGGGTGAGCAGGGCAAAGGTGGCGGCGATTTTCTGCGGCTCACGCAGCATACCTGAACCGGAACCGCGCTGCGAAACATGGCGGGATGAACAGCCCAGATTGACATCGATCACATCCGGTGAGAATCTTTCAAGCAAGAGGGCAGCCTCAAGAATACGCTGCGGGTCATTATCCAGGATCTGGAAGGCGATGGGCCGTTCCATGGGGTCGAACGCAAAACGCCGCCCGATGCCAGGGCGGTGATGAATAACATCATCGGCACAGAGAAATTCCGTATAGGACATGGCCGAGCCCAGGCGGCGAGCCAGGCTGCGGAATGGCTGGTCGGAGAGGCCATCCATTGGCGCGAGGATGACATCACCCTGCACGGAGACAGAACCGATTGAAAAGGATGCGCTGGTCATGGTTGATAAAAAAGAAGATCGGCAGGGGACTGCCGATCTTGAAAAATTTATCCACGCTGGCAGTCAAAAGAGCTGACAATGCGTAAAATATCAAACCCTTCCGCGTAAGGCCGTTCAGCCAGGGCGCCGTGCCGGATAAGGGTGGCGCGGGTGGTCTCGGGGTTGAAGTAGTACTTATCGGTGTAGGTTTTATATTCAGCCAAGGCGGCTATTTTGCGATCCACATCATCTTCGGTGACTCCCACCAGGAAATTGGGGAAGAATCCGTAGGTGCTGCGCAGCACATCAAAACCCAACACGGTGGTGCCGCGGAAGGCGCGCAAAGTCTCTTCAGTCACCGTGCCGTGATCCTGATGGATATCGGCGCGGGTGTGGGTGAACACGATGTCGGGATGGTACTGGTGGCGGATGCTGATCAGATATTCGAGGATCTCCTGACGGGCCTGGGGAAAACGGCGGGTTTCAAATTCACTCACCAACACATTTTTAGGAGATACCCCAAGCACATTCATGCTGCTGAGATGCTCTGATTTGACGTTTTTCAGCGTCGGATTTTTTTGATTATCTGAGAGTGTGATGCACAGCACCTCTGTTTTTTGCACAATATGGGCAATCAGCGCGCCGCACCCCAGCTCAATGTCATCCGGGTGGGCGCCAATAAAGGCCACTCTTTGCCCATAGAAAGTCATATCGTTCATAAAAACCTACTTGGTGGCGAGAATACCGCCCACAACCTTGGTCATCACCAGTTTGCCATCGCGATCGATCCAGCGTTTGGCTGTTTCATTGATTTTTTCCATGATACGTTCGAAGTCATCCTTATCCTGGAAGAAGCTGCTCCACAATTTGCGGTCTTCAGCCAGGGAGGCGCGGGTGTAATCCACAAAGGGCTCAACGGTTTCAAAGGTGAGCGGGTTGAGGAAGATGTGCATCTGGGTGCTGGTGAAAAGGCCTTTCACCGCATCAAAGATCTGGGTGGAATAGCGGGAAGAGCCGGGCATGGGGGGAATGGTTTTGCCGGTCGCTTCGCGGATGATATCATAGAAGAGCTTTTTGTTGTCGGGCATGGGGCCGGTGGTGAACAGGCGGCCGCCAGGTTTGATGACGCGGTGTATTTCGCTGATGGTGAAGGGGATATCTTCAGCATAGTAAATGGCAAAACAGCAGGATGCCAGGTCAAAAGTATTATCTTGCAGGGGGAAATGGACGTTGAAATTCAGATCCATGAAGGTGACCGGGCTGCCAATTTTGGCATTTTGTTCGCGGGCCTGAGAAAGCAGGTCCGGATTGACATCGCCGCCGGTGATGCGCACATCGCCTTCGCAGTATTTGTGGAAGGAGAAGCACTGTTTGCCGCTGCCGCAGGCCACATCCAGAATGGAGATGCCTTTTTGAGGTTTCAGCAGATCCAGCATCCATTCATCGATATTGCGGCCGCCAAATTTGTTGTGAATATCGATGCGGGTCTGCAGATCACTGGTGGTTTCCTGATAATTGATTTTCATAGTTCCTCTATTATGGGGAGTCAAGTTTAGAATAATATGCCCAAGTATAACAAAGAGCAGCCATTTCAGCAAATGCGCGGAAGCATTTCGCCTGCCAGCATGTCCAAAATGCGGGTGGAGCCGAAAGCCGTGCGCAGCTGCACGCGGCCGGCGGAGCCTTCTTTGATTTCGCCAATTTTGGCGGCAGACTGTCCCAAGGGATGCTGTTTCATGGCGGCAAGGCCCGCTTGTGCCTCGGCAGCTGGTAAGATGACAATGACCTTACCCTCATTGGCCACATAGAGGGGGTCAAAACCAAGCATTTCACAGGCTGAACGCACCGCCGGAGACACAGGGATGGCGGTTTCATCGAGCCAGATGGATATTTTACTCTGAGCGGCTATTTCGTTCAGGGTGGTGCCGAGGCCGCCGCGGGTGGGGTCGCGCAGCACATGGGTGTTGGGGGCGGCTTTCAAGACGGCGGCAATCAGGCTGTTGAGCGGGGCCACATCGGATTGAATGCCGGTTTCCAGGCCCAGCTCACCGCGGGCGGTCAGCACGGCCATGCCGTGATCACCCAGGCTGCCGGAGATGAGGACTACATCGCCAGGCCTGGCCAGCGAGCCGCTGATGTGGCGGCCAGCGGGAATCCAGCCCAGGCCGGCGGTATTAATGAATAATCCATCAGCCTTGCCTTTTTCAACCACCTTGGTATCTCCGGCGACAATTTGCACACCGGCCTCGATCGCCGCCGCCTGCATGGCGCGCACCACCCGCTGGAGGATTTCAATGGAAAGCCCTTCTTCAAGGATGAAGCCAGCGGTGAGATAGAGCGGTTCTGCGCCCAGCATACACAGATCATTGACGGTGCCGCACACAGCCAGGCGGCCGATATCACCGCCGGGGAAGAAGAGGGGTGAAACAATGTGGGAATCGGTTGTAAATGAAAGACGTCCCTCAAGCTGAGCGGCCGCAGGGAGGGGCAGGCTGGCGGAATCGTCGCCGGCGGCCAAAGCTTCGTTGTTGAAGGCGGAGGCAAAAAGGCGTTTAACCAGGTCGTGGGTCATTTTGCCGCCGCTGCCGTGCCCCAACATAATATGATCGTAATGGGAAATGGGCAGCGGACAGACGGGTCCCTGCATGGTCACGTTTTCAGAGGTCATGCTTCCTCCCGGTGATAGCGGAAATAGGCCGAACAAGCGCCTTCAGAGGAGACCATTGGCGCGCCGAGCGGGGTTTCGGGGGTGCACTGGCGGCCAAAGGCGGGGCAGTGGTGCGGTTTCTTTAACCCCTGGAGAACCTGGCCGGCGATGCACAATTCAGACTCGCGGGTTTGAATGCCAGAGACACTGAAGCGTTTTTCGGCGTCAAATTCCTCCATTTCAGCTCTCAGGCCTAAACCGCTCATCGGGATCAGGCCGATGCCGCGCCACTGCCGGTCGCAGGGTTCGAAAACCTGAAGGATCATTTTTTGAGCGGCCACATTTCCCCGTTCTGTAACCACCCGCGGGTAGGCGTTTTCAACCCCGGCTTTACCGGCTTCGAGCTGGCGCAGGGTCATCAAAATGCCGTTGAGCAAATCCAGCGGTTCAAAGCCGGTGACGACGATGGGAACCTGATATTGGGCGGCGATGGGGGGATACTCCCAGGTGCCCATGACCGAACAGACATGGCCGGCGGCAAGAAAGCCCTGGATGCGGTTGGCAGGCGAGCCGAGGATGGCATGCATGGCTGGAGGCACACAGACATGAGAGGCCAGAATGGAGTAATTTTTCAATCCCAGGGCTTTGGCCTGAATGACACTGGCCGCATTGGCGGGCGCGGTGGTTTCAAAACCAATGGCGAAAAAGACGACTTGATGATCGGGGTTTTCCTGGGCGATGCGAACGGCATCCAGCGGAGAATAGACCACCCGCACCTGACCGCCGCGCGCGCGGATGGAGAAAAGATCGGCCTGTGAACCAGGCACCCGCAGCATATCGCCAAAGGACGTGAAAATCACATCCGGACGGGCAGCGATGGCGAGGGCTTTGTCAATCAATTCAAGGGGGGTGACGCAAACCGGGCAGCCTGGACCGTGAACCAGTTCGACCTCAGGGGGAAGCAGTTGATCGAGCCCATAACGCATGATGGCGTGGGTTTGGCCGCCGCAAATCTCCATCAATACCCAGGGGCGGGTGACGGTACGGCGGATTTCTTCCAGCACCGTCTTGACCATGCTGGCATCACGAAATTCATCGGTAAAGCGCATGGGGTTATTCTCCAATCAGATCCTGATCCTCCTCCTCGAATGCGCCAATCTGACGGAGGGCTTCGAGGGTGGCTTCGGCTTCTTCTTCGCTGAGAATATTCAGGGCAAAACCAGCGTGAATGATGGTGTAGTCGCCCACCTTGGCTTCGGGAAGGGTTTCAATGCAGGCTTCGCGGACAACGCCGCCAAAGTCGATTTTACACATGCGCATGGCGCCGGAGGTGTAGATGCTGACGATTTTTCCAGGAACGGCAAGACACATAGCGTTTCTCCTTGCTAATTAATGAACTTGAGGTGACGAAAACCTGGCCACGGCCGCCTGACCCAATGAAATGCAGCCATCATTCGGGGGAAGCTGGCGGTGAATGAGAATTTTCAGGTCTGTCTGGCGCAGCAGAGATAGGGTGAGGTTAAGCAGGGTTTTATTCTGCCACACGCCGCCGCTGAGGGCGACGGTTTTAGCGCCCGTGATCTGGCAGAGATGACCGGCCAGATCGGCGGCCACTCGCGCGAGGCTGTTGTGGAAACGGGCTGACAAACGCGGCAGGCTGACGCCTGAGCGCCAATCAGCCAGAAGCTGAGAGATCAGAGGTGCAGGATCGATGATGCCGCTTTGAACATCCAGGTTGTAAAGACCGGTTTCAGCGGGATCAGCCAGCGCTTCCAGTTCGATGGCAGCCTGCCCTTCGTAGTTGATTTGCTGGCAAACGCCCAACAGGGCCGAGACCGCATCAAAAAGGCGGCCCATGCTGGAGGTGGCGATGACGTTCAATTTGCGGTCCAGCTGGACCCGCAGAGCCGTCCTTTCCTCATAACACAGATGCTGCATGGGCGGCAGGTCAGGTTCCCATTCCAGGCCAAGCTGGTAGAGCAGACTCAGAGCCGTGCGGGCTGGTTTGCGAATGGAAGCATCGCCGCCGGGGAGGGGAAAATATGCCAGATGGTAATTGCGGGTGAAAGCAGCATAGCTGCCGGTCAGAATTTCGCCCCCCCAAATCTTTCCATCCAGACCCAGACCGGTGCCGTCAAAACACAGGCCCACTGCCAGTTCCTCAGCCGGATGCGCGTTTTCAGCCAGGCAGGCCGCCAGGTGGGCGTGGTGGTGCTGGACCGCCATAAGAGGCAGGTTTTCATCTTCAGCGCGCTGGCGGGCATAGCGGGTGGAGAGGTAGTCTGGATGGAGATCACAGGCGACGAACTGCGGCTGGATGCGGAATAGTTTTTCGTAATGGATGATGCCTTCTTCATAAGAACGCAGGGTTTCAAAATTTTCCAGATCGCCGATATGGTGGCTGATGAAGGCATAGCGATCGCGGGTCAGGCAGAAAGTGTTTTTCAACTCTGCGCCCGCAGCCAGGGTGGAGATGCCATCCCAGGCAAGGGAAATGGGATCGGGCGCGTAACCGCGAGCGCGGCGGACGGGGTAGGGTTTGTTCTCAATCACGCGAGCCACAGAATCATCCACGCGCATATGGATGGGGCGGTTGTGCAGCAGAAAGGCATCAGCCAGGGGTGAAAGGCGGTCCATGGCATCCTCGTCGGCGTAGGCAATGGGCTCTTCGCTGAGGTTGCCGCTGGTCATCACCAGCAGCCCTGAAAAACCAGTAGCCGGTTCCAAAAGGAGCAGGTGCAGTGGGGTGTAGGCGAGCATGATGCCCAGGGAGGATTGATGGGGAGCCAGTTCCGGCGGCAGGGGGCCATCTTTTTTGCGAGGGAGCAGGACGATGGGATGGGCTGGAGATGAGAGAAGGCGGATTTCCTCCTCAGAGACATCGCAAACTGCCTGAACAGCCGGGATATCAAAGGCCATGAGCGCGAAAGGCTTATCGCTGCGCCGTTTGCGGTCGCGCAGCCGGCTGACGGCAGCAGCATTGGCGGCATCACAGGCAAGGTGGAAGCCGCCCAGGCCTTTAATGGCCAGGATCAACCCCTCATTCATCCAGGCGCGGGCCTGAAGAACAGCTTCATCATTTTCAGAGATGCGTTGCCCATCTTTTTGCAGCCAAATTTTGGGACCGCAGACCGGGCAGGCCACGGGCTGAGCATGAAATCGCCGGTCAGCGGGATTGTGATATTCCCGATCACATTCAGGGCAAAGGGGAAAACCAGACATGGTGGTTTTGGGGCGGTCATAAGGGATGTCCTGAATGATGGTGAAACGCGGGCCGCAGTTGGTGCAGTTGATGAAAGGGTAACGGAATCGCCGGTCTGCCGGATCAAAGAGTTCACGGCGGCAGTCAGGGCAGATGGAGACATCAGGAGAGATGGGGATAAAATCGCCGGGCTGTGGCTGGCTTTCGATGATGGAAAACAGCGCATAGCCATCGGGTTGGCAGGGAGTGACCAGAAAAGAATCGATACGCGCCAGAGGCGGCGCATCGATTCTCAGACGGCGGGTAAATTCCTCCAGCACTGGGGATGGACCGTTGACTTCAATTTCAACCCCGCGGGAGGTGTTGCACACCCAGCCGGTCAATGCCAGCGAGGTGGCAAGGTTATAGACAAAAGGGCGGAAGCCAACTCCCTGAACAATGCCGCGGATGTGGACTTTCAGCCCGGAGAGGTTTTCCATTATCCCTTCCGTTTAAGGTGGGACTTCAGCCAATCTGCCCAGGCAGACAGCCCCTCGCCTGTCTTACAGGAAACGGGGAAGGTGATGAGGCCAGGATTGAGCATTTCGACACCCTGCTTGAAGTAATCAGTATTGAAATTGATGTAGGGCAGCAGATCCATCTTGTTGAGGATCAACACGTCCAAACCGCGGTAAATATTCGGATATTTGTACGGCTTGTCATCACCTTCAGGAATGCTGGCAATGAGCACATTGGCATGGGTGCCCAGATCCCAGGCTGCGGGACAAACCAGGTTGCCCACATTTTCAATAATGATGATATCCAGGCTTTCCAGAGGAAGCTGGTTGAGGGCATCCTTAATCATGGCTGCATCGAGATGGCAATCACCGCCGGTGTTAATCTGTACCGCGGGCATGCCCGCAGCGGTGACTTTATCGGCATCAATGGTGACCGGGGCGGTGTCGCCCTCGATGACGCCCAGACGAATATCGGGCATCAGGGCTTTGATGGTGTTGAGAATGACGCTGGTTTTTCCGGCGCCGGGAGAAGCCATGATATTGATGGAGAAAATGCCGGCAGCATCCAGACGGGCCTTGTTTTGAGCTGCGAGTTGGTCGTTGGCATTAAGAATTTTTTCAACAACAGTTACGCGCTGAGTGGTCATCCTTTACCCTTTCTTTTCCTGGGAGGTTCTTGTTCGCGAGTGATCTCGATGCTTTCCAGGTAGAACTCTTCACCTGTCAATACCTGGATATTGGGGCTGCCGCAAGCGGGACAGGGCATCAGTTCAGCGGCGAGCGTATACTCATGCTGGCAAGCATTGCAGCGGAGTGTGGCCGGGGTGCGATCAAAATGCAATTTGGCTCCCTCGCAGAGGGTGTTCTCCGCGATCATATCCCAATAAAATTGGATGGACTCATCCACAATGCTGGATAGTCGCCCAATCACCAGGTGGATATCGGTCACTTTGACAGCACCAGCCTCTTCGGCATGGCGTTTGGCAATTGCCAGGATATTTTCAGTCACTGCGAGTTCATGCATACGGGCAATTATAATACAAAAATTGTCATATTTGGTTGCTTTTGGCCGTGCGAATAATCACAAATGCCTCTCGATGTGCGAGAGGGTCTCCTCAAAGGGCAAGTATCCCCAATCAGTTCACTTCGTGAGCCTATTAAATGTAGTTCGCAGACTCTTCCCGGTAATCTGCCAGACGGGATTCGAATGTCACCCGACCGCGCCTTAACCGGACCCAGAGCACGATTGCGCCAGTGCCCAGCAGCATGGCCAGCACCCCTACCAGGCCTGCTTCAGGCCCAAAGGCTCCGCCAGTCCACAGATCTGCCCCACCCTGCTGGATGGCGATAAATGTTGTCCCCGGCGCTCCGCCGCTCACAGGAAAACCAAATACATTTCCCTGGAAGAAATTCCACGTCATGTGCAGCCCGATCGGGATTGCCAATTCACCCGTCAGCACATAGGGCAATCCCAACATCAGTCCTGCCATCACCAGATTCAGCGTACTCACCAGGGAAGCATTCTCATTGCCCAGATGCAGCAGTCCAAAGATGGCCGATGAAATTGCGTAGGCGAGTAATAATGCGCCTCGCGGCTTGAGCCAGCGGCCCGTAAACCCTTCAGCCAGGTTTCTCAGCCAATAACCGCGGGCCATGATTTCTTCTTCCATGGCTACCCCAAGGAACATACCAATGTAGAGGATGATGCCGATGCCAAAGGTATTGGAATTGGTCTGCAGGGTTGCCCGGATTTCCACCCATCCCAGGGCATATTCCACGCCGAAAATCGCCGCCATCAATCCTGCCCCCAGCAGAAGCCCAAAGCCCAGATCCAGCCACCAGTTCCGGTCCAATGCAAAGCCAAAATCTCGCAGCGGGCGGCGATCGAGAAAACGCCCTGCCAGAGCCAGACTGGCTACCAGGCACAACCAGGTGATGTTCACTTTCACCAGTCTCACCACCAATCTCACAGCCAGACTCTCTGCCAGAGCTGAATTCAGGATCCACTCAGACACCAACGACCAGATTGCTGTTGCCGCCATCACCAGCACCCCGGCAATGAGCAGCTGTGCAAGCATGCGCCATCCCGCGCGCAGGCGTTTTTGCCCATCATTCCAGAATATGCGCCGTGCCATCTGCATGGCGCCTTTGCGCGCGATAACCGCCTGTTTATCTTCATCAACCATAGGATAATTGCTCCAATCAAAGAGAAATTTATGTCCCATTATACACCCACCCCAATCACCAGCGGCCTCCGGAAAGAACGCTATCGGCTTTTCTTTTTCATCCTGCTGCCAAAAAGAAAGAATCACATCAGCATGGCAGCCAGCCATGCTGATGTGATTCTGGTTTTGAAGTGAAAATGAGTCATTCGGTCAGGCCAAAAATTTCCGACTGGCGGGGAGACTCAATGCTGAACTCATATAAATATTCCTGCTCCTGGCCGGGGGTCAAACTTTGAATCCACTTAAGACGATTCAATTCATCCTGCTCGGTGGGCCGAGGGGAGGCGTTTTCGAGTTTGACCCGGATCATTTCATTCTGCGAAAGAGGAAAGGCTTCAAACACTGTAATGGTTTGATTTGCGCCGGTGTGGTTGGTGACGGTGATTTTATATGTGTAGCGCACACGGCGTTTATCGCCCAGAAAGGTTTTATCGACCAGTTTTTGGGTCAATTCACGCTTAACCGCCACGCGGTCATCGTGTCCATAGGCCATTTCAAGCTCCTGCCCAGGAATGGTCAGGTCAATATGTGTGGCGCCGACAAAATCAGATTTATCAAAAAGCTGGGCTGCTCCGGGGAGGAGATGCAGTCCCGATTCGTTTTTGATTTTCAAGCGCCGATAGGCAGCTTCATCCAAACGTGGAGCAATCAAATAATCCGACTCCACCGCCATATTTATCATGGCAATGGTCACTTTATGCCGGGAACCATCGGCAGGGATATCGGCAGGCATGGAGATTTTATACGTGACAGAGCTGCCCTGTTGCTGAACTTCCGCCGTTGGCACTTCAGCTTTTGCCATCATCAGATCAGGTAAAGCCTGTTCTGGGGCCTGCATGGGCGCCGGCGGTGGGGGCATTTCAGCCATGGACCTGGCCACATAGGCGGGGCGGGCTGGAGGCTGGATATGAATCATCCAGGGGGTGACATCCGGCAGGTTTTCAAAGGCGGTGGGTCTGGCAGTGGATAAGGTCAAACTCACCTGAGACCAGTTTTCTCCGGTATTTTGAGAGATTTCACCCAGGCAGGTCAGGCTCATTTGATTGTTTTCATCCAGGTGAAAATCGTAAAGGGGTGTCCAGGATGCCTGGCGAATGCTGTAAATTAATTCAATTTCCACTGTGCCGGGGAAAAGGATTTCCACGCCAACGGAAGCCTGGAAGCCTTCCTTGGGGCGGCTGCTGCGCAAGGCGCTCAGATCGGCGGTGTATTTAGCCAATTGACTGGCCAGTTCTTTATTCTGCAGTTCCAAGCCGCGGATGGTGGAAAGGCACCGGCCGCGTTGTTCAATGATGTTGCTTAACCAGGTAAAATGATTTTCCGGGCTGGTTTTTCCAGATGCCATGCTGAAGGCAAAGGTGCGAGATGAATCGAGCAGGCCGTCAAGGTGATCCATTTCCTTTTTGATGGAAGCAATTTGATCAATGTTGTTTTGCTGTTCATTGGCTATTGTCTGGATGGTTTCTTCAAGTTCCAGAACTTTTTCATTTTGTGAGATGAAATAGGCCGTTCTTTCCACATCAATATTCAACAGGCGAATGCGGGCGGTTCCCTGAGCTGAGGCACGCACTGACTCAGGATCCAGGAAGATGGGCAGGGACGGGAAAACAAGCTGGTGAAGGCCGTTTTGCAGGTCAACCGTCCCGCGGCGCGTGATTCTGGCCCGGTCGGGATACACGGTTACAGCAGTTATTGTAGATGCAAGTTCAACCATAGCAGCTCCTTATATCTAGTTTTACACCAACCATCAACTTAAAGTATAATACCCTTTGTAATTATGAAGATACAAATCATCAAACTGGAACCGTATGATGATGTCACCTCGGCGAAAGACAAGATTTCGTGGGCAAAAGCTGCGCGGATTTTGCTGATCTGGCCGGGACGGACAAGGGTTTTAACGCGCCGGTTGGACTTGGTGATTTTAAACCGGTACTGCCAGAAAATGGGCATCCAGCTTGGCCTGGTAACCCAGCTTCTAGCAGTGGTTGAGAACGCCCAAACTCTGGGCATTCCTGTGTTCAAATCGGTGAAACAGGCTCAGAAAAGTTTTTGGCGGCGTACTCGCGGGTTACCCAGGTTTAAACGGAGGCCGCGGCTGATTCATGATTACCGGACAGAACGGCCTGCCGTAAATTTGGACAACTGGCAGGTGCTGAAGCGGCCGTGGCTGCGGCTGCTGGCATTTTCCTGTGGTTTGATCGCTGTGATTGTCCTTATTCTGGCCCTGCTTCCTGAAGCTACGCTTCGCTTGAGAGCTGCCCACCGCCCTCAGGAAACCATTGTGGAAGTTCAGGCTGATATGGAAACAGAAAATATTGAATATGCCGGAAAAGTTCCGGCAAGGCCCATTTCTCTGGTTGCCGAGGTGGAAGAAAAGCTGCCTGTTTCAGGGTCAACCTCCATTCCGGATAAACAGGCCGAAGGCATGGTCACTTTTCTCAACTTAAGTGATAAACCTATTACGATTCCTGAGGGGACCATTGTCAGAACCCTATCAACCCCGACCGCACGCTTTGCCACAACCAAAGCGGTACAAATCAAAGGGGGTGGAAATGCAAAAGCGGAAGTACCGGTGAGGGCGGTTGATCCTGGCAAGAGAGGAAATGTTCCAGCAAAAGCTGTAAAGGCCATTGAAGGCAACCTGGGTGCATCCTTAGCGGTCAGCAATGAGGCGGCCATGAAGGGAGGCGCAGATATTCAGGCGCCGGCGGCAAGCCCACAAGATTACCAGCTATTGGAGTTGAAAGCCCTGGATGTTTTATCACAGCAGGCGGTGGAACAGATCAAAATGCAGCTGGCTCCTGAAGACCAGTGGTTGGAAGGATCGCTGACGCTGAAACAGGTTCTATCAAAGACCTGGGACCCGCCTGAAGGGGAACCAGCCGGTGAAATAAAATTGTCTCTGCGGGCTGAATTTGAGGGCTTTTTTGCTGCGGGGGATGATCTGAGCAAACTGGCTCAAGCCAGCCTGGATGCCGCGCTGCCGAAAGGATATACCGCTCTGGCTGAGACGTTGACTTTATCTCCCTTGCAGACGCCAAAATTTGCTGATGGGAAGGCAAGCTGGTATCTGACAGCCAGACGCGACACCAGAGCCAATTTGGACGAGGGCCAGGCGCTGGTGATGACCACGGGCCGCTCGACACAGGATGCTGTGAAACTGTTGTCTTCCGCTTACGACCTGGAGAAGACGCCGATGATTGATATTTTCCCTGCCGGGTGGCCTTACATGCCGATTTTGCCATTCCGAATATCGGTCAAACTGGAATAGAAAGCCATGAGAATTCTTGCTGTGGATCCGGGAGACAAGCGCATCGGGCTGGCGATCAGCGACCCATCTGGAACAATAGCCAACCCCCTGAAGGTTTTGGTGCACGTTTCCCGCCTGGTGGATGCGGCGCAAATTGTTGATCTGGCTCAGGAAAATGACGTCAGCCAGATAGTGGTGGGCGTTTCTCTGGATGCGGACGGGATTCCTACGCCTCAGGGAAGGAAATCGCTTCGGATGAAGGAGGCGATTGAGAGCCAATGTTCCATACCGGTCACGCTCTGGGATGAAGAAGGCACCACAGCAGCGGCCCAGGAGGCAAGATTCCAAATGGGAGTGGTGCGCCAAAAACGTCAGGGGCATATGGATGATCTGGCTGCCACAGTTCTACTGCAGAGGTACCTGGACGGCCAGGCAAAACAAGAAAATGAGGAGACATCATGAAATCGGGTTGCGCAAAAATGTTGGTGCTGCTGCTTTTTTTGGTGATGTGCATTGCGGGGATGGGGGCAGCCTGGGCTGGCAGTGAGATTCCCAAGCAGGCTGAAGCCCTGTTTGGCCCACCGACCGAAAAACTTTCCCCGCTGGAAGGTCTTACCGCGGCAGCCAAACTGATGATGATTAAAGATGATCTTTTGCAGCCAGCCAACCCGGATGGGAAAGAGGTAGCCTTTACGATTGAGCCAGGCGAATCGGCGGCCAGGGTGGCTGGCCGTTTACATCAGCAAGGACTGATTCGCAGTGCGGATTCATTTTTGACCTATTTGGTTTACAGCGGACTGGATACGGCGATTCAGGCAGGGCGATTTCACATTAGCAGCCAGATGACAGCCGTGGAAATTGCCCACAGTCTTCTGGATGCGACCCCGGCTGAGGTGCCCTTTCGGATTTTACCCGGCTGGCGAGCCGAGGAAATTGCCGCCGCGCTGCCCACCTCAGGGTTGAATATAACGCCGGAAGATTTTTTGCGGCTGGTGCGGCATCCATCGGTGGGCGTTCCCATGAACGAGCCGCAAGCTGAATTGATCAGCATGGAAGGCTTTTTATTTCCAGGAGTGTACACTTTTGACCGCAAGGTGAGTCTGAATGATTTTATCCTGACCATTTTGAAAGAATTTGACACCCAGGTGACGCGGGATATTCGGGATGGATTCAGGCAGCAAGGTTTGACCCTGGCGCAGGGTATCACGCTGGCTTCCATTGTGCAGCGGGAAGCGATGGTGGAAGATGAGCAACCCATGATCGCCTCGGTGTTTCTCAATCGCCTGCGCAATGATATGCGCCTTGAAAGCGACCCCACCACGCAATATGCCCTGGGATTTGATGAGCAACAAAAAACCTGGTGGACAAATCCGCTTTCAGCTGCCGACCTGGATACTGAATCGCCGTATAATACATATGTTTATAAAGGTTTGCCCCCGGGACCGATTTCTAATCCTGGATTGAGCGCTATTCAAGCCGTGGCTTTTCCCGCTCAGACGGATTACTTTTTTTTCAGAGCACGCTGTGACGGTTCAGGACGGCACAATTTTGCCGTTACTTATCAGGAGCATTTGCAGAACGCCTGTCCATAATTCATAAGGAGAAACGCATGGATGAAATTTTAGGCATAGACATTGGTGGATCGGGAATCAAGGGCGCCCCGGTCAATATCACGACTGGCAATTTCACCCAGGAACGCTTCAGAATTCCAACGCCTGTCCCTTCAAAGCCTGACCTGGTCGCCAGCGTGGTGGCGGAAATTGCCAAACATTTTAACTGGTCTGGATCAATCGGATGCGGTTTTCCGGCTGTCATTCGCCATGGCGTGGCTTACACGGCGGCGAATGTTCACCGAAGCTGGATTGGCACGCATGCTGAAAATGTGTTTTCAAAGAGCTGCCAGTGCCCGGTCACGGTGATCAATGATGCAGATGCGGCCGGGCTGGCTGAACAGGTCTTTGGGGTGGGCAGGAATTACCCCAAAGGCGTGGTGCTGATGCTGACCATTGGCACCGGCATTGGCTCTGCCATTTTTGTGGATGGGATTTTGCTGCCGAACACAGAATTTGGACACCTGAAAATTCGCGGCAAGGATGCAGAAATTCGGGCTTCAGACGCCACACGCCAGCGCAAGAAGCTGGCGTGGGATGAATGGGCAGAGAGATTGAATGAATATTTGCAGACCATGGAAAGCCTGATCTGGCCGGATGTGATTGTGCTGGGGGGCGGTGTGAGCAAGGATTTTGACCGGTTCTCACCCTTCCTGAACGTGCGGGCAGATGTGGTTCCGGCTCAACTCCTCAACAATGCAGGCATTGTTGGCGCGGCCTTAGCCGCCGCCCGCTACGGAGCCGGAAAGTAAGCCGCCATCTGTAAAGGCGGCCAGGTTGGAAAAGGCCTCGTCAATTTCACTGACACTGACAGGCTGCCCGGTGGATTGTTTGATTAACAACCCTTGGGCAGCTTTTTCGTGCGCCAGGGTTGGAATGGCGATCTCTTTTTCAAGGGCTTCCTTTACCAGAGCTGCGCCGACGGTATAGCCGATGAGGGGGTTGAGAGCCGTCACAATGATAGCATTGTGATCGAGCCAATATTGAGTTTTAACAGGGTTTGCCTGAAGACCAGTTATACAGCGCGTGGTGAATGCTTCCACGGCGCCAATCATCACCTGCATGGATTCAAAAAGATGGTGAGCGATAATTGGCATCATCACATTTAACTCAAGCTGGCCGGCCTGGGCGGCAAAGGCGATGGTGGTATCAGAACCTACAATATGGAACATGGCCATATTCAGCATCTCAGCCATGACGGGGTTGACTTTTCCGGGCATGATGCTGGAGCCTGGCTGGACGGCTGGCAGGCGAATTTCATCCAAACCTGTTCCGGGACCAGAGGCAAGCAGGCGGATGTCATTGGCAATGCGGATCAGGGTCAGTGCCAGGGTGCGCAAGGCGGCTGAATATCCCACCATATCAGACATGGACTGCATGCTTTCAAACAGGTTATCTGAAGAGGTTACTGGCAGACCTGTGATGCTGGCGAGGCAGGTCACCATTCGGGCATGGTATTCGGGATGGGCGTTCAGGCCGGTGCCGGTTGCCGTGCCGCCGATTCCCAAACGGGCTAAACCCTCAGCAGCCTGCTCAATGCGTTCGCGGTCGCGTTCGACAGCTCTGGCATAGGCGGAAAATTCCTGACCCAAGCGCACTGGCACAGCATCCTGCAGGTGGGTGCGGCCGGCTTTCACAATGGGGTCAAATTCGGCGGCCTTGGCAGAGAGTGCAGCTTCAAGCCGTTTTATGGAGGCGACCAGCTCAGACTGGCGCCAGAGGCAGCCCAGACGGATGGCGGTGGGAATGGTGTCATTGGTGGATTGGGACATGTTGACGTGGTCATTGGGATGGACGCGGTACTCGCCCAATTGGCCGCCCAGCAAGAGGGTGGCGCGGTTGGCAATCACCTCATTGGTGTTCATGTTATGACTGGTGCCAGCTCCGGCCTGAAATGGATCAACCACAAAATATTCGTGCCATTGTCCGTGGGTGATTTCCCCTGCGGCGGTGATAATGGCGCTGGCAATGGGTTCGGCCAGCAGGCCCAGGTCATGGTTGACCATGGCGGCTGCCTGTTTAATGGCGGCCATTGACCATATGAAGGCCTTCCAGGGGCGCAGGCCGGAAATGGGAAAGTTTTCAACGGCGCGCTGTGTCTGGGCGCCATAAAGGGCGGCTGCAGGAACCTGCACCTCGCCCAATGAGTCTTTTTCAATCCTGAATTCGTTCATTCCATTCACCTTGCCAGCAAAATAAAGGGCACGGTGATGAACCGTGCCCAGGGCTGAATTTTTTGGGGGTTAAAGGGCGGCGTAACCCGGACCTTCGGTGAAGAATGCCCGGTTAAGTTCGATGCTGGGCGTGAGGTCAACAATTTCGCCTTCAGCAAGGACGCGGGTTGCCGGCATGACGATTTCTTCACCGTCGTGATCGACATCCGTATAGGTGTCGTTGAAACCAGCTGTACCGGCTTTGGCGCACAGAATTTCTCCTCCGCGGGCCTGATAAGCTGATGGCACTTCATCGGATGGATAAATGGCGCTGTAGGGGCATTCCGGTTCGCAGGCACCGCAATCGATGCATGTGTCTGGGTCAATGACATAGGTGGGCCAGTCATCAACCGGGGTTCCTGGAATGATGCATTCAACCGGACAGACAATCCGGCAAGAACCTTCGCGCTGGCAGAGATTGGTAATGACTCGAGGCATTTTTAATCTCCAGGTTACTTAACAGCCAGGAAGCGTTCTTCAACCACATTCCAGTTAACCAGGTTCCACCAGGCAGCCAGGTATTCAGCACGGCGGTTTTGATATTTGAGATAATAGGCGTGTTCCCACACATCCACCACCAGGAGGGGGGTCAGGCCTTCGGCCAGAGGGGTATCCTGATTCATGGTGGCGTGAATGACGAGGGAGCGGTCGGGTTTGCAGCTCAACCAGGCATAACCACTGCCCAGGCGGCCGAGACCCGTCTTCTCAATTTCAGCTTTAAAGGCTGCAAAATCGCCATAAGCCGCCTTGATGGCCTCAGCGACGGCACCTTTGGGTTCACCGCCAGCATTGGGGCCCATGTTGGCCCAATAGAGGGTGTGGTTGTAATAACCGCCGCCGTTGCCGCGAACCACATTGCGGATATCCTCGGGAATTTTGTTTAAATCGGCAAGGATGGATTCAATCGACAGATCCATCAATTCGGGGTGTTTTTCTACCGCGGCGACAAAGTTCTTGTGGTAAGTTGCGTGATGTTTGGTGTAATGGATTTCCACTGTTCTGGCATCGATCACCGGTTCCAGCGCATCAAAACCATAAGGGAGAGGAAGAAAATCAAAAGCCATGACTCAATACTCCTTTCAAAGGTTCGTTCTCAGGGGATCAATACTTAGATTTTAGCATCGAAGAGGCGGAGGTGTCAAGAAAATTGCGTAATAAACATATATTGGGTAATAATTGTGTGAATTTGAAAAAAATAAGCTGGCCTGAATGTTCAGGCCAGCAGGTGGATTATTTGGAGAGCTGTGTGCCAATGCCGAGCAGATCGGCGATATTGGCGGCCGGATCGATGACGGGTTCGATGAGGGGGGTGGCGCAGGTCATGATAGTGGTGACGCCGGGGCCGTGACCAGAGAGCATGCAGTCGCTATGGACAATGATGCCAATGGAAATGGCACCTTTGTGATAATCGCGGCCAAAGCGGTTATCGTGATCCAGAAGGGCGACAAAATCACCGAAACGCAGTTTATCGATGCCGTATTGTTTCATGGTTTCAGGGTCGCCGGTCATGATATCATAATCGCCGGTAGCCACATTCGAAGCGCCCAGGCCAGAGCCCATGCAGGCCGCCGGTACGAGGGTGGTGACGGGCACACGCAGTTTGGCGTTGGCGACGGTGATGTTCAGCTTCTTAAGCAGGTCGGGGTCCAGATTAAAGAGGCTGATGCCAGGAAAATCAGTCAGCGCCAGACCCTGACCTTTGCCGGAGATGATGATTTTATCATCATAGGTCATTTTTTCTTTGGCTTCGCGGGGAAAATCAACGATGACATGCTCGGAACCGCCGTGATGGCCGATCACCACACCTTCAGCGCCCTTGGCTTCACCAGAAATGACGCGGGCTTTGTTGCCAACGCATGCAAAGACCTGCAAAGAGTTGTTCGGATGTTCAAAGGGTTTGTTGGTATCACCCGTGCAGCTCACGCCCGGTTCAATGTGATCGCCTGCCCAACCAAACGCAGGGTCGCCAACCTGAATATTGACCGTGATACCGCCGATGGAAGGAAGAATGAATGGCACACCATGACGATCCACAGCCCAGGTGCCGCGTGATTTTGGAAAACCCGGCTGGCACTGCAGAATGAATTCAACAACTTTTTTCTCATTTGTGTTCAGCATAATTGTCTCCTTGTTTTGTCAAACAAATCCAAACTCGGACATTCTATCACATCTGCCATTCAGAAGCTCCTCAGAGAGGGTGCCAAACAGAATAAAAATGACCTGATAAAAGTCTGAATTACCCATTCCGAAAGGCGAATACCAGTTATTCGCATTGAGGTGGTTAATTGCTGCTGTGACTGATAAGAAAAGCGTAACAATCACTATATGAGGGGAAAATCGTGAACAGGGTGAATAATTAAGGATCGATCTTGCCTGGGAATGGTAGCGCCCCCGGGGAGGCTCGAACTCCCAACCTCCAGATTCGAAGTCTGTCACTCTGTCCGATTGAGCTACGAGGGCTGATGCGCGAAATTATACCACATGCCAAATGGTTTGATTGGAGAAAAAATGGAACCCCGTCGAGATGATTGGTGAGTTGCGGTGGTATAATAGCTTCTGTTTTCATTTCTTCAATGCAAAGAGGATCAGCGGCGCTTATGATTAACAAACGCGTGAAAATCATCCCTTTCTCAGTTATTCTTTTGATCGGATTGCTCTTTGGGCTGGCCGGGTGCGCCAGCCCGGCGGCTGAAACCATTGCTCCTCAGGCCACCCTGGCGGCGACCCAGCCCATTTCAATGCCTGAATTCACGCCCACCCTTCCTGCGCCCAGTCCGACGCCAGCTCCTACGGCGACGGCCACACCAAAGCCGGATTTGGTCCTCTGGATTGACCCCAGCATCCCAACAGATGTGCGGCAGGCTTTGGCCCTGCCAGATGGGGTGGAAATGACGGATGATGTGACAAAGGCTTCCCTCTTTTTGAGCCCGGCAACCTCGGATCAGGCTGACCGGATTACGGTGCAAACCACGCGTTGGGTTTTTGCGGCAGCGGCCCCCTTTCCTGATCTGGTTGACGGAATTTCCATTAATGATATTCAATCTGCCTGGCGAGGCGAAAAATCAGGCCCCTATTGGGCCACCCCTTTGCGCATGACGGATGAAACGCAAAAGGCGTTTTCTGCCATTTGGGGTCAATCCGCGGAAGGTGCGGTGCTGCTGTCGGGCGAAAATCAGCTTCTGGATGATGCCTGGGCCAGCCGGCCTGCCTGGGCGATTGTGCCTTTCACCTCTCTTGCCCCGCGCTGGAAGGTTCTCAAGGTCGATGAACAATCTCCCATCCATAACACATTTGACTTGAGCACTTATCCCCTCGCCATCGATTACGCCTTACAGGCCAGCCCGCAGGCTTACCAGGAAATTCTGGCTGCGGCGGGCGGCGACCCGGCGAGCCTGCTGCCGGTTTCCAACCGTGACCCTCAGAAACTCACTGTGCTGGAAATGTCTGGCGTGACAGCCCTGGTGAGAGCCACAGCTTATCGGATGGATAATAAGGGTGTGCTTTATCCGGGTGAGGCGGTGCGGGATTGGCTGCGGGGAGCTGATTTGACTCACATCAGCAATGAAATTGCATTTGCGGCGAATTGCCCCAGGGGCGACGCCAACCAGCAGAATGTCACTTTTTGCAGCGCCACCAGTTATATCCAGCTGCTGGAAGACATGGATGCCAATATCATTGAATTAACGGGCAACCATTATATGGATTGGGGTCCTGAAGCCGCTTCCCTGACCGTTCAAATGTATGAGGAGCGCGGTTGGAAGATGTTTGGCGGTGGGCTGGACCTGGCGAAATCGCGAACTCCGCTGACCCTAGAACATAATGGCAACCGTTTGGCCTTTATTGGCTGCAATTCCTTCGGTCCCGATTTTGCCTGGGCAAAGGAAAATTTGCCTGGATCCGCGCCATGCAGCGATTTTAACTGGATGTATGACGCTGTCAAAAGTCTGCGGGATCAGGGTTATTTACCCATCGTGACCTTCCAGTATCAGGAAGATTACACCGTTAAACCCACCGGTCAGATGAAGACGGACTTCCGGCGGATGGTGGACGCGGGCGCTGTGATCGTCAGCGGCAGCCAGTCGCATGTCCCTAAAGCGATGGAATTTTACAGCGATGGTTTCATCCATTTCGGATTGGGGAACCTGTTTTTTGACCAGATGGAAGTTTATGATGATGCCGGGAATTTGCTGGAAGGCACCCGCGATGAATTCATTGATATGCACGTTTTCTATAATGGGCAACACATCAGCACGGAGTTGTTGACCGCCAAACTGGAAGATTATGCGCGGCCGCGGCCGATGCGTAATGACGAACGCCTCAATTTCTTGACCCGTATCTTTGAAGGGAGTGGATGGAAATGAAAATTCATGATGTATCTGTACCGATTTCTGCGGCTCTGCCCGTTTGGCCTGGCGATGTTCCGATTGTGATTGCCCGGGGCCAAAAAATTGAGGAAGGCGCAGATGCCAATTTGACTCATATCGCCATGGGTGCGCACACAGGTACGCACGTGGATGCACCGTGGCATTTTTTGGCCAACGGATCGAAAATGGAAAATATGCCTCTGGATGTTCTGGTGGGCACGGCTGTGGTCATTGAATTGCCTGAGTCAGTTACATTGATCACCGCGGAGGTTTTGAAGGGGATTGAATGGCCGGCGGATTGTGAGCGGGTGCTTTTCAAAACCAGCAATTCAGCCCTCTGGCATAAGAGCCATCTGGAATTTGAGAAGGGCTTTGTGGGCATTGATGTTACCGCTTCCCATTTCCTGGCAGAAAAGAAGGTTAAACTGGTGGGGCTCGATTACCTTTCTGTGGCGCCATTTGGCCACGGCAAACCCACCCATGAAGTGCTGCTTGGAGCAGGGATGGTGCTGCTTGAAGGTTTGGACCTGACAGGGATCAAGGCTGGCAAATATATGCTCTGCTGCCTGCCGATGAAGTTGACAGACGCTGAAGGCGCGCCTGCGCGAACGGTTTTGATTGAAATGTGAATTTAGCTTCTTGAACCCGGTATGCAGCCGGGTTCATCATTTTTAGGACGAGGATCTGATTTTTCTCTATGCAGAATGATGATCGAAGTGTATTGACTGCCCGCCTGGCCCTGCTGGTCGCCATTTTGGCAGTTTCCACCTCATCCATTATGATTCGTTTTGCCCAGCAGGAAGCGCCATCGCTGGCCATTGCCGCCTACCGCCTGTGCATCGCCGCGATTATTTTGATTCCGGCAGTGTGGGGAAAAAGAGAGGAATTGAAAAGGGTTAAAAGGACCGACTGGGCCTGGATGGGGGTTTCAGGGGTTTTCCTGGCTTTGCATTTTGCGAGCTGGATCACGTCTTTATCCTTCAGCACCGTGGCCAGTTCGGTGGTCTTTGTATCCACCACACCGTTGTGGGTGGCTCTGATCACCACCTTGATCCTGAAACAGCCTTTGAAGCGGGAACTGGCTTTGGGGTTAGGCGTTGCCTTGTTGGGTGCTGGATTAATTGGCGGCAGTGACCTTTTGCATTTTGAAAATGGCGTACTGGCGCCATTCGACTGGGAAACCATGTTAAAGGCCAATGCCATTAAGGGAGATGCGTTGGCACTGTGCGGCGCCATCATGGGGGCCGGATATATGGTCATTGGGCGGCAAGTCCGACAGGGTCTGTCCATCATCAGCTACACCTTTATCGTTTACGGCGTGGCAGCCCTGGTCTTGATTGGAATGGCTGGTTTCAGCGGCGCCGTCTTGACGGGTTATTCTCAATCCTTTTTGTTCTGGGTTGTTTTATTGGCGGTCGTTCCCCAAACTGCCGGGCATTCGGTGATCAACTGGTCGCTGAAATATCTTTCGGCTGCTTTTGTGTCGGTTGCTTTGCTGGGAGAACCAATTGGCAGCACCGTTCTGGCGATGTTCTTCTTTGGGGAATTCCCTGGTTTGATTAAAATCGCTGGCGCGGTCCTGATCCTGGCTGGAATTATTCTTTCCTCCAGATCAGAACCGCGCCAATAGCCTGGATTAATATGGGCTAATCAGGCTTGGACAGCGGAGGATGGTTGAAGGGAACGTAGTTGAGCACCTTCGGAGCTGGTTCACGCCGTTCTTTCATGGCATCGGGCAGCCGGCTGTAAAGGTAGTTGGTTTCACGCAGGCGCATCTTCAGGCCATCTGACATGGCTTCGGGCCACATGCGCCAGCTCCAGTTACCGCTTGCCCGGCCGGGGAAGTTCATGCGGGCTGAGGTATCGAGGCTCAACAGATCCTGCATGGGAGCCAGGGTCATGACAGCGACAGAATTCCAGACGGCGCGGATCATATCCCAGGCGATATCCTCGCCGGAGCGGGCCAGATAACGGCGGATAAAATCTTTCTCGCGGTCGGCGGTGTTGTTGTACCAGCCCTTTGAGGTATCATTATCGTGAGTGCCGGTGTAAGCCACGCAGTTCTGGGGGTAATTGTGGGGCAAGAAAGGCGCGTCAGGGGTTGAATCGAAGGCAAACTGGAAGATTTTCATGCCAGGGAAGCCGAATTTTTCTCGCAGGGCAATCACGTCAACGGTGATTTCACCCAGGTCTTCTGCGATGATGGGCAGGCCGGGCAGAGCCTTAAGGATGGCCTCGAAGAAGGGCGCGCCAGGGCCCTGGACCCACTGGCCAATTTCAGCGGTGGGCATGCCGGCAGGAATTTCCCAATAGCCGGCAAAGCCGCGGAAATGGTCAAGACGAATGATATCCACCAGTTGAAGGGTGGCCTTGAAGCGTTCAATCCACCAGGCATATCCTGTCTTTTCATGTGCATCCCAACGGTAAAGCGGGTTGCCCCAAAGCTGGCCGGTGGGCGAGAAATAATCCGGGGGAACGCCGGCGACAACGGTCGGGCGGGCCTCATCATCCATCAGGAACAATTCTGTGTGCGACCATGCGTCGGCAGAATCAAATGCGATGAAAATCGGGATATCGCCAATAATGGAAATACCCTTCTTATTGGCGTAGGCTTTCAAAGCCTTCCACTGGCGGAAAAACAGGAACTGGCGGAACATGTGAATGGTGATGGCTGCGGCATCTTTCTTAATGAAAGCTTTCAATGCTTTGGGGTCTCTTCTGCGGAGCTCAAGCGGCCAGACTTCCCAGGATCCGCTGCCCAAATCTTCCTTGATGGCCATGAAGAGGGCAAAATCTTGCAGCCAGGCGGCATTTTCTTCCTGGAAGGTTTTGAATTCTTTATGTAGGGGGCTTTTCTGGTTTTCCTCAAAATGCTTGAAAGCGCGTTCCAAAAGGGTCAATTTCCAGGTGATGACCGGACCATAATCGACCATGTGAACGGGAAAAGCCGGGCGGTCTGCCAGATCTTCACGGGTGAGCAGGCCTTCATCGAGGAGGATGGTGGGGCTGACCAGATAGGGATTGCCGGCAAAGGCAGAAAAACATTGGTAAGGCGAATCCCCATAACCGGTGGGGCCAAGGGGAAGAACCTGCCAGAGGCTGCACCCAGACCCGGCCAGAAAATCCACCCAGCGGTAGGCTTCTGGTCCCAGGTCGCCAATGCCATCGGGCCCTGGCAGGCTGGTGGGATGCAGGATAATGCCTGAAGCGCGTTTAAAGGCCATAGCTTATCTCCATGACGTAAAAGATGAATAGATTAAGTATATCGTAAAAGTATCAGGCTGTTAAGCATTCGGCTGGATCAGCTCGATATAATCCTGGGTCACCGCCTGAGAAGGGTCGGCTCCCAGCAGAGAAATCAAGTCAACCGCCAGTTTTGATTTATTCTCGGCGTCGTTCCGAGACCAGGTTGAGCTTTTGATTTCCAGGTAATATTCAAGGGAAGGTTTGAGAACTTCATCAATGTTGATGAAGAACTCGGTTTCATGATATTTGACCAGGTAGCGGTTGCGGTCTTTGTTGATTTCGTCTATATGGGAAGGATTGAAATATTCCTGATAAAAACGCAGGCTTTGAACAGCCGGGGCCAGGTAACGGCTGCGGGAAAGGAGCACATCCTGGGGAAAATGTCCTTCACGGGCGTTGCCAATCAGGGTGAGGCGTGAACGGGTGGAGGTGATTTTATGGTTTTCATCCATCAGATGATCCTCGCGGTAGCGCAAGCGGCCCTGGTTGGGATCAGCAAAGGAGAAATAGGTGTCATATTGATGGTAATGCCGGTGGCGCAGAATTTCAATTTGGGGATGGTTGAACAAAGCCTGGAGAACAGGGGCGCAATCTTTGATTTTGACTTTGATTTGAATCTCGAAGCTTTCCTGTTCGGCGGCGCCGCCAATGGCGATCAATTTGGAAAGGATGGATTGTTCGCGTTCCGCTAAGAAGGCATCAATCTTTTTGGCAAAGACAGCCGCCTGTGCCAGCAGATCTTCTTCATTTACAGTAGTCAAGCGGTGGCCAGTCATCAGCCAGTGGCCGTTGACCATCACATCGCTGACATCGGTGGATTTGGCAGCATAAACAATTTGTGCGTAGATGCCATTGGGATCGCGGAAGAATTGCGGGGCATTATGCAGTGGAGAAACATCCAGAAGAATGAGGTCAGCACGTTTCCCGGGCTCCAGCGAGCCTGTAATGTGATCAAGGTGGATGGATTTTGCCCCGATGCGCGTAGCCATGGCAAGGGTCTGCCGGGCGGGCAGGACAGTGGGATCGCCTGACGCGCCTTTTGAAAGAAGGGATGTGAGGCGCATTTCCTCAAACATGTCCAGGTCATTGTTGGAAGCCGGGCCATCGGTGCCAATGCCGACATTCAATCCAACTTCACTCATTTTCTTAATCGGCGCAATCCCTGAGGCCAGTTTCAAATTGGAGGAAGGGTTATGCGCCACCCCGGCATTCACCTTTTGCATGGTGCGCATTTCTCCTTCATCAATATGAACACAGTGAGCGGCAATGACTTTGGCTTCAAAAATACCCTGCTTTTTTACATAGGGGATGACAGGCATGCCGGTTTCAGAGCGCATGTTTTCCACTTCAAGAGCAGTCTCTGAGAGATGGGTGACAAGGGGCACATTGTTCTTTACCGCAAGCGCGGTGCTCAGGCGCAGGATTTCAGGTGTGCAGGTATAGGGGGCATGAGGGGCAATCGCCGGCACAATCAAAGGATGGTTTTTCCACTCATCGATAAAACTTTGAGAATAGGCCAGGGATTCTTCAAAAGAGGATGCATCAGGGGTCGGGAATTTCAGAATGGATTCGCCGCAGATGGCGCGCATGCCTGCCTCGGCAGCAGCCCGGGCAACTTCCTTCTCAAAATAGTACATATCCACAAAGCAGGTGGTCCCACCGCGGATCATTTCTGCGCAAGCAATCAAGGTGCCCAGGCGAACAAATTCAGGGGTGACGAACTGCCGTTCAACCGGCATCATATACCCCATCAACCATACGTCCAAACGTAAATCATCGGCCAGGCCGCGAAGCAGGGTCATGGGAACGTGGGTATGCGCGTTGATCAGACCGGGCATAATCACTTTCCCTGAACAATCCATGATTTCTGGAGCGTTCCATGAGGCCATGATATCTCCCTGTGAGCCAACAGCCACGATAGACTGGCCTTTGATTGCCACAGCACCCGGATTGAAGCGCTGGAAGGTCTGGTTCATGGTCAGAACATGAGCATTGATTAATATGATATCAGCCTGGTTCATATCAGTTTTCTCTCTCCTTTTTGATGTGGGTACGGATAAAATCGAGTCCGCTGCGGGCAGCCCACATTGGGCCGTATTCAGGTGGACCGCCGTACGACCGGTTGTCTTCATAAACGCCGTGGGGGGTAACCAGATGCAAGGTCAAATTCTGCTGCGATTGTCCGGGCTGCAAATTTACACCCAAAGCCATCTGTGATCCGGTAATCTCCTTGAACCTGGCCACCTCGGATGTCAGAATGGCTGGAGAGTCCAAAGTGGAGCGGATATCGCTGCGAATTGGAGCGCCTGCTGTTCGAGCCAAAAGGCTGATCAACTGACCACCCAGGCCGGCTTCCAGAATAGCACAGGTGAATCCCGATTCTTTGATCACATTGGCTGTTATGGCTTCAAGGGTTTCATCATCCTGTCCGAAAATAGCCTGACCCAGGCGGCTGCGAATATCCGCCACGACCGGAGCAATCAGGGCCAGGGCATCTTCTCGGGTGGCAGCTTTTGCTGCCACCCGGATATCTGTCTGACCAGGGTGCGCCAGCAGGCCGACGGTGGGATTGGACAGGGTTTCCAGATCTGCAATCAACTCATCAACGCGCGATTCACCAATGGAGGCAGCATGCAGCACGCATGTTTGCAGGGTGCTGTTCAGTTCAAAGCGAGACTGAAGGTAGGGCAGCACCTCATTTTGATACAGGTATTCCATCTCTCGGGGAACCCCCGGCAATGAAATAACAGATTTTCCATCAGGAGTTTCGCAAATAAATGAAGGGGCTGTGCCGACCGGATTGGGGATGATTTTTGCACCCTGGGGAACATAGGCCTGGCGGCGGTTATTCTCAGACGGAGAGCGTCCATAGCGCTTAAAGCGAAGGATAATTTGTTCCCATAGCTCCGGGTGGTATTCAAGGGGAACAGCCAGGGCGTCAGCGACGGCCTGGCGAGTGGGATCATCCACGGTTGGACCAAGGCCGCCAGTGGTTAAAACCACATCAGACCGGCCCAAAGCTTCCTGAACGGCAAGGGTAATTCTGGCAGGGTTATCGCCAATCATCATGGTGCGGTAGATATCAACGCCATGATCGCGCAGAGAGCGGGTTAAAAACCGGGTATTGGTGTCCTGAATATCGCCCAGCAGCAGCTCGGTTCCAATAGTTATGATTTCAATGATGGGCATGATTAATCAATCGGCAGGAGATAATTTTGTCTGGCGATAAAGGACTTCTTCACGAATCCGTAAATCGGCATTGCGAATTTTCTGCGAAAGATCTGCTGCCAGATTATGCATGACCTGGTACCCCATTTCAGGGTAAGTATTGCAAAGCATCAGCAGCCGTTTGCGAGAAATGTATAATAGACGAGTGTTCTTCTGGCAAACCCGGGCTGTGGCTGTGCGAACGCCTTGATCAACGAGGGCAATTTCACCAAAGGATTGTCCGCGTCGAAGCGTGGCAATGACCACGGGAGAGGTTTTATCGGAGGGCTGGCTGGCAACCATATCCGGATTGACCAGAATTTCAATGGCTCCCTGAGTGATCAGGTAGAGTTCATCGCTTTTGGCATTTTCCGAAAAAACAATCTCATCAGGTTCGCAGGGGTGTTCTTCGCAAATGTTTTCGATCAATTCCAGGCGGGTGTCTGAGAGACCGCTAAAGATATCACATTGACGTAAAAATTCCAAATATTTTCCCATAATGACCTTTTGAATTAGTGTAGCATGAAAAATTGAAATGTCAAACAACTGAGCTGGCTGCAGACGTCAGGAATAAAGCTCACCAGATAGGACTGTAACTGCCTGCCCGCCGATTAAAACCCGATCGCCTTCCAGAGTCAGTTTGAGCCGTCCGCCACGCCGGGAAGCCTGGAAGGCATTGAAATGATGTTTGCCCAGTTTATGGCTCCAATAATGAGCCAGGCAGCAGTGCGCCGATCCGGTGACAGGATCTTCATTTACGCCAACAGCTGGCGCAAAGAAACGGGAAACGAAATCGAATTCAGGTAGGGATGATTTTGCCGTCACGACAACACCGCGAACAGGCAGCTTTTTTAGCGCCTGGAAATCAGGCGCCACCTGACGTACAATTTCCTCATTCTCAACTTCGACCACAAAGTCAAACTGGTTTTTTCCGGTGAAAACAGGGGTCACGTTTAATATTTGTGCCAGTTCAGGAGGTACAGGCGCCTGTTCAACGGGCTTGACCGGAAAATTCAGCTCAATCCACTTTTGCGCGTCCAGCCTGGCTGTCAATACGCCGCTCAGGGTGAAGAATTTTGCAGACACATTTTGAGCCAGCCGCCCAGTTTCCCACAGAATATGGGAACTGGCCAGGGTGGCATGACCACACAGGGCCACTTCTGCCAGAGGAGTAAACCAACGAAGCCGGTAGCCATCTGCCTCGGGAACCAGAAAAGCAGTTTCTGAAAGATTCATTTCGGCGGCCACATTTTGCATCCAGAGATCTGTTTGAGCAACGTCTAATATACACACTGCAGCCGGATTGCCAGAAAAGGCCTTATCTGTGAAGGCATCCACCTGGTAGATTGGAATGGTTTTTGTCATGGTGCTTTCTCCGTTGGGGCTAAAATTTGAACCGATGTGATTAGAGTGGTATTGCAACCCGCATCCTGCCAATAACCCTCGTACTTGTCGCCGGTGTAGATATCAATTTTAAGTATTTCGCGGCCGGTTATGGTAACGATATCTCCATCCTTGATGGACAGCAGCTGTTGGTATATTTCGTCGTTTTTGGGAACTGTGTGTAAAAGATTGATGGTGCCTTCTGGTTGGTGATTATCCACAGCTTTCCAGAAAAATTTATGATTAGTGACACGGGTGTTTACTTTTGTGCTGTCAGCATACTCGCCAGAGGTGACAAGAATATCATGTGTAATCATGGGAACGGTGCCTTCTCTGAAGGGGGAGGTGTGCCGGACTTTTCCAGAGAAGGTTGTGTTGTTCTGAAATTCGAAGGTGATGCGCCAAACATGATCATCTTTTGTGATTTCTTCAAAACCCTTCGTAAAAATAAAGTCTTTATAAGAGAAATCGGCCACCATATTGGTCTGGTAATATATATATCCCCCAACAAAAATGATCAGCGCAGCCGGAATCAGCAGCAAATAAAGCGGCATTTTTTGCAGTATTATCACAGGCAGCAAAAGAATATCCACAAAATTCAGAGGTTTTGGCGGCTTTCTGGCGGTTTTAATTTCTCCTGGAATATATGTCTGGCTGGGATTTGCTTCAGATGTATCTGTGAGCAGCAATAGATTCAATCTCTCGCGGGCTACTTGATGATCTGGTTTGATTGCAAGCCATTTTTTAAGGATATGGATTTCTTCCTGCTCATTTTTGGCCAGTTGACTAGCCAGAATCCAGGCTTCTTCTGAGTCTGGTGCTTGCTTGAGAATCTGGGCAACAATTTGTCTGGCTCTCTCATGGTTGCCTTTTTGAAAATTCTCAACAGCTTCGTTTAAGGCGTGTTTTATAGATGTGTTATCCATATGTAATGTAGATTATAATATGGGTTCAAAAAAGTGAAGGAGAAAAACGGATGATTTTTACCTGGATGATTGATGAAACCGGAGAAATTTCTGAAGTTACCAGCCTGAATCTGCAAAACCTGACCAATCTGGATGAAGTGACCCGCAGGCTTCCCCAGGGTGCTTACACAACTTTCCGAACCTACGAGGGGAATGGCGTCCTCAGGTTTAAGGATCATCTTGCCAGGTTATCGGAGACGGCAGAGCTGATGGGAAAACCCATGCGAATTATGGAAAACAGAGTTCGGAATGGACTGGGAGCTTTTTTTAAGCTCAATAATGGGGGTGAAGATTTCCGTATTCGCCTGACCCTTGATTTGAGTCAGAATCCGGGAGCTCTTTTTCTCTCTTCCGAACCGCTTGAATGCCTGCCCGATTCTTTTTATGAAAATGGAGTTAAGGTGATCACCAGCTCGCTTCATAGAGAAAATCCCAGGGCAAAAGCAACGCAGTTCATTGAGAAGGCCATGGATGAAAAAAAATCCCTGCCAGAAGGCGTAAATGAGGCCATCATGGTGGATGAGGACGGATTTCTTCTGGAAGGCCTGAGCAGCAATTTCTTTGCGGTTTTGCGAGATGCCGTGTGGACAGCCAATGACAGGGTGCTCTCGGGCATCACCCGACGTATTGTCCTTGAGGAAGTTGATAAGGCAGGCATCCAACTTCATTTGACCCCTGTCCAGAAGAAGGATTTGCCTGGCTGCACGGAGGCCTTTATCACCAGCACATCAAGAGCGGTTTTGCCGGTGGTAGAAATTGATGATTTGATGATTGGGAATAAAAAACCGGGTCCAGTTACAAAATTGTTACTGGACCGGTATCAAAAACGTGTGAGGGCTGAACTGGACTGGCTTTAGGATTCACTTTCATCGTCATCAGGGATATCCAGGGTTTCCTCAGGGGGGATATCCTCAAAATCGCCCTTTTCCATGGCCTGGATCAATTCAAGGGCTTCGCCTTTCTGCTTCAGAGGGACATAAACATAGACATTTCCCAAAGGACCCAATGCCAGGCCATATGTGGCGCCAACACTTTCCTGTGAGAGCATGACAGAGATGCCGTTGCTTTCAAGGAAGGCTTTGGTAATCTCTGCCTGCAAAAGACCTCCGGCCTCATACACGACCACCATTTCGGTCACGGTTGGCCTCCTTTCAAGAAAAGGCGCAGTTCCTCGCTGTTTTAGACTGCCGCGGATTTTCATTCCAGAATCCACTTATCCAAATCATGCTGCCATTCCACCAATTCCTCAGGCTTGAACCAGAGGTCAATTTCCTTGATGCCATTTTCGGGGCAATCTGAGGCATGGGTGATATTAAACCGGGTTTGCAGAGCAAAATCATGTCTCAAGGTGCCAGGGGCCGCCTCAAGCGCATTGGTTTTACCCATGGTCTGCCGGACGGCGGCAACGGCGTTGGGACCTTCCCAAACCATGGCCATCACAGGGCCAGACGTAATAAATTTCAGCAAAGGTTCATAAAAACCCTTGCCAACATGTTCAGCATAGTGGGCTTTTGCGAGGTCCAGCGAAACCATCATAAATTTTGCGGCGGTCAATTTCAAACCACGGCGCTCAAGGCGGGAAATGACTTCACCAATGAGACCACGCTGGACTCCGTCAGGTTTGACCAATACCAGGGTGCGTTCCAAAAATACCTCCATTTATCTTAATAATTCTTCAGCTTTGGTATATGCATCGAGTGCATCCTGTAACCGATTGGTGCGAATGTATGCATCGCCAAGCGCTTGCCAGATGGTAATATCCACCGGAAAACGATAGAGAGCATCGCGAAGATCGTGAATAGCTTCTTCCAAATATTGACCTTTTTGGATGAGGTGGTTATACCCATCTACAGCTGAAGGGATATTCCCTTCAATAAAGGCTTTCTGGCTGACTTCCAGAACAGCGTCAAACGAGAGTGATTTAAATTGTTCGATTTCAGGCATAGGAGTAATAGGCGGGGCTTCCTCAAGAATTCGGGAGGATCTGGCAGGATAAGTAACTGCCGGGGTGGTCTGGGGTGATACAGGCGCTGCTGTCTTTTCAGCTTCGGATATTGCCTTTAGTTGATTCAGCTCATCTTCAAGAGCAGGCATGGTTTCTTCCTGCTCATCGTATCCATTGAGCCAGGAGGGTAGTTCAGAAGATGAAGCAGTGGGTATTTCTCCAACAGGTTCGGCAATGGAGGGTTCCTCTCTTGATTCTTCAATCCACACTGGCGGTGTTGAAACCTGGTCTTCAGGATTGACAAACATTGTCTCCGCTTTTTGCTCCTGCTGGGCGGCCAGAGTTTCGAGCCAGGCGATGGCCGAATCCTCATTTTCAAGAATGGAACCCGCAGGCATCTTCGCGGGCGTTTCAACCGTGGTGACTGGACTTTCCTCCATCAATTCCATTTCTTCAATGGGCGGTGCTGGACTTTCGGCTGATTGAGATTCTTCTTTCACCCAGGCGGGAGCTTCAGACAGGCGTTCCTCGGGGCGGGTGATGAGGGCTTCTTCTTCTGCGCCGTGCTGAGCGGCCAGGCTTTCCAGCCAGGCCAGGGCGGCATCGCCGTCCGAAAGGTCGGGCACGGCGGGTGCTTCGGCAGGCTCAACCTGAGGAGCTTCAGCGGTAAGCGTCTCGGCGGCCGTGGGTTCGAGCGGTTCAATCTCTGGCGTTTCGGCCAGTTCAGCAGTTGGGGTTTCTTCGGCCAGAGGCGCCGTGACGACTGGCTGTGAGGCTTGTTCTTTCACCCAGGCGGGAGCCTCAGACAGACGTTCCTCGGGGCGGGTGATGAGGGCTTCTTCTTCCGCGCCGTGCTGAGCGGCCAGGCTTTCCAGCCAGGCCAGGGCGGCATCGCCGTCCGAAAGGTCGGGCACGGCGGATGCTTCGGCAGGCTCAACCTGAGGAGCTTCGGCGGTAAGCGTTTCGGCGGCCGTGGGTTCGAGCGGTTCAATCTCCGGCGTTTCGGCCAGTTCAGCAGTTAGGGTTTCTTCGGCCAGAGGCGCTGTGACGACCGGCTGTGAGGCTTCTTCTTTCACCCAGGCGGGAGCTTCAGACAGGCGTTCCTCGGGGCGGGTGATGAGGGCTTCTTCTTCTGCGCCGTGCTGGGCGGCCAGGCTTTCCAGCCAGGCCAGGGCGGCATCGCCATCTGACAAGGCGGCAGAAGGAATCACCTCAGGCGTGGGGAACACGATTTCTTCAGAAGGTGTTTCCTGCATCGGTGTCCAATCTGACGGCGGTTTCAGGCGTTCTTCAGGTGCGGCAATGAGGGTTTTGGCTTCAGCATTATGCTGATCAACAATTTCAGCCAGCCAGGCTTCCGTTTCATCCCTGTGTTCTTCTCCTGCAACAACCGGATTGGTCAGAGGGCTGGGAACAGGATGGGTTATATCTTCTTTAAATGGCTGAACCGCAGGCTTCTCTTCTTCGGTGGGGGCCATTTCGCGGATCCAATCGGGCATTTCTGCCGGCAGAAGACCTTCTTCAGCTTCCACGGAAGCTGCTTCGGATGCAGCAGCTTCATCCTCATCCATCAATAACCAATCTGGCAAATCGTCGGTGGAAGGGGCGGCCTGCGGTGCGGATGACTGCGGTTTGCCAAGTGCAGATTCTTCCTGTTCCTGTAACCAATCTGGCATTTGTTCAATGGATGGGGTTTCGGCTTCCACTTGAGGGGCCGCCTGTTCAACAGCCTGTGGGGGGGCAACGATTTCTTCTTCGCCCAGGCTTTCAAGCCACTCAGGCACTTCATCCACCATTTCCGGACCCGCGAGAACCACCTCTTTTTCTGCTGGCGGTTCAGGAACAGGAAGCTGTGCTTCTATTGTGGCGGGTGCTGCTTCAGAAAATTCCGGGGCTTCTTGCTGCAGCCATTCCGGAATTCCCTCAGAGGCCAGTTCATCAATTGCGGCACCGTCTTTGGGAATTTCCTGCAGCCATTCGGGGACTGCTTCCTCTTCTGCAAGAGATGACGAGGTTGGGGCCGGACGCAAAATGGCCGGACCCTCCACATCCTTAGAAAGCATGGCGGGCGGGGCCGGGATGACAGCCGATGAGGCAGGCTCTACTGCCTCAGGGCGGGGGGAAGACGATACCCATACGGGAGCCTCAGAAGGAGGGGCCGACCCAGTTTCAGGGGGTAGCAGTGAGTCGCTTGTGCGCAAAATTCCTGTGGTGGGGATGGCTTTGGCTTTTTCGGGCTTGGCTATCTCTACAGGCGGATTTTCTGTATCCATATTCGAGAAGATATCCTCGAACGCGATATCAGCAGCTGCATCCGTCTCTTTTTTTTGGTCGGGCGGAGCAAGGGATTGAAGCCAATCGGGGATTTCTGCTGGCGCCAATTCCTGAGCATCAGAAGGGTGGACGATCGAACCTTCATCATAAACGGGCAGGGTTTCTTCAGCTTCACCGGTTGCGGCGGCCCAACCGGCTTGCGCCATCCAATCAGGGATCTGGCCTGAAACAGCCGCAACCCCGGCAGCCTGTTCAGGGGATAACGGTTCATTTTCGGCCGGTACCCAGGCTGAGATTTGAGGAGAAGAAGATGCTGAGGTATCCTGAGGAAGGCCCTGATTCCATGAGGATGGAGCAGCGCCGCCGCGGTAGTCGAGACGTTCGACACCAACCGCATTATCAGGGACATCGCCGGAATTTTGATTCTCAGCGGTGGTGTGGGCGTAATATGGATCCAGGGCGCACACGCGCTGCCGGTATATTTTGGCATCTTCGGCGCGGCTGGTGCCAGGAAGAATTTGCGACAGGATGAAATTGGCTTCGAGACAATAAGGATATTTGGCAATCAATTCGCCGCAAATTTCCGTGGCCTCAATTTTCTGTGAAGACAGATAATACATGCGCGCCAGAAGTACCTGCAAATCGGGCCGGTGGGGATCTTCTGCGAGAATCGAGCGAATTTCTGAAATGGCTTGGTAAAAAAGATTACCTCTGGCATACATGCGCGCCAGACCGCCGCGAGTGACGCGGACTTTGGGCGGGGGATAATTATCCCGCTTTCCATAGAGGCGGCGGATTTCATCTTGTATGGTGGAGTTGGAGGGTTGAATTTCAAACGCTCGCTCCATATGCCAGATGGCCGCATCCAGGTTGTGTTCTTCTTCGCGGATAATGCTCATTCCGATGTGAGAAATGAAATCATCCGGGATAACGGAAAGGGTGCGCTGAAGAATATCGGAGGCTTCAGCAAATTGCTGGGTTTCAAGAAACGCTTTGCCCAGGAGGCGGTATGTATCCAGATGTTTGGGATACGAATTTAAGATGTGCTTACAATGTATAATAGCCTCATCAACCTGACCGCGGTCAATGAGTTTCTCAATTTCACGGTTATATTGACGCAGTGATATTCTCGCCATTTTTCAAAGCCTCCGCCTCTAAGTATGCATGATTATGGCTGATAATGCAAGTTTTTTTCACTGCTGCCTGGATTATTCGCCCATGTAGTCCCGCAGCTTGCGCCGGATGGATGGATGGCGCAGGCGGCTCAATGCCTGAGCTTCGATCTGCCGGACACGTTCCCGGGTCACTCCCATCTTGCGACCAACTTCTTCCAATGTATAAGCCTGCCCGTCGAGGAGGCCATAGCGCAGCTGCAAGATCCGCACTTCGCGCGGTGGGAGGGTATTAAGAACCTCTTCAAGCTGCTCGCGCAGCAGGTTGTGTGTGGCTGTTTCATCGGGCGGCGGGGCTTCATCATCCTCAATAAAATCGCCGAGGACAGAATCTTCCTCATCGTCAGTTGGTGTTTCCAGAGACAACGGCCGGCGAGCCACCTGGATCATGTTTTCCACTTTTTTGGGTGGAACATCCAGGGATTCTGCCAGTTCTTCGACACTGGGCTCGCGGCCCAATCGTTGAGTTAGCTGATGTTGAACCCGCAGCAATTTATTGATCTGATCACCCATATGCACTGGCACACGGATGGTGCGCCCCTGATCGGCAATTGCCCGGGTGACGGCCTGACGGATCCACCATGTGGCATAGGTGCTAAATTTGTGCCCGCGGCGATAGTCAAACTTTTTGGTAGCCCGGATCAAGCCAATGTTGCCTTCCTGAATGAGGTCGAGGAATGGCACACCGCGCCCCATGTATTTCTTGGCAACCGAGATCACCAGACGGGAGTTGGCGGTGATCAGGTGTTCACGCGCCATCCATCCGTCCTCAATCTGGCGGCGCAGTTCAAGGCGGCGGCGGGAATTGAGAATGCCCTTGGCCAGTTCTTCACGGGTCGTGCGGCCGCGTTCAATCCGCTGAGCCAGATCTACTTCTTCCTCGGCTGTCAACAGGGGGACCCGGCTCACTTCTTTCAGGTAAAGGCCAATGGTATCATCGGTATCAATGTTAGCCAGGTCATCCCAAGCAACATCCTGGCTGGCTTCTTCCTGCTCATCATCAAGCTCTTTTTCTGAAAGATCATCCTCTGACGGTTCTCCCAAAGAACTGTCCACATCTTCTTCAAGATAGGGAATCCCAGCACTTAAGAGCGCCGCGAAAGCCTCTTCAAGCTGTTCAACATCCTGCTCGGCATCCGGGAAGAAATGCAAAATATCATCAATCGTGACATACGATTTTTGCCTTCCCAAATCAATCAGCCGAGCAATAGCTGAATATTCTTCTTCGTCTTCTTCTACAACATTTGCCAGAACTTCATCCATAGATTCGTTAATCTTCCTTTTACCAACAATCAAACTACGAGCAATCATCCAACTTTCCAGTCACGTGGGCCGCAATTGACGCGGCCGGCTTCAGGCTCTTATAACATTATATGGACAATTGAAGCCAAATGTGATAAGAAAATAAGAAGATAGCTCATTCAGAATACTATTTTTTTTGTTAAAAATCAATACCCTTTATTGCCATTTTGGGATGGACAAAAAAAGGCGGGTGTACGCACCCGCCTTCAGCAACGACCTGTATCCTTAAGGCGCAGGCGTTTCAGCGGGTTGGATGGTTGGCCCTTCCGGGCCGGGTTCAGAAGTGGCGGTCACCAGAGCCTGGGCCACCTGGGTTTCTAAGCCATCCAGCATATATTTATTGACCACCATCACAGGGTCGTCATTGATCTGTATGTAATATACATTACCGGTTGGGGCCACATCGCCGATTTTAACCGCCAGGGTTTTTCCTGAAGCAAAAACCAGAGTGAAGGATTTTACCGGATTGACCAGCCCAACCAGGTCTGGCGAAGGTGCCGATGAAAGCGTAGAAGCGGGGGTGAGCTGACCAAGTTGTGAGACGATTGATTCCACAGCTTCAGGTCCAAAAACCGAATTAGCAGGTTCTTTAACCATCCACTTGCCGTCGGCTCCTTTCTCAAACATCACTTTTTGCCCGGTGGCATAAGAGAAGCTGAGAGATTTCAGCTGGTCCGCCGAAAAATCAAAAATGGGCGGCAGAGCAGTGGGTATGCCTGTATCTGTTGTGGAAGCCGGGCTTCCTGTTTTCTGATTCTGATAGATCAGAAAAGCAACCAGGGTGACCACAAACAAAGCAAGGATGATCAGTGTATTGCGGCGAACCATGCTTTAGCCTCTTCTCCGACGTTGAATCCAAACAACGATGCCGGCAACGATGGCAGATCCCGGCAAGGCCAGGACAAAGCCCAGGAAGATAAAGCCCATGGTGAAACGATCCGGCGGGACAACCATCCGTTCCGTGGTTTGTCTGGGGGTTAAGTTGATCAGATTCTCTTGCTGAGCTGCCCAGTCTATTGCATTGACGGCGAGGGTACCATTCTGATAGGCATTGAAATTGGCGTCAGCGGCAAAATCTGGATCGCCAAAGACAACAATACGGGAATGGGTCAGGCTGTTTTCTGCGGCCGCAGCCAGGTTGACCGGCCCCAGGGTATCCTTTGTCTGGTCATATTGTACCTGGGCACCGGTCAGCAAGCCTGCCAGATCCGTCTCAGCCCAGGAATATTGGGATGTTTTGGCCAAAGCGGTGGTGGTAATATTCTCTTTTTCGGAAAAGGTCACGCTGCGTGCTGATGGAAAAATGGCATAAAGGTTCCAGTTGAGGTTGTTGGTGATGGCATGGTTGCCATATTCCACAACAATTGCGAGGGAGGGGTTGTTAAGATCGAGCTGATTCGCCGTGGTGTCAATGATGAAGTCTTCGCCCAGTTTGATGCCCCAGGTGGTTTCCAGGTAAGCTGCAAGCAGGTCAGAGGAAGTGGGCAGCTGGGTCATGATGGAGGGGTTTTCAAAGACCACCAGGGCGCCGCCATTTTCAAGATAGGCCTTGATCAGGCTGATTTCTTTTTCAGAAAGGGATTGGGTCAGGCCGGCGATCACAATGGCTTTTGCATCATCTGGAATGACCGGGTTGGATAACAAATCAAGCGTTTGAACCAGGTAGTTTTTATCCACCAGAGATTGCTTGAGCGTTCGCAGGGTTTGTTCACCTGATGATGCATTAATATCGTATTCACCATGACCGGCAAGAAAATACACGGCGCGATCGCCGGGGTTGTTTATCCTGATCAGAGCGGCGGCCAGTTCCTGTTCAGATGCGTAATTGGGAATTTCTGTGCGGCCGGCTTGGGTGAGCACAATGGTGCCATCGCGAGTGATGTTGGCGTTTCTGGCAGCGATTGGGTCTGAGTTTGGATCAATAAACTGGTATGAGAATTTTCCGCCAGAATTGGCCTTGAAATCTTCGAGTAGAGACTTGGCGGTTGTTGAGTTGGTTTGCGAGGAGTAGAAAGCCTTTGCTGTGACGGGTTCGCTCAGGGAGTTCAGAATGGCAATGGTTTCCTGGGCAAGCGTATGGGTTTTATCCTGGGTTAAATCCAACCGGACAGAGGATGAAGCTCCGAGGATATTGATGATGATCAGGATGCCAGCTGAGGCCAGGAACAGGATCAGGACATTGCTGCCATATTTTGCCTGACGGCCGGTCAGCAGGACGCGAGTCCGCTCTGGGTCAAGCATCACAAACAGGGCAATGCCAATCACAACGATTCCCAGGCCAATTTGGACAGGGAGACTGAACTCTCTCAGGATGATAGCCATGCCAATGGTCAGAATGGCTGCAAGCAGGGAAAGGTAAAGGCCGAGAGGAGCAAGCTTTTTGGGGTTGAAGGGAGTTTTCATCAGCGCCATCTCCGGATGTCGATTGAAATGTTCGCCATGAGCAGGGTAAGGGCAGTGAAGCTCAGATAATAAATAATATCTTTGAGCTGGATGATCCCGGTAAGGAAGGTATCATAGTAATGCTCTGTCAGGCTGAGGTAGGTCAAAACATCTGCTGTGACCGACCCCTGGAAGAGCTGGGCCGGGGCGCTGATGATCCAGAAGAGGATGAGCACACCCAGGGTGGCAAAAAGAGCGGCGATTTGATTATTGAAAAGGGATGAAATAAAGACGCCGATGCCGCACATGGCTGAAATGAGCAGGATGACCCCCAGATAGCCGCTAAAGACCAATCCAAAATCAATGCCTTTATCAATCATGGTGTTCAGGACCAGGGGGTAAATCAGGGTCACCATCAGGGTAAAAAGGAAGAAGAAGAGGCAGCCCAGCCATTTGCCAATAATCAATTCCCAATCGCGGACAGGTGAAGTGAGGAGCAGTTCAAGGGTGCCGGACTTGTTTTCATCCGCAATGGAGCGCATGGTGATTGCCGGAACGGCAAAGAAAAGGAGGGGAAAAACCAGGAGGGAGAAGGTGTTGCTCATGGAGGGCACATATTGCTGGTATTGCACAGCATAGTTGATTTCAATCCAGAAGAAAAAGCCCAGGGTGAGGAAGGTCACAAGCAATATGACATAGGCCACCGGGCTGTTAAAGAGAGAAGCATATTCTTTTTTGGCAATATACCAGATGTTCTTCATACTATTCCTCTTTCTCCTCTAATTCTTCACCTGTGGAGGCAGAGACGGATTCTTGAGGTAAAACCGGGAAATCATCCCGCGTCAGCTGCAGGAAAATTTCTTCGAGGCTCATGGTGTCCTGGGTCATTTCCAGCAAGTCTAGCCCGGATGAAATAACTGCTCTGGCTACATCGGGGCGGGCATCCTGGTTAACTGAGGTCTCAAACTCAAGTGTGTTTTCGTCCATCAGGCGCACCGAAGAGATGCCGGGTAAATCGTGGATGACCGGAACCATGTCTTCGGCGCCGCAGCGAACACGCAGGGTGATATGCTTGGAGCCGGTCAAACGAGACTGGAGCTGTTCGGGCGTGTCTTCAGCAACAATGTGACCTTTGTTGATAATGAGAAGACGGTTGCAGACCTGCTGCGCTTCGGAAAGAATATGCGTTGAGAGCAGAACGGTATGTTCAGTTCCCAATTCCTGAATGATTTTTCGGACTTCAATGATTTGAGCCGGGTCGAGACCAATGGTGGGTTCATCCAGAATCAGGACTTCTGGTTTATGCAAAATGGCCTGGGCCAGGCCGACCCGCTGGCGCATGCCTTTCGAAAGGTTGCCCACAAAACCTTCGGCGCGTTCTTCCATGTGGACCATTTCAAGAACTTCGTCCACGCGATCTTCGGCCTGTTTAATGTTACGCAGGTTGGCCATAAACATGAGGTAATCAAAAACCGTCATGTCGTTGTAAAGAGGCACGGTTTCAGGCAGGTAACCAATCAGCCGGCGCGCCTCGATGGATTTGTCAACAATGTCGAATCCGCCAATTTCAACTTTGCCAGATGTGGGCGGGATGTATCCAGTAAGAATGCGCATGGTGGTGGTTTTACCAGCGCCATTGGGTCCAAGAAAACCCAGAATTTCACCTTTTGATGCAGTGAACGTTAGATTTTCAACCGCTCTGCGCAGACCATAATCTTTTGTCAACCCAGTGACTTTGATCATCGAGATCACCTCATCCATATGACAAAATAATAATCTTTCAGCCAAAACCTGAAAGATTACAAACCGCATAACACTATACAACAAAGGCAGGTGCAGAGTCAAGTACTTGCAGAAATTCTAACCATTTGTTAATAATTCTAATTTACCTAAAACAGGGTTCAAAATGAGTTGACTTTTGTATTTGGAATCTGTAAAATTTAAATGTTTGGCCTATAATGGCCTAGTAGTTGTTTTTGCGGCGGGTTGCGACCCAATGCCCAATTTACCACACTTTAAGGAGGAGCTGTAATTATGTATCCACATGGTCTGAATGGTTTTGAGTTCGCGGCCATCATTGGCGTTCTTGTTGTGGCTTTTCTGAGCCTGGCATACGCCTGGTGGCTGCGAGGCGTGGTGCTCAAGAACGACAAGGGCACTTCAAAGATGCAGGAAGTCTGGTCAGCCATCAGTGAAGGCGCAGACAGCTACCTGAACCGGCAGTTGAAAACGATTTTGCCGGCCATTGTCATTCTGGCGGTAGCACTTTTCCTGAGTGTTTATGTGGCAAAACCCAGCGCAGAAGCAACGCATGAATTTGGCGACAATGCGCTGATTGTGGTCGCCATCGGCCGTACCATTGCTTTCATTATGGGTGCTTCCTTCTCCCTGATGGTAGGTCAGCTGGGCATGCGTATGGCCATCCAGGCGAATGTGCGTGCAGCTGAAGCCGCCCGCCACGGGTTCAACCAGGCATTATCTATCGCTTATTATGCCGGGACGATTACGGGTATGTTGACCGACGGTCTGGGTTTGTTGGGCGGTACGATCATTTTCCTGATCTTTGGCACAGCTGCTCCGGATGCCCTTTTGGGCTTCGGCTTTGGCGGTACTCTGCTGGCGCTGTTCATGCGCGTGGGCGGCGGTATTTACACCAAGGCTGCGGACGTTGGCGCTGACCTGGTTGGCAAAGTTGAAAAAGACATTCCTGAAGATGATCCCCGCAATGCAGCTGTGGTTGCTGACCTGGTCGGCGACAATGTGGGTGATTGCGCTGGCATGGCCGCTGATATCTTCGAAAGCTACGAAGTCACCATTGTTTCGGCTTTGATCCTGGGTCTTGCCCTGGCCGCCATCGAACCTGATCCGACCATGAAAATGCGCTGGATCGTTTATCCGCTGATTATCCGCGGTATCGGCGTGCTCAGCTCCATTCTTGGCACCTTCACCGTGCCGATTTGGGAAAAATTCCCGATCAAATTCCTGCGCGCTCATGATGCGGAAGAATCCATGTTCCGCTCTTATGAAGTTTCCAGCGTCAACACCGTGGTTTGGGCTTTTGTGGTTGCCATGCTGTATGCCAATGACTGGCGTTTGGGCCTTCTGACGGCCATTGGCGTGGGTCTGGCAGTGGCCTTCAACCCGCTGACTTCATACTTCACCTCGACCAAACGTGCTCCCGTCCAGGAGATTGTCGAAGCCACCAAAACCGGCCCCGCGACGACCATCCTCTCCGGCCTTTCGGTTGGCATGGAATCCAGCGTCTGGGCTTTGTTTGTGATTGTGATCAGCTTTATCTTCGCCCTGATGCTTTACTCGGGTGAAGGGGATGCGACCTACGTTCTGTACGCTGTGGCCATGATCGGCATTGGCATGCTCAGCCACACGGGCAACAACGTGGCCATGGACTCATACGGCCCCATTTCTGATAATGCGAACGGCATTGGCGAAATGGCCTGGCACGGTATGGATGATGAAAACACCCGCAAGGCCCGCCAGATTATGGCGGACCTGGATGCGGTCGGCAATACCACCAAAGCCATCACCAAGGGTGTGGCCATTGCTTCCGCTGTGATCGCCGCGGTGAGCCTGTTCGCTTCATTTATTACCGATATCGTCCGCGTTGAAGAGCAACTGCTCTTCTCGAAGGACTTTATCCTTAATTCGATTAGGGTTTCAGATACCAAGGTGTTCATCGGCATGCTGCTGGGCGGCGCTCTGCCCTGGCTGTTCAGCTCTCTGTCCATTCGCGCCGTCAGCCGCGCCGCGAGCGAGATTGTGGAAGAAGTTCGCGCCCAATTCCGCATTCCCGGCCTGATGGAAGGCAAAGTCAAACCCGATTACGCCAAAGTGGTGGGCATCTCGACCCGCTCTGCCCAGAAGGAATTGATCCCTCTGGCCGTGATTTCCATCGTCCTGCCCCTGATCGTTGGCCTGGTGCTGCAGGTCGAAGCTCTGGGCGGTTTCCTGGCGGGCGTCATCCTCAGCGGCCAACTGCTTGCGGTGTTCATGTCGAATGCCGGCGGCGCCTGGGATAATGCCAAAAAGGCGATTGAAGATGAACCGCGCAGCCTGGAAAAGAACACGGGCAAGGGCTCGGAACGTCACAAAGCTGGCGTTGTGGGCGACACAGTCGGTGATCCCCTCAAGGATACGGCTGGCCCGGCTTTGAACCCGATGATTAAAGTGGTCAATATTGTCAGCTTGCTGGTAGCGCCCATCATCGTGCAGTTCGAAAATCCTGCCGGCGTTTCGACGGAAATGCAAATTGCCAAGTGGGTGGTGATTGTTTTACTGGCCGCTGGCATGGTCTGGGGCATTATGCAGAGCAAGAAACCTGCTGCAAAGCTCTAATTTGTTTTGTTACTTTTCAGGGCCCTCCAAAAGGAGGGCCCTTTTTCTTTAAACAGTCAAACCATTTTCAATAATGAACCATGGACAGCGACAGGCACTGCCGAGATCTTTTGGTTATTTCGACCAGGATTTGAGCTTATGGTCTTTTGCGGCTCTGAAAAGCTTGAAGGGCGATTTTGCCAGTTTGAGAGAGCGCAAAGGCTGAAAACAGGCAGGTGAAGGGGACAAGAGGGAGCCAATATCTTTGAAAAGGGAGAGTTACGGCAGCGATAAGGGATCCCATTTGCAGTCCAAAGGCCAGGAGCATCAATAAATCACTGGACTGGCGTTGTTTAATGAACCGCATAACCAGCAGCATCGCGCCTGTAAAAAAGAGAATTAACATGATGCTCCCGCCTGCAAAAGAACGTAAAAGGCTGTGCAGAGGATTATTCAGATAATTCTGGGTTTGCTCCTGCAGGTCAAGAGTGTAATTGCCAATGTCCTGAATAGCGGGCGGAGCATAAAACAGGTGGGCAATCATGCCGACGGCACGCTCGGCTGGAGAAGCAAGCATGATTCCGGAACTGGCATTTTCCATGGCCCGGGTTTGTGCTGTCAGAAGCTGCTGGCGGGCTTCGGCGGCTTTAACCAGGACGCTTGCAGGATTGGCCCAAAAAACGGGATTCAGTAAAAAATGGAGGGCCAAAAAGCAGCCGAGGTAAATGGCGGCCTGTTTTGCCCTGCCCGGAAGGTGACCATGTTCACGCCAGATCAGATAGAGCAGTGGGATCGCCGCCAGGGGGGCGGTGGATAATTTCCAGTTGACGCAGAGTGCTGCTGCCAAACCCAGCAACCAGGAGGGTGTTTTTTCATGAAGCAGAAGAAAAAGGAACCATAAAACAAAACAGACCAGCCCGCCTTCTGACATGGCGCGCCGGGTATGAAGGAGGATCAGAGCATTGCTGGAAAATAGAAACGCGGCCAGCAAGCCTGTTGAAATTCCCCCCATTTTTCTACCGATCAGGAAAATAAGGATCAGAGAGCAGGGGAAAAACAGAGATATCAAAAACCTGGAAGCCAGCAGGGTTTGCGGGGCTGGCAGAGCACCAGCCCGGTCATTATCTTTCCATGAAAGTGACCAGTTCCAATCTACCGCTTGAGATTTTTGCCCGGATAAAAAGAGGGCCATGCCGACCGTGTATCGAACCATGGGCGCATCCAGCAGGCGGTAATTTTGGCGCAAATCAGCTTCCAGGTCGGGCTGATATACCATTGACAGAGGATTGGAAAAATAAAGGAAGAAATCTCCGGCGGTGAATAATTGGGTGCTTTCATCAGGATGGAAAGGAACCAAAGGCATACCTGCCTCAAAGAAGAAGGTAAACAGAAAGACTATGACGATCCCAACTGACGGTAAAAGCTGTTTTGAAATACGCATCAGATTAATTTGAAGTAAAATACAAAGATAACTTAAGTTTATCATATATCCTGGAAGATATCCTGGAAGGATTTAATGGGAAAAGACGGGAACAAAAAGCAGGTATTTTGGGCGATTCTCATTAGCATTGTAATTCTGGCGGCAGGTTTGAGAGCAGGATTGGCAATTACGGAGCGCATCCCTTTTAATGCAGATGAAGCTGTTGTGGGGCTTATGGCAAGGCATGTTTTGCAGGGCGAACAGGCGCTGTTCTTCTGGGGGCAGGCTTACATGGGCAGCATGGATGCTTACCTGGTCGCTGGCGCATTTCTGTTGCTGGGCGAGTCGGTCTTTGCCATTCGGGTGGTTCAAATCCTTCTGCTCGTGGGTACAGTTATCACCACGGCTATGCTGGGCAGGCAGTTATTTCATTCCAGCCGGGTCGGTCTTATCGCTGCTTTGCTGGTGGCGCTGCCGACGGTCAACGGGGTGCTGTATACGACCGCATCATTGGGTGGATATGGAGAAGCCCTGCTGATCGGAAATTTCATCTTATTGCTGGCGGCTCAGAATATTTCTGGCCAGCAAAGCCGGGTTTTCTGGGGGCTCCTGGGATTCCTTGGGGGGCTGGGCTTTTGGACGAACGGCCTCACTCTGGTCTATTTCATTCCGGCGTGGATCCTGGTTGTTAAAGGCGGCTGGCGGCCAGGCAGCGAAAAAGAGAAAAGCCGGCTTCTGTGGGGGGGTATCCTGTTTTCCGTTGTGGGATTTGCCATTGGTGCTTCACCCTGGCTGGTGTTTCTTATAAACGGTGGAAGCGCGGCCATTCATGAATTATTTGGCAGCGCAGTGAATGTGGAACAGACCTTTGTCCTGGTGAAATGGGGCAATCACCTCATTTCTTTCCTTTTGCTTGGCCTGACGGTAATATTCGGGTTTCGTCCCCCCTGGTCTGTGCACTGGCTGGGTTTACCTCTGATGCCTTTTATCCTGATGTTCTGGGGATGGACAGCTGCCCAGATTTTTTTTGAGATTCGGCGGAGGAGAGCGATATTACCTGCTTTCTGGCTGCTGCTGGGCGTGATGGCGTGTGTGGCAGGCGGTTTTGTGTTCACTTCTTTTGGCATTGATCCTTCGGGACGATATTTTCTCCCCTTCATCACGCCGATGGCCCTGCTGGCAGGATGGGCGGTTTCAACCCTCAACCGGCGATGGTTGCAATTTGGACTGGTGGCTCTGGTTTGTATATTCCATTTTTGGGGAATCATCGACAGCGCCAGCGCATACCCGCCGGGATTGACCACCCAATTTGACTCATCGGTGGTCATTGATCACCGATATGATGGTGAACTTCTGGCTTTTTTGAGAGATAATCAGCTTAATAGAGGTTACACCCATTACTGGATCGGCTACCCGGTGGCTTTTTTATCGCAGGAAAAGCTCATTTTTGTGCCCAAATTGCCATATCACGGCGATTTGAGATACACCCCTCGAGATGACCGGTATTCGCCTTATGACGAGCAGGTGAGGAACAGCCGGAAAATCACCTACATCACAGCGAAGAATCCAGCTCTGGATGAAAAACTGACCGGTGCGTTCAGGGCGCATCAAATTCAATATCAGGAAAAATGGATCGGTGATTACCATGTTTTTTACAACTTATCTCAGCCGGTTCACCCGGAAATGATGGGCCTGGGAACCCTTAAGGAGTGACCTGCATTGATGATGAAGAACAATCATTTCGCCCGATTTCTGCCAAATCTCACGGGAATCATCCTTACCATGGTTTTCCTTGGGGTGATTTTGTTAGGACCAAAGCTGTTCAGCTACGATGGGGATCTTGGCCGGCATATTACCATTGGAAATTTTATCCTGGACCGGGGGGAGATCCCACTACAGGATGAATTTTCGTGGACAATGTACGGCGAGATGCTGGTGCCCCACGAGTGGATGGCGGATGTGTTCTTTGCGCTGGCGAACCGCATGATGGGTCTTAACGGTGTGGTCATCCTGACAGCTCTTATCATTAGCGGGACCATTGCTTTCATTTTTAATCAATGCTTGACGAGAAGCGGACAATTTTTTGGTAGTCTTCTTCTCATTCTTCTTGGGGCAGGCGCGTCAAGCATTCATTGGCTGGCACGCCCGCATATTTTCACCTTCATGTTTCTGGCATTTTGGATTGCCCTGGTTGAAAAGCTTTTGAAAGACAGACGAACTTGGTTGGGCCTGCCTGCGGCGATGATGATCTGGGTCAATTTCCATGGGGCTTTTTTGGCAGGGTTTATGGTGCTGGGAATGTATTGCGCCGGTTTACTCTGGGAGTATCTGGAAGCCCGGCAGGCTGAGGAAAAAAATAAACGCCGGAAGCAGATGGTTTCGCTTGTGCTAGCGGGCGGGGCTGCTCTTCTTACTTCATTCATAAATCCGGCAGGCTATCGGGTCTGGAATCTGGGAGTTGGCTATCTTCAAAATACTTACCTGGTGAATGGCACCCAGGAATACCGATCACCAGATTTTCATATACAATCGGCCTGGCCATTTTTGCTTTTGATCGGATTAAGCCTGGTGCTGGTCAGCATTATGGCGAGTCATCAAAAATTGAGAAAGGCAGATGTACTCATGTTGAGCGGCTGGACGGTCATGGCTTTGTTCAGCGCCAGAAATATTCCCCTCTATGTTGTCGCCGTAGTCCCGATTTTATGCCAGGTGTGGGGAAAATTAGAATGGCCGGCCTTCTTCAGGAAAAGGGATGAACGGCTGCTTTTGATTGAAAATTCTCCCCGGCTGCCAGCCTGGTATTTTGCGGTGATGGTGCTGGCCGTCATTTTCCTGTTGGGTAAGGGTATTCCTATGGATTTGCATATGAAGGGAAATCAATTTGATGCAACCATTTTCCCGGTAAAAGCAGTGGATTGGCTCGAAAAAAATCCACAGTCTGGAAATGGGTATAATGAATTCTTCTGGGGCGGGTATCTCCTCTACCGTTTATGGCCTGAGCAAAAAGTGTTTATTGATGGTCAGACGGATTTTTACGGGGAACAGCTTACCCGAGATTATATGGCCATTCGGGAAATGGGGGATGGCTGGCAAACCAAAATTGAGGATTACCAGATTGACTGGATGATCATACCAACAAAGTCAAATTTGGCACAAACTCTCATGAATGACCAAAATTGGAATTTGCTATATCAAGATGAAACCGCAGTGGTGTTGCAGCATGAACGATAACCAGACTTCCATCCGTAACCGGTTTTTCTATATGATCACCTTGCTGCTGGTCTTTTTCATGACCCTTCGGGCCCCTTTAGATAGTGATATGCTCTGGCATCTGCGCCTGGGTGAGGACACCCTGGCTCATGGGTGGCCGGTGATGAATGACATCTACTCATACACCATGACGGGAACGTATTGGGTTAATCATTCATGGCTGGCTGAAATTGTTCTTGTTATTTTTTATGAGCTGCTGGGATATGCCGGATTGAGCCTGATTGTTGCTTTGGCGGCGGTTGCCTGCGCTGCTTTGATGATGAAACAAATGAACAGCCCGGTTCTGTTGAGGGCCGGTGTGATCATTCTGGCGGTCATGGTCATGGCGCCGGTGCTAACCCCACGGCCGCAACTTTTCAGCCTGGTGATGCTCAGCCTGCTCAGTTATATCTTATATCTTTACAAAAAAGGCCGAAGCCGGCTGATCTGGTGGGTCATTCCCCAGTTCTGGATCTGGGGTAATTTGCATGGTGGTTTCCCGCTGGGAATTATTTTGCTCTCCCTGTCCATTATTGGCGAAATTGGCAACCATTTATGGGGCAGACTGGCTGATCACCTGCTGGCATGGAAGCAAATCGGGCAACTGTCCGTTGTTACGGCGGCATCGGCGCTGGTGGTGATGATCCACCCTTATGGTGCGGGCATCTGGCAGGTGGCTTTTGAGACGGTTAATATCAAAGTGCTGCAAAATTTCATCGAGGAATGGGCTTCACCCAATTTTCATATTGCTGCCCAGCAGCCTTTTGTGTGGATGCTGTTGATAATGGTGATGGCTATCTGGATTGGCAAGGAAAAAGTGGATTGGGGAGAAATTCTGCCGGTGCTGGCGTTTTCGTATGCGTGTTTTATGGCCAGACGCAATTTTGGTCCTTTTGCCATCATTGCAGCGCCTGTCACCGCGCGTTATTTATGGAATGTTATGCGCCTCTGGGGGGATTCGGTTCAGCCCTGGATTAAAAAGGCACAGACCCGGTTGAAATTGAGCGATGAAGCGGCGCAAAAACTGTTGTTGGGAGAGCCGCAGAAAAGCAAGCCCGTTAACCTGATGGCGGTGGGGTTGTTATTTGGCGTGTGCCTGGTCAAGTTGTTCCTTGTCAGCTACCCGGTCAATGTGGAAAAATGGTATGCACAGTTATTTCCTGTGAGCGGGGCCGAATGGATTGCGACTCGTTATCCCGAGGCCAGGGTGTTCAACAGTTATGCCTGGGGTGGATATATGTTATGGGCCATGCCTGGGCGCCAGGTTTTTGCGGATGGGCGAACGGATTTGTTTGGCGACGACATTATTGGCCAGTGGATTTCCGTTGTTCAGGGCGATCAGGATTGGGAGGCCATTCTGGAGCGATGGCAGGTGGATCTGGTGTTCATCGAACCAGAACAACCCATTGCCAGATTGTTACCTCACGCGGGTTGGACGGAAGTTTTTCGTGATGATATATCGGTCATTTTTGTCAGGGAGGCGCCATGAAACGTTGGCCGCAACTTCCCCTGCCGGTGCTGGGCCTGATATTTGGCCGGATGGTATTGTTGTTTACCCTGCCAGCAGAAGCCATCCATGGCTTTGGCGATTTTCCGCATTTTTATGACCTGGCGGCACTTCAGGGCTGGCCCTATTTACACTACTGGGTTGAATTTCCACCCCTGTTTGCATTTTTTAACGAAATCCTTTACCTGCTGGCTCAAGGGAGACCGCATGTTTATGAAGCTCTTTTTGCAGGGGGATTGATCGTTATGGATGCCGTATCTCTTTGCACCTTTATTCATCTGCGTAAGCGAGTGTGGCTTGAGGAAGGTGATTGGCGCGAATGGTTTTATGCGGTTGTGCTGACCGCGCTGCCGTACACATGGTGGTATTTTGACCCGTTGGTGGTCTGTTTCTTCATGCTTGCACTGGTGGGGCTGGAGGAGAAAAAAGAAAAATGGGCCGGCTTCTGGCTTGGATTGGGAATTTTGACGAAATTGTTCCCAATGGTTGTCATACCCGCATTATGGAAATTCCTGCCGCGGCAGAAAGCCATTGTTACCACGCTTATCGCCCTGGTTTTGCCCGTCTTGGTCTATTTGAGCCTGTTTACGATTTCTCCTGGTTTGACCTGGACATCATTGAATGCCCAGGGGGGGAAAGGATCCTGGGAAACTGTATGGGCGTTGTTGGATGGGAATTACCAGACCGGCAATGTGGGTGCAGGCATAGACCATTACCAACCAGTCAATGATATGGGCAGCGAGCGAAATCCTTCAGCCATCCCATCTTATCTCACTTTGGCGGTGATCGGCGCAGCGGGGTTCTGGTTCTTTTTGAAGAGCCAGGCTGGTCAGACCCGGCAGTGGCTGGCTTTGATAGGTGCAACCTGGTGCATTTTAATGATCTGGTCGCCTGGCTGGAGTCCTCAATGGATTCTCATGATTTTACCTGTTCTCTTGCTGACCCTGGATCAAAGAAAAGCATTGTTGTTTGTGTTCACGCTGGTGATCATCAATTTGCTGGAGTGGCCGGTGCTGCTTTCGCGGGGTTATGAACAGGGTCTCTGGGTGACTGCGCCGGTCAGAACGTTGCTGTTCCTGCTTGTGGTACTGGAGTGGTCGACTCTGTTGATTCCCCGCCGTCAGCAGGCTGCTCATCTGGTTGATGGGGGCAAAACCAGAAGGTCAAACTTTTAGTTTGACCAGACATATAAAACCGGGTAAAATGGTGTATCTTATTAACAGTGGAAAACCATTGAACCGTTTACGTGTTGGGCTCATTATTCTATTTTTTGCGGGCATTGTGCTGGCATTTTCTGGCCTGGTTTGGGGGAACTTCAGCCTGTGGGAAAAAATCGGGAGCTATCCGAATGATTTTTCAATCGGGTATCAGGCAGCCAGAGATTGGCTGTTAAACGGGATCAGCCCCTATGATTCTACTGTGGTCCAGAACCATGCTGACCGTATGGGCCTGGCCAATACCACTGGCAGCCAATATCAATACCCGGTTTACGCAATTATTTTATGGGTGCCTTTTGCGCTGATGGATTTTCCAGCAGCTCAAGCGTTATGGTCGGTAGCCCAGGAATTGATCTTGATGATCACCATTCTTCTGGCCATTCGTCTCTCTGGTTGGAAGCTGCAGTGGCATCAACTGGCCATTGTTCTATTCATTGTATTTATCTGGCCGAGTCATGTCTTTGCACTGCTGGATTCAGGGCTGGCCATTTGGAGCCTCTTTTTTATTGTCTTTGCGCTGTATATGCTTATCAACAAGCAGGATAATGCTGCCGGTTTATTGATGGCGATGGCGATGGTTAAACCCGAAATGGCTTTGCTGCCGCTGGTGGGATTGATTATGTGGAGCAGTTCCAGCAGAAGGAACGGCTTTTTGGGTGGTTTTGTTGCCGGTTTCCTTTTTCTTAATGTACTGTTCATGATCTTAATTCCAGACTGGGTTCTTCAGTGGCTGCGGATTTCTCACCTGTTGGACGGAACCACCAGCTGGTACCAATCTGGGTTGAATTTGATTGCCGACAGTATGCCGGGAATTCGCCAATTTCTGATGATTGCATTAAACGGCGGCATGTTCATTTACCTGGTTGCGGAATGGGCCAGAATGATGGGCAAGCCGGAACGGATGATGCTGTGGACGATGGCTCTGACCCTGATGGCAGTGGGCCTGATCAGCTTTGACCGTGGGCTGGATTATCATACCGCCTTGCTGCCAGGTTATTTCCTTGTATTCCGAATTTTGCAGGAAAGATGGGGAAAATTGGGTACCTGGATGATCATCGGGTTCGTTATCATCCTCTTTGTTGGGCCATGGGTGCTGGTGGGCATCAATGAAACCAATATTCACCTCCTGGTGCTCCTGCTGCCTGCATTTTGCTGGCTGCTTTTGGGCTGGTTCAAATGGTGGGCGATCAGGTCCACGCGTTTGTTGATTTCATATGAGGAAGAGCTTGACCTGTAAATAATTTAGCGTGAAAGTAAAATTTATGCTATACTCCACGATTAGAGTATGGGATCATCTATCTCAAATAGACTAAATTCCAGGAAAAGAGGAAATGGTTATGGCAGAAAGCGTTGCATTGAGAAACGATGGCGACACCATCGATCCGTGGGATGAGTTCCAGCATGAAATTGTCGCTGAACTGGAGCAATCTCAGCGGGCATTAAGAGAGATCACCTTGATGCTGGAGCAGAGCCAGGTGGAGATGAATAAATTAACGCAGCGGAATCAGGCTGTGACGGTGAGGCTGCAGCAGATGCAGGCTCAAAGTGAATCTCTGTCGAGAGCGGAGATTCGTATGGCCTATGATGCTGCGTTGGATTCACAACAGCGATTATTTGTCATGCGGGGACAGATTGAAAAATACCAGAGCGACCAATCTCACTTGCAACGCTATGTCAATGTGCTTAACCAGACGGTCAAAATGCTTGAGGAACGCCCTGCCAAGCAGCAAAGCAAGGGGCAAAAAGGCAGCGCAAGCATCGAAATGATGGTCAATGCCCAGGAGTCGGAACGCCAAAGATTATCCCGTGCCATGCACGATGGCCCTGCCCAGGCGCTGTCTAATTTTATTCTGCAAACAGAAATCGCAACCCGTTTGTTTGATATTGACCAGGCAAAGGCCAGAGAAGAGCTCAATAATCTGAAATCGGCTGCCGAAGGTACATTTGAAAAAGTCCGCAATTTTATTTTTGAATTGCGTCCCATGATGCTGGATGACCTCGGCCTGATTCCCACAATGGAACGGTATGCCGGCACATTTAAAAGTCAGACCGGCCTTGAAACGAACCTGATTATCACCGGTACAGAACGGCGGCTGGAACCTTATATGGAAGTCATGATCTTCCGCACGCTTCAGGAATTGATGGGTAATGCGGCGCGGCATGCCCAGGCGTCACTGCTTAAAGTATCTGTGAAGCTGGATGAGGCTAATATCCGCATCTCGGTGGAAGATAACGGCAGGGGATTTGACACAGAAGCTTTATCTGGCAGCAACGGCCTGGGTTTGAAGTTGATCCGCGAACGAGCAGATATGCTCGGCGGGAGTTTTGATATCGATTCGGTGATCGGTCAGGGCACACGGATTGCTTTGCAACTGCCGTGTCCTTCGCCTCAATAGAAATTATATATTTTTCAAGGAGAAAAGAAGGTATGAGCAAGACACTAGGTATCCTCACTGGGGGCGGTGATGTTCCCGGCCTTAATCCCTGCATGAAGGCAGTGGTTATGAATGCCCTTGAAGCGGGTTATCGGGTTATCGGCATTCGCAAAGGCTGGGGGGGGCTTTTGAACTACAATCTCGATGAGCCCTCCACTCATTCCTATTACACGCGCAGCCTGGACCGGGATGATGTGCGCACCATTGACCGCACTGGCGGCACATTTTTGCACACCTCACGTACCAACCCTCAAAACGTGAAGCCAAAAGCTGTCCCCGATTTTCTTAAGGCTTCGTCCCTGGGCCGCAAAGTGGACGACAGTGGAACGATGGATTATACCGATCATGTTTTGAAGGTGATTGAACACCTAGGGATTGACGTGCTGGTGCCCATTGGCGGTGATGACACTTTGAGCTATGGCGTACGCCTTCACAAAGAGGGCTTCCCGGTTGTGGCCATTCCAAAAACGATGGATAACGATGTGTTTGGCACCGACTACTGCATCGGCTTTTCCACGGCCATTTCTCGCAGCATCGAATTTATCACCAATATGCGCACTTCGGTTGGTTCCCATGAACGCATTGGTATTGTGGAACTGTTTGGCCGCAATTCCGGCGAGACCAGCCTGTTCAGCGCCTACCTGGCTTATGTGGATCGGGCCATCATTCCAGAAGTGCCGTTCAACATCAATAAACTGGCTGAATTTTTGATGGAAGATAAACGCAACAACCCGTCCAATTACGCAATCATGACCATCTCGGAAGGCTCGATTATGGAAGGCGGCGCTGAAGTGGAGACGGGTGAAGCAGATGCCTATGGTCACCGCAAATTGGGCGGCGTGGGCGAAATGGCGGCCGCAGAAATTAAACGCATCACCGGCCAGGATATCATGTACCAGCCGGTGGCTTACCTGATGCGTTCAGGCGCGCCCGACTCTTTGGACCGCATGGTGGCGGTTTCTTACGGCACCCTGGCCATGCAGCTGATCCGGCGTAATGAGACCGGCAAGATGGTGGCCCTGCACGGAGGTAAATACACCACGGTGCCGCTCGAAATGATCATGACGGGCAAAAAGCGGGTGGATGTGCCTTCGTTTTATGATGTTGCCAGCTACCGGCCGAAGATCCGCGACTTTATGGGCGTGCCCATGTTCCTGAGCTAAAAAGAGGTATTATGACGCATCCGATACATGAAATTTTGGAAGCCCTGGACAATTGCATTACAGTCTCTCAAGGCACCGTGCGGATCATGGATGTGATGCGCCTGCGGGAGAAAATTGGGGAACTGGCCCGAATTTCAGCGACCGAGAGCGGGCAAAAACAGAGCCTGGCGCGATATCTGACTCGCAGTATTGCCATTGAGGCCGGGGTGAACCTAAGTTCCATCCATGATTTGTACATGGCCCGCGGAAGAGGTGATGTTCCCCTGACTTTCACCGTACCGGCAATGAATTTGCGAGTTTTGCCCTTCGAGGCCGCCAGAGCTGTGTTCAGGGTTGCCAAGAAAATCAACGCCACGGCTTTCATTTTTGAAATAGCGCGTTCTGAAATTGGCTATACTGACCAGCGGCCGGCTGAATACACCACCTCCATTCTGGCAGCGGCGATTGCCGAAGGTTACAAAGGGCCGGTCTTTTTACAGGGCGACCATTTTCAGATTTCGGCGAAGCGTTATGCTGCCAATTCCAATACTGAAATAGAGACACTGCGCTCTCTGGTCAAAGAAGCGGTAGCGGCAGGTTTCTATAATATTGACATAGATACATCTACCATGGTTGATTTGAGCCAGGTGACTGTTCCAGCCCAGCAGCTGCTCAATGCGGATCTTTCGTCCATGTTGACGACCTTTATCAGAGCAAGCCAGCCCCAAGGCGTCACCATTTCCATTGGCGGCGAGATCGGCGAGGTGGGCGGCCATAATTCCACCGAAGAGGAATTACGCGCCTATATTGATGGGTATATGTCGGGTTTGAATCATATGATCACCGGTCTGACCGGCCTGAGCAAAGTCAGCGTTCAGACCGGAACCAGCCACGGCGGGGTGGTTTTACCTGATGGAAGCATTGCCCAGGTAAATGTGGATTTTGAAACCTTAAAAAAACTGGGCCAGGTGGCGCGCAGTTTCGGAATGGGTGGGGCAGTGCAGCACGGTGCATCGACCCTGCCGGAAGATGCCTTTGGCAAGTTTGTGGATGCGGAAGCATGTGAAATTCACCTGGCTACCAACTTCATGAATATGTTCTTTGATTTTGCCCCAGCAGACCTTTCCAGGAAAATGTATGGGTATATTGAAACAAAACATGCAATTGACCGCACTCCGGATATGACGGATGAACAGTTCCATTATAAATTCCGGAAGAATGCCCTGGGCGTTTTCAAGAAACAAATTTGGGGACTTTCCGAGGAATTTCGCCTTGAATTGCTCTCCAAGTGGGAGGCCCAGTTTGAAAAACTGTTTGCCAGCCTGGGAATTGCCAATACCCGCCCTTACACGGACCGGTTTATCAAACCGGTGATTATTGCACCCGATTTGAAATACTATCTGGGCGAGCAGGCCTCGGTGGAAGACGTCAGCGACCTGGCTGACTGATAGAAGTTCAGATGAAGAACCGGGGATAGATTGATTTCTATCCCCGGTTTTATTTCAGAAGGAGGGCGGGATGCCCAAACAGGAACAGGGTGTGTTTCAAGACCGGTATAAGGTTATTCCGAGAACACTGATTTTTGTTTTTGAAAAAAGTAAAATTTTATTGATCAAAGGCGCGCCCAATAAACGGCTTTGGGCCAATAAATATAACGGCATCGGAGGACATATTGAACGGGGAGAAGACATCCTTTCGGCCGCGAAACGGGAGTTAAATGAAGAAACTGGGCTGACGGGCGGGCATTTTTCCCTCTGCGGTACCATCATGATTGATGTCGAAGAACATACCGGGATCACGATATTTGTTTACAAAGTGAGGAATCCATTGGGAAGCCTGATTGAATCAGGCGAAGGCAGCCTGGCCTGGGTGGCGATTGATGAATTGGGCGATCTGCCGTTGGTGGAAGATTTGCCGACAATTTTGCCGAGAATTGAGGACTTCAATGATGGGCAGGCACCGTTTTCGGCCCACTATCATTATGATCCGGACGGCAAGTTGATCATCCAGTTTGCTGAGCAGATTTGAACTCGTAAAAAATCAGGATGGTATTGCCGTATTTGCGTTGATCGACTTCGATAAACTCTTTGAGGTCAAGCGCCTGGTATTCGATGGGATCAATCTGGACAATGACGCAGCCGTCTGGTGCCAGCCACTTTGAGTTGCCGTCCACAATGGTCATGGCTTGAATCCACATCCCTTTGTACTGTGGAGGGGCAATAAAAACGAAATCAAACTGGCGGGTGGGCGGCTGCTTGAGATAAACAAAGGCATCCGCACGCAGCACATTACCGCCAGACTCAAGCCGGGTGGAGATCAGATTCTTTTTGATGGTATCCACTGCCCGGTGATTCAGATCCAGAAATTGAACGAAGGCGGCGCCGCGGCTGAGGGCTTCTATGCCAACACTCCCCGTGCCGCCAAACACATCCAGTAAAGTTGCATCAATGATATCCTGGCCGAGGATATTAAACAGGGCTTCCTTGACCATATCCGTGATGGGGCGGGTGGTATCTCCGGGGACAGATTGTAACCGGTGGCCGCGGGCCTTTCCGGCGATAATGCGTGGATTAGTCACTCTTCATCAACCTCAATGGAAGGAACAACGCTTTGGCGGGCTGCCCAGATATTGGCATGGGGAGCAAGAACGGGAACAACGCAGCCGGTACCCAGGATAAAGTGCTGGTTTTGGGTGCTTTGGATGGCTTCAAGGGCTTCATCATTGACTTCCAGCGGATTTCCGGTGACCAGGGTTTCCCACTGGCGTAAACCACCGCAAACGGTTCCCAAAAACCGTTTTTGGGCCTGCGCCAGTGAAGGACCGGAGGTCCGGTCGTGCCAGTTGATGACCGGAACAGGATAGTCTACCAGCAGGTCGAACATGACATTCTTACCGTGCATATGCAAGATGTTCAACCAGAGGGATCTGGCCGCATCGAGAATTTCCAGATCATAAGGGCGGCCAAAGGTGTTGTATTCCGCTTCGCTCAAAATGTGATATTGGGCGTGTTGAACGGCAAAGAAAATGCCGGCAACGCCTGAACGGACCACGCTTTCAAGAAAAAGCAGGGTGCTGTCGGTGATGCGGCGAAGGCCGGTTTGCACCTGTTCGGGATATTGGCGCATGTGGGCGAGGAGGGTTTCCTGCCCGGCCAGGTTTTTGGCCTGGGCGAGTGGGTTAAAAATGGTCTGGACAACCGGTGTCTCCGCATCAAATTCAGAAAAAAGCATATACAGACAGGTGATCTGATCAGCGAGAGCACCATGTTTGGGGTCAAGGATGGGCAGCTTCTCCCAGTCATCAGGGTGGTGAATGACGCGAGTCTGATATTCGCGGGTTCCCTCTGTGTTTCCAGTCCAGCGGTCCTCAACTCCCCAATCTTTGAGACAAAAAGAGGAAGCAGGGGTCACTTTGATGAAATCAAAATCATACATCTGCTGGAAGTGAGCTGTGGCATAGGCCAACCCGCCCGGGGTCTGGTCATCAACGGGAAAATGGCGCCACAAGGAAACCGGAACGCGGTCGGTTTTTTCGCCATGCAGGGTGAGTTCCAACCGTTCGCGGTGGGTGAAGGATTTCGTCATTTTGCCACCTCCGGGAAAAATTTTTGGATGGTTTTATCCAATTCATCATCAGCCTGCGCCTGATTGGTCAGGAAGGATTGCATAAAGGGAGAATAGCGCCAACGCAGGGCAAAAGGGGCTACGGAAGAAATATCATCTGCTGTAACCTCAAGACGATTTTCAGCGGCGGCGTGAGCCCGGGCCGCTTCAAAAAGAGATATTTCTGCGCGCAGCGAATCAATGTGCAGCGACTGGATGAGAGCGATGGATTGATTCGCAATTTCGGCGCTGATGTGAACTTCGTCCAGGATGGACCGGGCATGTTGAATTTCGCTGGCCGCAAGGGAGGTGCTGTGGCGAAAGGCAGCTGACACCTGGTATGGGTGTTGGCGAAATTTTTGAGCCAATTCATAGGCGTTGTAACGCTCGTTTTTCTCTTCCAGGCCCCTGACCAGAACCCGCAACCCAAACCGATCCATGATTTGGGAGCTGAGTTCCCCTTCTTCAGGATTCATCGAGCCGATTAAGATAAACCTGGCTTTATAATTGGCCACCACAGGTCCACGGCGAACTGTATAACTGCCTTGAGCGCCTGCATCCAGAATAGCACTGATGATGTTCTCTGAAAGCAGATTGATTTCATCGATATAGAGAATATTCAGGTGAGCGCGGGCAAGAATGCCGGGTTTTAAGCGTAGCCGCTCGTGCACACGGGAGCGTTCATCAATGGTTCCCACAACATCGTCAAGAGTGGCATTGAGGGGAAGTTCAACCAGCCTGACGCGGTCCACAAAAGTCAGGCTTTCACCGCGGGCATACTTTTGCGCACAGGCAGGGCAGACTGCTTCGGGACCGCCCGACTTAATTTCTTCGGGCAGACAGCCATAAAAGCACTTACTGCGCTCGACATCGGGAAGCAAATCGAGCAGACCGCGAACCGCAGTGGTTTTCCCGGTTCCGCGGGCGCCAACCAGCAGAACCCCACCGACAGAAGGATTGATCAGCGAGAGAAGCAAGGCAAGTTTCATTTCTCGCTGACCCACCAGGGCCAAAAAAGGAAAATGAATATGTTCCGCCAGTCCGGCATCCCCTTCGCCTGCTTCAGCCGCCGGGCTGCGCCCGCTCACCAAATCGATGAGTTCCTTTAAAGACCGGATGCCGTTTTGCTGCGGGTCTTCACAGGATGGATTAGGCAGGGGGGAGGGAAGGTCAGGGGTCATGATACTTTCATGGCTGAATGATGGGACGATTTCACGTCAGAATAGGTCCAGTAGCGGTTAACGAAGAAATTCCACATCATGACCACGCCAACGGCAGTGGCGAGGGCAAAATTGTGTCCGAGAAATTTAGGCGTGAATGGAAGCTGTATGGGTAAGGCTTGAAAGATATCCACCAAAAGGTATTCCATGATGCCAAAAATGGGCGTGCGGATCATCAAGCCGATGACGTTGACGAGCGCAAATTGGACCATTTGGTGCTTCAGTTGTTTACTGCGGGAATCTGGATAGATCCAATAGCGGTTCCAAACGAAGTTATTGGCCACAGCCGCGCAAAATGAAATGACGCTGGCCACCAGCGAGTTGACCCCCAGCGGGTCGGAGAGAAGGTTGAACAGACCAAAATCAACGACCGCCCCAATCACTCCGACCACAGCAAAACGGAGGAACCGTTCACGTTCTTTCGCGTCTGTCAGAATCATGCCTTGCCCAGCTTCTTTTTGAAATATGCAATTGTCCGCTGAAGGCCTTCTTCAAGGGGGATTTTGGGTTCCCAATGCAGGATTGTGCGGGCACGGGTAATATCAGGCTGGCGGCGCTGCGGGTCATCTCCCAGGCGAAGGTCCGGTTTAATGGTGATCGGGGCCGGATTTTGGGTCAGACGGTTGATGGTTTCGGCAAATTCCAGGATGCTGGTTTCGACAGGGTTACCGATATTGACGGGATCGTGTTCATCGGACATAAAGAGGCGATAAATGCCATCAATCAGGTCATCCACATAGCAAAAACTGCGGGTCTGCTGCCCGTCACCGTAAACGGTCAGGGATTCACCGCAAATGGCCTGTTTGAGGAAATTGGGAACAACGCGGCCGTCGTCAATGCGCATACGCGGACCGTACGTATTGAAAATGCGCACAATGCGGGTATCAATGCCGTGATAGCGATGATAGGCCATGGTCAGAGCCTCAGCAAATCGCTTGGCTTCATCATAGACTGAGCGAATACCGATCGGATCCACATGGCCCCAATAGGTTTCTTTTTGCGGATGTTCCAGAGGGTCACCGTAAATCTCACTGGTGGAGGCGATGAGGAAGCGGGCATTATTTGCGCGCGCCACACCGAGGGAATTGTGGGTGCCAAGGGCGCCAGCTTTCATGGTTTGGATGGGAAGATTGGTGTAACCATAAGGCGAGGCGGGGTTGGGGCTGGCTGGTGAGGCAAAATGGAAAACGCCGTCAATTTTGCCCGGCACAAAAATAAAATTGGCCACATCATGCCGGATGAAAGAAAAGCCAGGATGGGATGCCAGGTGAGCCAGGTTTTCAGGGTTTCCGGTAATGAAATTGTCCATACCGATGACTTCGTGGCCTTCATTTAGAAGTTTCTCGCACAAATGTGAGCCTAAAAAGCCCGCGGCGCCAGTGATAAGAATTCGCATAGATATCCTTTTTCTTTTATTTCCAATCAATCCTGCTTGTCAGGCCATCACCTGTGATTTGATGGGATTGGTTTGTTAATGGGTCAATCAAATACAGATTTCCCTGGTAAATAATGGTGATCAGCGGTGAAGTGGCCTTTTGCGGAGACCAGACCGGCTGCTGCGGGTCCAAGCCTGCGGCGCCGGAATCAGGAAAAACCACCCTGCGGTTCGAGCCATCCCGATCCATAATGACCAGCCGGTAACGGCTGGTTTCACTTTGTTCCGGAAAAATGGCCTGAAGAAATGCCAGCCAATAATCTCCGGCCAGATCAGCATGTGAGGCAGACGGGTATGAGAACATGCCGCTTTGCCGGGCCAATGATACCACAGCCCCGCCGGTTAGGGGATAGGCGCTGGTGTCAAATATGGGGGATTCTTCCGGTGAAATCAGGCCAGAAGCAGGCTGGTGGGTTATGGTGAAAAGAATATTCTGGTCAGGTGCCCATGAGATGGAAGGTGTCCAGGCCCAATCGCTGTGAGTTTGGAAGGGGGTGATGGAAACTGCCGGTTGAAAATCGCCGGTTTCAAGGTTAACAAATCCAACACTTTCCGGGCGGGCATATGCCAGTTTGGTTCCATCTGGCGACCAGGCAAATGAGGTGCCCCACCAGCCGTACAGGCCGCCGGCATTGGGCTCGATGATTTGCTTGGGTTCGGTCAGTTCCCCTGTCGATTTAAAGGATTTTATGTAGAAATCGTTGTTAGCCTGCCAGCCTGGAGCAGTCGAGCGAGGCTCAACCGTCGAATATGAAAAGGTCTGAGAATATCCAGGTACCCAATCAGCAAAATGAATAACATTGGAGACTTTCAGATCGATGGGTTTATTGTTGTCGCCAATGGTTCTAATCACCCACAGCGAATTAATTTTTTCTGTATCAGAAGCGTCAGGATGGATGGAATAAAGCAGCCATTCGCCATTGGGGGAGAGAGAAAAGACACGTCCATCCAGGTTGCCGCTGGTGATCAATGGACGGCGGCTGCTGGTGTTGTTTTCCATGATCCACGCGCTGCCGCCAATTAAATAAGCGAGCCGGCCAGAAATGGAGATGGGGGCGAAGGGGGTTTGAACGCCCACCATTTCGATTTCGGGAACGGGTTCTTTGATGATGGTGGATTTCACGGTGGTTTTGGATACCTCGACACCGTCTTCAAACAAGTGGCGGATGGTATCTTCCTGCAGGCCGTTCTTACCAGATTGGATGGAAATTTTTTGGTCTTCAGGAAGAGATTCATTCCGCACCACTTGCTGTTCGAATGGAATGATCACCTGAGAGATCTCAAATTCTTCTCTCACCCTAACCACTTTGATAGTCTCGCCGCCAATCAAGGCAGAGTAAGATGGGGGTGTCACGCGGTCCAGATTGGAGAGGGTGATGTTGGCGCGGATGAGGGCTTCCTGGACGGTTGTGCCAGGAGAAAGCGCAATGGTCTGGTTCTGCCTATCGGCAATGACGGTCACCGGGGATGAAGCGGCAGGCGTGACCTGAGGTGACAATTCCTTACAGGCCGCAAGGCTTGAAAGGAGCGCCAAAAAGAAGACAAGGCGAATGCCTGGAAGAAAGTGGTGAAGTCTTTTTCTCATATTTCGTGTATAATCCAATAGCAACTAACGGTGTAATTATAGCATGACAGAGACAAAAGAAGCTTTAAATCCCTCTCAATCTCCCAGCCTTCGCTCTATGCTGGAGGCTTTATTATTTGCCGCTCCCGGGTCCGTTGCCCCAAGCCAACTGGCATCTGCCATTGATATGACGCCGACTGAAGTGGAAAATGGATTGAAAGAATTATCCGATTATTATATCAGTACTGGAAGCGGCCTGTGTGTTCAGTGGCATGCGGGACGGGTGCAATTGACCACCACGGCTGAGTTGGGCGGAGTGGTGGAAAAATTTTTGGGGTTGGAAGCCACCAGCCGGTTGAGCAAAGCCGCCCTTGAGTCGTTGGCCATCATTGCTTATAAACAACCCGTCACCCGGCCGCAGCTGGATGCCATCAGGGGGGTGAGCAGCGACGGTGTGGTCAAGAGTCTGCTTTCCAAAGACTTGATCCAGGAAGTTGGCCGGGCGGAAGGGCCTGGAAGACCCATTTTATATGGAACCACTGCAGAATTTTTGCAGTATTTTGGCTTAAAATCAATCCAGGATTTGCCGGCTCTTGAAAGTTTTGGAGAAAACCAACCAGAACGCCGGGATATTCTGAAAGAATAATTCTTTAATATTTTCATGGGTATGATATAATCGGATATTATGGAAGAAAGAATACAAAAAATACTGGCCAGAGCAGGTTTAGGATCACGCCGTTCATGTGAAGATCTGATCACGGCAGGGCGGGTTGTCGTTAATGGTGTTCGTGTTGAATTGGGCGCAAAAGCGGATCCTGAACGAGATAAAATTTTCCTGGATGGGAAGCCATTACCAAAAATGGAGAGTCCCACCTATATTGCATTACATAAGCCGCGCGGTGTCCTTTCAGATGATAATCCAGAGGATTCACGCCCCACTGTTCGAACCCTGGTCCCCGTTGAAGGGCACCTGTTTGCGGTTGGTCGACTGGATCTTGACAGCGAGGGTTTGATTTTACTCACCAACGACGGCGAACTGGCCAATCACCTGACCCATCCGCGCTATGAACATGAAAAAGAATACCGGGTTTTACTGGTTACTCACCCTGATGAAGAGCAATTGGCCATCTGGCGCAGGGGTGTTGTTCTGGAAGATGGTTATCGTACTGCGCCAGCAAAGGTGGATGTTGAAGGAAATGTGGGCAAAGGGACCTGGCTGCGTATTGTAATGCATGAGGGGAAGAAACGTCAGATCAGAGAAGTTGGAAAAACCATCGGTCTGCCGGTTGAAAGAATTATTCGTGTGCGGATTGCCACCCTGAAGCTGGGAAACCTTAAACCTGGCGAGTGGCGGTATCTGACGCGGGAAGAAGTGGCTGCTTTGCAGGATTTTGTGGCCTCAAAGGCTCCGCAGCGCCGGCCACACCCTCGCCCTCAAAGACCCAGAAGGATGTAGTGATTGAACGAACCTGACCTAAAACAGGTTCGTTTTTTGTTGAGGGCTTATATCTCAACGATCAATTGTGATAATATGATTATGTTATGCTGTGGTTGTCTCATAACCGTTTACCGATGATTGCCCTGGTTCGCGCTTTCCTGGCGGCAGGATTGGTTTTGCTGTTAACTGGCTGTGCTGCGAGCGCAGTCCAGCTTCCCTCCGGCGAGATTAACTCTGTCATTCCAATTTCTCAGTTGGATGGGAAGATACCCATTCGCAGTGGCACATTAAGATTTGAGCATATTTCGGTTGACGAAGGCCTCTCGGAAAGCGTGGTTCAGGTCATTCTTCAGGACAGGATGGGTTTTTTGTGGTTTGGCACGGAGGATGGTCTCAACCGATTTGACGGTTATAATTTTATCGTCTTTAAGAATGATCCGGGCAATCTCTCCAGCATCAGTCAGAATAATATTACTGCTATCTATGAAGATCATCTTGGAAACATATGGATTGGAACCCAGCGCAGCGGATTAAACCGTTATGACAGTCGAACCGGCACCTTCACGCGCTATGGCGTTGATGACAACTTGAGTGACTCGCAGGTCACCTGTATTCTTGAAGATTCAGAGGGGACTCTCTGGGTTGGCACAAAAAATGGGGGATTGAACCAGTATGACCGGGCAAGTGGAAACTTTATTGCTTATCAATTTGATTTACAGAATCGGGCGAGTGTTTCGTCGAATAATATTACGACCCTATACGAAGACCGTTTTGGAAATTTTTGGGTGGGCACAGACCGGGGCCTGGATAAAATGGACCGCTCAATCCGTACTTTTTCGCATTTCCGCAATGAACCGCAGAATCCCACCAGTTTGAGCAACAATTACGTTAACTTTATCTTTCAGGACGGGCGGGATGTCATCTGGGTGGGAACAATGGGGGGCCTGAACATGTTTCTGCCCGAAACTGGTCAATTTATTCATTATCAGAATAAACCGGGTGAACCCCACAGCCTGAGCAATAACAAAGTAAAAACGATGATTGAGGATGGCGCGGGGATTTTATGGATCGGGACCCTGGGTGGTGGGATTAATCGTTATGATGAAAAAAACGACTGGTTTGATGTTTACAATAAGAACCGTTTCGACCCCACCAGCCTGTCGGATGACCGGGTTTTATCGCTCTTGGAAGATCGATCAGGCATTTTGTGGGCTGGCACTGCAGACGGGATTAACAAATTGGGGCAGGGGTACAAAAATTTCAGGCATTTCTTCCCAGATCCAGAAAATATAAACAGCCTGGGATATAACCAGGTATCAGCCATTAAGAGCGACAGTTTGCGGCGGATCTGGTTTGGAACTGATGGCGGCGGGGTGGATGTATATTCCCCAGAGACAGGTCGGTTTGAGCATTACCAGCACGATCCGGCTGACCCTAACAGCCTGAGCAATAACCATGTCCGTTCTCTTGCAGTGGATCCTGACGGCACCCTTTGGGTTGGAACTGCCCTGGGGCTGCATAACCTGGACCCGGAAACCGCTGTGGTTAGACGAATCGCGGATAGCTATGATGATCAGAACCAACCCATATATAACATCATCACTTCTCTCGTCATTGACCGCGAAGGGATTCTCTGGGTTGCGACTGATGGAAACGGTATCAGCAAATATGACCTGGGAACCAAAGCCTTCATTGGCCATTATTTACACGATGACCGGGTGACAACCAGCGTCAGTTCCAACCACATTAATGTGGTTTTTGTGGATAAAGCCAATACCATATGGGTCGGCACACCTGAAGGTCTGGACCGTTTTGACCGTTCCACGCGGCGATTTATTCACTATAAATACACTTTAAATCAAGAAACTTCCTTAAGCGATGACAATGTGCTTTCGCTTTTCGAAGACCGGCTGGGAATGATCTGGGTAGGTACTTCAGGCGGGTTAAACCGGCTGGACCCGGTCACCGGGCAAATCATTCAGTACCGCGAAAAGGATGGGCTGCCCGATGAGACGATTTCAAGCATTTTGGAAGATGATAGAGGAATTATCTGGATCAGCACCAACAGAGGTATTATCCGATTTGACCCTATCAAAATCGCCTTTAAATCTTATGATGTTAAAGACGGCCTGCAGAGCAATGAATTCAAGGTAGATTCCGGGCTCAAAACAGCTGATGGAACCCTCTTTTTTGGCGGCATGAATGGCGTGACCGTTTTCAGGCCAGAAGAAATCAGAGATAACCCCTATATTCCACCGGTTGTGCTGACGGCTTTCCTGGTGGAAGGATCTCCCATTGTCACGACAGAGCGGATTGAGAAGCTGAATGAGGTTGTTCTTTATTGGCCGAACAATTCCATTGAGTTTGAGTTTACGGCCCTCAGTTTCGCCAGATCTGAAGCAAACCAGTATGCTTATTATTTGGAAGGTTTTGACAATGGCTGGAATTATGTTGGTACCAGACGCGATGGGCGTTACACTAACCTGCCAGGAAAAACTTACATCCTGCATCTCAAAGCTGCCAACGAAGATGGGGTTTGGAATAATGAGGGTGTTTCGTTATTAATTTCGGTGGTCCCGCCTTTTTGGGAAACCCCGATTTTTCAAATCATCATCAGCATTTCGATTGTGATGCTCCTGTTTTTTGGATATCGAATGAGGTTGAGGGGTATTGAGGATCGAAACAGGCTGCTGGAAAGACAGGTGGGCGACCGCACAAGGGAAATCAAGCACCGGAATCAGGAGCTTGAGGCGCTTTACCGGGCGGATGAAATCATGCACCGCTTCCTGACCATTGATCAGGTTTTACAGGCGCTTGTGGATGTTGCGGTTGACTTTATGAAAGCAGAGAAAAGCGCTGTTTTCACCTGGGAAGAGAACCATACCCAAATTGAAGTGAAAGTCTTCCGGGGATGGCGACTGACACGTGGAGAACGATGGACTGTGGCAGAGGGAGAGGGCATTCTTGGGAGGAATATCCTCCAGGGCGAAGCCATTGTCATTCTGGATACAGATTTTGATTTGCGGTGGCGGGATGATATTCCCAAAATGATCCACCTGATCATATCAGAAGAGCTGCGGTCCATTATTTATGTACCCATCAAAATAGAAGAAAAAATTTGGGGTATATTCATTGTGGGCTCGCGCCGGGCTCATGCCTTTGATGAGGATGCGCAGCGTCTCTTTTTGGCGCTGGCCCAAAGGGCAACCATATCCATTGATAATGCCATTCTGTTCGAACAGACCAAAGAGCTGGCCATTATTGAGGAGCGCAACCGGTTGGCCAGAGATTTGCATGACAGCGCCAAGCAAAAGGCATTTGCTGCGCTGGCTCAGCTTGGGGCGGCGAATGGCATTCTGGCTCGCAGCCCTGATTCGGCGCGCGGTCATGTGGGTGAGGCTGAGAACCTGGTTTATGAGGTGATTCAGGAATTGACTTTCCTGATTCAGGAAATGTATCCGATTGCGCTTAAAGAAAAGGGGCTTAGCACAGCCCTGAGAGAATATATCTTTGAATGGGAAAACCGCACTGGCATTTTTGTGCAAACTTCTGTGGATAGTGGTCAGGTTTTGTCGATTCAACTGGAACAGGCCTTGTACCGGGTAGCTCAGGAATCTCTGGCGAATATTGCCAGACACAGCCAGGCGCAAACAGTTGGATTCAATCTGGAATACAAGCCGGACGTGGTTGAAATGACCATATTTGATGATGGGATTGGTTTTGATTTGGGACAGAAACCCTCTGGCGTTGGTTTGCGTTCGATGCAGGAAAGAATTGCCATGGTTGGTGGTATCATTGAAATTAATTCAACCCCGAACAAGGGCACACGTATTTTTGTGCAAGTACCCATTGATAAACATATCTACCCTTCCAAAGAGGAGCGATCATAATAAAATGGAAAATCCAGTATCAATAATCATCGTAGATGATCATGAGGTGGTGCGCCGCGGCGTGCGCGCCTACCTTGATACACTGCCAGAGTTTCAGGTTCTGGGAGAAGCGGCATCGGGGCAGGAAGCCATTGAAATGGTGAAGGAATATATTCCTGATGTTGTTCTAATGGATTTGATCATGCCAGGCATGGATGGTGTTGAGACCATCCGGTATATCAAATCAATCAGCCCCAGAACGCAGGTGGTGGTGCTGACATCTTACCATGAGGATTCGCATATTTTCCCCGCACTAAAAGCTGGAGCGATCTCTTACATATTAAAGGACATGAAAATGGACCGATTGGTGGATGCGCTTTTGAAGGCCGCCCTTGGCGAGGTGACCCTGCATCCACGGGTGGCTGGCCGGGTGTTGCAGAATCTGCGTGTGGGAAATGAAGAGACCGAAGAGACGCAAATTTTTGCAGATCTGACAGACAGAGAACTGGCGGTTCTAAAATTGATTGCCAACGGCCTGACCAACAGCCAGATTGCTGAAAAACTGGTCATCAGTGAAAACACGGTGAAAGGGCATGTCAGCAATATCTTCAGCAAACTGCACATGGCTGATCGGACACAGGTGGCGGTGTATGCGTGGCAGCGAGGCCTGGTGCAAAGAGACAGGGGGGCGCAATAACGAACAGCCAAGCGGAGCCAGACCGGCTTCGCTTGGCTGTTCGTTTATTGGAGGGGATTATTCTGCTTTGGGCATGAGGAGATTATTCACCGCCTCAACAACTGCAGGGGCGACCCCAGCCGTTTTGATATTCTTCTTAATCGTTTCTTTAATCTTCTTACAGGGAATGGTGGGATAAGGCGCGTCGGCCACGTTCTCAATTTCGGTTTTGGGATTCAGAATCACCAGGGCAGCCTGAATTTCAGGCAGGGTGATGTCGGGCAGTTCTTTGGTAAATTTCTTTTTAATGTCATCCAATTGAGACGCAATTTCGATATCCGGACGGCCGAGGCCTTCCGAAAACAGCTTCAGAAACCAGTTACCGCCTTTATGCCGCCAGCGGTTTTTCTCATAAACAACTTTTCCGTCCACCATGGAGGTGGTCAGCACCCATATTCCCTGAGGCGAAACCAGCAAGAAGGGGACGGGGGTGGAGTAGATATAAAGCGTGTATTTATCTTCCAGGGTTTTCAGATTTTCAACGATGGCTTCATCGGGCCGGGGGGATCGAACAAAGCGGTTGCTGTAATATGTGCCGACCTGGGAAAGGATCAGGCCAAGAATCATGGCACCGAAAGCCAAAGATAGCATATCCGGGTTGGGCTGCAACGAGGCAATAAAACCGCCGATCAAAACGATGAGAGAAGCGTATACTGTGAACTGGCCAATGCGGCGGTTCCGGGTAATGAGTTTTTGGTTGGTGACGATTTTCATCTTGACTTATTTTCCTTCAAACATTGAAATGCGGTCTTGAATGGTCTTATGAAGTGCGGTCAACAGGTCAGCTTCAACGGCCTGACGAGCCACACGGATGGCGCTGGTGAGAGCTTTGGCATCAGAACGGCCGTGCCCCACAAACACCAATCCATTGACGCCCAGCAAAGGAGCGGCACCCACCTCAGAAGGATCCATCATTTTCTTGACCCTGGTGAAGGCGGGTTTTGCCAGAGCCGCCCCCAGTTTCGTGGTGAGGGAGGACATCAGGCCCTCTTTGATTGTGTCAATGAGCAGCCGAGATACGGCTTCACTGGTCTTAAGAAGCACATTTCCGGTAAACCCGTCGGTTACAACCACATCGGCCTCACCGCCGAACAGCTCTTTCCCTTCCACGTTGCCGATAAAATTCAGGCCGCTGTTCGAGAGGAGCGGGTAAGTGGCCTTAACCAGTTCGTTTCCCTTGCCAGCTTCTTCGCCGTTTGAGAGAAGGCCGACCCGCGGATTTTTCTTTCCCAGCATTTTTTCAGCGTAGATGCTGCCCATCAGGGCGAACTGAAGCAGAAATTCAGGCCGGCATTCGGCATTTGCGCCAATATCCAGCACCACGCAATGTCCATTTTTGACCGGGAAGAGGGCGGTCAAGGCGGGGCGAATCACGCCGGGGATATCGTCGAGAATTTTCTTGGCATGATACATGGTCATGCCGGTGTTGCCAGCTGTGACAAAGGCGGAGGCGCGGCCCGATTGCAGCAATTCGAGGCCCACGCGCATGGTATTTTGTTTCTTTTTGCGCACATCCTCGATGTGATCCGTCATATCAATGCTTTCCGGGGCATGGACAATGGACACGGGAAATTTTTCGGTGTTAAGCGCATCCAGCTGCGGTTTAAGCACCGCTTCATTGCCGACAAGAATGATTTCTTCTCCATAAAGGCGGGCGGCATCCACGGCAGCCTGCAATTCCGGGTTGGGGCGTTTGTCGCTGCCCATCGCATCCAAAATAATGGCCATCTTTTCTCCTGATAAGTTTAGCTGATAATCTTGACAATCCGGAAGACCCGGTTATAATTGCGGAGTTGTTGCGCTGGTGCTGGAATTGGCAGACAGGCATGGTTGAGGGCCATGTGCCGAAAGGCGTGCGGGTTCAACTCCCGCCCAGCGCACTCCCTAAAGAGCCACTTGATAGTGGCTCTTCTTTTTTATGGGTATGATCGGGCCAGCCAGTCTTCAGGATCTACCTGAATACCATTCACCCAGACATCCAGGTGCAAATGTGGACCATTGACCCGGCCGGTGCCGCCAATCAATCCAATCAGTTGACCGGCCTCCACATTTTCGCCAACAGACACTTTGATCTCAGATTGGTGGAGGTAGGCTGTATATACACCCCAGCCGTGATCAATGACCGTCATATTTCCGCGCACAGTGAGTGAACCGGTATAAACGACAACACCAGGCGCCACAGCGTAGATATTGAGGTTTTTACAGACGCCGTAATCGAGGCCGGTGTGGAAATAGATGTAGTCGCTGCCATTGTAAGATCGGCGGTCGCCGTACCATGAACGAATGCAGGGGTCGTCAACCGGGGCAACAAAGGTTCCATCCCAATATTTGGTTTCGGTGATGGTGGAGACAATATTGTCAACCAGTTCGTTTTCCGGTTGGGTGATGGCGGGGTCCATTGTTTCGGGGGGGACAATCAGGGGAGGATCCTGTGGAAAAACGCCGGTCTTGATGCGAATCATTTGCTGGAACTCAATAACGGCGCCATTCTCCAGGGTACCCTTGATTTGAAGCGGATAAAGACCGGGGTCTTTCATGGCATAAATGCCTTGCAAGGCAGCAACCTCATTGTTTTCCATGGGGATGAAGGCCAGCTTATGGTCAACAAATGTGCCTTCAAAATGAACAGGCGATTTTGTTTTAATGCGCAGGACAACCGTATTGCCTTGAATGACGGGCAGGGGTGAAATGGAAATGGATTCGATCTCCGGAGAAATGGCGGTGGTTTGTGTTGCTTCGGGGGTGAATAGATGGTAGAGGTTGCTTCCCGGAAGGGTCAATGCTGGCGAGCTCTGATCATTTTCGAGCGCAAGAAGCCAGGGGTTCAGGCCCAGCGCGGCAGACATTTCGAGGTTGGTTTGGCCCAAAGCAAGCTGAGAAAACTGAGTTTGAGGTTCGGTTTCAGTCAGAGGAATGACCAGGCTGTATCCGGCAAATAATTCAGAGGGAACAGTGATGTGGTTCAGTTTTTGGAGGATTTCAACAGGGGTTTTATATTTTTGACTGATACTCCAGAGCGTTTCGCCAAAGGCCACAGGCATTGTATCAAGAATTCCGCTGACCCCTTCCAGCCCTGGAATGAAAAGATTTTGACCAATATACAGCTGGTTGCCATCCGGGAGATTGTTTGCATTGAGAATATCGGTGGGGTTAACACCAAACTGCAGAGCAATGCTGGTGAGCGTATCCCCAGATTGAACGACATAAACCGGTTTTGGAGGCTGTTCACCCTGCGCCAGAACCGGTTTGGTCGGAAGGCACAAGAAGAGGATCAATAAAACCAATAAAATCCGTTTAGACATGCGTCAAGCTCACTTTTTGACCTTTTTTAAAGGCAGGCAGATGCTGCGGGTGGGTTTCAAGCACATAGCGGGCCGGGCTGCAGGGGGCATAAAAGGGCCGCCATGCACAGGCGACAACCGTATCCACAACCTCAAGGCGGTCGTTCAACCAGATCACCCCCAGGTCATAGTTGACAAAAAACATGTGGATGGATGCTTCCAGGCGGTCATCATGGTGCTGCACCATCAACAATCCGCGGAAGGGTTCGATGGGACGGGTGAACATGCGGCCGCGCAGGCGGCCAAAAAAAGTATTGCAATATTCCGCCCGGATGGGTTCGGGCAGCGGTTGGGTGATATTTTGAATTGAAACAATAGGCATGGTAAGTTTTATGCGGGGGTTTCGCCTGGTTCCACAGAAATCGCGCTTTCGCTTTCCGTTTCAGAGGGCTTGGACAAAACCCGGTTGATGCTTTCGACCAATTCCTGAGGGTGGAAAGGTTTGCTGATGTAATCATCCACTTTAGCGACCTGGAGGCCCAGGACTCTGTCGATGGGTTGAGATTTGGCTGTGATGATGATGACAGGGATATGGGCTGTATCAGGGCGGTTTTTGAGGAAGTGGAAAGTTTCCCATCCATCCATTCCTGGCATCATCAGATCGAGAAGAATGAGATCGGGCTTGGGTTGGCTTTCAAGAATGAGTTTGATTCCTTCCTGACCGCCGCCAGCACCGCGGACTTGATACCCCTGCTGTTTCAAAATTAATGAAACCAGATCAATGAGTTCATGATCGTCTTCAATATAAATGATATCAGCCTTGTATTTTTCGTCCATTATGGTATCCTTATTCCATAAGTTTACCACAGGCTGAAAATAACGCAACGGAAAAGATATGAAAATTACAACATGGAATGTCAACGGTTATCGTGCTGCTTATGAAAAAGGTTTTTCTGCCTGGGTTCAGCAGCATCAGGCGGATATTCTGGGTTTGCAGGAGATCAAAGTCAAGCCTGAGCAACTGACTCCGGAGCAAAAAAGCCATGAGAATTATCATATTACCTGGCATCCGGCGCAGCAGGCGGGTTACAGCGGGGTGGCATTGTTCCGCAAGAATCCTGAATGGACGGTGAGCACAGGCCTTGGAGAAGAGCGTTTTGATATGGAAGGCCGGGTGATCCGGGTTCAAACCCCAAAATTTGTTCTGTATAATATCTACTTTCCCAACGGGCAGCGCGGTCAGGAACGGGTGGATTACAAGCTAGAGTTCTATGCGGCGCTGCTGCGTCAGTGTGATGAAATTCATGCCGCTGGCGGGCAGATCATCATCATGGGCGATTTTAATACCGCTCATAATGAGATTGACCTGGCCAACCCGAAGGAAAATTCAAAAACATCTGGCTTCTTACCGGAGGAACGGGCCTGGGTGGACACCTATCTCCAACATCAATTTGTAGATGCTTTCAGAGAACTTTACCCGACCCGTGAAAAAGCCTATACCTGGTGGACTTACCGTATGAGAGCGCGTGAACGGAATGTGGGCTGGCGGCTGGATTATTTTTTGGTTTCGAAGAGCTTGATGGAATCTGTCAAAGATGTTGAGATTCATGCTGATGTTAAGGGGTCAGACCACTGTCCGGTGAGCCTGATTTTGGAAGATTGAGAACAATATCATAAAAACAAGCCCTCCGGAGGGGTTCTCCAGAGGGCTTGTTTTTTTGGGGGGGTTATTTCACCGGTTCTTCAGGAATCCAGCAGCAGAGAACCAGGTCACGGGCTGCGCGGACTTCATCCACGCGGCCAATGGGGGTTTTGTGCGGGGCTTCCTTTAGAAGCTCGGGTGTGGTGTGGGCTTCCTCGGCAATTTTTAAGAGCGTTTCCGCAAAGGCATCGAGGGTTTGCTTGCTTTCGGTTTCGGTGGGTTCGATCATCAACGCCTCATGGACAATGAGGGGGAAGTAATTGGTCGGGGGGTGATAATCGTAATCCATCAGCCGTTTGGCGATATCAAGAGCATGGACATCGGCCACGTCAGGCCAGACGCCTTCAAGAACAAATTCATGCATGCAGGTGCGGTTATAAGGCAGGGTGTAGGCATGGCGGATTTTTGAAAGCAGGTAATTGGCATTCAAAACAGCCATTTCTGAAATATCGCGCAGGCCTTCAGCACCATGCATCAAAACGTAGGTGTAAGCGCGAACGATGACGCCAAAGTGGCCAGCAAAGGATTTGATGCGGCCGATGGTTTTTGCCGGGGTGACAAAACCATACAGCGGCGGCATTTCTTCGGTGGCATCCTCGATGATCCCGACCACAGGATCGGGCAGGAAATCCACCAGGTGTTTGGCCACCCCAACCGGGCCTGAGCCTGGACCACCGCCGCCATGCGGGGTGGAGAAGGTCTTATGCAGGTTGAAATGCATGACATCGATACCCAGGTCGCCAGGACGAACCACGCCCATGATGGCATTCAGGTTGGCGCCATCCCCATAGACGAGACCGCCGGCTTTGTGAACGATATCAATGAGTTCAAGAACATGTTCATCAAAGAGGCCAAGGGTATTCGGGTTGGTGAGCATGAGGCCGGCCAGGGTATCATCACAGACAGCCTTAAGAGCTTCCAGATCAACATTGCCGCGGGCATCTGAAGGAACTGGAAGCACCTCAAAACCGCTCATGGCTGAGGTGGCGGGATTGGTGCCGTGGGCCGAATCGGGAATGAGGATTTTGGTGCGTTTGGTGTCGCCGCGAGATTGGTGATAGGCGCGGATGATCAGTACACCGACCAGCTCGCCCTGAGCGCCAGCAGCCGGTTCAAGAGTCACGCCTTCAAACCCGCTGATTTCTTTCAGCCATTCCTGCATTTGGAACATCAGCGCCAGGCTGCCCTGGATTGTTTCGATGGGTTGGAGTGGGTGAGTGAAAGCAAAGCCAGGCAGGCGAGCCATATCCTCATTGATCCGGGGGTTATATTTCATGGTGCAGGAACCCAGAGGATACAGACCGCTATCCACGCAGTAATTCAATTTAGAAAGAGCGGTGAAATGGCGAATCACATCCACTTCGGCCAGTTCTGGCAGGGGGAGATCTGCGCGGATGAGGCTTTCATCGGGCAGTTCAGCGGGGGTCACATCAGGCGCCGGGAAGCGTACGCCCTGTCGGCCCGGGGACGACAGTTCAAAGATAGTTTTTTCACTCATGAGACACCTCCGCCAGAACTTCACAGAGCAGGTCGATTTCTTCGCGGGAATTCATTTCAGTCACTGCCAACAGCATGTGGTTGGGCAGAGAAGGATATTCCTCAGAAAGGTCAAACCCGCCGATGATGCCGTGTTCCAGGAGGTGTTCGTTGATTTCGGCTACTGGTTTAGGGCAGCAAACGACAAATTCGTGGAAGTAGATTGAGTTAAAGCACAGGCTGTAACCCGGGATAGCGGCAAGTTTTTCAGCCGCATAATGGGCTTTATGGTAACATAATTCGGCCATCTGACGGAAGCCCTGCTTGCCCAGCAAACTCATATAGATGGTGGATGCCAGTGCCATGAGCCCCTGATTGGAGCAGATATTTGAGGAGGCTTTCTCGCGGCGGATGTGCTGTTCGCGGGCTGTGAGGGTGAGCACAAAGGCGCGGTTGCCGCGGCTGTCCACCGATTCGCCGACCAGGCGTCCGGAGATTTTGCGAGCAAATTCCTTACGCACCGCAAAAATGCCCAGATAGGGGCCGCCAAAAGAGAGGGGAATGCCAAGAGGCTGGCCTTCGCCGATCACAATATCGGCACCCATCTCGCCGGGAGATTTGAAAAGGCCAAGGGCGGTGGGGTTGATGGCGACACAGACCAGGGCGCCCATTTCATGAGCCTTCTTCGCGAGCTGCGTATAGTCATAGACGCGGCCGAAGAAATCAGGGTACTGCACCATGACCAAAGCTGTATTGTTATCAATGAGAGAGATCAATCCATCGGGGCCGGCAAACAGGTCGGCATCCTTGCCATCGCCCACCAGATCCAGGTTATAGCCCTGAGTGTAGGTGCGCAGGGTGGCGCGGTATTGAGGATTCAGCGAGGGAGAAAGAACCATGCGTGGGCGTTTCCCGCGGAAATTGTGGTAAGCCATGATCACTGCTTCGGCAGCTGCGGTAGCGCCGTCGTAATGGGAGGCATTGCTGACATCCATACCAGTGAGGGCTGCAATCAGGCTTTGATATTCAAAAATGGCCTGAAGGGTTCCCTGAGAAATTTCCGGCTGGTAAGGCGTATAAGCAGTAAAAAACTCTCCACGGCGCAGCAGGCTGTCCACGGCGGCGGGAATATAATGGTGATATGCGCCAGCGCCCAGGAAGCTGACCAGATCGCGGGTTGATTCATTTGCGGAAGCAAAATGCCCCACTTCAGCAGCCACTTCCATCTCAGTAAGAGGATCGGGCAGATTCAGATGGGGAAAGCGGTACTTTGCTGGCACATCCTGAAACAGGTCAGCCAGCTTCTGAACGCCAATGGCATTCAACATCTCCTTTTTTTCTGTTTCAGTATGAGGCGTGAACATTAGTGACCGCGTTCCTTACAAAAGGCTTCATAAGCCGCAGCATCCATCAGAGCCGCAACTTCAGCCGGGTTGCTCAGTTCGATTTTCAACATCCAGGCAGCACCATAAGGATCGGTGTTGACCGTTTCGGGTTTATCGGCCAGAGCCGCATTAACGGCGGTCACTTTGCCGCTGACCGGCAGGTTCACATCAGCAGCTGCTTTGACTGATTCAAGGGTGGCAGCTGCGCCGCCGGCTTTGACGGTTTCGCCCACACCAGGGACGATTTCCACAAAGACAACATCCGATAACTGTTCCTGAGCAAAATCGCTCACGCCAATGGTGGCAATATTGCCTTCAACTTTGACCCATTCATCAGTCTTGGTGAATTTTAACTCAGCAGGGATATTCATGTTTTTCCTCCAGGAAAAATTGATTTTAATGCGACACCCCCTATCATATATCAAAACAGGCTGAAATGCAACTTGCAGGCATCGCCTGAAAAGGTGTAATTCTTCCTGAAATTGGTTAACCGGGCAAGGGGGCGAGATAAAACCGGATCAGGAAAATTCATTTCCCGTTTATAATGGAATGAGTTTCACTCTCATCCATTTTGATATTTTGGGAGAATGCGGTTATGCGTGGTTTAACCCATCAGGAAGTTGAAGAACGCAAAGCAAAAAAACAGACGAATAAGGTATCCAACCAGAGCAGCCGTTCTTATGGCCAGATTTTCTTCAGCAATATTTTTACTTTTGTCAATAATGTGCTGTTTGGTCTGGGCATTGCCCTCATTTTGATGAACCGCACGAGCGATGCCCTGGTATCGGTGGGTGTCATTTTGGTCAATGTGGTGGTATCTGTGGTTCAAGAGATCAGAGCCAAGCGCATGTTGGACAAAATTGCTCTCCTTACACGTCCGGCAGCCGTTGTGATCAGAGATGGAGAGGAAAAGACGATCGATCCGGATGAAATTGTTCTGGATGACTGGCTGAAGGTTGGCCCCGGTGATCAGATTGTGGTTGACGGCAGGGTTCTGGAAGGACAGATGGAAGCAGATGAATCGCTTCTGACTGGAGAAACGGATTCAATCATCAAGAAGATCGATTCGGAGGTTTTTTCCGGAAGTTTTTGCGTGACGGGCAGCGCCGTCTATCGGGCGACAAAGGTTGGCAAGCAAAGTATGGCCAACCAGCTTACCGCCCACGCCAGAGCATACCGTCACATTCTCACGCCTTTGCAGGAGCAGGTTAACCTGGTATTACGGCTGCTGGTGATGGTGGCGGTTTTCATGTTGGGCTTGCTGGCCATCCGCACTGTTTTGGACCATATTCCCCTGGTTGAAAGTGTGAAAATGTCCGTGGTCATTATTGGCCTGGTTCCCAACGGACTTTTCCTGGCCATGTCGGTGGCTTATGCCCTGGGTGCGGTGAGAATCGCCCAAAAAGGCGCGCTGGTTCAGCAGGCCAATGCGGTTGAATCATTAAGCAATGTCGATACCTTATGCCTGGATAAAACTGGAACCCTGACTGCCAACCGCATTCGCTTCCATCAAATTTACCCCGGAACGATGGACGAGGAGGCTTTGAAGGCTTTATTGGGAGATTTTGCCGCAAGCGTATCCGCGCCCAACGCTACCAGCTCAGCCATTCACAACGCTTTAAAAGGTCGAAAAATTGCCAGCGTTTCTGAAGCGCCCTTTTCTTCTGCCAGGAAGTGGAGCGGACTGGTTTTCAATCACCCTGAAAAAGCAGGTACTTTTGTTCTGGGGGCTCCAGATATGCTGAGAAACCGGGTCAATGGTCTGGACCCGCTTGAACCCAGATTGAAAGAGTGGAGTGATGCCGGTTTCCGGGTGCTGCTGATGGCAGGGAATCTTCAGCGCAATGAGGCCTTCCAATCAGAAGCGGATTTTGTTCTGCCAGATGGTCTTGAAGCCCTGGGCCTGGTTTGCTTCACGGATGAATTACGCCCGGATGCTGAAGAGACTTTGGGGGCTTTCCGGAAAGCTGGCGTGAACCTGAAAATTATCTCAGGAGATAACCCTGATACGGTGGCTTCACTGGCCCGGCAGGCCGGGATGAGCAAAGAAATGACGGCGGTTTCGGGGTTGGATTTGGCCAGGATGTCGGAAAGCCAGTTTGCGGATGCGGTGGAACAAAATACCATTTTTGGGCGGATCACCCCACAGCAAAAAGAACAGCTCGTCCAATCTTTGCGACAAAGGGGGCATTATGTGGCAATGATTGGGGATGGCGTGAATGATGTTCTTTCACTAAAAAAGGCCAACCTGGGCATTGCCATGCAGAGCGGAAGCCAGGCAACCCGCAGCGTGGCTGACATTGTCCTGATGGGAGATGCATTTGGGGTGCTGCCTTCAGCAGTTACTGAAGGTCAACGCATTATCAACGGCATGCAGGACATATTAAAACTTTTCTTGACCCGGATTTTTTATGTGGCCATGTTAATTATCTCGGTGGGTGTTCTGGATGCTTTTCCATATGCGCCAAAAAACATTTCCATTCTGACCTTGTTTACCGTGGGATTGCCAACTCTGGCTCTGGCTGCCTGGGCCCGACCAGCCCTTCTGCCGCGCCAAAAAATGCTGAGAGGCGTCATTCACTTTGTGCTGCCAGCAGGAATGTGGATGACCCTAGGTGGGCTGGCGGTATTCTTGTTTTACTTTGCACAGGGCTGGCAGGTATTCCAGCAAGCCAATCTGCCGATTAAGGATTTCTTCACGGTGGCACTGGGAGCGCCGCAGACAGCACTCACTGTGTTTTCCATCTTCTGCGGTTTGCTGTTAATTCCCTTTGTTGAACCGCCCTCAGATCATTGGACGGGGGGAGATGATTTAAGTGGCGATAAACGCCCGCTGTGGATGGCGATCGGTCTGGGATTTGTTTTTATCATCATCCTCGCAATTCCAGCGCTCAGCAGCTTTTTTGACCTGGTTCAACTGGGATGGTTTGATTACCTGGTTTTGCTGATTCTGGCTGGATTATGGGGATGGGTGATGCGAAAGATCTGGCGCAGCCGCCTGCTGGAAAGATTTCTGGGCACTGAATTTTAGCTCAGACGCCGCGTTTTTGCAGGCGAGCCATTCTTTTCATGGGCTCTTCCAGCAAATAATTCCGCATGTAAGGTGAGGTACAGGTGGCATTGATCCGGTCAATGGCTGCCTGAGTCCAGTGAATGGCCATGGGTTTATCTTTGGCCACATGCTCATAATATTTGGCCAACTCAAGAAAAGCATAGTCATCGCCGTGGTCTGCTGCCCGGGCCCATAAATCAACTGCAGCCGGCCAGTTCTGCTGTTTTTTAAACAGGGTGGCAAAACGTTCCACTGTTTTCCAGTAGAAATCGGGGGGCATGCCTTCAGCCAGGCTTTTCTCAAACAGCCGGATGGCGGTTTCATATTGCTTAAGGTCTTCAAACAGGCGAGCCAGAGCGGCCAGGTCCAGACCGGGCAGGGTTGAAGGGCTGAATGGGTCAGCCAAAAGGGCGGCTGTGTGGCACATCAAAGCTGCCAGTGAGGTGATATCCAGGTCATTGTGATACAGCACGCCTTTCATCAGGGTGGCATCGCCAGTGTGGAGATAATCGAGGTAGTATTCAGGCACCAGGTAGCCTGGAATTTCATCATCAGAACGGCCAATGCCCAGAATATTGGGTTCAAGAAATCCCAGGGCTCTGGAAGGTAAGCGGTCGCGCCATAATTTGCGGGCCAGGGATAAAAGGTCAAAATGATAAAGGCCAGGCAGAGGGGAGGTGAATCCCTGCAAGGTATAACGGGTGTTTAAAATTGGGGCATCAAAGGATTTGCCATTAAAGGTGACGATGGCTTTGCAAGATGCCAGATATTCGGTCAACGCGGTCAGGAGAGCCGGCTCATCGGCAGGAGAGCGCATAAAAAACTGAGTGAGGGTAAAACCATTTTCCAGGAAACGTGCCACGCCAACCAGGAAGGCAAAAGTGCCGGTGCCGCCAGCGAGGCCTGATGTTTCGGTATCCAAAAAAGCAAAATCGGAAGGAGCCAGGCTGGCTGCTTCGAGCTGGCCGCTCCAAGCGGCCAGCATATCCAACGGGGCAGTGAGCTGGAGAGGCACCTGACCGTGTATGTAATCGGGAGCATAAAGATGATCAATGCAGAAAATCTCCCCATGCATGGTCTGCCGATAGAACCCCTGTGGGATAATGGCTTCGATTGAAAGGGAATCAGGTTTAACAGGTTGGGGAATATGTTGAGTCCCAACCTGCACGCCTAAAGCTTTGAGTTTACTGGTGAGCGAGTCCATAGTTGATGTAAAATATACCACATCTGGAAATTTTTGAGGTGAAGCTTATGGCTGAATTAAATGAATTTAAAGAAATGGTGGATGACACCGTTTTTGAATTACTGCAGGTGGCGCCTTACCCGAGGGAAATGGGAGAATGGGTGACCTATTTTCTGGCCAGCCTGGATAAACGCGCCCGGGTGGTGGGCGATGAAAAGGAATTTGAGGAAATGCTGAAAGGGCTTAACCAGGGCATAAAAAAACGGCTTGAAACGGGCCGGTGGCCATCAGGCCAGTAATTTCTCAAGAATGGCAATGGTTTCTTTTTTACCACCAGCCATATTTTCTCCGGCCGGACCCACACAAGCGGGGCACCCATCCAGGCAGGGGCAATCCTGCACAGCTTTCAGCGCCTGGGCGGTCCATTCGGGGTGCAGTTCGTAAAGACGCTCACTTAAGCCAATTCCGCCCGGTACGCGGTCATAAATTGCCACCATGGGTTGGCCTGCAGTGATCTCGGATTGCGGATCAGACACCACCCCGATATCCTCAGGATCACACATGAGAAACAAAGGAGCCAGGCTGCCAAGAAGATAAGCCAGACCTGACAGCCCGCTGCGAATGCGGACGACCTGTTCGGCTTTGTGGTGGCAGTTTGGGCAAAGCGTGATCAGGTTATCCAGGCGGTTTGCTTCTTCACGGGATGTGAATGAGCGGAAGGGCTGCTTGTGGTGGACATGGTGCGCTGATTTCTGCATTTCAACTGCCCCACAGGCCTGGCAGCGATACCCATCGCGGGCACGAACCTGGTTGCGAATGCGGTTCCAGTCAGGACCGTAATCATTAGGCGCAGCTGACCAGAGCATTTCATCTTGAAGCGCTTGCACTGTATCAGGATTGATGGACAGCCAAAAAGCCGTGGTCAATAATTGAGATGGGGGCAGGCTGAGCGGAAAAGCCCCCAGCATTTCATGAGAATACCAGCGCAGTTTGCGAAATCCCTTAACCTGAGTGGTTACCACAATTTCCCCAAATACGGCATGACTGCCAGGGCTATCCTTTTGCCGGATCGGTTCCGGGGATTCCAGCACCGTGTCGGACAGTGGATCTGTATAATAATCTGCATCTGACAGCTGCAAATCAGCTGTGCCTTGCTGCAAATTCAAATCCACCACCTGATAGGATTGACCCTGGTGTAGATAGATGGCATCGGGGTGAACCATCCAGAGAGCTGAAGCCGCATCCACATGCCCAATGGTTTGCAATCCCTCGTTGGATCTTGAGCGCAGAGTGACGATATCTGGAGATGCACTGCGGAGGGAAATGTTTGCTGCAGGATATTGATCAGCCACCCAGAAATATTTATTCTGCCTGTGATGGAGCAAATTTTCCTGGGTGAGAATATCGAGAAACTGCCGGGTGAGATCAGCATCAAGCTGACCAAATTGATCACCTGCGGAGAACGGAAGTTCAAAGGCTGCGCAGCGGATGTGGGAGAGCAGAATTAACAAATTATCAGGCTGGATCAGAGCCTGTTCTGGACTGCGGCCGAGCAGGTAAGCGGGGTTCCTGGCCAGAAATTGATCGAGAGCGGTCGCGGAGGTAATGAGGATGGCCAGGGAGGTGGACTGCTTGCGGCCGGAACGGCCGGCCTGCTGGCGGGTTGAGGCAATGGTTCCCGGGTAACCTGCCAGCACAGAGGCATCCAGGCTGCCGATATCGATGCCCAACTCAAGTGCGCTGGTGGCCACCACTGCCCGGATCAGCCCGTTGCGCAGACCCATTTCAATTTCCCGGCGATCGGCTGGCAGGTAGCCGCTGCGGTAACCGCGGATGGCATGTTTATATTGAGGAACCGTTTGCTGCAAATAGGTTAGCATGATTTCGACACTGCGGCGGGACCGGCCAAAGAGAATGGCTTGCACTCCATGATTGAGCAGGCGAGATGTGATGGAGGTTGCCTCAAGCAAAAGGCTGCGCCGTAGGCCAAGTTCAGCATTGGTGACCGGCGGGTTATAGATGATGAAATGGCGTTCTCCATGCGGCGCGCCGTCATTATCGGCCAACTGCACAGGGGCTTCAATCAGGCGGGACGCCAATTCTTGCGGATTGGCGATGGTGGCCGAGGTGAGGATGAACTGTGGGTGAGCGCCATAAAAGCGCGTGATCCGTTTTACCCGGCGCATGAGGTTGGCCACATGAGAGCCAAACACCCCACGGTAAATATGAACTTCATCAATGATGATGTATTTGAGGTTTCGAAAAAACGCTTCCCAACGGGTGTGATGAGGGAGAATGCCGGTGTGGAGCATATCGGGATTGGTTAAAAGAACGCGAGCCTGCTGACGAATGCCGGGGCGGTGATGACTGGCTGTATCGCCATCATAAAGCTCGGCATTGATTCCAGCCAGAGATAAGGCATGCAAGGTTTCACGTTGATCGTGAGCGAGTGCCTTGGTTGGGAAAAGATAAAGTGCTCGAGCTTTTGAATCAGCCAGCAGGGTGTTGAGAACGGGCAGGTTGTAGGCCAGGGTTTTACCGCTGGCTGTGCTGGAAGCGATGACCACATTCTCGCCATTTTCAACGGCCTGCCAGGCTGTATATTGATGCGAGTAAAGCGAAAAAATTCCGTTTTGATTCAACTGACGAACAAGGATAGGGGAGAGGCTGTCAGGGAGAGGAACCTCTTGAGATGTCACTGCGGGAGAAACCTGCCAGGCACACACCTGTTCAAAAAAATCGGGATCCGATTTCCATATTTCAATGAGGTGATCAAGGCTCATTGGGATCAGGCTCTCCGAATGTCTGATTTAAACAGATGGGCCAATGAATAGGCGATTAAACAGGTGAAACCGCCGATGGCGACAGCCTGCGAGGCTCCCAATGATTGAGCTAATGATCCAATTAACAGGCTTCCAAAGGGAGAAATGCCCTGCATGGCCCATAGATAAGTGCTCATCACACGGCCGCGAAGATGATCAGGTACGGTGATCTGGATAAGGGTATTGGTCAGAGCAAGCTGGGTTACCATGCCCCAACCCGCCACGGTCATCAAGGGCAGCGCAAGGTTTTGGGTGCGTGAAAAAGAGAGACCGATCAGACCCAAGGCGAAAACGATCTGCCCACTAATTAGTAAGGGGCCTTTTCTGCGCATTGTGCTGAACATGGCCAGGGTAAGCGCAGCGATGAGTGCGCCAACACCCTGGGCTGTTACCATCAGGCTGTTGCGTGTGGCGACAGCCGCCGCCGTATCATTGACTTCATGGAGCACATCCCGGGCGAATACCGGGATCTGCTGCGTGAAAGGAAAGCCAAAGAGCCCCGGCACAGTGACCAGGACAATCAACATGGCAACGATGGGGGTGGAAAAAATATACCGCTGCCCGTCTTTGAAATCTTCTATTATGGACAGCTTTTCGACATCATTTCGAACCTGGGATTTGGTTTTGATAAGAAGCAGGCTGGCTATCACAAACAGAAAGGAAACGCCGTTGGCAAAGAAAGCCCAACCTTCGCCATTATCCTGAAGAAAGACCAGAAATGGTGCCGAAAGAGTGGGGCCAAGAACCCGCGCCAGGTTGAAGGTTGCAGAATTTAAGGCAATGGCATTGGGTAAGGCTGTCTTATCGACCAGTTCCACCATCATGGATTGGCGGGCGGTGATTTCAATTGAGTTGGCTAAGCCTTGGATGAAGGCCAGGACGATGATATGCCAGATGGTGATAAGACCGGTGAGAGCAAAAAAGGCCAGCATAAATGCCTGGAGCATCAATATGGTTTGCATGACCAGAACCACTTTACGCTTTTCCAGCCGTTCAATGATGACGCCGCCCCAGAGCATGAAAAATAATGCGGGCAATGTTTGGGCGAAACCAACCAGGCCAAGATAGAATGGCTGACTGGTAAGCCGATATGCCAGGTAGGGCTGCACTGTGGATTGCATCCAGGAACCGATCAGCGAAATAAACTGACCGGCCAGGAAAATGCGAAAATTGGGGAAGGTAAATGCAGGAAACCGCGACGTAATCACAATTGTCCTTTATTATTGCATGATATTTGGATTATATCACTTTAGAAAGAGTTGTTAAAAAACGGCGGGGTGAGAAATATTTCCTTGTGACAAGCGCCAAAGTACGGAATAATGAGGACGAAAAGAGAAAACGCTTTATTCAAGACAAGGAGGCAGAAATGAACGAAAAATTGAGCGAGTTTACAGTGCAGTTCTGGGGTGTGCGCGGCAGTTACCCGATTGCCCGGCGGGATTCAATGGGGTACGGCGGCAACACCTCTTGCGTGGCTGTGACGGTTAAGAACCACCTGATCATTCTGGACGCAGGAACCGGTATTATCCCTTTGGGCCAGACGATGGTTAAGAAGTCTTTTCAGACTGGACAGGCCATGCGCTACACGCTGCTGTTCAGCCATCTTCACCATGACCACAATCAGGGATTTCCTTTCTTTGCTCCCAATTTCTTTCCAAAGACCCAGGGCGCCATAATGGGGCCGGCTTTTGGCGGAAGCAACCCTGAAGAGACCCTGTTAACCATGATGTGCCCGCCTTATTTTCCCGTGCGGCTAGAAGATGTATCGGCCCGGCTTTCATTCAACGTACTGCGGGACCGGGACACAATTATTCTCAATGATTATGGAAGCCACACCATTTACCACGCCAGCGAGCCGTTACCGCAGGAAAACCCAGGCGTGGTGAAAATTCGAGTGATGCGTTCTTACGGGCATCCCGAAGGCGTGCTGCATTACCGGATTGAGTATGCTGGAAAGTCCATGGTGTATGCGACAGATACGGAAGGGTACCACAATGGCGACCAGCGGACGATTGCCTTCGCCAAAGGAGCAGATATCCTGATCCATGACGCTCAATACACTGAGGAGCATTATGTTGGGAAAATGGGCGGCATTGTGCAGGGATACGGACATTCCACGGTCAATATGGCCTGTGATGTGGCTCATTATGCTCAGGTTGGCCAGCTGGTTCTTTTCCATCACGCTCCGGAATACACCGATGAGCAAATGGATCAGGTTCAAGCCTTCGCCCGCAAACTGTTTCCGCAATCCATGGCTGCTTATGAAGGGCTCACTATGGTTCTGGTTAATCAGGCTTTGGAAGCCAATGCAAAGAAAGCCATGGTGGATTCGGAAGTTTGATCGCCATTGACATTTTCAGTAAGGGCGTATAATTGAAAGGAGGCAGCCATGATTGCGCTGACAGAAACCTGGCATGGAGTGAGGCCGTTGATACAAAAAGAGAAATGGACCCTGGTTTTTGATGGGATTCCCATGTTTGCGGGATTGAATGAGAAGCAGCAAAGCTGGCTTGCTGACCGCTTGAATTATGCCACTTACCCGGCTGGCGTTGATATTATCACGGCAGGCGATCAGGGTGAGAGAGTATACATCATTCATAAGGGAACCGTTAAGGTATTTATGCCGCAAGTGGATGGAAGCGAAGTAACAGTGGTCATTCTTGGCCCAGGAGACACGGTTGGCGAACTGAGCTTGCTGGATGATGATGAACGTTCTGCCAGTGTGGGAACACTGGAAGAGACGCAAGTGTTCTGGATGACGCGCGATCATCTTGAGGAAGCCATGCAGTTTATGCCGGTTTTGGCCAGAAACCTGCTGCGTATTTTATCGAAGCGGCTGCGGTTTTCAACCTCCAATATTCAAAGTTTGGCCTGCCTGGATGTGAACGGGCGGGTGGCTCAGCAGCTTCTGGTTTTTGCGGAACGATATGGGAAGAAAGCGGCCAATGGAGATATTTATATTGCCATCCGGCTGCCTCAAAATGATATAGCGGAACTGGTGGGCGCTTCCAGAAAAAGGGTAAACCAGACCATGGTTTCGTTGAAACGGGACGGCTGTATATCCATTGATAATGAATACCATATCACCATTCATGACCGGCGAACGCTGGAAGAATGGGCCAATATTCGGGTGTAATAATTGATTATTGAAGAAGAGCAGGCTGAAAAGCCTGCTTTTTTATTTTGGGATAGAAAGTGTGGCCAGGCGCTCGTAATCAAAGGGACCATTAATCCGGCTGATGATAACCCGGGTGGCTGTGAAAAGATGATGAGGGTAAGTAGCCATAGCCAGGATTGACTCTGAAACGGGTTCTGGAATATCTTCGAGAGCAGAGACCCAGGTCAGGATTAATCCGCGCCGGTAAATCAACTGGATATTCATGGAGAGCAGAGTTTCTTCCAGCATATGGGTAAAATGCCTGAGATCATCATTGGGTTCGATTTGCCATTTTAGAATATAGCACTTGCGAAAATTCGAATAAACCGGAAGCATGCTTGCGGCAGTCAGAGGGAAAGTTTGTGCATAGGCATTGATCGCCTGGTTGAGGTTTTGAAGGAAGGTCTCAAGGGATAAATCTTCCGGCAGTTCTACACGTTGACAGGTCAGGTGGATCAGATCGGTGATTCTGCCCCCCAGGAGGTTTTTGAACATGACCTGTTGACGGCGCAACTGGTTAATTTCACCGCTATCGCTGGTACTGATCATGACGCAGATATCGCCTTTGCGTGCAAGGCGGTTCATAACATCAATGGTTCCAGTTTGTTTTATGATGAGTTCATCTGACATATATTGTTTCCCTACCCAAGATGATTATACAGGTGAAAAGAAAAAAAGGTCAATGAAAAGGCGATTTTCTTAGAGAATCTGTCAGTTGAACCATGAATTTCAAGTTGTGCAAAGTCGCCAGACGGAAAAAGAGGGTATCATTTACTTTAAATAGATGGTGTAAATAACCAATGGAGAACCGGCGGCAGCACAGGCAGTCGCAATATGGAGAGATGGGACGATCAGATTTGATATGCTTTTCATCGTTTATATACAGGTATTTGAGCCATTTGCCGGATAATCCGCTCTGAGGATCCTGATTAAAGGTGTAGAGGCGGCCGTGACGCGCATCGCGAGTGGGCATGGCGCTGTCAAACAGCTCATAACCCAGGCGGTAGCAGGCCAGAACATTTTCAGGGTGGCCCACACCCAGGGCGTGCATGGGAAATTCAGCCGGGATCAATTCACGGGTGAGCCCGATGATATCCTCAATGAGGTGGCCTTCGTTATCCAGCGGCCAGCCGCCAAAGCCATAGCCATCGAAACCAATTTCAAGCAGGGCTTCAGCACATTGGCGGCGCAGATCAGGAAATCCGCCTCCCTGAATGACAGCAAATAGAAGGGGGCGGTTGGCGTCCTCAAGTTTGCGGCTGGATACCTGGCGGACGAATTCTGTTTTGCAGCGTTTGGCCCAGGCAATGGTTCTGGTGACAGAAAGCTGTTGTTCTTCTCGTGAAGCATCAACATGGGTGCAATCATCCAGGCAAATCACCACATCCGAGTCATAGGCTATTTGCAGTTGAACGGTTTTCTCAGGGGTCAGGGTAAATTTCCGATCATTTCCTTCGGGTTGGAAGGAAATGCCTTTTTCGGAAAGACTGCCCGATTTTGGATTCTGGCGAATCAGCGAATAGGCTTGAAAGCCGCCAGAATCCGTGATGATGGGACCCTTCCAGCCGCTCATGCGGTGCAGGCCGCCCAGGCTCTGGATTGTGGTCGAACCGGGTTTTTGCATCAAATGAAAGGTATTCATCACCAGAGCCTGCACCTGACAATTCTCAAGATCGGATGAATCTACAGAACGAACCACTGCCAGGGTAGCATCGGGCAAATAAACCGGGGGGCAGAGGGTGTGATTGCGAAGTTTAAGGGTTGAAAGGGTCATGATTTCTCATTGAAAACTGAATTGAAAATATGTACGGCTTGCATCAGGATATCTTTCTTAAAACAGATATCATCGCCAAACATGAAGCGGGTGTAGCCCATGTCTTTCAGGTAATAAATATCCATGATATCGGAGCAAGAAGGTATTGGGTTGTGAAGCAATGAACTCAACATGCGAGAAGCAACAATGCTTTTCTTGCCACACAGATGATAGATCTTTTTAAGTGTTGGAACAATGAACTGTGGTGCTTCAATCTCTGTATACAGGTCGGCCCTGGCAGCAATGACTTCATCGGCAACTTCCTGAATGGCATCCAGGTTCTTTAAACCCGGTTTGTTTTCAATTTTGGCGGCAATGAACGCTTGCGGGTAAACCTGTTTAATGGCGAGAATATCGCCCGGGTGTTCAACATAAGAAAGCATGAAATGTCTCAGGCCAATGGATTGGCTGGCTTCCAGAAAACGTTCATCTCTTTCAGTTAGGGGAGAGGGGTCCAGAAGCCGTAAACTGTCATCGGGGATGTTCAGGGCTTCTCCAGGCCCCAAAATCCGTCCGGTATATTCCTCGAGAATCAGACGATACCCATCAATATCCACCAAATGGGCCATCAAATTACCGTTGTCGAAATAGATTTTGGCAGGCAGATTAACTGAAATGCGGTGGTTGATCGTCACGGCGGTGTAGGGGGTATGGGCAAATTCAGTGATCCTGAGCTGTCTGGATTTGAGATCCAACCATAGCTGTTTCTCTCCGGCTCTTTCCCGCAACTCCTTTAATTTTTCGGCCATTTGTTCTTCTTTGACAGGCATAATGGTGTTGAAACGAATGCCAGACACAGAGGGAATTCGGGCAACATCATCGAAGAAGCTGGAATAGGGTCCCTGGGTAACGATTAATTCGAGCTGCATTACCATATGTTGGACGCTTTCTTGAACTGAGCAAAAGAAAAGCTGAGCATGATTTGATTATAGGTAATAATGAGCGATAAATAAAGACCTAATTTTCCTTGGGTTGGTTCATGGATTTCGGCCGTACAGGCGCCTGTAGATGTTGTAATTTTCAAAAATATAGGTCACGTAGTTGCGCGTTTCCTGATACCGGATCACCTCGAGGAATAAATCTGGATCATCTCCTGCCAGTTTCAGCCATGCACTGGCATTTCCAGGTCCGCCGTTATAGGCCGCAAGAATCGAATATGGATGAGGAAGGCTTTTGCGCTGTTGACTGAGGTAGTGTACACCCAGGGGAATATTGATATAGGGGCGGTATAAATCATTGGCAGAATATTCATCCGGCCAGCCCCAATTATAGGCAACATTTTCAGCGGTTGCAGGCATCAATTGCATTAATCCTCGCGCACCGGCAGAAGATTGGACAAAGCCTTCAAACATGCTTTCCTGCCGGATGATGCTGAAGATGAATAAGGGGTCGAATGCTTCTGCACTGGCGGTCTCGAGGACAATCTCTTTGTAATATGGTCCAAAGCGGATGTGATTGAAATATGCAGGAGCATCCAGGGCTGCGGCATCGTCGAGCCCTGCGAGAGTGAGAATTCGCCGGCTGGTGAAAATGGCAGAACGGTAAAACCGCAGATCCAGGAGAGTCGGAAGAAGTACAAAACATGCAGCCGGGTCATCTTTTACCTGTTCCCTGAGATATTCAATTTCTGTGCGCGATTCTTGATACAGGCCCAGGTGCCAGAATTCCCAAGCGCGGATGAGATAAGGATTGTTTGCGAGCGTACCCGGACTGGATAAATTTGTTTCGGGAGGAATGGCGAAGGTGGATTTCAGCCAGAATTCGGCCTGGATTCGTTCCTGGTTCAAATCAAAACCAAAGTCCAGAATGGCAGTCGCTGAAAATGCGGGTCTATCTAAAACAAGGTCTCTGGCTCGTTCGCTATAATAACCTGTTGGATCGGCGCTGATAGCTGCCTGCCACGAAGCTGACGCATCAATGGCATTACCCTCTTGTTGGTAGGTTTTACCGATCCATAAATTGGCTGCAGCCACATCTTTAGGTGCTGTAGAAAGCATCAAGGCGCGCTGAAACAGTCTTCTGGCTTCAGGGAACTCTCCGAGGCGGTAACGGGAAATACCCGCGAAGAAAACTCCCTGGATGGTCATCTCAGCAGACGGGTATTCATCTGCCAGACGTTCCCAGGTACTGGCTGCTTCGGAAAGCATGTTGGCGCGCTCGTAATTTCGGCCGGCGTCATAAATAAATTGGGGAGCAAGATTGCTTTGAGGCGCTTTAGATACACAATCGAGAAGGGTTTGAGCAGCCTGCGCATAGCTGCCGTGGTAATACCATTGGGTGTAGGCTTTTTCATCCCAGGCCATGATCCAGCGTGAATCTTCGGCGTGATCCTTGATGATCAGGTCAAACTCAGAAATGGCTTGCTGATCTTCAGGAACACCGGTCATATCGGGCAAATTGCGCGGATCAGACCCGAAGGGATATTTGACTAAGCCCAGTTCTCGCAGGGCCAGTGCCTTGTAATAATGAGCCGTTGCATCGTGATCTGCATTCTGTGCAAGGTAGCGGTCAAATGCTTGAATGGCTAGATTGTATTGGCCGGCATAATAATCAATCAACCCTCTGTTCAATTCATCCACAGGTACGCCGGCATTCACAAGCGTAACCAGAGCGGAATAGGCATCATAGGAGCGCGGATATTGGTTAACGGCGGTTTCAAAATGCTGATAAGCGTCATCGGTTTTTCCGAGGGTGAGATAAGCCTGTCCGATGAGAAATTCCATTTGTGCCCGGGTGTAATCGGAATTGGTTTGCTCCAGAATGACCTGAAAAAGGCTGATTGCTGTTTCATAATCAGCCGACTCTAAATAAGTGCGGGCAATTTTAATTTGCAAAGCCTCATAGAAACCTTCTGGCATGGCAGAAAGTGATTTTTGATACATTTCTATTGCCGCGGCATGATTATCAACAAGCGCATAAAGATCACCCTGTTTTTCGAATACTTCCGCATCCAATATACCGGGGCGGCGGGATGTATAGCCTGTAAATGCTTCAATGGCTTCGTTATAGCGCTGGAGGTCTGTGTATATCAGTCCAAGGTAATAAAATGCATATGCCTGGGCAGGTGTGTTCGAATATAATTCGGTGACGCTGCGCATTGTTCGCAATGAATCAGGAAGATTGGATTGAAGGTAGGCAATTTTGCCCTGCCCAAACAGAGCCGATGCCTGAATGGAAGGGTCGTTGGTTCCCGAGAAGGCACCCTGATATAGAGCAAGCGCTTTTTCATAATCGCCATCAAATAAGGCTGCATCTGCGTCATTCAATTGAATGGATGGCGGCTGGGTTGGCGCCGGAGTGGCGGTGAAAGTAGCTGTCGGAGTTGGCGTTTGGGTGGGTGTCAGGGAAGGGGTTGGCGTGGATGACAGGGTTGGCGTTGGGGAAAAATCGGATAGAAATGGAATGGAAGGCAGCACGCAGCCACCCAGGAGCAACAAAATGACAATGCTGAGGACGATCACTTTTTTCATAGGTTTATTTTACCTTAGAAAACGAGGATCGGCTCAGTTCCTTGAAATTTTGGTCAAGACAAAATGCGACTTCAGGAACACAGTCAGATTCATTCCGGGGTGCCGCCTGTGTCACTCAGGTGGATAAAACCATTGCTGTTCCCTTCTCCACCATACCACAGTGGGAAACTTTGAGCTTCTCCAAAGGTGGAAAAAAGGGTGTCAGGCATTTTTGACCTGGCTCATCACACCCGGGTCAAGACCGAACAGGCAAAAAAATTGATGAAACTGAAAATGAGGCGAAATACCGGGTTAGGTTTCTGGTTAGAAGTTGACAGAAAAAAGGGGTATGGTAAAATGAAACCTGATTTATGATCCCAGAAGCAGGGATAGTGAGAACGGATATCAAATTTCCAGTGCCAATGAGCCTGATAAGGAAATCCAATCACTGTCTCTCATATAGAAGGAATTTATGCGGACATTAGAATGGGTTCCATCATCAGCTGCTTTACAAATGATTGACCAGCGAATTTTACCAGAGCGTCTCGAGTTGGTTACCTATACCACCTATCAGGAGGTGGCTGAAGCGATCCGGATCATGGTGATTCGCGGTGCACCGGCCATCGGTGCTGCTGGTGCCTTTGGCATGGCCATGGCTGGTTTTCAAAGCAGCGCACAGGATGGGGAAGCATTTCTGAAAGATATGGAAACAGCGTATCAGGTTTTGAATGCTTCACGTCCTACGGCGGTCAATTTGAAGTGGGGACTGGATCAGATGATGAGCCTGGTAAAATTACATCAGGGTTCCATTCACGATCTGCGTAACGCTCTTCTGGCGAAGGCACAGCAGATTGCAGATGAAGATGTTGAAATTAATAAGAAAATCGCCGCCTTTGGCGCGGAACTGATTGATGATGGCGATACCCTTATTCATCACTGCAATACTGGCGCTTTGGCCACGGTTGATTGGGGAACAGCTCTGGGGGTCATTCGCCTGGCTTTTGAACAAGGAAAAAAGATTCATGTTCTGGTGGATGAAACCAGGCCGCGGCTGCAAGGGGCAAGATTAACCGCCTGGGAATTGCAGCAGTACGGTATTCCCTTCGATATTATTTCTGATAATGCCGCCGGCTATTTTTTACGTTCAGGACAGGTTCAAAAAGTGTTTTTTGGCGCTGACCGGGTGGCCTCAAACGGCGATGTGGCGAACAAGGTGGGTTCATACATGTTGGCATTGGCAGCTTATGATAACAGCGTTCCTGTGTATTCTGTCTTTCCATCCTCGACTGTTGATCTTACGCTTTCCAGTGGAGATGAAATTCCGATTGAGGAAAGGGAAGGCGATGAAGTTCTGGATATCCAGATCAAGGGTGAGCGTGCAACCCCCAGAGGCGCCACGGCCCGAAATCCAGCGTTTGATGTTACCCCAAACCGCCTGTTATCTGGTTTGGTGACTGAAAAAGGTATCATCAGACCGCCGTTCCACCTTCACCTGCCCGAAACTCTCAAAGGTGCATAAAAGGAGATCCCATCATGACGATCATTTGCACAGGTTCCATCGCTTACGATTATTTAATGACTTTCCCGGGCCGTTTTCAAGACCATATTCTGCCGGAACATTTATCATCCATCAGCCTGTCATTTCTGGTTGATTCAATGGTTAAGCAACGCGGTGGGGTAGGTCCAAATATTGCCTACACACTGGCTTTGCTGGGACTGCACCCGCGGGTGATTGGAACGGCCGGTCAGGATTTTGGCGATTACCGCGCCTGGCTTGAAAAGCGAGGCGTGGACACCTCCGGGGTCAAGATCATCGAGGATAAGTTCACTGCTTCCTTTTTTGCAACCACGGATGTGACCAATTCTCAAATTGCCAGCTTTTACCCCGGCGCCATGGCGGATGCTGCCCAGGTTTCACTGCGTGATGCGCAGGTCAGTGCCAATGATCTGGTTATGATCTCTCCAACTGACCCCGCCGCAATGAATTTGTATGTGGCAGAGTGCAAGGCATTGGGTATTCCGTATGTTTATGATCCGAGCCAGCAGGTGGTTCGCATGGAAGGCAAGGATTTGCGAACGGGTGTAGAAGGCGCCAAGTTCCTGTTCGTGAATGAATATGAGTTTGAACTGCTTCAGAAGCATACACAGCTGAGCAAAGAAGATATTATCAGGCTTGTGCCCCATGTAGTCGTTACTCTGGGTGCGGATGGTGCCGTCATTTATACAGATCAAAAGGAATACCGCATTCCTGTTGCCCCGGTGGAGAAAATTCAAGATCCCACCGGTGTCGGCGATGCATTCAGGGGTGGTTTCCTGACCGGATTTTCCAAAGGCTTTGATTGGGATATTTGTGGAAAAATGGGCTCGCTGGCCGCGGCCTATTGCCTTGAACAAAAAGGCACTCAGAATCACCAATACACCCCGGCCGAATTTGTGGCAAGATTTCGCCGTCATTTTGATGATCACGGCGTTCTGGATCAACTCTCATAGTTTGAAGGTTAAAATATAGGAGCCTAATTGTTATGGAAAGCCATGTGAAAGATTTGAATCAGGCTGAAGGCGGGCGCCGGCGTATTGAATGGGCTGAGCGCGAAATGCCTGTTCTGCGGCTCATCCGCGAACGGTTTGCCAAAGAAAAGCCCTTGAAGGGGCTGCGCGTTTCGGCATGTTTACATGTGACCACCGAAACCGCCAATTTAATCCTGACTTTGCAGTCAGGCGGCGCTGACATTGTTCTGACGGCATCCAATCCTCTTTCCACCCAGGATGATGTGGCCGCTTCTCTGGTGGCGCACAGCGAAATTCCCGTGTATGCCATCAAGGGCGAAGACAACGCCACTTATTACAAACATCTGCATGCTGCGCTGGATCATAAACCGCACATGACGATGGACGATGGGGCGGATCTGGTCAGCGTTCTGCATAAAGAACGCCGCGATTTGATTCAGAACGTTGTGGGCGGGACAGAAGAAACCACCACCGGTGTGATTCGCCTGCGCGCCATGGCAGCAGATAATGCTCTGGCGTTCCCGGTGATTGCTGTGAATGACGCCATGACCAAACACTTCTTTGATAATCGCTACGGCACTGGTCAATCAACGATTGACGGCATTATCCGCGCGACGAATATCCTGCTGGCTGGCAAAACCTTTGTGGTGGCCGGTTACGGTTGGTGCGGCCGCGGTCTGGCCATGCGCGCCCGCGGTATGGGCGCCAATGTTATTGTCACCGAAATTGATCCGCTGCCGGCTCTTGAAGCCGTCATGGATGGTTTCCGGGTCATGCCGATGGACCAGGCTGTGCGCGAAGGCGATATTTTTGTCACCGTCACGGGCGATCTCAATGTCATTGACAAGCATCATTTTGAAAACATGAAAGATGGCGCCATTGTGGCGAATAGCGGCCACTTTAATGTTGAGATCAATATTCCTGCGCTTGAAAAGATGGCTGTAAGCAAAAAATTGGTTCGTCCTTTTGTTGAGCAGTATCAATTGGAAGATGGCCGGGTCATCAACCTGTTGGGCGAGGGCCGCCTGATTAACCTTGCCTCTGCCGAAGGACACCCTGCGAGTGTGATGGATATGTCGTTTGCCAACCAGGCGCTCAGTGCTGAATACATGGTTAAGAACGCGGCGCAGCTGGCCAAGAAGGTTTACAGCGTGCCTGACGCCATTGACCGTGAAATTGCCAGCCTTAAACTGAACGCTATGGGCGTCAAGCTGGACCTCTTAACGGCTGAACAGCTTGCCTATCTCAATTCCTGGGAAGAAGGCACCTAAATCGATTCTGTTTGATACAGGAAATAAAGAGGAGCCGGTTTTTTTCCGGCTCCTCTTTTTGATGGTGGATCAGGGCTGGGATGTAGGGGTCAGTTCGGGATTGACCACAAATTCAATATAGATTGGATCGCCAAAGGGAATGCCGGATGGATCATGGGCCTGCCAGGAACTGAAGTACGTTCCCGCTTCAGGCGGAGAAGTGAACCTCAATGTGATAATGGCTTCAGAGCCTGACCGGGCCGGGTAAAGCGCCTGTTCAGGTTCGGCACCCATTTCCATACCATCCATGAATTTCAAATGGTATTGATCGTTCCAGTTGCAATCGCCTGAGTTTTTCACTTTCCACTGTTTGATGAGGGGAACACCTGGGAGAACCTCGCTGCCGTCGGGAATATTGACGTCCTCAATATAGGTGAGATTATTGGTGCAGGGCTTGGCAGTTGGGGTTGTCAGAGGAGTTGCAGAGGTTGGGGCAGGGGTGGAGGTTGGGGTGGCCGGCGGGGCTGCCACAGTGGGGGCTTTGAATGGGGCCGGAGTTGGGGTGGCAGATTGGCAGGCCGCAACGGGCAAGAGGAAAAAAAGGAGAACCAGACAGTTGAAGAAAGGCATAGGAGAAGATCTCCTATGCCCATTGCTCAAAAATGATTGAGAGCTATTCATCCGTTTCGCTTCCATCGTCCTCTGTACCCAGGCCGATCATGCCGATAGGCAGGTTGCCGCCCAGCGCCTGTTTGCGAACGGCGGCTTCTATTTCGTCGCAAAGCACCGTGTTCTGGCGCAGGAACTCTTTAGCGTTTTCACGTCCCTGGCCAAGCCGGACTTCACCAAAGGAGAAGAAAGCGCCGCGCTTGGTCAGAATTTCCATCTGTGTGGCAAGGTCAATGATATCGCCCACCTTGGAAATACCCTCGTTAAACATGATGTCGAATTCCGCGGTGCGGTAAGGCGCAGCCACTTTGTTCTTGACCACACGAACTTTAACCCGGTTGCCGATGACCTCTTCGCCAACTTTGATGGATTGAACGCGGCGCACATCAAGGCGGACAGAGGCGTAAAATTTTAGAGCAAGGCCGCCGGTTGTGGTTTCAGGGTTGCCAAACATGACGCCAATTTTTTGGCGAAGCTGGTTGACAAAGATGACAGAGGTTTTGGTCTGGTTGATGGCACCGGACAATTTGCGCAGAGCCTGAGACATCAGGCGGGCCATCATACCCATTGATGCGTCGCCCATATCGCCTTCGATTTCAGCGCGGGGCACCAGGGCAGCGACGGAGTCAACCACAATCACATCCACAGCGCCAGAGCGGACCAGGGTTTCGGTAATTTCAAGCGCCTGCTCACCGGTGTCAGGTTGGGAAATGAGCAAATCTTGAATGTTGACGCCGCATTTTGCAGCATAAGCTGGATCAACCGCATGTTCCATATCGATATAGGCTGCCATACCGCCGGCACGCTGCGCTTCGGCAACGATATGCTGGCAGATGGTCGTTTTACCGGACGATTCGGGACCGTAGATTTCGGTGATGCGCCCGCGCGGAACGCCGCCGACGCCCAGGGCAATATCCAGAGACAGAGAGCCGGTGGGAATAGCTTCGGTGTGGTGCTGGGCTTCGCCCAGACGCATGATGGCGCCATCGCCATAACGTTTTAGAATATCGCCCACGGCTTTATCCAGAACGGCGCGCCGGGCTTCATCTGAACCAGAAACCTGAGAAGGGGTAGGGGTGGGGGTAGTTTTACGGGCCATGATTATTCTCCTGAAGTTAGAAAATTGATTTTGTGTATGAACCGTTGCGGGTCAATGATAAAATTATAGCACAGACGTTCGGCATGTCAAGGGGTATTGGTTTCAACATCCCCTGTGCCGTTACTCAGAACCGATTCCCAAAAAGAGGCCGGGATTTTTGGCGAGGGATTGATGTCAAATTTTCGATCTCCCTGCATTGAAAAATAACTGACCCTGCCAGGAAAGATTTCGATTTCCTTTTCGATCAATTTATCTCCGTAGGGAATTTCGACAAGATATTTTCCCGCGGGCAAATCAGAAAGCACAAAATTCTCATAGTAATACCGGTCGGCTTTGATGGAAGGGGAACCGCCATAGGTCAACATGTTCCATTTCTGGTCAGCCTCGAGGCTGACCACCGTGATTGGATGCAAAGGGATGGGGAGGGCGTCGTTGCCCATGATTTGACCTACCATAACCCCCCAACCTTCGGGAGGGGCAAGCCATAATTCAGGGTTTCGCGTGGTATACCAGCCGTTTTCGGAAAGGCGCACTTCAAAATGCAGATGCGGGCCAGTGGTAAAACCGGTATTGCCAACCAGACCGAGCTGTGTGGAGGTATCTACCCATTGGCCATAAATGACACTGATTTCTGACATATGAGCATAGACGGTTTGAAGGCGGCGCCCCTCGTAACCAAAATCATGCTGAATGAGGACTGCCATGCCATAAGGATCATTCTGGTTTTCCTGCAATCCTTGAAGACCGTATCCCGTCCAGATTACTTTGCCAGGTGCGGCAGCGTAAATGGGCGCACCTTCAGGCGCCTCAATATCAATTCCAGTATGAATAACATCGGGAAGATCTGGCCACGGCGCACCGTAGCGGTAATTTGGCAAAGGCCAGTTGATTTCATCTGCTGAAATGGGTCTGGTAAAGAAGAAATGGTCAAAACGGGTTGGAGCCCAGGGGGCTTCATACAGTGGCGGGCGCCAGGCGGAAATGGGCTTTGGCGCCGGGGTGGGAAATACGAAGCGCAAAAGGTCACTGCCGTTGCCGCTGACAGGGATGGGCGTGACAGCCGCCATCAGGTTGGGGGTGGGTGTCATATCAGGAAAATTGACCGGCGTGTCCTCAAGGGTTGGCGAGGGAGTCGGGTCAACAGCTTCAACCGCGGCCATTGGGGGAGGTGTGGACGATGATTCGGCTGTGTCGGACGGTGTGACAGAATTGCAACCTGCCATAAGAAAAACCAGAAAACACACCGAAATAATGATGAGAGTCGGTTTCACAGGGTTGGTTCTCATAATAGATCAGGGCATTGGCGTCCAGGTGGGCCTGCGGGTGGGAGTTATGGTGGGCGTGGGTGAAGGAGTGGGCGACCGCTCGCGCATGTATTTGGGAGTAGATGTAATGGTTGCCGTGGGAGGAACAGGAGAGGTGGGTGTGATGAAAATTTCCTGAGGATAAATCTCGTTCATCGCCGCCTGCCAGGAAAGGCCGTCGCGCATCACCAATTCATTAAACCGGATGGCTGGGTAATAAACACGCCAGTTTTCCAGAGAAGGCAGTCTTTCCCATCCATAAGCATTGGCCAGGCTGGTCAGGTCAATCCAGTAACCGGAAGGAGCGGAAGAACTTAATTTGCCGCCAGCTTCGTACGATTGCGGGTCGCCAGTGAAACGGGCATTGAGATCCCATGTTCGGAAGGGAATGGGTCTTCCCTGAGAGCCATCCTGGTAACGGGCGCGCAGGAAAATTCTCCAATAAGTTTCCACACCGAAATCTTCGCGCACGATGATCATCCAGCCGGCATCCATGGAAACGGGATTAAGGGAAATGGCCCGGCCTGTGTAGAGCCAATCTTCTTTTAAACCGGGGGACAGGGGAACCGATATGGGGATGATGGCATTTTCCAGATTATAGAGTGCGTCCCAGCCGGCTTCCTGTCCGACTCTTGATCGCAGGGCGGTGAAGGACTCATCAATTTCGTCTTGAAGATATGGATAGGAGACATTCACATTGTTCAGCATGGCGAGGATATTTCTGCCTGAAGGTCCTTGCGGGGTGACTGTCAGAGCAGGCGTCCATAGCGGCTGGGGCGTGGTTTGAGCAGCGGACATTAATTGGGATGGCAAGTTTTCAGGCAATGATCCGTTTTTCCAATCCAACCCATCCACCAGTCCGGGGAGCTGCAGGGGCGGTAGATAGAAACCATGGGCTGTGCGTTCATAGATGGCAAAATGTGAATGGTTGGGTTCCTGATATACTGAGGCAAGGAGGGCTTGATCTGGCGACCAGGCCGGCCATTCACCAAACCCTTCTTCTCTGACGAACTGGCCATCCCAGGAGTAAATTTTGGAAAGACCATTTTCCTGGTTTGCCCAGGCCAGCTGCTGCCCATCGGGTGACCAGACCGGATGGTTCGCATTTTTCAGCCCCGACTGGCTGGCGACTTTTGAGAAGCGGTCATCAACTTTGTCGAGATCGGCGACCCAAATTTCTGCAAAACCGTTCTGATCGGACACATAAGCAATTTTTCTTCCAGACGGAGACCAGGAAGGCGCATATTCAGCCGCGGGATTGTTGGTGAGCAGGATCGTTTCTGATGGATTATCAATTTGCAAAATGGAAATATCAAAATTTCCATTGACCACGGTTTCATAAGCCAGCCAGCTGCCATCGGGAGACCACGAGGGAGAGCCTTCGTATTCTGGGGTATCGGTAACGCGAGATGTTTCGCCAGTTTCGAGGTCCAGGATAAACAGGTCCCAATAGCCATTTTGCCTTGAACTGTAGGCGACTTTTTTCCCGTTGGGATGGATGGAAGGAGAAATATCATCCCAGGTGTTATTGGTCAGGCGAATGATCTGGCGGGTGACCGGGTGATATGCAAAGAGATGGGCGGTGCCATTTTCTCGCAGAGAAAAAACCATCAATCCCCAATTATCAGATACTGGGATCACCGGCAGCGGTGTGATGGTATGCGGAGGAGGGAGGGTGACAGAAGGGGACGGCTGGGCTGTGATGGTAAGGGAAGGGGTGATTTCCACCAGTGCTTCAACGGGAATGGGGGTGATGGTGGAAGGAATGGTGGCAGTAGGCGGAGAAATGCGAGTCTGGATTTCTGGGAAGAAAACAACCAGGCTGGCAACGGCAAGAACTGCCAGGCTGAGGAGAATGCCCAGACGAAGCTTGGAGGTGGGCACTTTTTTGGGGGCTTCCGAATTGGATTCAGGGTTGGAGGTGGCCATATTCGCTTTTTTTCTTATCCTGAAAAGCATGTCCTGCTTCAGAGGCGGCATCTTCTTGAAGAAGTTGAACGGCATGAGGCAAAACAGGTTGAATGATCAGCAGGTTTTCGATGGCGGCCCTGGGGCTTCCAGGGAGGTTGATGATCAGGGTGCGGTTGCGGATACCGGCTGCAGCTCTGGATAACATGGCATGCGGGGTGATGGTCAGGCTGGCCGAACGCATGGCTTCTGCCAGGCCAGGAGCCGCCCGATGGATGACAGCCAGGGTGGCCTCAGGAGTGTTGTCTCTGGGAGCAAAACCTGTGCCACCCGTGGTCAGAATCAGATCCAATTCATTGGAATCGGCCCAATCTATCAGAAGGCTGCTGATGGGGGCAAGGTCATCCGGCAGGATGGCGGTTTTGGACACAGACCAGCCAATTTTCTGGCAATGCTCCACCAGGGCAGGACCAGAAAGATCTGGTCTTTCATTCCTGAAAGAGCGGTCCGAAAGAGTCAAAATGCCCACACGGATGGCCGGCATCAGTTATCCTCCTCACCAACCAGTTGTTTCCAGGGACCGTGAATACCATCTGGGGTCACACCAAAGAAATAGCGGTATCCGGCAGGTGTTTTTTGAACCAAATCAAACCGGGAAGAATTGCCCTGCTTTTGCCGCCTCACCAGACCCAAATCTTTGACCCATTGAATTTTCAACTGGGATATTTGCGGAGCAATTTCAAGGTATTGGTGAATGGCATATTGCCATAATTTTCTGGCAGAAACCTGAGTGACATTATTCACAATATTGCCATTGCGAAGGTCGCGCATGGTGTAATAGGCCGTATCTCCGGAAGTATCCACTGCCAGGATTTCCACCCCGGTGCGTGGGGAGATATCTTTTGCGGAGGGGGAAGGCGGCTCAGGGGGCTGCTCTTTTTGGGGTTCTTCTGGTGCTGCGGCAATCACGGGCGTGGCGGCTGGCAGGGGAACAGGCTGGGAAGAAAGGAGCTGATTATTACGCAAAACCAGATTCACAATTTCATCTCTGACAGCCAGGCCGGTTTCGGCTTCCTCGCGGATATAAATGCGGTTATCATCCACGGCATATGGAAGATCAGACCCGCGTGGAACGAGTACCCGGATCAATTTTTTGCCTTTATAATCTTGAATATCCAGGGAGCATTGGAGGGGAGGGGTGATCCGTTTGGCAATTTCTTTTTCCAGGGTCACCATGGATTGTTCAACTTCGGGCACACCCAGAATCTGTTTTTTGGGCTCATCGCTCAACCCAATATAGAGGGTGCCTCCATTTGTATTGGCAAAGGCGCAGGTATCTGCGATGATGGCATAGAGCTTGCCGCCGCGGATGGTCATGGAATCGTGGAAGGATTGAACAATATTGGCGCCTTCTTCGATGGCAGCCTGCAGGTAATCAAAAGCGGGTTCCTCTTTGTGGCGATGAGGGCGAGTGCGGGAAAAGTCATTGCTGGTGAACAGGTCTTTGAGTGCCTCAAAGCTCAAATCGGATAAAAGAAGGTCCGTCGGGCGGTCGCCAACCCCCAAATTTTTCTTTCTGGCAGGATCCATGGATAAACGGTGGCAATCGGAGCCTTGAATGCAATGCATCCGGCGGGGGTATTCGGGTTTTGTGCCGTTAAAGAAGGCGGCGGTGGTGCGAGGGCCTTTTTGTTCCAGGTCCGTGACTTCCAGTGCATCCAGGTTAATATCCTGCGTATAGGCGATTTTGGTCTGGCCGCCGAAATTGAAGCCGCGCATGGCCACGCCGTTGCTGGAATTGGCATGGGCGGCGATGACAAGGCCGCCAGCGTGTTTGATCATCTGGTAAGCAGTTAAGACATCGGTGGTTGCGCCCACCGTGGCAGAACCTTCATCCAGCTGGTTTCCAGGAATATTCAGCGACAGCAGCAGATGTTCTATTTCCCGAACGGGTTTTTGTGGGGAGAACAGGGCCAGAATATGAAAGCCGAAGGTGGCGGAGAATTCAAAAGCCGGGAGAACCAGGATTTTATTGAGGAGACGATTATATTCGGCCAGGCGGCTGCGTTCTTCAGGCAGCAGACGGTTAGATTTTTCCAGCCAGGTGAGCTGCTGCAAATCATCCATCATTTTCCGGTAGCCGGCAATGGTGTTGTGATCGGTAAAGGCAATAATGGAAAGACCGCGTTGTTCGGCTCTTTGCAGAATCTCCAGATAAGATAATTCTGGCTGCTGGAAATCGCTCGAAGCCGGAGTGTGCAAGTGCAGATCAACAGTATACCACTGCATGGAATTACGGTTAGTTTTTTTCCCCACTGGAATGCTCCTTGTTGATGACATAGGTAAATAAGGCAAGTGTTTTCATGCTTCGGGCGATGCCTGTTCTTTGATGATTTTTACCAAAGTATCTGGCATGTAAGGTTTCATAATAAATGCGTCGGCACCCATTGCCAGACATTTGTCTTCAAGATCCATGCCTGACGTCATGATGATGCCGGGTTGATGAACCGCAGACGCACGGATGGCTGCCAGAGCATCGAGACCATTAAAATAGTGCATATAAACATCCATTAGGATGATATCAGCCGGGGTAGCGGTGATTTGCTGGATCAGGTCGCTGAGTTCTTTTCCTTCAAAAACATCAACGATGAAGTTTTCCATTTCAAGCAAAATTTTTAATAGAGAAAGCATGGTAGGATCATCTTCAATGAGAAGAACGCGCTGTTTTGTCATTTCTAACTTCCTTCCTTAAATTGATGCCCCATTATCTTCAAGAGCATGAACCAGAACCTCGTCGATTGTCTGGACGAAGATGATTTTTATTTCTGACAGAACCTCCGGAGGCAGGTCTTCTAGGTCAGGCTGGTTTCGCAAAGGCAGGATCACCGAAGCCAAACCGGAGCGATGGGCAGCGAGGATTTTTTCCTTGACGCCACCGATCGGCAGAACCAGGCCCCGCAGGGTGATTTCTCCGGTCATTCCAACATCGTGTTTGACCGGCCGGCCGGTTAAAAGGGAGACCAGGGCGGTTACCAGGGTTACACCGGCGGAAGGACCGTCTTTGGGCTGCGCTCCAGAGGGAATGTGGAGATGAATATCCGTTTTTTCAAAGAAATCAGCGGGGATGGAAAAATCGGCAGCTCTGGAGCGGACATATGACAAGGCGGCCTGAGCTGATTCTTGCATGACATTACCGATGGATCCGGTAATTTGAAATCCCTTACTTCCCGTCATGCGGGTGGCTTCGATGAACAAAATATCTCCGCCTACGGGAGTCCAGGCGAGACCAATGGCAACGCCTGGCGTGGCGGTGCGGGCAATGACTTCTTCCGGGCCGCGATACAGAGGCTGCCCCAGAAGTGCCCGGACCTTGTCGCCATCCATCACAATAGCGTTGGTTTTGTCTTCAGAAATCTGGGTTACTGTTTTTCGGCAAACGGAGCCAATTTGCCTTTCCAGGTTGCGTACACCAGATTCTTTGGTGTAATTACGGATAATGGTCTGGATGGCTGAAGGTTCAAAACTGATTTCCGTTGACCGCAGCCCGTTTTCGTGGATTTGTCTGGGAATAAGATAGCGCTGAGCAATGGCGGTCTTTTCATTTTCTGTGTAACCGGAGATTTGGATGATTTCCATACGATCCAGAAGCGCCATGGGAATGGTATCGAGCTGGTTGGCTGTGGTGATGAACATGACCTGTGAGAGGTCGAAGGCCACTTCAAGGTAATGATCCCTGAATTCGCTGTTCTGTTCGGGGTCGAGCACCTCAAGCAAGGCAGAAGCCGGGTCTCCATGAAAATCAAAAGAGAGTTTATCAATTTCATCCAACATGAAAACTGGATTTTTGGTTTCCACCCGGCGAAGGGCCTGGATGATTCTGCCGGGCATGGCACCAATGTAGGTGCGGCGGTGGCCGCGAATTTCCGCCTCATCTCGAACACCCCCCAGCGAGATGCGAATAAATTTTCGGCCCATGGTATGGGCAATGGATTGGCCCAGGGAAGTTTTCCCGACGCCGGGTGGGCCAACGAAGCACAAGATCACCCCTTCACGCAGACGGCGAATCGAATCTGGCGAGGCAGCAACCAGTTCATCTTTTCGCTCAAGGCGCAATTTTCTCACTGCCAGGTACTCAAGGATTCTTTCCTTTACATCCTGCAATCCATAGTGATCCTGATCGAGAATGGATCGGGCCAGAGGGATGTCAAGGTGATCTTCAGTTGAGGTGGACCAGGGGAGGGACAGAAGGGTTTCCAGATAGGTACGAATGACGCCATATTCCGCCGCGCTGACCGAGAGGCGGGAGAGACGATCTAGCTCATTGCGAGCCTGTTTTTCGGCTTCAGGTGTCAGGTTGAGCGCACTGATGCGCTCTTTGAATTCGTCATAATCCGCATTTTGATCGCGTCCTTCACCCAGTTCGCGTTGAATGGCCTTTATTTGTTCGCGCAGGAAATATTCCCGCTGCATTTTCTCGATTTCTGAGCGAGCCTGATTTTGTATCTTTTGCCCCAGTTCCAGAACCTCATATTCATGAGACAGAATATTGACCAATTTCAGAAGCTTTTCTTTGATATGATCGATCTCAAGAATGGTCTGTGAATCTTCAGGAGGCATGCGCTGAAAATTGGCGATGGTGTAAACGGTTTCCAGGGGATTTTCAATGGAGGCAATGGAAGCCGCCAATTCCTTTGGAATGGTGGGCATGATTTCAGAAATGCGGGTGAATTGATCACGGGCATTTCGAGAGAGGGCGTCAACTTCCAGGCTGGTTTCCAAAACTTCGGGGCGCAGGCGGACATTGGCTTTGATATAGGGTTCGGTCTGTAAAAATTCGACCACTTCAAAGCGCTCAGAGCCCTGAACCAGCAGACGAATGGTGCCGTCAGGCGCACGAAACAGGCGGTGGACCTTTGCCATTGTCCCGATTGTAAACAATTCGCCAGGATTAGGTGTTTCAAGTTCGGGAATTTTCGAAGCCAGCAAGCCGATTTGTTGATCGCCGGCCACAGCATCATCTATCAGACGGATAGAACGAGGTTGTCCAATGGTCAGAGGGACAATGGTCTGGGGAAACACAACCATTCCTCGCAAGGGGAGAATGGCAAGGGTGATCAGGGTTTCTTGATTGGATTCCTCAAGCGGATTGTTCAAGCTGGCATGATTCAAGGAATTGTCCCTTTTTTCTATCTTGTCTTGGAGGTAAGCAAATTAAAGAAATCGTCTCATTTTTTACCCGATTCAATTTTACCATAAACCAGCGTTTGCCAAAAACGCCTGGCGAGGGGAAAAATCACATACGGATGAGAAAGGTGCTGGATACCATGTAAAAGGAAATGGGATATATAATAGGTAAAAATAAAATGCCCCAGGATGAACTCGAATCATCAGCCTTGTGCTTAGAAGGCACCTGCTCTGTCCGATTGAGCTACTGGGGCGGGTAACAACGATCTTATTTTATCCAAGAAATGCCATTTTGTCCAACATAATCAGGCGCATCTATGAAAGCAGTTGTTGATTTTACACCGCATTATTGTCCTAACTGTGGAACAGCTTTGGCTGACAATGTATCCAAAAAATCATGGCGATGCAGTCAATGCGGACTTGCCATTCAAATGCAAAGTCTGCTGGATATCTCAAAAGTGAAGAATAGTGTAGTGGTAGGGGTTAAGCAAAACATCACTGGAGGGATCCGTCTTTTAAGAAGAATTCCCTCCAGCATCATTTTTGGGGTTATTGGTATTGTGGTTCTGTTGATTGTTTTGGCATATCCAGATCTGATTATGTCTGGCAATCCATTAATTGGCCTGGTGGTCTTTCTGATTGGCCTGGTGGTGATTATTTACTTTCCATCCCGTCAACCCTGACGGGGGCGAATGCCTTTATAAACCTGAGGACCGGAGAGTGTTTTTAGAATAATTTCGGGCTGTTTCCCAAGAATGGTACCCAGTTCAATGGGGGTCATTGGTTGATTCTGATGGGCGAGAAGTGCCCGAAAAACAGCATCCACCACAGTCGTATGTTCATCCAGAAAGCCAACCTGGCGGGCGCAATGATGGATCAGGATGTGCTGCAAGGCATCAACCTGCTGGACTTCAGCAGTGGTTGGGTCAATCCAATCGAGATACTCATTCTCAGTCTGGACATTTTTGGCCAGTGATTTTTGATGTTCGGCGCAGAGAAAACCAGCGATATAAACCCGCCAGTTATTATCATGTTCTTTCCACCAGGAAAAGTCAATGAAGAAGGGGGTCTGAACGGTGGGTCTTACCAGGCTGAAGCGCTTCGTATCCATATGGCATTATTCCTCTTCTTTTTCTTTGATTCTAAAATGAAGATCTCCAAGATGAACAAAGGAGGGGTTAGATGCTAACACGCTGAAAATGGGACCCGGGGGGCAGCGGCGGACCACATTGACGGCTGCGTAAATTTCCTGGGCGTGAACGTTTCCCTGGGGACTGAGCTTGACCAATTCCTGCATAATATTGAGAACGGTATAATCGAGAGGATGGTTTTGTTTGGCAGGGTTATCCCAAATTTTATCCAATGCCTCGGTGTCAGAGATAGCAATGGCCATGCGCTCATCAAAAGCCGCGTTGACCATCTGTTTCAGGAGGGCAAAAACCACACCGCCATCAGCGCCAATCAGCACCGTTTTCACCCATTCGCGGTTGGAACGGCGTTTTTCGGCGTAGATTTGGACTTCTCCGGGTTTCTTTCCGCGGGTGATATGGATCAGGCTGCCGGGCATCAATCCCAGGTTATGAAACCAATCCTTAAGGCCGTAAATATACCCGTTTGGACGAACAACCCAGCCATCCATGGATTGATTGGTCTGAGAATCCACCAGCGTAAATTTGATGCGCGGGGCTTCATGAGCGGTGGGGAAGAATTTTTGAATGCGGTTGGTCAGGGGCAGGGTGCCGCTTCGCCAATGGGGATAGGTCAAAGTGACGACGGCTTCATTGCCTGGCCTGGTGTTGCTGTCAGAAATTTTACTGAGTTCGTCATCCAGGCTTTTTTCCAGGGCAAGCATATCTTTTGTCAACGCATCCTGGTTATACTCGATGGGTTTATATTGAAGGAATGAAGGCGGATGCTGAACCTCGGCTGGTTCGAGACGATGCAGGAACCAGAGGGTTTCGCCGGCAGGGCCGACCTCATCGAAACGCGGGTCTTTTTCGAGGGCGTAATCCAGAGAGAATTCAATCAGCTGACGGTTCACATCCCCTGAAAGGTCTAATTGTTCCATAAGGACGGCGGTTGGGGTTGGCCCGCCACCATTCATATCCAGTACGGCTTCGGCGAGATTGAGGTGCCCAGCATTAATATCAACAAGAAGTGATTTGGCAAACCATTTTCCAGCTATGTTGATCAGATCGGGGTTGGCATTGAGCTCTTTCTCCAGGGTCTGGCAGAGGGCCTGTCCACACCGGGTAAACACGGCAGCGGGGTCAAACAGGGTCTCATCGTGGTACTGGGTCAGGGGCTGGTTCAGGGTGTGGTTTTCAACCCCGGAGGCCATCATTTTGACTTCGCCGTTATCCATGCGAACTTCAAGGACCTCAAAAGGAGGGATATCAGGGTTATTTCCAGTGCGGATATTGATGACGACACCGTTCTTCCAGTCAAATGCAGGGAATGACAGGGTTTGGCCTATCTCATAGTGATCTTTTGGAAGGAAAATTGCCCCTTCTTGGTATTGTTGGGATTCGAGATCTACTTTTTGGATCCGAATTCTTTCACCAATCAACGCCTGAACAAGATCGGGTGAAGTCATGGGGGTTTCTTTTTCCAGCAAGAGGTTGTATAAAAACTCAAGGTCGGCTTCCTCAATTGAAAAAGACTCCCAATAATCATTGCGGATCGGCGAAGGACTTCTAACCATAATTACATGCCTCACTAGGAAAAATTCAACATTTATATCATTTTTGATTATACCTTAGAATTGTGAGGGAAGATAATAAATCTGAGAATTTTGTTGTCATCAGATTTCGACCAGGAAAAAAGGACTTTCATTTGCAATTATGTAAAGTGCTTTGGCCTCGGTTTACTTGCATTAACCGGTGAGTTATTGTATTGTAGATAAAATGTCTGTTCATGTGCCTATTATTTGTGGGTAGGTAGAGTAATTCCTGTGTTATTAACTGGCCAGTTCACCTAGGAATGTCTGGAGGAGTACATGAAACGCTACAGCATCATGCCTTTGCTTAAATCCCTTACATCGTACAGTATTATCCTGGTTATTATTCTCAGCCTCGTGAGTGGATTCATCCCAACTTCAACGGTAAGGGCTGCCACTTATGATTTATATGTGGCTGATACAGGGGATAATGCTTCCAATGATTGTTCAGTTAGTGGAACCCCGTGTAAAACGATCACCTATGCATTAACCCAGGCAACCAGTTCGAGTGATACTTATGTTATTCATGTTGCCGGCGGTATTTATAATCAACCCCTTGGTGAATCGTTTCCAATCACAATAAATGGGAAAAACATCACAATAGCTGGGGCTGGAGCTGAAGACACCATTATTTATGGCAATAATTCGGCCAGAATTTTCACCCTTTCTGGCAGTTCAAACGTCACAATGCAGAATGTTAAAATATGGCGCGGCAATGCTGCAAACGGCGGCGGTATTTATGTAGATGACGGATCAAGCCTATCGTTGAGCAGTGTGATTATGCATTCCAATATTGCCTCTGGCAATGGGGGTGCCATTTACAAGACAGGAAGCGGCTCTGTAACCATTTCTAGCAGCACATTTACCCAGAATAATGCTGCGAACGGCGGTGCAATTTATTTAACTGGCAGCAATTCCCTGTCCATCAGTGGATCAACCCTGGGGAACGCAAGTTCCACCTATAACAGCGCTACCACCGCCGGCGGGGCCATTTACCGGGATGGTGGTTCCCTTTCAATCAGCGGATCCACCATTATTGGTAATACAGCAGGCTCTGGGTTGGGCGGCGGTCTTTTTGCCACCAACAGCGCATCCATCAGTGTGACGTCTTCGACAAATTTTGAGAGCAACAAAGCAGGCTATGGTGGGGCCATATATAATTATGGTTCGACTTTAACCATCACCAATTCAACCCTGTATAATAATGGGAACGGTACAGCAGTGGCTGGCGGCGGCCTTTATAATGCGAATAGCGGCAAGACCACAACCCTGAATGGGGTGACGATCAATAGCAATACCGCAACCAATGGCGCTGGCATATACCAGGTAGATGGTACCCTTGATATTTCGAACGTTTCCATTGTTCGTAACAATACCGCGTCCAGCAATGGCGGTGGTATCTATATTAATGGTGGAACGGTCAATCTGACAGAGTCTACCGTTAGAAGCAACAACGCTGTCAATGGCGCCGGGTTGTATCAGGCCGGCGGCACATTGAATGTTCTGCGGTCAACCATGAACGCCAACACGGCTTCAGTTTCTGGCGGCGCGATTTATGCCGGCGGGACTTCGACAGCCACTCTGGCCACAAGCACCATATCTGCAAATACAGCCAGCGGAACAGGCCTATCAGAAGGCGGCGGCGGCCTGATGACAACAGGATCTGCATCCATCTCACTCTCATTTATGACCATTGCCCTCAACACCGCAGCCCAGGATACGAGAAGCGGCGTGTATATCAATGCCGGCTCTGTAGCCATGTCTTCCACACTGCTTCCGGATAATAAATGTACGGGAACATTTACTTCGGGAGGCAGTAATAACCTGACCTATAATTCCAATGCCGCCTGCTTACCTTCTGGCGGTTCCAATAACTCGAATACAGCCAGCAATCCCATATCTGCCCTGGCTGATAATGGAGGATTGACTTATACCCACGCCTACCCGTTGGGCAGCGCTGCGATTGATTATGGCGCGGCCTCCTGCGGTGGACTGGATCAGCGCGGCAAGGTTCGCCCAGGAAGTGGAAGCAGTGTGTGCGATGTTGGTGCCTTTGAGTTCCAAAGACCCACCATTACACTGGACTCTGGTTCCCTGGCATATACCGAACTGGATCCGGCCACCATCATATCCCCCAATGCGGTGTTGACCGATGACAAGAGCACTTTCACTTCAAGCGATAATTTGACCGTGAGCTTTAATGGCACGGCGCAAGCCAATGACACCCTGAAGGTCAATGCGGTTGGCCTGATCAATGTGACTGACCTTGCGGGAGTTTATTATGTCAACTACAATTCTCAGCCCATTGCAACGGTCACGGGAGGGTATTACTCTGGCGGCGGGTCAACGGACCTTGTTTTCACCTTTAACAATACCTATACCACCCGAACCGGAGTGGAAGCATTAATCCGGGCGGTTGCCTTCCAGAACACAGCCTATAATCCCAACACCACCTCTCGAAGTGTGCGTTTCCAAATTGTGCACGACAGCATTCCGAGCAATTGGGTCTCACGGACCATCACGATTGCAGATAGCAATATTGCCCCAACTGCTTATAACGCCAGCGCCGGCACCAATGAGGATACCAATTTATCCATCAGTTATGACACCAACGTGCTCTACGTGGATCCTGACCCATATCCTGTTGCCGGGGGAGTCACATATCCGTGGAAGATTGTCGTCACTGAATTGCCCAACCCACTCGCGGGCACCTTGTATAAATCGGATGGCGTGACGGCGATTGCTTCAAACACGGATATTTTCCGCTCTGGAGAAACCCCGCTGATTTTTAAACCCGCAGCCAATTATTTTGGAACCACCAGTTTTAAATGGAAGGGATTTGATTATGGCACATCGGGCCCTGGTACCAGCGCAGCAAGCTCAAATGAGGTCACCTACACCATCAATGTGATTGCGGTGAATGACCCTCCCATCGCCTCCGGTTTCTCGAAGCTGGGTTATGAGGATATGCCCATTACCATGACCATTACGGACTTCACTTCATATTACAGTGATGTTGCCAATGAGTCCCAAAGCCTGGTTTCCATTGAGGTTTCCTCCTTGCCTTTGAACGGAACCCTATCGGTTGGCGCTACCGACCTGGCTGCAACTGGAACCATTCCGGTTTCAAGTCTCCCTCTGATTTTCACACCCAATTCAGATTGGAATGGAAGCACCAATTTTGGGTGGCGGGCTTATGATGGCCTTGATTTTTCAACAGCAAGCGCCTCCATACAACTGACCCTCAATGCGGTGAATGATGCGCCAGTCCTTGCTGTTGGAACCTATGAGATTGCATCCATCACTGAAGATGCCAGCGTATCCGTGGTGGTCAACCCGGGGACACTGGTTCAGGATATTATTGGAACGGGTGTCTCCGATATAGATTCAGGCGCTGTGGAAGGCGTTGCCATTATTGGCGCCGAGGTGACTTACGGGCGATGGGAATACTGCCTGGGATCATGCACCACCCTGGGCAACTGGATCACTTTTGCTGAAGGCGGCATGGCGCCTGTTACTGTTTCCGCAACTTCAGCGCGGGTTTTGGCTTCAGACGCCAACACGGCTGTCCGGTTTGTGCCTGAAGCTGATTTCAATACCACCCAGTTTTCACCGGATGGCGTTCAGGTACTCAATCCGGCGCCGCCCAAACTGACCTTTAGAGCCTGGGATATCTCTGATTCGAGCGTCAACGGGTCTGTGGTTGATGCCTCTACCGTGGGAGGAATTTCACCCTTCAGCACTGCCTCGCAAAATATCAGTGTCGTTGTAACCCCGGTTGACGATGCTCCCAAAGTGATCGCCAATCCAACTGATCAAACAGCAACCGAGGATGTGGCATTTTCTTACACATATGCGCCTCAAAGTATTATTGAGGTGGATGGTGAGGCCATTATTTACACCTCCACCTTGAGCGATGGGAATCCCTTGCCTGGTTGGTTAACCTTTATTGATACCCTGACCCGGTATACGGGCACACCAGGAAATAATGATGTTGGCACGATTTCCATCAAATTGATGGCAACAGACCCCACACCAAACACGACCACCGTTACTTTCAACTTGACCATTACCAATGTCAATGACGCGCCTCTGGCCACGTCTGAGGTGAAAACGCTGCCAGATATTATTGAGGATCAAACCAATCCGGCATCGGAGACTGCTTCAGGACTGTTTGCAAGCCTTTATCAGGATATTGACCCGACTAACGATCCTTTCAGCGGTATCGCCGTGGTTGGAAACGGCGCACTGGTCAGCGAAGGAAGCTGGCAATTCTCAAGCGATGGTCTGGCGTGGACGTCTATCCCCACAAACGTGAGCGATGTGAATGCGGCGGTTATTCCTGCCGCAGACTATATCCGTTTCCTGCCAGCTGCTAATTTCTTTGGCACACCGGGAACGCTTTCAGTACGTCTTTGGGATGGAACCGGCACCATGACTGCCGGTTTGGCAAGGGATTTGACTGGCAAAATCGGCGGTACAGGTGCTTTTTCGAATAATCAGGCTTACCTGTCCATTAATGTGCTTTCAGTTGGTGATGCTCCAATTGTCTCAGGCGCAACGACAAACGAAGACACTCAGACAACAGGTGGTCTGGTCATCGATAGAAATGCCAATGACAGCGCAGAAGTGACCCATTTTAAGATTACCTTCACAGCAGAATCGCTTAATGGGACCCTGTATAAGAATGACGGGACAACAAGCATCGCGAATGGCGAGTTCATCACGTTTGCTGAAGGTCAGGCAGGCCTTAAGTTCACCCCTGATGCAAACAAGAATAGCGCCAATTACTTGTTTACTTTCAATGTGTGGGCGGCAACAGACACAACGGATATTGGTCTGAGCCCCACTTCAACCACAGGTACGGTCACAGTCAATCCGGTGGCTGACACTCCATCAGTGACCAGCGCGACTACGAATGAAGACGTTCAATCCACAAGTGGATTGGTAATTTCCAGGAATCCGGCAGACAGCACTGAAACCACGCATTTTAAGATTAACAACATCACGAATGGAAAACTGTACCAGCAGGACGGCCTGACGCAAATTTCAAATGGACAATTTATCACCTTTGCACAGGGAAATGCTGGCCTCAAGTTCACACCAGATGCAAACAAGAACAGCTCTGCATACACCTTCAATTTTGAAATCCAGGCTAGCACATCCGGGCTTGACGGCGGACTTGGCGGAAATATTATCACTGCGACGATCACCGTTAATCCTGTCAATGATGCTCCCACCGCGACCAGCACCGTGGTATCTCTGCCTGCTGTAGATGAAGATCAGACAAACCCGCCTGGCGCTACGCTGACCTCAATGTTTGCAGGTTATTACAATGATATTGATCCTGATCCATTTGCTGGCGTGGCTGTTGTTGGCAATGCTGCCACAGTTGATCAGGGCGAATGGCAGTATTTTGACGGCGGTAACTGGCTGACAATTGGCTTCACCATTAATAATACCAAGGCCGTGATTGTTGGTACACCCACAGCCGCAGGTTTAAGATTTGTACCGAATCCTGATTACAATGGAACTCCTGGTTCCCTGACCATCCGGTTATGGGATGGATCGGCGTTTACGCCGGGTCCCAACAAGAATATCAACACATCGATTGGCGGAACCGGTGCATTTTCGACCAATGTTTTGTACTTGCGGACAGATGTCACGGCCGTTAACGATGCGCCCTTGCTTACCAACCCCGCAAATGGCACTACCAGCGAGGATACGCCGCTCGTTTTCAGTCTGCCGACGCATGAAGTATCTATTGCGGATGTAGATGCATCAACAGGTTCCATGCAGGTTACCTTAACGGTAACTCAGGGACAGCTGGATTTGTCCACGACCACTGGTATTACCGTGGTTGGCGGTGCCAATGGGTCTGGCAGTATGACCTTCACTGGAAGTATCACAAGCATCAATAATGCACTGAATGGTTTGACCTTCATACCTGCCCAAAACAGCAATGGGGTTGCCACTATGGCAATTTGGGTCAGTGATAAGGGATTAACTGGCCGAACGGATGTGAACACTGATTGTGATGGAAGTGCATGTTGGGCAATTGGCATGACAGAAATCACCATCACTGCAGTTAACGATCCACCTACGGATATTCAGTTAAGCAATGCCACTGTCAATGAAAATTCTCCCTCCAGCACGGTGGTGGGCAACCTGACCACCACAGATGTTGATGGTTTAGCGGCCACTTACACCGTGGTTTCAGTGGATGGTTCAGCGACAAACACCTTATTCACCATCATCAATACCAACCAGTTGGTCACGAATGGCAATCTGAACTTTGAAGTGAAGAATACTTACACGGTGCGGATTGAGACTTGCGATAATGGGGTTGTTGCACCCACCAACCAATGTTATCAGAAGGATTTTGTGGTTACCATTCTGGATATCAACGACGCCCCTGTGATCAACAACCAGTCTTTCAGTGTTGCCGAAAACAGCCCGGTGAGTACAGTGGTGACCTCCTCAGTTATTGCCACTGATGAAGATGTCAGTCCAACGCAAATGTTGACCTTTGCCATTACAGGCGGAAACACGAACAATGTGTTTACCATGTCAACCGCAGGGACAATCACGGTCAATGCCAGCAACTGGCTGGATTATGAGGTTTACCAACATGCCTATACATTAACGGTGTCAGTGACAGATGATGCCAGTCATACTGGCGGTCCCGCTGTTGCTACAGCCTTGATCACCGTCAATGTTCTTGATCAGAATGACCCGCCAGCCCTGGCTCCTGCCACTTACACGATTGAAGAAAACAGCCTGAATGGCACCATTGTGGGCATTGTGACAGGAACAGATCAGGATGTACCTGCAACACTGACCTACAGCATTCTTAGCGGAAATGTGGATAATGCATTCCAGATCAGTTCAAGCAATTCGACGGGACAAATCTCTGTCAATGATGGAACCAAGTTGGATTACGAGGGTCCCAACCCGGTTTATACACTGACGGTTGAGGTGACTGACGATGGAACAAAGAATCCAGGTGTATTGTCATCTACCGGCGTCATTACAATTAATGTGACTCCTCAAAACGAACCACCATCAGCCGGTGGGCCTTATAGCGCAACAACGAATGAATACGCAGCTGTGACTGGAACCATCAATGGAACAGACCCCGATTTTGGTGATGTTCTGACTTATACCCTAAATACTGTGCCTTCTCTTGGCACTGCGACCATTGTGACCACCACAGGCGTGTGGACGTATGAACCGGTGAACCGGAATGCAACGTATGTGGTGACGTTCACGGTACATGTGACGGACACGGCGCTGAATATGGCGACAGGGCAGGTCACAGTGACGGTGAACGCAGTGAGCGAAGCGCCGGTGATCGGCGGGCCGTACAGCGGGAGCACGACGGAAGACGCCGCGACGACCGGGACGGTGACGGCCAGTGATCCGGAGGGCGGCGTGCTGACCTATGCGATGGTGAGCCAACCGGCAGCCGGATATGGAACGGGGAGCGTGGACGCCAATACGGGCGTGTGGACATACCAGCCGATGAACCGGACGACGAGTTACGCGGCGATGTTCACGGTGAAGGCGACGGACGAAGACGGCCTGGCGAGCACGACGAGCGTGAGCGTGACGGTGACGGCGGACAATGACGGGCCGTCAGCAGGCGGGCTGTACAGCGGGAGCACGACGGAGACGGCGACCACCACCGGCACAGTGACGGGGACGGATCCGGATGTGAACGACAGCCTGAGCTACGGGATCCTGAGCCAGCCTGGAACGGGCTTTGGAACGGCGAGCATCAATGCAGGGACGGGTGTGTGGACGTACCAGCCGGTGAACCGGACGCTGAGCTATGCGGCGACCTTTGTGGTGCGGGTGACGGACGGCGGGAGCAATACGGCCACGGCAGAGGTTGTGGTGAGCGTGACAGCCACCAACCAGACCCCCAATGCTGGGCCAGATGTACACCCGAGCACCAATGAGGACACGCCTGCAACGGGAACTGTGGCTGCCACGGATGCGGACTGGGATGCTGCCCTGACCTATTCTATCAGCGTGCAGCCCCCGGTTGATTATGGGACAGCGAGTATTAACAATGGAGGCGTCTGGACCTATACACCTGCGAACAAAACCTCCAGCTATCTGGCTTCATTCACAGTCAATGTCACCGATGGTTATGCCAGCGATACGATGATTGTCTTCATGACAGTGATTGCAGATAATGATGCACCCGTCAACCCGGTGATCAGCCCTGCAAGCCCAACCACAGATGAATTCACAACACTCAATGGATCCATAACGGCATCTGATCCAGAAAATCAGCCGCTGGTTTACAGTGTTCATAATCAGCCGCCAGCTGGATTCGGTACTGCGACCATTAATCCCATTTCTGGTGCGTGGAGTTATACACCCAGCAACAGAATATCAACCTATACAGCTACCTTCACAGTCATGATTACGGATGGGGTGAAGTACATTACCACACCAGTTACCATCACTGTGAACGCCTCTAATCAGGCGCCGGCTGCTGGTGGACCATATTCTGGCAGCACAAACGAGTATGCCACAACAACTGGCTCAATTACTGCGACGGATCCGGACCTTGGCGACAGCTTGGTTTACGCCATTGGGAACCAGCCTGCAGCAGGGTATGGAACAGCTTCTGTCACGCCTTCCGGAACCTGGACTTTTGTACCAGATAACCGTAATGGTCTCTACATATCGTCCTTCACGGTTGTTGTGACAGATCTTGCCAATAACACTGCCTCTGCTTTAGTGATCGTCACTGTTACAGCAGACAGCGAATTGCCGGTGATTTCTGGCAGTTACATACACAACATTTCGGAATTCCAGACTGCCACAGGAACGATTTCAGCCTCTGATCCCGAAGGGACAGCAGTCACCTATACCATTCAGACTGGCAGTGGTCCTGTTATTGGCACAGCCACGATTGGCATGACAACAGGTTACTATCAATACTTACCAGAAAACCGGATGTCCAGTTACAGTGTATCCTTCACTGTGATTGTCACCGACGGAGATGGGCTTACCAGTTCAACACCGGTCACAATCAATGTCTCTGCAAACAATAATCCCCCGGTGGCCAGCGGCACCATTGATGTCGCAACGGATGAAAACACGCCCATCACTGGAACAATCAGCGCCAGCGACCCTGACTTTGGTGATACGATTGGCTTCTCCATGTTAACCTCTCCGGCGGCTGGATATGGTACTGCCAGCGTTGATCCAATTTCAGGTATCTGGTCGTACATGCCAGCAAACCGGACAGCAACTTACACGGCTACCTTTGTGGTCAAAACCACAGATTCAGGCGGCAACTTTGCCACTTCACAGGTGAACGTGACCGTCACCACTATAAACGACCCGCCTGTGGTAACCACGCCATACAATCGGTCTACAGATGAAGATACTGCCATCACTGGTACCATCGCTGCAAGCGATCCTGAAGGCGTCATCCTAACCTACTCGGTGACCAGTTCTCCTGCAACCGGTTATGGCACGGCAACTGTGAACAGCAGCGGTGAATGGGCGTATTCGCCATCGAACCGGATGGCGACTTACACCACCAGCTTTGTTGTGACGGTATCTGATGGGGTGACTCCGGTGACTTCGACAGTTATCGTTGACGTTGACGCCAATAATGATGCACCCACAGTTGGTGGACCTTACTCGGCCAGCACACCTGAAACATCCCCAGTTACGGGTACAATTTCCGCAAATGATATAGATCTTGGCGACAGCCTGGTCTATAGCATTGCAGCCCAACCTCTGACCGGGTTTGGAACAGCTTCCATTGATGCTTCAGGCATGTGGACATATGTTCCGGTTAACCACAACACCACCTACACAGCAACCTTTGTGGTGGGTGTGACAGATCAGGCCAGCAATCAATCCACAACCAGTGTGGTTGTAACTGTCAATGCCGTCAGCGAACCGCCGGTTATTACAGGCAGCCCGTACTCCGCTTCGACGAATGAAACCACGCCAATTACAGGCACAATCACAGCCACAGACCCTGAGGAGCAGGCTCTGGCTTATGCCATTCAGAGTCAGGTTCCTTCTGGTTATGGAACGGCCAGTGTGCATGGACTTACGGGTGTGTGGACTTACACACCAGCAAACCGGACTGTTGATTATGTGACATCCTTCACAGTGACTGTGACCGACCCGGACGGCATGGTGGCGACTGCAACAGTTAATATCAATGTCACAGCCACAAATCAAACTCCCAACGCTGGCGGACCCTATGCTGGAACCACAAATGAAATGAGTTCCACCACAGGAACGATAGGCGCCACAGATGCCGATGTGAATGATACGCTGGCCTACACGGTCATTTCACAACCCACAGCCGGGTATGGATCTGCATCCATCCAATCAGGCACAGGTATCTGGACCTACATCCCTGTCAACCGCAATGCATCATATACAGCCACTTTTGTGGTTCGGGTATCAGATCTTGCGCTGGCATCCTCCACTGCCCAAGTGGTGATTACCGTCAGTGGCGACAATGATGCCCCCACCTATGATCAGCCGCTGGTGAACCAGATGGTGGAGGCGGACTCGGCACTTACATACACCTTCTCAGCCAATACCTTCAGTGATATTGACTATGCTGATGCTCTCAGCTACAGCGCAACTGTCACAACAGGGTTATGGCCCGCCTGGTTAACCTTCGATGGCAACACCAGAACCTTCACCGGAACACCGACGAATGCAGATGAAGGAACCATCACTATCAGGGTCACAGCGACCGATCTGTTGGGTTCCACGGCAAACGGACTGTTCAACATCGTGGTGAAACCATTCAACCACATTCCGGTTGTCAGCAATGCCATTCCAGATCAGATTGCGACAGAAGATGCCGCTTTCACCTTTGCCTTTGCCACCGACACTTTTGATGCAGCTGATGATGGACAATCCCTCAGTTATGTGGCGAGAAAATCTGATGGTAGTTCGCTGCCTGCCTGGCTTTCGTTCAACGGCATCAGCAGAACCTTCTCAGGCACGCCGGCCAATGGCGATGTTGGCACGGTCAGTATCAGTGTTGTGGCCACAGATGATGGATTCCCGAACAAATCAGCCACTGACACATTTATGGTGACGGTCCTCAACACCAATGATGCTCCTACTGTTGCCAACATCATATCTGACCAGGCTGCCGTTGAGGATACAGTATTCAACTATCAGTTCCCCAGCAACACCTTCTTCGATATGGATCTGGGCGACAGCCTGACCTATTCAGCCGTCATGCAATATCAAGGCACAGCCTGGCTGACTTTCTCATCGGCAACCCGCAGCTTCTCTGGCACACCGACCAACAGTGATGTGGGCAACCAGAGCACGACTGTTACGGTGAGAGCAACGGATTTGAGCGGTGCATGGGTTGAAACGACATTCCATATCAATGTAACCAATGTCAATGACGCGCCAACCATCATCAGCACGCCAGTAACAACTGCAACAGAAGACTCTGTGTACACGTATCTGGTTGTTGCTCAAGATATCGACCCCGGAGTCAACATATTAACCATTAATGCCATTTCGAAGCCTGCCTGGTTAACATTGTATGACAATGGAAATGGAACAGCAACTTTGACCGGAACGCCTTTAAATGGGGATGTGGGAACCGTGAATGTATTGCTGAGTGTCAGCGATCAATTTAATGCGGCAACCACCCAGTCCTTTGCGATCACGGTGATTAATTCCAATGATGCGCCAACCGTGGTTCAACCTATTCCAGACCAATATGGAAATGATGGGACAGCCTTCAACTTCACCTTCGACCTGGCTACTTTCAACGATGTGGATGCCACCAATACATTGATATATACTGCCACACAACCCGGCGGGGTTCCGTTACCATCATGGCTGACAACTTACCCCAATGGCACCACCGCTCGCACGTTCAGCGGTACACCAGGGCCTGGTGATGTCGGTTCGTTCACGGTTGTCGTCACAGCAAGTGACACTTTTGGCGGGACAGCATCAACGACATTCGTGATCTGGATTGATGTGGATGTCAACGAAACGCCCGTCAACCACATTCCCGGAGCGATGACAACGCTTGAAGATACAAATGTCACTTTTGCAGCTACATCTGCCAATGCGGTCTGGATCAGTGATGATGCCGGCACCAATCCGGTCAAGGTGACTTTGATAGGCTCAAATGGCACTGTCAGTTTGAGCGGAACAACCGGATTGGATTTCTCGTGTAGCGGTTGCAAGGGTGATGGCACAAATGATGTTGAAATGACCTTCACCGGTTCCATCAGCAATATCAACTCAATGATGGATGGAATGGCCTTTACACCCCTGCAGGACTACAATGGATTGGGCGTTATCCAATTGACCACCAATGACCAAGGCTTTATCGGAGTGGGTGGGCCAAAAGCAGCGACCAGCTACATTTCGGTAAATGTTACTCCGGTCAATGACCCACCCAGTTTCACGAAAGGTATTGATCCAACTGCCACAGAGGATGGCGGACAGGTGACTTTAGCGAATTGGGCAACCAATATCAAGAAGGGCCCACAATCCCTGAGCAATGAAGATGCACAAATCGTCACTTTTGATGTCGTTGGGAATACCAACCCCGGTTTGTTCCAGGTGAGTCCGCAGATTTCCTCAACAGGCACATTGACCTTCACTCCGAAGCCAAACATGACAGGATTGGCAATGATCTCAGTGGTGCTTAAGGATAATGGCGGTACGGCAAACGGCGGACAGGATACTTCTCCTGTGCAAACCTTCCAGATCCGGATTATCCTTGGTCAGCAGCCGCCGATTGCTGTTAATGATACGGCAGCTACCACACAAGATGTACCGATCACCATTCCTGTTATGGACAATGATAGTGATCCTAATGGCGATACACTGTCATTCCTGGCCCTGACGGTGCCGGCACATGGATCTGTCACCTATGATTCGGGTTCCACATTACGCTACACGCCAGCAGCTTACTACATTGGCACCGACTCATTCCTCTACACCATCTCGGATGGACATGGAAATATCAGTGTTGCCACGGTTTCACTCACCATCTCTGCTCCGGAGATTGAGGTGGGGCCAACTGGTGGAACGTTGACCTATGTTGATCCTTTGGGCAATCCAACTACGGTCACAGTACCAGTGAGTGCTTTGGAGGAGACCATCACGTTGCGGTATACGGCCCTGGCTAATCCTTCAAAACCTCATTATGGCTACAAGTATGGCGGGACCGCGTTCAAACTTGAGGTGTTCAAGAATGGCATCCTGCAACCAGGTTACCAATTCAATCAGCCCTTGATTCTCCAGATGGGTTATGACGACATAGAGTTAACTGGTCTGGTTGAGGCGACATTGAGGCTGTTCTACCTCAATTCAGGCGGCAACTGGATTGATGCGGCCACCACCTGCACGCCATCGGCATGTCTCTATGAGAAGGATCTGGATAACAACCTGATTACCATCGGGGTTCAGCATCTGACAGAATTTGCTCTATTTGGTGTTCCCATTTACCAAATATTCCTGCCCTTCATCAGTACTGATCAATGATGTGACGAAGTAATCGCAAGAAACAACAAAGCCGGGTGGCCGTTCAAACGCCACCCGGTTTTGTTGCAGGATTACTCTTCAGGTTTTCAGAAGTATGGGGAGTTCTGAGAGAAGACGATGTAATTCAGAGGATAATTCATCAGCTGCGGCCAGGGATTTATCCAAATCTGCCAACACAGAATCTTTTCCCAATTCGTCACACAGCCCTGCCAAACGCTCGGCGCCAAAGGCAGAAGCGGCATTCTTTAACCCCGATGCAGCTTTCCGTGCATCCGCAGGGATTTGGGTATGGATGGCGCGAGTCAATTTCTCAACAAGCTGAGGGCCTTCGACTTCAAAGGCAGCGATGAGGTCCGGCATGATTTCCGCAGGGTCATCACCGATATTCTGCCAATAGGCAGAATATCGTGATAAATTAATCGCAGGTGCTGAAGAAAGGCTGAATTCAGGAGTATCCTGGGTAGAATCCGCAGGCAATGGGGGGGCATTTGCTGAAAGGAAATCGATACAGTTCTGAATCGCTTTAATCAATTGTGGAATCCGGATCGGTTTGCTGACATAGTCGTTCATTCCTGCTGCCAGGTAGGATTCGCGGTCGCCTTCCATAGCGTTGGCGGTCATAGCAATGATATAAGGTTGACTTGCTGCTGCCAGGGTTTCACGAATGTGCTTTGTGGCTTCCACGCCATCCATTTCAGGCATCTGAATGTCCATAAAAATGAGATCATAAGCCTGTCTTTGGACAGATTGGATGGCTTCAAAGCCATTTGATGCGATATCAATGCGGTAACCCAGGCGGTCGAGCATTAATGTGGCTACTTTTTGGTTAACCAGGTTGTCTTCCGTCAATAAAATGTGCAAGGGATGCTTTTCTCCCAGTTTGACTTGTTCTTCGTGAGACCTTTTTTGAGACAGATTTTTTTCTTTCTCAAGTTTCTCCAGGAATTGGTCTGGTTTGAAGGGCTTGGTCAGAATTTGATCCTGGGGGATTTCACCTGGGAGGTTTGCCCCGAGAGGAGAAAGAATGAAAATACGGTCAGAAGGTATGTGGTGGGAGAATTGACTAACCATTTGCTGAACAGGACGGCGAATGCCTGAATCAATCAATGCCAGATCCATTGGTTGGGCGCTGCAATGCAAAAGCGCCTTATCCACATCTGAAAACGGGATACTCAGAATTCCTTTTGCCCTTACCATTGAGGCGATGCTGGCTTGAACGACGCGGTTGGGATGAAGGATGAGCGCTCTTTTTTGCGGAAGGGTAACTTCAGCTGATACAGCAGGAGGAGCGGCCAGGGGGACACGGATGACGACATGGAAATTGGACCCTTTTTCTGGTTTGCTTTTAACCCAAATGGTCCCACCCATCATTTCAGCCAGACGTTTTGAGATAGCCAGCCCCAGGCCGGTGCCGCCATATTTTCTCGTGGTTGACGCATCAACCTGGCTGAAGGATTGAAACAAACGATTTATCCGGTCTGGGGGGATGCCTATTCCGGTATCGCGCACAATGATATGATATTCATAAAGCTCGGAAATGGGTACCGGCTTGCAATGAACCTGGATATAGATCTCACCCTGACTGGTAAACTTTACCGCATTGCTCAAAAGGTTGACAATGATTTGCCTCAGCCGGGTGACATCTCCAATAATATATTCTGGAACAGAACCATGAAGAAAATAACATAATTCAAGCCCTTTTTCTGATGCCTTTGGCGCCAACAGATCAAGGGCAGTTTCGAGACACTCAAATAGAGAGAATGGCTGGGTTTCCAGGTCCATTTTCCCAGCCTCAATTTTTGAGAAATCGAGAATGTCATTGATGATGGAGAGGAGTGTTTCACCACTGACGCGAATTGTTTCGATGAGATCCTGCTGCTTGGGGTTCAGGTTTGCATCCAGAAGCAGGCTGGTCAATCCGATAATGGCATTAAGAGGGGTGCGGATTTCATGGCTCATACTGGCCAGGAAAGCCGATTTGGCCAGATTTGCCTGTTCAGCAAGGACAGCCATATCTTGAGCCTTTTTGGCAGCCTGTTTGGCTTCTTCATTGGCGGTGAAAAGAGATTGTTCGATCCGTTTCCGGTTGGTGATATCCTGAATAATGCCGACCACAGCGGATAACTGGCCATCGGGTGAAAACAAAGGGCGAACAGTACCCTGAACAAAACACTCTGTGCCATCTGGGCGGATGATCCGGTAATCAGAATTCAGACTGGATTGGAAGTCGATGGCCATACTCCACATATCCTTAACCATCTCTTGATCTTCAGGATGGACAAAATGCCAGAATTCCAGATGGCTGATATCCTCTTCAGGGGCAATCCCTAGAATAGAAGATGCTGTTTTGGACCAATTGATCAGGTTTGTCAGAGGGTTGAATTCATAACTGCAAATATTCGCAATGGATTGCGCTTCAGATAGAGCGTTTTTGCTATCTTCCAATGCCCGGTCAGTGGAAATTTTTTCCGATACATCCCTCAACACAACCAGTAAGTCATGATTATGGGAATTTTGGATGGCGGAGATGGTGATTTCAGCAGGGAAAGTTTCACCAGATGAGCGCACACAGGTTGTTCGACCATTGATTTTTGCTGGCAATGATGGAGATTGGGCTTGATGAAAGAGGGAAATCAGAGAATCGCAGGAGGATTGGGCAACAAGAGATAGAAAAGAACTCTTCAGGACCTGGTCCTGACTGAGGCCGAAGATGTTCTCAGCGGCAGGAGAGAATTGCTGGATAAGGTGATTTCCCCCAACGACGATGATGGCATCGGAGGAGGCACTGAAAATGGCCTGTATGAGAGAATCATGTTGAGGGGAGGTTGAAAAGGAAATTTTTTCTTCCGGATCTTCTGACATCTTGTGAGCCTGCTCCTTAATCAACCGGTAAAAATTTTGGATTGAAAGTGATTATAAATGGATTTTGAAAAAAAAGCGAATATTCCCTTTGACCCAAATAAAAGATTCATCCCTGCTGAAGGGCTATTCTGACGGCTCCAAGCGCCGGCTCTTCGACCAGGGATAAAGGCGAGAGCTCTAAGCCCATTTTCAGGCATTCGTTCAGAGTGATTCGCTGGAGGGCTGGATAGCGCGTGAGGACACCGCCGCCAAAAGCACAGGGGGTGGTTGATCCAAAATTCAGCTTTCTCGTTACGGAGAGTACCATACGGGCAAGCTCCTGACCTGCAGCAGACTCAATCGCCAAGGCAATGGAATCACCTTGTTCTGCGGCAGATTGAACCAAACGAGCCAGACGGGCAATTTCAGAACGTTCAAAATTTGGGCCATAAATATAGGGAATCAATTGACTTGAATTTTCCAGTTTCCAGAAATTTAGCACCAACTCCAACAAAAGGGTGCCGGGGCCGCGATCATCAACAGATTTTGTTATCGCCTGCAAGGCCTGGATGCCCATCCAGTAACCGCTGCCTTCATCGCCAGCCAGATATCCCCATCCTCCTGACCGAGCGTTTTTGCCGTCAGGTGAAATTCCGACCGCTAATGACCCAGTTCCAGAAATTAAACCGCAACCCCATTCATCGGGGGTGCCGGCACTGATCAAAATCTGACCATCATTGACACAGATGATCCGGGAAGCAATCTGATATTTTCGCGCCCAGGTTTCCAGCCAGGATCGATCTGCCGGGCGATCTGCACCAGCCATACCCAAACAGATAGATCTCACCGGCTGGTATGGGATATTGGCCTGCTGGAATGCCTTATGGATTGAATCATTAAGGGATATTTCCGCCAGCTGGTCGCCAACACGATTGTGATTTGAAGGACCTGAAACCCCTTTGCCCAACACCTTGCCCTTGTCATCTGCCAGGAAAGCCCTGGTATGCGAACCGCCGCCATCAATGCCAATGACCAGACTGCTTTGATCAATCATGCGGCGTAATCACCTTTCGGATATGTCCATTTTCCTGGTCAAGTTTTTCGATGGCTTCCTGATAAGAACAGGATAATGAGGCCATGACAATGGCAGGTTTGACCTGCCAGCTGGCCTTGACAAGGTATTTTTCTGCTTCTTCCAAAGAGACGTGGCAAATTTGTTGTACGATACGGGCTGCCCGGATTCGCAATTTTGCATTGGTAGGCCTGACATCCACCATGAGATTGCCGTAGGTTTTCCCCAATTTGACCATCACTCCAGTGCTGATCATGTTCAGGATCATTTTTTGGGCTGTGCCAGCTTTCAGGCGGGTTGATCCGGTAATCACTTCTGGACCAACAGGTGCAAGGATGGCAATATCACTGAACGAAGAAATTTCGGCCGGGCTATTGCAGGCAATACTAATCGCCAGTGCGCCAATGGATCTGGCGTAAGAAAGGCCGCCAATGACATAGGGGGTACGCCCTGAGGCAGTTAAACCTACAATACTATCCAGAGGTGATATCAGATTGTTTTTTAGATCTTGAATGCCGCAATCCGCTTTATCTTCAGCTTCCTCAACGGCTTCTCTTAAGGCCACATCGCCGCCGGCAACAATGCCAATCACCAGCTCAGGAGAGACATTAAATGTAGGTGGACACTCAGAGGCATCAAGAACCCCAAGCCGTCCCGAAGTGCCTGCGCCCATATAAATCAACCTGCCGCCTTTTCCCATCCGAATGGATATGGCGTCTATGGCGCTCGCAATTTGAGGTAAGGCCTGGGTGACCACATTGGCCACACGAATATCTTCTCTGTTGATTGCCTCAACCATTTTTATGGTAGTCAGACAATCCAAATTTAAAGTAGACTGATTGATCGCCTCAGTGGCGAGTCCAGATAGATCCTCACTTAATACCATAATATAACCTCGAAAAATTATTTCCTGGCGTCAGGGTTCCCAGAACAGCGTTTTTTCTTGCGCCGGTGGCAGCCGGCAAATTCCCTGTCCGATTGTGATAGGTTTCATAAGCCAACACTGCAAAAGCCACCGCTTCTTTTTCAGCGGAAGACAACCCCCAATGATCAGAAGGGGCAATCACCGCCTTGGGAAGGGCTGCTTTGAGGCCTGCCATGATCACCGGGTTAGCTGCGCCTCCACCGCTGACGATGACTTCATCGGGAAGGACCGGGAAAAATGTTCGATAAGCCTGAGCGATGCTTTCGACGGTGAAAGCAGCAAGCGTGGCCATGAGATCCTGAGGGGGGAGGTGATTTTGGGCTGCCTGGTCGCAGAGGCGATCAGCATAAGATTTGCTGAAGCGTTCGCGCCCTGTGGTTTTTGGCGGTTGTTGAGAGAAGTACGCTTCTTCGCGTAGCCATAATTCCAGGAGCGGGGTGTTAATCTGTCCTTGAGAGGCTAATTCTCCGTTGCGATCATAGGTCCACTTCCCCTGGGTAAGCCTGACAGCAGCGGCATCGAGCAATACATTTCCCGGACCTGTGTCAAAGGCAAAGGGAGACCATTCGGGGCGGGTATGAAGAGATGGTAGAAAGGTCACATTGCCGATGCCGCCAATATTCTGACAGGCCCGGTGCCGGGCAGGGTGAGAAAAAAGGAGATCATCAACGTATGCAACCAGAGGGGCTCCCTGTCCACCTGCCGCCATATCACGAGTGCGAAAATTGCTGATGGTGGTGATGCCCGTTCTTTCAGCTATAACGGCAGCTTCCCCCAGTTGAAGGGTTGAGGCCTGGTTTCCCAGGGGAATATGCCATAATGTCTGACCATGAGAGCCGATGATGTCGACATCATCAGGGGACAGAGATGCCTTTTCAATCACCGCCAGGGCTGCCTTAGAAAAGGCTTCAGCAATGGAAAAATTCAAGGCACATAGGCGATCCACACTGCCGGTTTCGGGTTGAAAGCAGGCAAAAATCTCCTGCCGCAGTTCGGCAGAATGAGCCTGTTGATGGAATCCAAGCACCTTCCAGGTGAGGGAGGGTGGAGCCCCTTCTATTTGAACGACCGCAGCATCAATACCGTCGGCGGAGGTGCCCGACATCAGGCCTACGATAATCATTTGTCAACCACCTCGACAATGGATTTATGAAGTGCCACCCGGAAGGTGAGAATGGCATCGGCATCACGACCATAATAAACCCGGTTGGTCATGGCGGCGATGACAAGCTGCCTTTCTGGATCCATCCAGAGCGAAGTACCGGTGAAACCGGTATGACCATAGGCCTTTTGGCTTAAGGGATTGCTGCTGGCATCGGGATCTGGGTGCCAGAGGACAAAGCCGATGCCACGCCTTGTTTTTTCATATTCTGTCTGCTCGCGGGTCATCTCTTTGATTGTGTCAGGATGCAAAAACCCTTCTCCGCCTTTTAGAAACATCTCGCCAAAAGCAGCCAGGTCGTGAGCATTTGAAAAGAGACCGGCATGCCCTGCAATGCCCCCAAGGCGGGCGGCATTTTCATCGTGAACTTCTGCAATGACCCTGCGCTGACGCCATTGGCACCATTCTGTGGGCACATAAATTGACAGGTCATCGATTTCTTCACCGATGGGCAAAAATTCGGTGTGAGAAAGATGAAGAGGTGAAAGCACCATTTGTTGAATGGCTCTATCCAGGCGCAAACCGGTGATCGTTTCGATTGCCAGTCCAGTCAGGATCAGGCCGATATCGCTGTAGACAATTTTGCTGCCTGGCGGGTAAAAGAAGGAAGTGGACATGGCCATGTTGAGGGCGGATTCCCGATCTGCCTGATCTTTGAGCGGACGCCAGGCAGGCAGGCCAGAATTGTGAACTAGGAGGTTTCTAAAAGTAATTCTGTCCGTGTTGACGGTCTGGCCTTCCCCTGATGCAGGGGGGATCATGATGCCGGCATGCAAAGGATCTTCATAAGCTGCGATGGGCCGGATGCCTGAAAAGGCGGGTAGAATGGTTTTGACTGGTTGATCCAGACGGATTTTTCCCATTTCAACCAGGCGCATAAAAGCAGCTGTGGTGAACAATTTGGTCACTGAAGCCAGGTCAAAGCGGGAGTTAGGTGTGACAGGGAAACAGCGGTGATCTGGATCGAGCCAGCCAGCCTGTTCGGTGAGAAGAGTTGTCCCATGATGACGCACCTCAACCTGTATTGCGGGAGCAACAACGCCAACAGCTTCATGAATGACTTTCAGAATGGGATCCAGGTTGATCATGCCAAATCCTTGATAAGAATTTGATATTGGTGGAAAGGAGCGAAGTCATATTTTCCATAAAATTCCAATAGGCCTGTCCAATCAATGACACAGCCGCGGGTATTCCGTTTTCTCAGTTGTTCCAGTCCGGACTGAAGCAGCAAGCCGCCCCAGCCAAATTTGCGGACTTCGGCGCTGACGCCGATTGGCCCCAGCTGTCCCCAGGGTTGGGGGAGATCATTAAGAAAATATCGATCCAGAGGGCGTTTTGAGTCGGGAAGGGTAATCCAGCAGAAACCTTCGACTTTTTGATCAAGAAGTAGAATGAGAAAATCGGAGATGCGCCCCCCAATGCGAAGAAATTCTTCATACTCATATTGCCATCGGCCGTGGAAAACCCGCGTGAAGAACTCGCTCAAGAGGTCCTGATCTTCGGGGTGGGCCGGGCGGATTTCACCAGTTTCAGGGAGTGGTTTGCGTGAAATGGGCAGTCCATCGCCCAAATCGCGGGCCACATCCCATTCATCTGCTCCAGACTGCCGGAAATGATAGTTTTGTTTGAGGAAGAAATTGACAGAATTGCAGTCAACGGGCAGCCCTGGGGCAAAGGGCCTCAGACTGCCGCCAAGGCGTGCTCTTGTGCAGCCTTGCTCCTTCAGCCAGGTTTCACCCCATTGAAGCAGGGCAGCACCGATGCCGGAATGTTGAAAATGAGGATCTACGAAAATGGTGTTAACCCAGCCCATTTCAGGCGGAGATACCCAGCTTGTGTCGGGCAAGGCACTGACCTGGATAAAGCCGGCAGGAATGCCATCTGCCAGAGCCAGCCGGTAATCTTGAATTTCACCCAGGGCTGGTTCAAGGTTGTATTTGAAGAACTTATCGGAGACGCTTAAGGATGGCGGAACAGCGGCATTCCATATTCTGGCCAGGGTCAAGTGGAGCGCTGGATGCAAAGGATCGATGTTTATCAGCTCAATTTTTGACATCATCATTAAAATTCCTCCATACCAGAGAGAACTGGAAAGAAATCTGGAATTTCGACGGGCAAATGCCCCTGGGGCAGGTACCTGCCAAAGAGAAAACCGGGCAAGGCTGATAACATGGCGGGGGTGGTATCACAGGTGACCACATAAGCCGGAACATTCTTGAAAACCAGGAGGTCATAAGGCATGCGCACAGCCACAACCACAAATTTGATGTTGGATTTGGCCAGGCCATCGACAATTTTGACCTGGTCGCGGTGCAACGTGGCATCAATACTGAAAAACACCACCACAAAATCATCTCCATACATGTTTTGCATGGCGGCTGCGGTTGAAAGGATATTCGAGATTTGTTCACGGGTGGGATTTTCGTCAATCAACGCCGCTGTGCCGTTCAAAACCGCGCTGATTCCGCGAACGGAGGGGTTCTCAATTACTAAAATTTTCTGCTGCGGTGTGAGAGGAAGAATATTGCCTTCATTTTTTAGCAGGGTAATGGACTGAGTGGCAATTTCCACGGCAGTTTGACGGTTATCTGGGGTGAAAACAGAGGAAGCCAGCAATGCCTCAGACACCTGTTCAGGCGAGAGAATATTGAACCGCGCCTTGGCTGTCAGAACCCGCGCCACGGCCTCATCAAGGCGTTCCAATGGAATTTCTCCCTTTTCAATTTTGCTTTTGATGAGGTTAAAAGCTTCGATCTGCTCATCCTGTTTATGGCAGAGGAGCAATAAATCAGCGCCTGCCAAAAGGGCCTGGGCTGCGGCGGCTGCGGTGGAATAGCCAGAAGTAGCCAGCGCGCCCATTTCCAAAGAATCGGTGACCAGTAAACCATCATAGCCTAACTCATCCCGCAGCAATGTGGTCATCACTTTTGGAGATAACGTGCCTGCGAGATTGGGGGTCGATTCGATGGCCGGGAAAATGATATGCGCTGACATGATTCCAGCAACATTGGCTTTCATGGCCGCTATGAATGGGACAAATTCGACCGTTTCCAACCGGGCGCGATCATAGGGCACCACAGGGAGAGAAACGTGCGAATCGATATTGGTATCGCCGTGGCCGGGAAAATGCTTGCCGAATGCCATGACGCCATTTTCTTGAAGACCCTCAAGATACGCCACGCCGTATTCTGCGACCATCTGAGGATCAGAACTGAAAGAGCGAATATTAATAACCGGGTTGTCGGGGTTATTGTTAACATCCAGATCAGGGGCGAAATCAGCATTGATGCCGACCGCCTTCATTTCCTGCGCCAAAGATCGAGCAATGACTCTGGCATTTTCAACTTTTCCAGTGGCTGCGATGGCCATGGCGCCTGGAAATTCAGTAAAGCCCTGGTTTTCTTTCAAGCGAGCCACGCGGCCGCCTTCCTGATCAATGGAAATGATCAGACCGGGGTGGCCGGAATCAAGCGCGGCTTTCTGCATGGCGTTATTGAGCTGCGCCAGCTGCTGCGGCGATTGGACATTGCGAGCAAACAGGATGATTCCTCCGGCATGATAACGGGTAATCATTTCATGGATGCCCGGAGTAAGATCCGTGCCTTCAAAACCGACGACCATCACCTGGCCAATTTTTTCATCAAGTGACATTTGGTCCAGGATGGATTGGATTTCGGAAGCGGGTCTGAAATATACATGGGTGGGTGCAGGCGTGATCGTCATCGGGTTTTCCTTTGTAGCAGTTGGCGCAGGTTGTTTAATGCAAGATGAACATAGCGAGCTCAAAAGCGAACAAAAACAGAATAATGACAGAATGGATAATTTTCGCTGATGATTCATCATGACCTTTTAGGGAACGGGGTTTTGACAGACGAATCCATCAAAACCCCGTTCGGAATTACACAAAAATCTGATTATTTGATCTCGATGGATTCGAGGATCAACGGCACGTATTCTTCGCTATCCCACATGAACCAGGTAAGCGGAGGATACAGGGAGGCGGTGGCAACGGGATCCAGCCAGGTGAGGGTGTTGGTGGTGAAGTAGTTGTAATCACCTTTGGGGGGCTGGTAGTAAGGCCAGCTGGTCTGGAAGGCCTTGGCGGTGTTGGCATCATTGGGCTGCAGTTCTCCACCAATGAACTGGATGGCGATGTAGTTGTCAGAGCCCTGGTTGTTCATATAGATAGGATCTGAGAAATCGCGCCAACCAGTCACACGGCTGGTCATGTCCACAGGATCATTGCTGAAGCGGTGGAACAGGGGCAGGGTGGGGAGCTGAGTGTTGAAGACATAGGCCAGAGCTTCGATCATTGGTTTCTGAGGTTCAACATCGAAACCAACGACAGCAGCATTGATCAATTCTTTGATATTGACTTCCTTGCCATCCGGGCCAATCTGCTTCCAGGGGAAGTTGAAACCCTTGGCTTCAGCATTGTCAGGATCGTTGCGAGGGGGCATCAAAACATAGGCATAAGCAGCCTGCGGATGGGGGTAGTTTTCGCGGATGGCGATGTCAACCAGGATCTGATACTTGCCTTCCTTCTGGCGCACGGCGCGTTCAGAAGAGGGGAAGGTCTGGATTTTGGCCTTGATGCCAAACTGATTGAGCTGATCAACGGTGTTCTGGGCGGCGCCAAGCCAATCCTGGAAATCGCCAGGAACCTGCACTTCGGGTTCCCAGACTTTGCCGTCAGCGGTCTGCCAGACGCCAGCAACCTTTTTGAGGCCGGCGGTGGTCAGGAGTTCTTCAGCCTTGGCCCAGTCTTTTTTGTAGGGATTGAGCTTGGCAACCAGTTCATCGGAAAGCCAGTTTTTGACCAGGGGATCAGGGAAACCGACCATGAATTCAACAGCCACGCCAGATTCGCCCATAGCGACCATAGCAACTTCTTCGCGATCCACAATGTAGGCAAAGGCCTGGCGGACCTCGACTTTATCAAAGGGGGGCATGGATTCGTTGAACCAGAGGCCAGGGCCGGTGCCGGTTGGGCCGCGGACAATTTTGATGTTGGGGAGTTCCGTGAAGGAGGTGACGTTGGCAGGGGTGTAGCCGTGGGTGCTGTAGTCGATCTGACCAGAGAGAACCAGCGGAATGGTCTCGTTGGTTTCACCGTAGAAGGTGATGATCTGGTCAAAGCCGATCTTATCCGCATTGAAGCCAGTTTTGTTCTTGGTCAGAATGACCTGCTGTTCGGTCACCTGGGCAGGATCAATGTTGTAAGGACCATAAACAACCAGTTTTTCAGGGCGGAAGGCCAGCAAATCATCCACAGCCTTCTTCACTTCTTCAGCGTCAGTCTTGACGCCCTTGGCGCGGAATTCGGCAAATTGATCGAACCATTTTCCATACAGGGAATAGGGCTGGGGAACATAGCCGCGGAGGATGAGGCGCATGGCGCGGGAGCCGGGGGTGGACACGAAGATCTGGAGGGTGGTCTTATCAACGACAACAACGTCTTTGATGTAGGTCCAGATGGCTTCGTTGCGCGCCCAGGCGATATTCAAAACACCGAGCAGGTCTTTCGCTTCGACGTCCGTGCCATCGCTCCATTTCAAACCTTCTTTGAGTTTGAGGGTGACAATATTCTTCACACCTTCGGGCATGGCCACAGGTTCGGGAGCCTTGGTGGGTTCAGGAACGGCAGTCGCTTCGGGAGCTTTCGTGGCTTCGGGGGCTTTGGTGGGCTCTGGAGCTTTAGTGGGTTCAACCGCTGCAGCCTTGGTAGGTTCAGCAGCTTTGGTGGGTTCGGGGGTTGCCGGTTGGCAGGCTGCCAGCACGAATGCAAAAATGAGCACGATGCTGACGAGTTTGAAATATTTAGACATTCCTTACTCTCCTCAAAAAATTTTGGTTTATGGTTTACGACTTACTCAGACAAGCAAGGTTGATTTTCTTAGAGATCACCTCCTTTATCCTGATTATTCTTATGTTGAGACAGCCTTGCGGCAATAATCACAATCGCCATGAAAACCAGGCCGATCAGAAATGTGAGAAGGGTTATGAAAAATTCAGCGCTTCCTGGTTGAAGCATGAACAAAAGTCCGCCTGAAACCAGGATGACGAAGATGGCGATGCGAAAAGCGAAAAGACCGGTTTGTGGATTCACGCTTTAATAACATCCTTTTTCCGATCGTCCATCACCAGATGGCACGCTACAGCGCTGCCATCGTAAAATGATGTCAATGACGGGATTTGCTCCTGGCAGAGTTGCCCGGCAAAACGGGGGCAACGGGGATGAAAAGAGCAGCCCGAGGGCAGGCGGAGGAGGCTGGGCACATCCATGCTGCGCAACTGAAGAGATTGCTTTTTACGGGTAATATCTGGATCAGCTTCAGGAATGGCGGAAAGGAGCACCTGGGTGTAGGGATGCTGTGGGTGATCCACAAGGAAAGGCGCCGGAGAAAGCTCCACCATACGGCCCAAATACATGACGCCAATCCGGCCGTCCCAGGCAAAATATTTGGCCAGGGCAAGGTCGTGGGTGATGAAGAGCACAGATAATCCCAGTTCATCTTTGAGGTGCGAGAGGGTGCGCAGCAGGCTGATGCGAATGGACACATCCACCATGGAAACGGCTTCATCGGCAACCAGGAAGGAGGGATTGACGGTCAAGGAACGGGCGATCGAAACACGCTGACGCTGCCCGCCGCTGAGCTGATGAGGGTACTTTTCAACAAAGTCATCAGGAGGGGTGAGGTCTACCAATTCCAGAAGGCTTAACACCCGGTCGCGGCACTCTTTGTCGGTTTTGACCAGCTTGTGATAGCGCAGCGGGGTTGCCAGAATCTCAAAAATGGTTTGTGTTGGATTCAAGGAGGCATAGGGATCCTGGTGGATCATTTGCACGCCAAGACGGTAGGCATTGTGCTGATCTTTGCTCAAAGTGGAGATGTCATTCCCTTTGAAGAAGATTTTTCCAGAGGAGGGAGATAACAGACCAGCGATGATTTTGCCGGTGGTAGTTTTTCCGCAGCCAGATTCGCCAACCAGGCAGAGGACTTCTCCGGTTCCCAAAGAAAATGAAACATCATCAACAGCTTTAATTTGCTGCTTTTTTACCATGAAGGTGCGAGAAACGTGATTGAGTTCTAATAAGGGTGATGTCATCTGGGCCTCATTATGATGCCTTGAATCTTTTCAGGGTTTCGCGGGCGGTTTGCCATTTCCAGCAGGCAACGCGATGACCTTTGCCGATCTCCTCAAGATCCGGTTCCTGGGTTTTGCACTGATCATCCGCCAGCGGGCAGCGTGGATGAAATTTACATCCCGTGGGCATGTTAATCAAATCGGGCGGAGAACCGGGAATGGAGGTCAGATCTTCTTTCCGGCCGGCCAGGGTGGGCACGGCATGGATCAGGCCGATGGTGTATGGATGATAGGGGTTTCTGAACACGGTGTACACATCACCCAATTCCACAATTTTCCCGGCATAGACCGTCGAGACTTTATCGGCGAGTTCTGCGGCAAGAGACAGGTCATGGGATATGAAGATGAGAGAAAAATTTAAGTTTTTCCGCAAATCTTTCAGCACATCCATGATATTTCGCTGGGTCAAAACATCCAGCGCCGTGGTGGGTTCATCCATAATGATGAGCTGGGGTTCAAGAAGCAGGCTGAGCGCAATGAGGACGCGCTGGCGCATGCCGCCGGAGAGCTCATGGGGGTAAGAACGCCACACGCGGTCAGCATCAAGACGGACCATATGTAAAATCTCAGTGGCTCTTTCCTTCAGGGCCATTCCGCGCAGGGCATTATGTGCACTGGCGGTATCGGCAAATTGATCGGAAATGCGCAGAACAGGATTGAAGGCATTCAAAGCCCCTTGAAAAACCATGGCACATTCCTTCCAGCGGAACTGGCGGATTTGCTGGGGATTCAGTTTGAGAACATCGATTTCGTCAACGATTTTTCCGTCGGCAGCGCGCCGGTAGATAATTTCACCCTGGCGAATTTTGGCTGTGGGAGGCAGCAGGCCAACGACACCGAGGCCAATGGTGGTCTTTCCGGACCCGCTTTCGCCAATAAGGGCCATGGCTTCTCCGCGGTCAACTTCAAAAGATATATTTCTGACCGCCTGTACCTGACCGCGTTTGGCCTTGTAATCAATTGAAAGGTTTTTAATGGATATGGTTGGCGGAAGATTGGTTTCTTGTTGGGCGAGCATCATGGCTAAACTCCAGAGCGCAGGCGGGGATTGAATACTTCTTCAAGCGAGCGTGAGAACCAGACAAGAGACAGCTGGAAGAGGGCAATGGCGCCAACAGGGGCGATCACGCTCCAGATGGCATCCTTCTGGTAAAGCGCGCCTTTGGCAAAAGCTGAGGAAAGCATGATGCCCCAGTTGGAGCCAGAGAACGGCACCAGGCCCAGAAAGACCAGACTGGTCTGGCTGTAGATGGCGCTGGTCATGGCAAAAATGAGGGAGGTGGCAATGAAGGGCATCATGTTGGGGAGCATTTCACGGAAAATGATGTGCAGAGGGCCAAGGTTCAGCAGTTGAGCTGCTTCAACATATTCGCGCTTCTTGAGAGACAAAATTTGCGAGCGGACCTGTCGGGCAAACCCACCCCAACTGAGCATGGCCAGCAGAAGCGCCAGCAGCCACAGGTTAGTGAGTTTGGCAGTCGAGGCGACGATGACCAGAATGGGGAACTTGGGGATGGTGATCCAAAAATTGGTGATTTCCATCAGCACCGTATCCACCATTCCGCCAAAGAAAGCCGAGAAAGAACCCACCAGCACTGCAATGAAGGTGGTCATCAGACCGGCCAGGAAGGCAATGGTGAGAATATCACGCCCACCGTGGACAATTTGAACCAGGTTATCTTTGCCCTGAAAGTCGGTTCCCAGGGGATGTTTGACTGATGGACCCTGGTTGATTTCTTTTACATGCGCCTGCAGATCTGGAGCCACCACATAGGGGCCAACAAAAGACATCAGGATGAAGAAGATGATCATGATGAAACCCAGCAGGCCCATCTTGTTCATGGCAATCAGGCGAAGGGTTTTCCAGATTTCTTTAAAAATTGTGCTAATGGCATCCATCTTACTCTCCTCCTGCGATGCGAATACGGGGATCCAGCCAGCCATAAATCAGGTCGGCGATGAGGTTGGTGAAGATGACGGAAGTGGTCGTGATGAGAAAGATACCCTGCAGCATGGGATAATCTCGATTGCTCAAGGATTTGGAAAGTTCGAGACCAATGCCAGGATAATTGAAGACGCTTTCAATCACCACTGAACCACCCAGTGCAAAACCAACTGACAGAGCCAGAGCTGTGACCAGAGGCAGGCTGGCGTTTCTGCCCACATACGAAGTGATGATGCGCGAGTCGGAGAGACCGCGAGCTCTGGCAACCGTCACATAATCTTCGCCCAGGGTTGAGAGGGTGCTGCTTTTCATGGAGAGCGCCCAGTTACCCACTGTGGAAAGGACATAAACGAAGGCCGGCACACGCAGGTGCATCAGGGCATCCCAGATAAATTCAAAAGTGAAGCCGGGTTTGATTCCGGGTGAGAGAACCCCCTTCATATCCATGACGGGCATAATTTTCCAGATCACGCCCAGAAGGAGCACCAATACGATGGCGTAAATATATTGGGGAATGGCGTCCATGGCGGCGGCAAAGTTTGTGATGAGATGATCAAGCCATGATCCGCGCTTATAGGCGGCGATCATCCCCAGCAGCATGCCCAGGGTAAAACTGATCATCAGGGAAGTACCGACGCTGAACAAGGTCCAGGGGAGTTTTTGAGCAAGCAATTCCTGCACAGTGCGGTTGTTGTTGATGAATGAATAACCCAGGTCGCCCTTTGCCAGGTTTGACATATATTCCAGATACTGCTCACCAATGGGGCGATTGAAATTGATGCGCAGGAGGGAAGAAGCGCGAATTTTCGCTTCATCTTCGGTCATATTGCGATTGACCACCATATCGGCGACCATCAAATCGAAGGCATTTCCGGGCATCAGACGAATGACAAAGAAAATAATGGTTGTGATCAGCCAGATGATCACCAGCGCGCGCACAATGCGGCGAAGAACATAATTGGACCAAATTTTTCCAGGCAAATCCTGGATACGGAAGCCCTGGGGCTTGGGTTGCGTGACTTCTCCGGCAGTCATTCGCTGGTTACCTCCTGTCGGTCTGGTTGTGATTCAGGATAATTTGCTGGGTAGAAATGTTCGCAGAATTAAGCTCGGTTACGAAGCGAACAAAGCCAGGTTTGTGAATGCCCAAAACGAATTCTATGGCCTCATCACCGGAAGCGTAGGTTGTACGTTCTGAAAGCAAAACGGGTTTGCCAATGGGCATTTCCAGAAGCGCGGAAATTTGCTGGTCTGCTTCGCCGGCATCCAGAACCTGGACAGCGCGCACCGGATAGACTTCAAAGTTTTCGCGCAGGGTCTGATACAGGGAGGTCATGGATTTGACCAGCAGGTCCAACCCCTGGAATTTATCGCAGGAAAGATGCGCTTTTTCGATGGAGAGGGGAAAATGATCGGCGTAACGGACGCGGGTAATCCGATAAACCTGATTGCCAAGAGGGATATTCAAATTGTTGGCAATGGAACGGTCAGCGGGGATGGCTTCGACGGAGATGATCTTGGTCGAAGGCTCAAGGTGCTGTTGACGAATTTCTTCCGTCCAGCCCATCAGATGCAGCAGGTTCTGTTCGATGCGGGGTCGGTCGGCAACAAAGGTGCCTTTTCCCGTGACGGTGTAGAGCCAGCCTTCGTTGATCAGAGTCTGGAGCGCCTGGCGGACTGTCATGCGGCTGACGCCGGTTAATTCACTCAATTCGGTCGCAGAAGGGACTCTTTGCTGGGGCAGTAAATCCTGGCTGCGAATCGCCCGCAGGATGATCCGGCGGATTTGAAGATACAGTTGTTCGGAGCTTTCTTTGTTTAATGAGGAAAAGTCCATAGCTAAACCAGTCTAGACTACTAAATACAGGATTATCCTATTTATAGCAAGTTTAGACATGTGAGTCAAGTTATGAATGTCATATTAATTAAGAGAACTCCCGGAAAGGGAGTTCTGAAGGTGAAAACTCAGATCTGCTCAATAAAGAAGATAGGGCTGTCTGGTTGTGATAAAAGATTCAAGGTGCGGTCGCCAGGAGGCAATTTCTTTTTCAATACCAGATTGATTTTCAATGGAAGTTCTCACGGTAGAGGTGCCGCAGAGAAGGTCAAAATGGGGCGGTTTTCCTTCCCAACTGCTGGCCAGAAATTCAAATTGATTGGGGCAGGTATTCTTAATCATCTGAACCATATGCAGGCCTGTTTCCACCGGCCTGAAAACCTGGCGATCAAGCACGTGAATTTGCACGCCCTGACAGATGTAGCCCGCATGTTTTGATGCAGAAGGGGTAAAGGTAGAAGGTCGGAATTGGACGCCGGGCAAATTCAAGTCGTTCAGGCCATCAGATAACGTGAATGCATCAATCCACGGAGACCCAATCAGCTCGAAGGGCAGCGCAGTGCCGCGGCCTTCAGATAAGTTCGTGCCTTCGATAAAGCAGGTTCCAGGATAGACCGTTGCCGTGGAAAGATGCGGCATCCCCGGAGATGTGGGCACCCAGGTCAGGCCGGTTTGATCAAACCACATGGATCGATCCCAGCCGAGCATTTTTACGATTTCAAGTTCGACAGGGATTTGATGTTGGCCAACCATCAGGAGGGCCAGTTCACCCATGGTCAAACCATGTCGAACCGGGATATTGAAGATGCCGACAAAAGAGGTCAGATCGTCCTCAAGCATGGGCCCTTCGATGGCCACACCATTGATTGGGTTGGGGCGGTCAAGGATGATTAATTTTTTATTCGCTTTGGCGCAGCCGGTCAGGCAGTAATACATGGTGGAAATGTAGGTGTAGAAGCGAACGCCGACATCTTGAATATCCAGAAGGAGGGTGTCGATGCCAGATAACATATCTGGCGATGGCTCTCTGGTCTTTCCGTACAGGCTGTAAACAGGCAAGCCGGTGCGCGAGTCTGTGGCATGGTCAACCGCGGCGCCATCGGCGGCAGAAGAAGTCAGGCCGTGTTCAGGTCCAAATAGGGCTGTCAGGTTATATCCTGCCGATAATAAGGCGGAGACGGAATCGGTCAGGGAGTGCGTTACGGCTGCCGAATGAGAAACCAGGCCAAGCCGGCCAGAAAATTTTGGCTTTGAGGCAGATACCAGTTGATCCAGTCCTGTCAGTATCATATCATCCTTCCTTCTTCTTGGTGTTTGGAAATGGTCGTGAAATCACCAGACAGTCATATTGTACCCTTATCATTTTGGAACATCGAGAAAAACAGGATACAAAATAAGATATTCCCGAAGGATTGTGCGGACGATCCGAACCAGACCGTCCAAAAATTCGGAAGACAAGTTTGTGCCTTCCGAATGGCGTATTCATTGCGCCTGAGGTTGTTTTCGGACCGAGCCGATGATTAGAGCAGATTGAATAAGGCCAGCAGGCCGAAAATGACAATAATCGCGCCAGAAATCCGGTTCACCCATTTAAGGGCTTCAAGATTGAATTTTTTGCGAAAGGCATTCACCGCTTCGCTGAGGAAAAGCCACCATAAAGCCGATCCGGTGAACACGCCCAGCACAAAAATGATGACTGAAATGAATTGATCATTTCCGCGCTCAGCCAGGCCCAGGCTGGCAAAAATGGCCACAAAAGACAGGATGGTCATGGGGTTGGTGAGCGTGAGCAGCAAGGTGGAAAAATAGGCTTGAAGAAGGCTGGTCCGTTGATCTGGCTGTTTCTGGTTGGCTGGGCGGGAAAGAAAAGTGGTGATGCCAAGATAGATCAGAAACAGGCCGCCCACCCAGCGCAGCAGAGTTCCCTGAGCGACCAGGAAACTGGAAATGAAGGTCAGACCAAAACCGGCAATACAGCCATAAATGGCATCCGCAGAGGCCGCCCCCAGCCCAGATACCAGCCCAGATAACCGCCCTGAGGCAAGGGTACGGCGGATACAGAGAACGCCAATGGGCCCGACCGGAGCGGCGATGGAAAAACCAATGATCACCCCCTGAATGAGAAATTGCAGATCCATGATAATTTACTCTGCAAAGACTTTTTTAATCAGAGCCTGAATGGCTTCAGGGTTGGGAACAAGGACCATGGCACCCTCAGGCGTGATCCAATCGGTCACCTCGGCAGGCGTGATGGTATAACGCTGTACTGAACTGGCATCACCAAGGCTGGTGGCCAGTGGGAGCAAACCGAGAACATCCGCCAAGGAAAGATCTGTATCCACGTTTTCACTGTAAGCCTGATATAACTCCGGCACCCGTGTCAGCGCATCGAGGCTGACCAGGCGGTTGAAGAAGCCGTGAATCAACTCCTGCGCGCGGCGTTCACGATCAAAATCGCTGGTTGAATGACGCGAACGGGCATACCACAGCGCCAGGTCGCCATCCATGTGCACCCAGCCCGGGCCAACGCTGCAATAGCGGGTTGGAGAACCATCTGGAATGGAGCAGGTATCGGTGAGGTTATAGGCAGCATTGACATCAATACCGCCAAGGCTGTTGACGATGGATTTGAATCCATAGAAATTGGCCATGATATAGTGATCGGGACGGATGCCAAAATTGTACTCAAACATTTCCTGGGTGAGTTCAAAACCGCCGTGCTGTTGAGCGGTGTTAATCCGCTGCATTTGCCAGCCAGGAATGAAAACATATAAATCACGCGGAAAAGACAGTGCCGAAACGGTACCTTTTTTGGTGTTGATTGCCAGCCAGACAATCACATCGGTACGGAACCCGGCGTCAGGTCGAAAATCGGAACCGAGCACAAGGATATTGACCATGCCCTCAGGCATTTTGATCTTAGCCGCGGGTGGAATGGGATTGGTATTTTCAGCCGTCGGGGTGATTGTGATGGCGGCGGAGGCTTCAACCGTTGATGTTATTCCAGCAGACATGGGGGTTGCTGTTGGCTGCGCAGCGTTACCCGTGTTGTCAGCAACATGACGGGTGGGTTGAACCGGCTGAAAAGGGGTGGGGGTGGCGGCGGCATTGGGGTCTTTCTTAACCATCACCACCTTCGGTGTAGATTGAAAGGTGGGCGTTTGTTCTGGCGCTGACCAGCGACAGGCAAGGGAAAGCATAACCAGTAAGGCCAGGATACGGTAAAAGCGTGACATAAGGACTCTCGATTTTATGGGATATCAGGAGATGGAGCCGTTGGCTCGGAAGGGACAGGCGTTTGGGTTTCCGTTGGGGTAGGCGGCTGGGTGAGAGTTGGTTCCGGAGTGGATGAGGGCTCTGGTGTGCTGGTTGGACCGGCAGTTGAGGTTGATTCTGCTGTCGGGGTTGGTGGAACCGGCGCGCTGTAGGTGGCTGTCAGGGTTGGGGCAAAAATGGGGGTGCGGGTTGAGGTCACCTGTTGAGGTAACCGTGGAAGATAGATGGTTTGATTGGTAACCAGAAGGGTTGAAGCGCCCATGCAATTGACTCGCTGGATTTCAGACACAGAAATGCCTACAGCGAGGCTCAGTTTGTTAAGGGTGTCGCCCCGTTGAATGCGGTATAAAACCCACGACGAAGGAATGACTGGACAGCCCTTCTCAGGTGTGAGCGTCACTGTTGCGGTAGACTTGGGGAGAGATGGAAGGTAGAGAATGGTGCCGGGCAGCAAAGAGGAAGTCATAAGGCAGTTTGCATGAATGATCTGCTCAACTGTAACGCGGTATTTCTGAGCCAGGCTTGTGAGGGTGTCATCATTTTGAATCATATACACGCTCCAACCCTGGGGAGGTGGGCATTCTGTGGGCGGGGCAAATGTTTTGCTGGGGGCGGTTGTTCGGGTCAGGGTAGGTTGAGGTGTGGCGGTCATTTCGCCGGGTGCGGGTGTCAGGCTTGGTTCAACAGATGTTGGGCTGGCTTCAGGCATGGGAGTGGCTGTATCCGCAGCAGGCGCGTCTGTAGGCACCACCGCAATGGTCTGGCTTTCGATGAGGGAGAGAGAAAGCGTACCCACAACGACCAGCAAAGAGATGAGGCCAAGTAGCATTCCGCCTGCCAGTTGAACGACCGTTTTCATGATCTAAAGTGACGTCCTTTTTATTTAACCGAGGCAATAGGCAATACTGCGCTGATGGTGGCTGAACGACCGCGGTCTGAATCGATCCAGAAGCGGCCCTGGTGCGCCTCTGTGAGGGCTTTTGCCAGAGCCAGCCCTTCAGGGTTACCCACGCCAGAAATGCCCTGAACGGGTTCATCGAGTGCTGAGAACAACTTGCCCATATCTTCAGGGGCGATGCCGCCGCCCTGATCAGTGACCTGAAGCTGAGCAAAAGCCTGCCCTGAATGGTCATCATCAATGCGAACTTTCAGGCGGATGTTCCCTTCCTGGGGTGTGACGGCGTTGGCATTCTGAATCATATAGGTGATGATTTGTTGAAGTGCATCGCGGTCGGCGGTGATGAGCGGCAGATTATCAGGCATATCTACCCGCAGGTTGATATTTTTAGCCCGCAGCTCAGCTGTGATTTCTGCGACGGCCTGGTCAATCAGAGAAGCCAGGTTAAGGGTTTCTGGTGCAAGTTCCAGGCCAACTGTCTGGGCCTTCAGTGTTTGGAGCAGATCATCCATCAATCCGCGTACTCGTTCTCCGGCTGCTTTGATACGGCTGATTTGTTTTTGTTGGGCGAAGAGGGCGGGATCTTTTAACAGAGTATCCACCTGGGTGATCAGAGAAGACATGGGAACACGTAATTCCTGAACCAATGAGACAATCATATCCATTTGTGGGGCTGATGCAGGTCGGGCGTTGACCTGTTTTTCGAGTTCCATGATACGGATGTTGGCTTCGGCCAGGGAATCTTCCAAAGAAGCCAGCTCGCCCAGGGTGATTTTCAGTTGTTCATCGGTGGCCGCGGGTGCCTGGGTTTGGACGGCATTTAAAGATTGGCGGAGCTGCTGATTCTCAGTCTGAAGTTGACGGATGATTTGCTGGGTTTCATCCTGCAGGCTGGCGGCGCCTGAGCGGGCCACAGCGCCTCGTTCACGTATAATCGCGGCTTCGTGTTCCTGGCGCATGCTCTCCATCTGATTAATGAGCGTTTGCTGTTCGCGTTGGAGCATATCAATTTGACGGTAGGCATTTTGCAGGTCGGAAGAGGATTGCTGAGAACGCGATTTCTGGCTGGCGTCTTCCTGAGCCCGTTGGAGGATGCGTGCCAGACCTTCGGAAAGCGAAAGCAGGTAAGTCTGGTCATCGTTGGTCCAGTTGCGTCCTGAAAATGGTGAAAAGAGGATGAGGGCGCCAATTGGGTTTTGACCTGAGGTCATCAGAGGAACGGCCAGCACCTGTCCTGGTTTTGAGATACCGGTCAGGTGCATCAAATTTTGCACATCCTGGCTGTCGAGCTGTGTTTCGGTAAGGCGGATTGCCTGACCTTTCATAAGGCTGTGATAGAGCAGCGGAATTCGTTCCCGGTCCATTGTCCGGGCAGCAAAGTATTTTTCACTGATCAGATCATAGCCGCCAATCATTAATAGTGAACCGGCATGGTCAGGTAAGGCAAAAAGGTATGCAAAATCGGCCACCATAGCCTGACTGATGCTGCGGGCCAGTTCACCGGGCAATTGAACAGGGTCGTTGACGGTGCTTAATTTGATAAACGTGCTGGCTGTTTTAACATCCACAGCATAGCGGCGGCGTTCATATGGAGGGCGAGATTTTGAGGCGGTTGAGGTTGCTGTTGGTGAGACCGGAGCCAGAATTTGCGGCAGGCTCATCAGCAATGGAAAGGCAGCCAATTGCGCCAGACGGACAGCGCCGGCGTAATGACCAGTGGTGAAGAAGGCGACTTGAGATAAATGACCGAGCATAAATAATAGAAGCATGGCAATGGCATTTCCCCAGAGAAGGGGGCGCTGCATAAATAGGAGCAATCCTCCACTTAAGACGACCAGAATAGAGAAAAGTTCCCAGGCCAGGCTAATTGTGGAACCATTGAAATTCAAATCCGGCCGGATGACCAGTTCAGCCGGCCAGAGAATCAGGCTGGCAACCGCACCCAGAATGATCAGAAGGCTGAAAACACCAGCCAGGGCATCTCCCCAACGCACCGGACGGTTGAAATTCCAAAGCCAGATGATCCAGACCAGGCTCAACGCCGTTATTGCGCGGTCCAGCGGCGGGAGAATGGCCACCTGGTTCAAAATACCCTGCCAGCTCAACCCACTGCAGACAAAGAGGCCAATTTGAGCCAGAATGAGAACGGCGAGACCAAAAGCTATCCGGCGGACGACGGTTTTTTGGCTGCTATTCCAATATGGGATCAAATTTTGAAAGGGAGATACCAGGGAAAAGGCAATTATGATATGGTAGACTAAATTGCCGGGGGGGGTGGTCAACAGGGAGACGATTTGTTGATAAAATGCGTCCATACCAATCCAATCTCAAGTCAATAATATGAATGAATTATAGCATAGCCTGGTCAACTGAAAGAAAAAAAACGGCAAAATCATGGCCAGAACCGGGTGGCGGGCATCCATTCGTTGGAAGAAGACATGGCAGCTGTGATATTTTCGCTTCCGGAGCCATCTGGGTGGATGCGGAAAATGTCCCAATTACCATTATCGGCGGAAGAGAAGTAAATCCATTTGCCATCTTTGCTCCAGGCAGGCGTGCCTTCTGGGATGATGCTGTCAACCGTGGCCAGGGTTATTAGAGGGTAAAGCGCTTTGATATCTGAACCGGTGATGCTGGCTGTGCAAAGCCATGTGCCCTTCCCTGTTATTCGTCCGACAAAAGCGATGGATGTGCCATCAGGAGAAAGAGCTGGATAGCTGATAAACGAAATGGGAGGATCATTTCCCTGCAGACTGAAAGGCTGACGGGAATTCATCCCTTCCACCAGGAAAAAGGTAAATTGCTGATTGGAAGTGTCAAGATAAACCATACGGTCACCCTGTGTGCTCCAGGAAGTGTAAGAAGGGATGCCATCGGAAAGTGGTTTTAGACGCAGGGTCTTTTCAGCGGTGGTGAGGTCAATGATATTTAAGAACCAGGTCTGGTCTTCAAGCACAGTGTATGCCAGCCAGTGACCATCGGGGGAACAGCGCGGGTAACTCGGTGTGATATCCGGATGGGGAAGATTGATCCGGATGGTCAGAGAGGAGGTAAGGGAATAGGCAATCAGTTCCTGCGGAAGGGCGGCCGCGGAATCTTGAATCTCCACCATAACCGATTCGGCGCAAAAAGACGGCCACCAGGCGCGGTCATAACTTTCAGGCAAAGGCAAAGCAACGAATGAAGTCAGGCTTGCCTGCTGGCCTAAAACGAGCTGGGCGGTTCCGTTTTGATCGGTGATAAAGGCCAGGTCATAAACGCTGCTCGCACTAACAGGAGAAGGGGTAAGGGCGGGTGTGGGGGAAGGGAGGGCTGCTGGGGTCCAGGTGGCCGGCTTTGTCAAGGTCAGCGTGGGAGTGGGAGATTCATATGGGCGGATGATGTAAAGGGTAGGGGTGGAAAGCGCTGGTCGCTGTATTCCACTGGATGAACCGAGAAGCATATCCAAAAGTGGATTGGCGATGCCTGGAAAAAACGAAAGTACCAGGATGCTGATGGTGATCACGGCGAGGCTGAATAAAACCCCATTGAGCAGCGTGGACTGCGGCCGGTTTTTTCTTGGAATGGAGGGCAATCTGGAGGCATATTGGAGAGCTGCGGCAGTTTTGATGCCAGGCAAGATGGCCCCACAATCAGGACAATAAGGCCAGTCTTTCTTTGCTGCAGCACCGCAGTTGGGGCAAAATTTGAGTTCTTCGCCAGTGGTGAGACAGGTTTTGCTGCCCACAGGGTGCCATGTGCCGCAGCAGGGGCAGGGAAAGGTGGCTGCTTTTCTGTAATCGGGCATCTTATTTCCAGACAGGCACCAGCCAATATGAATTTAAGTCGCCTTCGCTGGTCCAGCCAATCAGGCCTTTACGATTATCCACTTTCCACCAGACCATATTATCAGAGCAGATGGGTCCATCAAGGATATCCACTTCTTCACCTGGCTCGATCAGACCAAGATATGTGCTGTTCAGGCCGGCGGAAGTCCTGACACGGTTGGGTAAGGGGGGATCTGTGGAAACAGACGCCTTCATCCCTTCATGGAGACGCGATTCACGTGCATTTTCACAGGCTTTCCATATACTCGGAGTCAGAGTTGGGGCGGGTGAAGGGCTTGGGGTGGATGGGTTCAGGGTATTGGTAGGATAGGCGGTCGGGGTGGCGCCGTTTCCGGGGGTATTTTGCGGCATGGGCGGCGGGGTCAATGTGGCAGTCAGCCGGCCAGGTGTTGGCTGCAAGGCGGTCGCCAGTATTATGCGTGTAGGCGTCGGGACAGCTGGATTCACCGGGGTGGGGCTCTGTGAAACCGGGCCGGATTTTAGGGTCGGGAGTGCTGGCTGGGGTGAAGACAGCACAGCCGGATGAGGCTGGCTGACCCAGAAAATCACCGCTCCAGTGATCACTGCGCAAATCGCCAGGAGCAGGATAAGGACAACGATGAAAATGGCGGATTTTTTCCAGGTTACCATGAAACCACCTCAGAGAAAATCAAAATTGGCCCAAATTGCGCAAGGCCCAGTTGACCATGCTGCGGAACTGGCGCGGCGGTATTCCCGCCATCACCAGCGACTCGCCCTCCACAAAGAATTCAATCTGGCGGGGCTGGGATGAGAGATCAAATTCTTTCAGGCGATTTCCCAAATGATGAATTCTTTGATTGGTGCTGCCACGCAATCCCAGGTTATCATTTTGGGCATGGATATAGGGGCCATCCACCAGAACATCCAGTTCTGATAATAATTCCGGCACACCCGTTTCGGCTGGCCGGGTCCGCAACTCTTCAAGGGTGAATCCGGAAAAACAAATGATTGAGATATCTCTCAGGCTGCGCGCCGTGCGGATCAGGTGAACCAGGCCGGCCGCCTGAAGGGTGGGCTCGCCGCCAGAAATGGTGATTCCACTAATTTCAGGGAGAGCCAGAATTTCCTCGGCTAGAATTTCAGGTTTCACCAGATGAGAAAAGGAATCAGGCCACCACTCAGGCACGATGCAATGCGGGCAATGAATGGGGCAGCCGTGAACCCAGACTGCGGCTCGCTGCCCCGGTCCCAGAGCATGAGTAGAGGGAACAACGGAGGCAATATTGAGAAAAGGCAGGCCCCATTTCCAGAGGTTAGAATCGGGCATGGTATTAAAAATTGAGCAGGTTGTTATAAATTCCATCCAGCACGCCGCGGGATGATTTCTCGCTTTTTTGTTCCTGGAAACCCTTCTGTTCCATCATGGCTGCTCTCAGACGGCGAGTCAAAACCCGAATGATGCCCTGCGAAACCTCAATTCGGTCAGTCAGCAGTTCGTCAAAAAGCGGTTTTTCCAGCTTCAAGAGATGGGTATCGGTGACAGCGGTCGCAGAGGCAGGATCAGGGCGGGGATCAAGGATAGCCAGTTCGCCGAAAATGTCGCGGTTGGTAAGATGCGCGAGGGTTTTTTCCTCATCATGGATCCGCACTTTGCCTTCGATGATAATATAGAGCGATTGGCCTGTGTCGCCCTTATGGGTGATGGTATCGCCTTCCTTGTAATCAAATTCTTCAGTGCTGCTGGCAATGTGGGCCAGCACCTCTTCAGGGGTTTCAGAGAAAATGCTGACGGTTTTCAGGATGATGATTTTTTCAATGGTGGACAACATATTTTTTTCTCCATCTTCACTTTCAGGCAGCAGGGAGAGAATTTCAAGGCTGGCAGGATCATCATGGCTGCCCAAATCATTAATCAGGGTTGAGTAAGTTTCCCGGTCAGCCTCACGCAGTGCCCACAGCGCGCAGGTTTTCATCCACAGGGAGATCTGCTCGGCGGGCAGAGTGGCAAATTCCAGGCACCTTCCATGTGGGCTTTGAGAAGATTGCGGGAACACACCAAGTAAACGGCGAAGCCGTTCAGATGGAGGAATATTTTCTATCAGGGGCATCAAGAAAGATTTGATTTCCTGAGATAGCATCACATCCAGCATTTCCAAGGCATAGGACCTTTTTTCTGGCGTGGTGCGTTGAGATTTGATGGCGTTCCAGGCGCTTTCAATGGCTTCATGAGGATAGATAAAACTGAGGCAGCAAAAAATTTGCTCCTGAAGGCGAATTAATGCCTGCTCAATAGCTGACGTGAGGAGAGAGGCGGCTTGATCAGACGCAAGATCAACCTGAACAGCCATCAACCAGGTCATCTGGCGGGCTTTTGCATGCATCAACTCCATAAGGACCGCGTGATCAGAGGAGGGGGACTGGTAATGACACTGACTCAGCGATAGAAGAACCTGGTGCTGGACATCGGGATCAGGGAAGTGGATCTGTTTGGAAAGGAAGATGGCTGCGTTTTCGGTGCCGATTTTTCCACAGATGGACGCCATGCTGATGAGAGATTCTCGAGAGGGGTTGTTTTTGTTGAAATGTGCGTCAAAGAAGGGCGTAATTTCATCACCAGCGGCGACCAGGGCTGCAGCAGCGGCTGCCCGGGTGCGATAAGAAGCCAGGTTCTCTATCACCAGCGGCCAAAGGCGGGCGTTTTTCAGCTTTCCAGCAGCGGCCAGAGCCTGCTGGCGGACGTGAGGATCCTCATCTTTGAGCAATTGAAGCAATGGTCGGTAAAAATTTGGAATGCCCACTTCGCCGAGAATTTTGGCGGCAAAGATGCGATTTTCTGGATCCTGTGAGTTGACCAGTTCGATTAATACCTGACCGGCAACCAGAATACCTTCGATGCCGCCACTGCGCAGCAGCCCAACAATGGCGCCCATTTTGATCTGCGGATCTGGATCTTCCAGGTAGGGAATGACGACATCCAGCGTCTCCACTTCGCCCAGGCTCATCAGGGTGCGGATGGCCAGGCCGCGAAGGTCGGGTTTGCTTTCCAGTTTCAGCCGGTCTCGGACACGGCGGAGAGCTGAGGTGAAATTAAATTGCTCAATTTTCTCGAGAGCCACCCGCCGGACATCCGGTTCGGAATGTGAGAGCAGCTTTTTTAGGAATTCTTCCAGAGAAGGGTGGCTGGCAGATTCCAGAATATTGAGGAAATAAATGACCTCACCAGGATAGCGGCTTTCGAGGCCAGTTTTAAATATTTGCATGGCTGCGGCATCAAACTCGGATAGCGAAAAGTCATCAAACGACCGTTGACTGAGAACTCGGATGAGCATGGCCCGGTAATCCCGGTTGAGGAAGAGGATGATAGCCACCCAAACGACAGTCAGGCCAGCGATGACAAAGGCAAGCTGCACAGCCGATGCCTGCAGGATGAGAAGAATGACGCCGGCAATTCCGCTGGCTGCAGGTTCAACCACGCTTTCAATGAAAGTTTGAGCGCGCAGCCGTTGATTGGCTGGCATTGGCTGATAAAGGATGCGAAAAGCGGATTTATCTGTGGACCGGCGAAAACCCACCACCAACAGCTTGGTCACACTGGCCAGCCAAAAAATTGCCGTTGGCGCTGAAAGGAATGTTCCCGTGAAGGCGATGGCGATGGCGCCAAGACAGGTGGCCAGGGGTAGAGCCAGCAAACCGGCGGCAACCCCAAATTTGCTGATGATCGGACCAGCCAGAAAGAGGCGGCCAACTAAACCAAAGATGCTGTTGACGGCTTCAAACGCACCCAGGAATCCAGCCAGGTCGTCACGATTGGGATATTGATCGCGGGCCACGCCGATGAAGGAAAGATCCACAAAGTAGTATCCAACAAGAGCCACCAGGGCGAGTGAAACCATCAGCAGCACATAGCGGCTTTTCAGAATCGCCCGGAAGGATGTGGTTGTCTTCTTCTGGTTTTTGGGCAAGTCGGAACGGATAAATTTACACTTTGATGTAATCACAAACAGAAGAGCCAAAGAACCGGCCAAACCTGCTGCTGCGCCTATCAAGAGGTTGGGAGTGCCCACCAGGCGAACCAGCGGAGCAACCAGAAAGCCGCTGATGACCCTCGCTATCATCTCTCCAGAACCTACCAGGGCAAACAGGCGTTTGCCTTGCTGCACATCAAAGAGCTGGCCTGCCAGAGTCCAGAATTCCAAATTAATTAAAACATCCTGAACATAATACCAGATATACAATCCTAAAGAGACAAAGCCAGCCTGAGGTGCGAGTTCAATTACCACGCGAAACACGACGGACATGGCCAGCAGAAGGGACAAATTGAAAACCAACAATTTTTTAAAGCTGAGCTTATCTTGCAGGCGGGCATACAGGTAGCCGACCAGCGGGGCGGCGATGGCTGAGCCAATATAGACATAGGGCATGTCATTGGCGCTAAAGTTGACCAGGTATAAGGTCGTGGCAGTGGTGCGCAGGAGAATTTGAGAGATACCGATAAAAAAAGAATGGATCAGCAAAAGGACCACCACCTGTCCTTCGCCGCTACGGAGGTTGAAAATCCTGGAAAAAGATGTGCGCATAAAAAAAATTTACATTCAGAGACAGATCACGTATACTAGATACAATCATTCTATCATAAGTTTATTTGTTCACCGTTGCTGGAGCTGCCATGGAAAAAATTCCTCAACAGCATGTAGATGAAATCACAAACTTCATCCATTCCCTGCCGCCTCAAACGTTGGGGCTTGAAAGTGTAAAGAAGATCAGCGTTTCCAATCTACCGCAAGGGGTGTGGAACTTTATTTATCGCGTGGATATCAATCACAGGCCATTTGTTTTCAAGATGGCGCCGCCAGCGAAAAGCATTGTGGCGGGTATGATTGATAATTCGGGGCGGGGGGAATTCGAAGCCTTGAAATGCCTGGAGCATCTCAATCTCTCTCCCAAGCCAGTGCTTTTTATTGAGCCAGGACCGCATTTTGAATACCCGGTACTGATCTATGAGTATGTGATTGGCGAACGCATGTCCTTTTTTGATGATATGGTGATGGCACGGGCAGCCCGAGCTTTTGCACAAATTCATTCAATGGAGATCACTCCTTTTGAGAAACGCTTCAGACATCGTTCTGAAACGCCTGAGAGCCTATTGGGAGACCTGAAAACAGCCTATGAGCGCTTCAATCAAAGAGATGACATTGTACCTGATCACCAATATTTATTTTCGCGTTATATTTCCCGTTTGCCGCAGGTCAATGCCAACATTTGTGCTGGAGAGCCCTGCCCCCTTTCGCTCATCCATGCAGATCCGGTACCAGGAAATATTATTCTGCAGAATCAAAGCATCTTTATCATCGATTGGCAAACTCCCATGATTGGTGATCCGGCTTATGATGTTTGGGCGTTTCTGGCGGATGCCTTCACTTTGTGGGATTGCCAGGAACCACCCACTGAAACCCAGAAACAGATTTTCATCAGAACCTACCTTGAGAATCGGCCTGATGATACTCTTCTTGAGAGGATTCGCACAAAAGAGCCCTATTACCTTTTAAAATATGGTCTGCATTGTTCAAACCGGTATCACGATTACCGCTTCAAGAAGATTCCTTTGGAACAGGTGAGGGGGAAAGAGAAAAATTTTGAAAAATACGGCGCAACTGCCAACATTATTCTTGCGCGGCTGGCCGAATTGCTAAACTAATCTGCTCTGATTTCCAGAAATTCGCTTCTTATAAACCGTGAGAACTGGCCACACATTGTAAAGCTATTTTCCCTGGGATGGCACGGAAGTGGCGCCTGATTCTGTTTTTGCTGCATAGAGACTGATCCATTTGCCGGTTAATCTATCATAATTGGCTGTGCCCCAAACAAAGCGGTTGGGGATGAGTTGTTTATAAGGATCAGGGGGATAGAGAGATGGAATTTCCAGACTGGTCTTGATGGCAGTCAGGGGGTAGAAGGCAGCATAGGCATTCATGGCCTCTTCGCTGATGGCCCACGCCATAAATATTTGCGCATCAGGATTGATTTGATTCTTCCGTAAAATGGCCACCGCCTCCACTTCCCAGCCAGATCCTTCTTCTGGGAAGATGACTTCAATGGAATTGCCTTTTTTTATGAGATCCACACCGGCAGAATCCAATGCAATTCCGATAGGAATATTCCCCTTGGCGGCATTATCACAGGGTTTACGGCCTGAATCAGTGTAGGTGGTGATGTTTTTGTCGAGGTTGGAGAGGTATTCCCAGGCCTTTTCCTCCCCCCAAAGCTGCATCCATGATGAGACGGCCATAAACCCTGTTCCAGAGGAGTTGGGATTGGGCATGGAAATGAGCCCTTTATAACGAGAATCGGTCAGAGCCTTCCAGGAACGGGGAATGGGCAGGCCGAGCTCGGTCATCTTATCGGTATTCACACAGATAGCCGAGACATAGATATCAAAGCCAATCCATGAAGGTGTGGTGGTGTGGTCACGCATGGTGGTGCTGATTTTATTGATCCGGTCAAGCGTGTCACCTTCGCTTGTCACAAAGGGTTCCAAGAGGCCTTCCGACTGGATGCGCAGCATGGCTGTTCCTGCAAGCCCCCAGATGATATCAGCGCGTGTGGCAGCATTTTTTTCCGCAATGACCTTACGCTCGAGATCCCAGGTATTGTAGCGTTCAACTTTTACTTTGATTTCTGGATGGGATTTCTGAAAAGCTGAAAGATATGCATCAATCTGGTTCTGACCCAGGGCAGAATAAATAAGCAGGGTGGGAGATTCTTCAACGACCTGTTTAGGCCAGAAAGGCAGGGCTTCAAGTTGAGCGCAAGCACAAAGCAGCCAGCTTGAGATGAGAAGAAGCGTGAGGGTCCGTTTTAGGCGCATGGGTTAATTCCGGATCACCATAGGCAGGTAGATAAATACAGTAGGGGCAGGCAGCGGGTCACGTTCAACCTGCATGACAATGGTTTTGACTACTTTGGCACTGCCGTTGTAGGCGGTGATAGTGAACATGGTGGTTTCAGTGAGTGGGAAGATTTGCTGACCAATGGCGGAGAGGCCAGAAAAGACCTGAGGGCTGTTGGGGGCAGATTTTACCTCAAGGACAATGGCAGTCACTGCGCCGGTGATGGCCCAGTTGAGGGTGGCCCGAACCTGCTGCCCATAAGCCAATTTAATTTTCTCGGGGGCTACGGCAAAGGTGTCAATTGCAGGGGGAACCGGCGCCAAGGTGGGTGTGGGGGCTGGAGCTGGAACAGGGGGGGCTGTGGGGGTGGGAGCCGGAAGGACTTTGATCTGCCGGAAGTCATTGATGGAGGCAGAGGCATTGGCGGCAGTGAGCATCAGGACCACTGCTTCGGTTGGTGAAAGGGAAATGGTCCCTGAAGGGGGCAGGGAATCGCCAATGGGTTTAATGGAAACAACATCCACGCCAGAGACTCGCCAGCGCACTTCTACGGGCTGACCGGCAATGACGGTGGCCGGTTCGGCTGAGAAACGTTCAATGACCGGCCGGTTAGAAGCCACCAGGCTGCTTTTGATTTCAACAGGTTGTTCGACTGCTTTTTCGGGGATGGAGTTGTTATAAGCTTTGAGGATAAAGATGGTGGGTTTTTCCAACTTCATCTCCAAAGAACCCGCGGATGATTCAAGTTCAGTTTCAGCACCATCAGTTTGATTGAATAGCACCAACTTGTCGGAATCTACCACCAGCCAGGAAATGATGACATTGTCTCCCTGGGTGGGGATGCGATCAGGAGTGGCCTCAAAGAGAAGGATTTCTGGTTTGACCGGACTGACGCGAATTTCAATTTTGGCTGGCTGCGAAAGTGGCGGAATGATGTTTGAAAGCCAGGTACTGGCACGGAGTTCGTAAATGGTTGATGATATGGGATGGACGATGGAGGTGCGCGAGTTCTTATCTGCAGGTTCACCATTGATGGTGTAATCAACCAGGAATGGCGGGAAGGCGTCCCAATGCAGGATGACCTCTGATCCGGCGCGAATAGATTTTTCGTTGGTTGGCGTAGAGGTGTACAGCGTGATCCGTGGGGTGAACAGGAAAATGACCAGGAGGACAGCCAGGGCAATGCCCAGGAAGACGATCCAGGGGCCGAAAAGCGGCCTGTTCTGAACCATTCCCAGCACGGCTCTGGGCGTGAGAGAAGATTCTGGAATGGAGGTGGTGATGGTGATGCTGTGCTGGCGAGGGCTGACCGCGATTAAATCACGTTGATTGGGGGTGATGCGAATAGGAATGGCAACGCCCTGACCGCGGCCAAGTTTAAAATCAGCTTTGGAGACCAGGCGGGCTTTCTCACGTGGAATGGAAAATTCCACGGCACAGTTGCGTTCATCGTCATTGCCTTCGAGGTGAAAAGTTGGGCTGCTGTTACCATTATTTTGAATGGTCAATGTGGTCAGAGCTGTGCGGCGGCCCCAGGTGGTTTTCACCTGGCGGGGATCCAATTCGGTCACCGAAAAATCATAATAGGGAGTAATCACCAGGCTGCAGCCCACTCTGGAAAGGCGGTTGGGGTGATTACGGGAGCTGACTTGAATGGCAAAGAAATGCATTCCCGCCCGGCTGGAGGGAAGCCTGGGCGGTGTGATGGCAATATGGATTGTGGTTCGTTCACCTTCGTTCAGATTGACAGAAGAGGGAGAAAGTGCAACCCAATTGTCGTTAAGACCCAACACATCCACGGTAAACTGGGCCACGATGGGGCCGCCGTTGGTGATGTGCACGGGAATGGTCAGCACCTGTTCGGTGTCGATGGTCCATTCCTGGCCTTCCACTTCCACCATAATAATGTCATCAATTTCCGTGGGAGGAAGCACCTTGAACAATTCGGACTCAACAGCCGGGGTTTCTTCTTTTTTTGTTTCAGGAGGAAGCAGGGCAGCCTGCACCTGGGGCTGAGCAGCAACAGCCTTTCCATCCATCATAATGAGGACATGGCCATCCAATTCCAGCCGATCTAGCAGGCGGATTTCTCGAGATTCATTAACCTGAACAACCTCGCCATTCAAACGGATGGTTTCAGCTGCGCCAAGTGCCAGGAAACGGCTGGGTTTGGTACGATAATCAAGCACACCCACAAAAGGACTGATTCCAGGGCCGGTGATGATAATATCATTACTGGGATCCTGGCCAATATTGGCGATTCCACGAACCGGATCGAGCTCATAGAACTCTATGAGTCCGCCCGGTTTGATGATTTCAATCCGTTCAGCCGTTGATGCCATGATGTGCTTTCTTTTACATGGAAATGAACTGAATGGCCATTATGATCGTACCGATCAGAACAATCACAAACATAAAACCAGGCAAGAAGCGCCAGAACCAGTGCAATCCTTTCAGTTGAAATATGGCAACGGCGTTAATGATGGGCGATTGCTCTTCACCCATGGCTCGCGAAATCACCTCTACTGCATACTGCCCTGAACGGTGCAACTGGCGAGGTTCAACCTGAAGTGAGATCAGGCACGATTGCCCTGGCAGGACAGGGGGTGAGATGCTCCAGGGAGTGGGAACCGCGACCATTATGGTGCCGGGTTGGCTGGGGGGTGGGGCAGTTTTCACCTGGGAAATGGGTATAGGCCGGGGGCCTGAGGTTGAGCCAGTTTGACCTGTAAATGTATCCACCTGACCGCTCAAGCGGTAAGTATTCACAGAGGTACGCTGAGCCATTCTAAGCTGCTGCTCAGCGCCCCAAAAGGGCCGGCTGATAGAGCGGGGTAAAATGGATGCCAGGGTGGTGAGCATTTCTGATAGTGTCCCGGTCAGCCAGGAAGCCTTGGCAGCTGTTTGTTTCACTGCGGAGGTGTTGGCAGGGGCTGATCTGGCAGTATTTTTAACCGCTGGTTGGTAGGATGAAGGAATTTCAACTGCTTTTTCCACAAAAAGCGGCACCGGACTGGGGGGGAGAGTGCGTCCATTGACCAGCATCTGAATGTGGAGGTCAGGCTGTTCTCCCTTGACCATTATTTCAAACTGGTTCGACCGGTTGCCATCATTGATCAATTCAAGTATCACCTGGCGGCGCGTAATGCGGCGCTGCAGACGATTGATCAGCATTAACAGGCCAATGGCAAGGAGGATCACCATGAGAGCAGCAATGATGATCCCTGCAATGCGCAAGACCTGCCAGATATCCACTGCAGGGGAGGCCAATCCTTCCGATATGGAAACAAGGAGACTGCTCATATAAGGTCACCTGATTTTATGGTTTTGATGAGTCTGGATCATCAACCTCAGCCCACCAATCCGTTCTGGAGGCCAGGGAAGGGGTGGAAGATTCAATTTCTGGTTCTGAGGCGGCTGCCTCGGCTTTCATTTTGAGAACTTGAGGGGTAACGGCAGAGGATGGCTCTGAAACCCACCAGGATTGGCTTTCGTGAACAGGCGGGTTGGTAGATGATTGAGCAGAAGGTGCAGCTATATCTGCTGCTGGAAGGACTGGTTCAATTTTCACGGCATCAAGGGGAACCTGGGTCAGTTGGCTGGAAGAGGGAACAGGCCCTGTGGCAGAACCTGCTGCCGACGGAGAGATCATATCCACAGGATTGTGAGGAGAAACTGGACGGGATGGATCCAGAACGGTAAGCCGGTGGCGAAAGAAGGGCTGAACCTGGATGGTTCGGACGATGGTCGCTTCTTCACCTGGATAGGCTTTCTCAGCATTGGCGCGGATGGTGATATTGTGGTCGCCTGCCAGAGGAAGCGATCCGCGGTGATAAATGCGTAAACGCACCTCTTTTTCGCTGTTGGCAAACATGATAGGGCAGGGTTCAATATCGTAACAGGCAGAGGGCAGTCCATCAAGATCCAAAGCTACCTGGACGCTGTTTTGTTCTCCGTGATTAATGATGGTGATATAACCTTCAATTGTCTTGTGAGGGTCCAGACGGGTTCGAGGCAGAGAGATGGATAAGCCAATATGGTCAGATGATTGGCTGGATGCATTGGAGAAAGAACTGGAGAGGGAAAAGGTGAGGGTAAATTCGCCCACGCGGCATGAAACCCCATCGGTCAGGTCAATGACGCCCAGGGTTGCAACGGCTGAGGTTGATTCGGCGCCGACAAAGATGGGATCAGGAGCCAGATTGATGATTTTGGGATTGGTTGCTGGCTGGGACGCAATGATTTGGGCATGAGTAGGGGCAACACCGCCGCCGCGTGTTGGGCTGAGGTGGACATCGCAGCGGGGATCGCTTCCAATGTAGACAATATCCTTTTCAATTGGAATTTCTTTTCGCCAGCCATCTTTATCGAAGATCTGAATGTGGTTGATGCGACTCATATCTTTTCTCCTAATCCAGCTGTGCAGGTGTTGGAGCTGGCTTGATACAAGAATTATATATCAAGTCAATGAAATGTCATCATAACTGACCACCACGACGTTTGAGCGCAAATTGCAAAATATTTTGACCCCATTCCTGGGCGGCACGGATCTGCTCACGTGTGGGTGGGTTTTCTGCTGTTTCTCCCTGCCAGAGCAATCCAGGGGCAGACCCAGTCAAAATAATACCATCAGCAATGAGCGTTTCTCCGTTCTGATAGCCAGCCGGAGGCACAGCAAACAGGTAAGGACTTTGCAAAAGAGGGTGGCGGGGAGGGATATTTTGAAAGGTAAATTCAGCTGCTGTGAAGATGCTTTTTGCGGCGTCAAAGGAATCGCCATCCAGACAATCCATGAGAAGGGTGCCGTGCCCTTTACGGACATAGTTGGCAAGCCCATTAATCTGTCCAGGATTGAGTTCGAATTTTCCTTTTGACACCAGGCAGACAAGGGTATTGTTTTCGATGCCAGGAGCAACCGCGGCATCGTCATCGATGGTTAAAAGCCAATCTGGCTGAGCGAGTGATTGAAAGGCGGATGCCCACCTTTTGGCTTTAATTTTTCCCAAGTAGGCGATGGCCAGGGAAGCTTCTTTCAGCACCGGCAGTTCGCGGCGATGCAGCAAATTGATCTCATTTTTGCTGGCAGACCGACTATCGACGGCGTTGGTGATGGGTTCAGAGCGGCTGCTGCGGCGCACCCTGGCAAGTTCCACCAATTGAGGTGAAAAGGTGGTTTTTGCCGAGATGGAAAATTCGGTGCTGACATGGTGCGGCGCGCTGGATTGGTTGGGGTTATCTGAACGCGGTTTGCTTTCGCTGAATGAAATGTAAATATATATCAGGCCTTCCAAATCGTTGCCAATATCATAGGCGACCGGCTGAGGGAGGACGATGGTCTGTCCGGCGGCATCCACAGCCACTCCCGGAGAGATAAAGACAGAAGAATCTGGTGGATCACTGGCAATCACCGATAAACCAGAAACAATACCCCAGCCATGCTGAGATAGCATGTGGAAACGCTGATGATGGCGGTGGAAAGCATGGGCTTCTTCCCATGTGTCAGCAGTGACGGCCATCCCATCGACAGGTTTGAGCCTGCGGATTGGAAAGAGTTTTATCAGATCATCCAGTTTCATAGGTCAATCCCTTCATTACTTGTTTTCAGGTTCAAGGGTTTCGATGTGCAGGGTGTAGGTGGTGTGCGCTGGTTTTTGGCTTTCGATGATTTCTTCAATCATTTTTTTAGTCTGAGAGGCCAGAAAAGATTCTTCTTTAGGAGAGAGACCGGACGAGCTGGCAGGAGGCAATTGAGCGATTACCGTAAAGGTGTGAGGGCGGTTGCCGCTGCCCAGAGCAATGCCATCTCCAAGCAAAGCTTTTTCACCGAGCACAAAGTCATTGGCCCGGTGCTCGATGATGGTGATTATTCCACCTGTGACGATTTCAAGATATTCTCGCAGAGCGTCGCGCGTGCCGCGGCGCTGATATAGGGAGACAGCGCGCTGGATGAGGGTGCGCTGGCGTTCTTCGGGCAACAAGGGGTCTATGGTCATCCCAAACCATGAAGCCAGCCAGGGGAGAAAATTCCTTGGAGTCATCCAGGGGTCAAAATAGTTTTCCACCACACCAATTTGTTGATCGATGGGAGCCCAAAAACTTTCAAAGAACATCAGAAAGCGATTTAACAGGTCATCTGACTCGAAAAATTCAGGCAGAAAACGCAGGTAACTGGCGCGGGCAATCACATTCAGGGTGGCGGTTTCCCGAGCGAGAATCAACCAGTTTGCATCAAAGACGGCCGCTTCTGAGGACAGGGTGAGGTGATCGTGGGTAAAGGGGATCTGGGCTGAGCACTGCAACTCAAAACGGGTATCTTCCAAGAAGGGGCCAGTGAGATACCAGATGACGGTTTGGGTCTGAGGGTCGCTGGCCTCAACTTCAACAACCTGTCCGGAAATATCGGGTGGAGTGAAAGCAGAAAGAGAGAGCTCCACCGGAACGGCCACCCGTAACACCAGATTCCTGGCTCCGGCAGGAATATCGCATCTTATGTGCAGTTGAGCTGTTTCGCCTGGATAGCGGTTGCACGGTTCAAAGACAAAACCCACTGAGGTTTGTCTGGGAGTGGTGGATGGAGCAGCAGACCTGGACATGGTCAATCATCTCCATATAATTCAGATAACCCAGCCATGATGATTTCATGATTGAGCGAACACACCAGCGTGTCTTCGGGGACTGGAATAACCTTTTCGTCTGTTTGAGTGAGGGGGGGAGGGGGTGCGCTGGCAGCCGCGTCGAGGGGAAGCTCCAGGCGAGGAATAACCTGTCTGGATTGCACTTGAACATCCAAGACGTATTTGACGCCAGGCACATGCTGAATCAGGGCAATTAACTCGGCAATAAAGAGATCTTTACCAAAAACCCAGCCTTCCCAGCCTGGCCCAGTGAAATCATCAGATGTATCCTCTGATGTTTGCAGGGGCAGCGGGCTGAGGTAGCTGCGCAGCCGTTCATCGATTCGCTGGCGGACGGTTTCTGGGTGAGAATAATCAGCTGGCACTACTCTGGCAATCACTTTAATGCCGAGGTAGGAGGGTTCGCGGACGCGGACGATGGAGGTGAGAACCCGGTATTGGTCCAGATATTGGGTAACGGTCTTAATGAGGTAATCATCAAGGGCAAGGTGAGATAGGTCGCCTGCGCGCAGGGAATCGGCCACTGCCGGCACTACCAAGATTTCAACCACTCCAGAGGAAGGCAAACCCTCCACCGGCCGAGGGAGATTGCAGCGCGCGCGGGCCACTCCACGGGAGGCTTCCTTGCAAATCTGTTGATAATCTTCCGAGGTCACCGCGCGTTTTTGCGCTCGCAGCATGCGCCGTGCACGCACTTTGGCTTCTTCGAGGGTCTCTGGGTCCTGTCCACCTGCTGCGCGGCGTAAATTGGTCACTCGTGAGATGTAAGCCAAAGCGGTGGTGATGGTCTGGAGGCTATCGACAGGTACATTGCCCTTCACGCCGCCGCCAAAACGGTAATGGGAGAAGCGAATGGTGCGGTGACTCTCAGGCACGCGGCCATATTGACGCATGGTTCCATCGGATTGGCGAATGGAGGGGCCGAATTGAACCACACCATTTGCCGTATCCAGCATGTAGTGACGATCAAAACGGTCGGAAAAAGCGAATGTGTCTACCCTTTTCCAGGGAACGAAGACCAGCTCACCCAGATTCATTTCTTCGACTTCAATGCATTCATCCGGCGTGGTTTCGAGAATGGGCGCATGGGAAAGGTTGAAGGTCTGGCCAGGATCGCCATTGCTCATGCCGAGATTTTCATAATTAATCACAATTGCATGCGAAGCGGGAACTGTTCCGCCCAAGGTGGTGGCACGCAGGGATACAATGCGTGGGGATTCGGTATACATGCCCTGGGACGGATCGCGCTGTTCAAGCCTGCAGCGCAACCAGAAAGCGCTGCGCCCCTGGACGGTTTCTGGTTTAAAGGCAAGCGGCAGGTAAAACACCAGGCTTCCTGCGGGGTTATTCAGGCCGCCAGTGGTATCCTTTTCACCTGGAAAATCGCTGGGGGTGATTTCAAGCCAATCTCCTTTTCCGTTGGAGCATTCCCACACCCAGGGGGGATCCTCGCGGCGAATACCCACAGCGGCAGTGGGATTGCATTGGAAATCCAATTTGAGAATATGGCCAGAAATATCCACAGTTTCATCAAAACCGAGATAGAAAGTATCGCCGGGTTTCGGTTTTTGCTGGTTGAATGGATAAAAAATTTCAATTCCAAGACGCGGCAGGGCGTTTTTGTGAAATTCAGATTCACGGCGCACCTGGGTCAGGCTGGGAGGTTTTATCACCAACTTGCGCTCAGTGGTAAAGATGACCTGTTCCTCATCACCGCTCGGGCGTGAAGCGACCTCAACACCTTCAGGGACGATAACCGAAGTGGTATCTTCCGGATTGATAGGCAGGGGAACGGAGAGCCAAAAAGTGAGATCTGTTTTGGCACTGCTGGCTGGCTGCAGGGTCGTCCCAAGGAGTTCAAGGAACTTCAGGTAATTTTTCTCAGGCACCTGATTGAGCCGGTATGTGATCAGCTCGGTCATCCAGGCAAACAATTCTATGAGGGTAATGCCTGGATCGGAGAGGTTATACTCGGTCCATTCAGGGCAATAGTGGATGATGCGTTTACGGGCTTCATCCACCAGATCGCGCTGGAAACGAAGGTCATCAAGGTTGGGGGAAGGCAAGGACATAGATGAACTCTCCTGTAATTACCAATTTTCTTGCCCGGCCAGGTAGAAGGGATAAACAATACTACGCTGGTCGTGAGTGGTTTTGATGTAATAGTAAATCTCAGCAATCAGGGCATTATCCTGTTCGGGGTCCAGAGATACCAGCACGTTCAATACGTCAATGCGCGGCTCCCAGCGGGTCAGGGCTTCGCGCACATACATTTCCAACAGAGTGGCCGTGGCAGAATCGCGAGGTTCGAACATCAATTCATAGGCACGGCAGCCTAGCTCAGGCCGCATCACTCGTTCACCTGGCCGGGTGGCAAGAATGATGCGGATGGATTGTTCGATATCTTTCTCACCAGTGACAAGGGCTAGCTCGCCGCGGGAATTAACCTGCAGCGGGAAGGCGATGCCTTTACCCAGGTATTCTTTGCGATAGTCGGTGGCCATGACAATCTCTCTTTTCAACCGCCAATCAGAACGGTAAATTCACCTTTGATCACGGTGGTTGCAATGGGGACGGGCGGCACAGGCCCGGGAGGTTGATTGACTCCTACCACCAGGCTGGTGACACGGGCCGCGGGTTTGTTGCCAATCAACACAGTAAAACTGCCCATGGTAATATTTCCCTTAACGTTGCAGATTGGCCCTGCAACGTTATCACCAACCACAGCAGCCGGGAGATTCCCGATCAATACGGTGGGAACGCCGGGACCAATGATGGAATCGCCGGTCGCAGTCGTATCGCCAATTCTTGCAGCTGGAAACATAGCAAATTCCTCCGGATCCTAGTTAATTTGGACCAGGCTGCCCTTGATCTGGGTAACCCCAGAGCTTTTAAGGGCTGCAGTGCCCGAACCGTTCACTTCAACAGATAGGCCTTTGACAGCTGTGGACGCCGTAGATTCGATGGTCATGCCGCTCGTGCCTTTGAACGATCCCTTTCCGGTCGATGATTCAAGAGCCATATCGCCCATGGATTTTGCGGAGATTTTGCCCTGAGCAGATTGGATGACCATATCATTCGCTGCCTTAATGGTCAATTTTCCGCCAGCATCAATCACCATATCACCCTTGGACTTGATGGATAAAGTATCATTGGATTCAATCAGAATGACAGATTCTGATTTTACAGTGATGGTGTTGTTTTTGGTATCAATGACAATGCTGTTCTTTTTACTTTTATCCATCACAATGATCTGCTCTTTATCTGCTGTATCATCCAAAATAATCAGATGGCCTGAGCGGGAGCAGATAATGCGCTGGTTTATCTTCTTGTCGCTGCCAATGATGTCTGCTGTGCCCACCGGGGGTTTATCTTTTTTATTCCAGAGAGCACCGACAATATACGGAAACTCAATATCGCCATGGTCGAAAGCCACCAGCACCTCGTCATTGACTTCCGGTAAATAATAGAAACCACGTAATGACCCGCCCATCGGGGTGACGATCCGCGCCCAATTACTGGAAAATTCAGCGCCATTGGCGGGGGGCATCCAGGGGAATTTGACCTGCACGCGCCCCAACTTTTCTGGATCATCCACATTTGTCACCAAGCCCACAACCACGCCGAACAATTTCTGATATCCTTCAGGTGCCTGATCTGAACGCAGTAAATCGGCCACAGTGTACGGATTGCGTCCATTCACACTGAAGAAAACGGTGTAAGCGCCCTGCCGCCAGACATGCCTGGCCTCAGAGACATAATAGGTTCCATTAAAACGCGTGCCAACGCCTTTGATGGTCACCTTGCGCCCTGCCACCAGACGGGGATCTCCGATTCGAAGCACGCCATCGGCTTTGATAAATTCACTTTCCGCCTCGGCAAATTGGGCTTTGGCGATGGCAGTAGCTTGGTCAACATTTATCAGTGATAGATCCAAGATGGTTTCGAGGCCAGCATTGTTCACCGCCGTCTTGGACTCAGAGCTGCCCTTTTTTCCGAAACCGATGCTGGGAATGGTGCCGCTGGTATCCGAACTGTTTTCTGCGACCAGAGCCGTCTTGGTTCCCGGGTCCCACCCACGGGCAATGGCTTTGGTCAACGCGCCAATCAGGGTCACACGGGGTTCAAAGCGGCTGAGATTTGTGCCCCATATCAGTTCAGAAGGGGTTTCTGATGCTGCACCGCGGTGAAAATCGGCTGGCTTGAAATAAACGGTTTTATCAATGGCATAAATCTGATAACCATAAAGCCTGGCACGTGACCAAAGAAATTCAAGATCGGTCTGGTTGTACTGCATGACATAAGAGTATTTTACGTTAATGGAGTCAACCTGCGATGTAAGGCCAGCGCTGGAAATAATTTTTGAAACGATGTCGGTTTCAGACAGGGTTTGAGATGTTGGGCTGGCATCGCCAAAAGTCAGCGTTTTCTTTCCCTGAGTTAACCGGTGCAGGTAATCATACCCGCGAACTCGCAAGGCGCAATTGTTTTGCTCATTAAAAATGGGTTCCAATGCAGTAACTTCACCAATGACCACAGCACTGGTCACAGCGGAGGTTGTCCCGGGAATTTCCTCATTGACAAATTCGATTTTTACTTTTGCCCCCAATTTAAAGGGTGTATCCGAGTTGATATAAGTGCCTTCGATTCCGTCATCGAGGGTGATGGTGAACATGGTGGGTAAGTAGGTGTTGGTATCAACCACCACCTCCACCAGGTTGTTGGCAATGTTGGTTAATTGGGTGCCGTTGACATATATTTTGACGGATTCTGCAGAGATATTCGTGGGCATGATAACTCCTGATCAGGGAAGCGGCGGGATGATGATGATCTGTCCTGGGCGAAGGTCGCGCGGGTCGAGGATGCCGTTGGCTTCAGCAAGAAATCGCCAATGTGAAGGATGGCCATACTCCTGATAAGCGATGGCATCCAGGCGATCGCCCATTTGAATAATGCGGGTTTTACGCGGCTCAGTCCGAGATGTGGGGTTGGTTGACCCGGAACTGTCGTCTGAGGGATCAAGCTGGGAAAAATCTACGGCAGCGCGCGCGCGAACAGGCCTGCCATTAGGCTGGAACATGGTATAGGTGATGCTGACCCTGGTTACCACGGCGATAAACAGCGTGATGGAGCCCCATATGAATTGCACCCGGGGCGGAGGTTTGCGGCGCCCGTCAGAGTATTTCTGGCTATTGTCGCCTCCGCCCATGAGAGTCAGCTTAAGCAGCTCATTGGTGTATTTGCGAACATCCTGTTCTGAACTGCTGCTTTCACGGGTAGTATCAAACACCAGGTTGAGAGAAAAGGTGGCCGCGTTCCCACCAGCAAAGTTCAGATCGGGGGCATTCCGCTGGGGGATGGTTTCTTTGCCTTCACCCGAGGTGGCTGTTTTGGAAGACCAGGTGGCTTCTTTAACGATGGTTAATTCGTAGGGATTAAACTGACAGTAAATGCTGTGAACATTGTAATCAAGCACCTTGATTTCAGCCTGTTTTATTTCACTGGGGCTGGCATTGGTGCCGCTGGGGAGCAGGGTGTTTAATAAACTGCTGACACTCATCAGTGATCTCCTTTACCGCCGCGGGTGGCGTTCCATTTCGATGGCCAGAAGGCGTTTCACCAGGGGATAAACCTGCTGGGCGAGAGAGTGAAGGTCAGGCGGTTGGCTATTTTCATTGTCCTGTTTGCCCTTGGAAGGATCGTGTTGAGAATCTGTTCTTTCAGGTTCTGTGTTTTCAGGATTTTCTTCGCGTTGAATTACTGGGGTCGCGGCCGGAACCGCCTGAGGAAGGCGCAGCACCATTTCAGGTGCACTTTCTGAATATGGGGAGGGAGCAAAATCTACGGGCGTTTCGTTTTTGCCGGCCGCACTTTTTTGTATTGCGCCCTTCATGATCGGGTGACGAAGAATCATTTTAGGCGTTTCTGGCCGCGAGGTGGGCGCTTGAAGGTGGATAGATGGGTTTGGAAGTTGATTTTCACCGGACGGCTGGCTAAGCTGCTTGGATGGCTTTTCTGAACCTGAGGCAGCCTGTCTTATGGCGGGTTTGGTCGTCATCCGCACTGACATGGGCGGCTGGACTGCTTTTCTGGGCCGGGCCGGAGAACGGCGGATGATGGATGACGCACGGCGGATCAGGTGGAATGAAGGAACAGGGAAGGGCATTTCATTGTCCCGCCGGCTTGATTTGATGGAAAGCAATGAAGGTGGTACAAATGAAGGGGATGGAGGCTGCTGTGACAAACTGGCCGGTGAGGTTGAGCTTCCTATCTGATGAGGGGCTGCCTGCGTGGCGTGCGCCGCTGGTCCAGTCGCTTTTCCGGCTGAGGGGGCGAGTGGAATGGCCTCTGGCATGGAACCTGTTGATGACTGGGTTTCATGGCTGTGGGGGGCAGAGGGGAAGGAAGGCAGCGGGATGGATCCTTTAGATGAAGCGGCCTGTTTGACCGGGGGAGCTTGAAGAATCTGGGGAGGTTCTTGTGGGTTGGACTGACCTGTAATTGACCGGAAGGCGGGGGATTCCTGAGAAATGGAAGGGCTAATCGAAGTTGTTTTTGGAGGCGTGGAGGAAATGGATGATTCTGATGGAGGCAGGCCATTTTCTGAATGGCCCTGGCCCAAAGGTGTTGATAAGGTCTGGTGGATAGCCGGTGACGAAGATGGATGAACCAGAGGTTGAGGTGCAAGGTTCAAGGCGGCATTCTCTTGATGTGATTCCTCGGGAGGAAAGGCTTTAGGAAGGCCCGGAGCAGCTGCAGGAGAAGCCGGAAAAGCTGCAGATTCCGCAGCGGGGTTGACAGGAGAGGCTGTTGGCGAGGACGGCGGCGCGGCGCTGGCCCTGCGCTGAATGGCCTGGGGTCTGGGTTGGGATGGTGGGATTGGCAGGGAGGGCCGGGCAGTGGTGGTTTTTTGGGGACCGGTAATGGGTGTGGTTGCCTCGATGAGAGGGGTTTCAGAACGGCCGATGTGTGAGGATTCGGCGGGGAGCGATTGCTTCTGAATTGGCTCGGTCGGTGTCACGGCCTGTGCAGACTGTCCCAGAGAAGATTTTAGAAACAGATCACCTGGAAGCGGATTTAATGGCATGATGGGGCGAGGTGGTTGTGAAGTAATCGAAGCTGGCGGTTTTAAGTTTGATAAAGATGAGCGTTGAATATGTGGTTTTCGCAGCAAAGCGCGGGCAGATCGAGGTTGGCCAGGCTTCAGGGTGGGTGATGAAGGATGGGGCAATACGGTGTGTGTTTCAAGTGGAAAAATACGGCGAGGGCTGCGGCGGATCCACTGAGATGAACCTCGCAAAATGCGGGTTATTGGTATATTCTTCCCCGATCCTTGTGTATAAGGCTGAAGTGAGCCGGGTGGGGATTGTAATGAGGAGGTTTCAGGGAGGTTGAAGGCCGGGCTTTCTGGCATTGGCGCCAGTGAAGAACTCGGTGATGGCGGAGGTAAAGTTGCGCGATGTTGAGGAACTGTAAGGTGAACCAAAGGTTTTTCGTCTGGACCGTGTGTTATTTCAGCATCAACCCCGATCTGTTGGTCATTGAGGCTGGCAGCCTTTTCAGTATGCGCGGGAAGGGGCGGCTCACCGGAGGTGGCCACAACGGTTGGGGGAGGTGTGACCCCGGCTGCCGGGATTACCGGTCGGCTGATGACCGCAGGAGGTTCGACTCTGGCAATGCGCTGTAAATGGGCCGGCATTTCGGCAGGCACTGACAGTGGTTCAACCTTGGCATGTGGTCTGGCTGGCAATTCAGTCATATTTGAGGAGGGCGCCGCTTTGGGAAAATTCATTGAAGGCAATGGTGACGAAGCCTGTGAGCCTGGAAGGGCTTTCTGGGGGCCAGGCTCTGACGGCTGGATAGGTGGATGGTTTTCTTCTGTTGGGGAGAAGAAATTTGCGGATTCTTTGGAAGCCAGTGGGTGATTTGGGGTGGAATGCTGTACCGCCTGGGTGGGAGTATCGTGGGGGATCCTCTGAATAATGGAAGGCGCTGGTGACTGGGGTAGAGGGCGGGCTCGTAATACCGGCTGATTTGATGGCGGCACTGGTGGAAGCATGGGGGATTCTGCCAGCGGCGAGGGGGAGACCGGGCTGGCCTTCAACAGCGGTTGATCTTGCCGCTCTGCTGGCGAATTTTCTGGTCTGATAGGTGGCTGAACTGAACGTTTTTCAATGATGGGGCCGGCAGGCTGGCTTGCAACTGGCAGGGGGTGCATGCGCTCAAAGGGCTGGGCTTCAGCGGCCTCCTTTTGAACTGCGGGTAAAGGGAGTGAGGGGGCAGGCTGTCCTTCAGGCCGCACAAGGGCTGCATTGGAGCCGGACAATGTCGAGCCTGTCTGCAGGGGGATCACCGGGGGTGCCGCCGTCGATGATTTCTGCGGAGGAGCCACCTGCGGGAGAGTCGGCCCTGAAGGCTCGTGGGGCGATCGAATTATTGAACCTTCAGGAGCAGATCCAGATGCAGGTGTGCGTCTGATGATAGGTTCTTGAGGTGCGGCAGGCTGGGATTCTGTTCTGTGGGTCAAAGGTGAGGGCAGGCTGCTTTCAGCAGCCTTTGCCGATGGCGGGGTAATGGGAGCAGCTGTGAGCGGCTCCTGTTGGATGGCAGCGGGTTGGCTGGTGGGGTTTGACTCGATGACTGGAATGGCGCGCAGGATTTGTGGGGATGAGACAAGTTTGCCGCCTGGCAATATTGGGGGCTGAGAAGCACCGAGAGGGGAAGGTGATGTATCAATGCCATCTGGTTTTTCCGGCAGGCTGGAATTCACCCACATTTCATGTTCAGGGGCAATCGTCCGGCGAATCACAGGGGTAATGGAGGGACCAGATGAAGATCCTGGCTGATTGGTCGGGAACGATATTGCCAGGGATTTCTGAAGTGCGGGGCGGGACGGCCGGATGGCGCGGGGGATTCGTCTTATGCCGAGCTGAGTAGGCCGGGCAGGAATGCTTCTGGTTGCCTGAGAAGCTAAAACAGCCCTGACATGCCTGCCGACAGGGCGTGGAGGTGGGGTGGGTAGCTGAGGCCGGGGTCGAACCGGTAAAACCTGTGGAGAATGCCCGGGTGTTTTTTCTAAGGATGATATGGCTTTCGGCAGAAAGGGCATGTTGACCCGGAGTGAATCGGGGGCAGAGCGATCCTTTGCAAAGGCAGGCAGAGCCAGCGGGGTATTGGATGCGCGCAAAGGAGGTATACTGACGAGCGGCGCTTCAGCAGATGTGGCTTGATCTGGTTCGATTGATTTTGTGGACGGCGCTGACGGGGCCGGCTGCAGGGTGGGCTGGATTTTCTCGCTGGAGGGTGGCCTCGGGATGACTACAGAGGTCAATGGGCGAAGAGACGCACTGGTGTCAGCGGCAAAACCAGCAGTTTGAGACGGCGCATCTGCGCCGCGCTGGTTTTCAGGAGCGGCATGGCTGGACCCAGAATCTGAGGTGGGCCGGAAGTCACGCGATGGCTGACCTGGCGATGGAGATGGGGGCGGGGGTACAGGCAAGGGCGGCGCCGGTTCACTCCCTGGCAGGTTAGGCCGAGGGCGGCGCGGCGGAGGGGTTACAATGTCATCCCGGCGGGTTCCAGGCGGCGGCCCAGAAGGAATGTCATCATCTGAAGATTCGCTGATTTCCCGGCGAATGGGGTTGGATGGTGACGGCACAGGGGGCGCCGGCAGTGGAGGAACTCTTAATAAGGGAGATTGTTGGGTTTTTTCTGCTTCTTTTTCAGCGGAAGGGGGCAGGCCAATGCCAGGCGGCGGTTGAATGTTTGCCGTATGATGCCGCACTTCTTCAACCCGACTGAAAAGACGCTCTCCGGGCTGCGGTTGGCGGCGGACAGGTTTTGAAGATGGTGCCCGCGGCGAGGGAGAGGCAGCTTTGCTGGAAAAAGGGCCAGGGGTATCTGGCAGATTTTTCTGCAGGGGCTCAATGCGCATGCCAGCCGAGAACATACTGGGCCCTTTGAAGGTTTCGGTGGAGGCGGAGCTTGCGGAAACGGGGCCTGACCCGGCGGAAGGCCGCGGCAGAACCATTTCAAGATTTTTAGCCCAAGAGGGTGCCTTTTTTGCCAGGTCTTTGGAGATGCCTATTGGCCTGGTGCTGAAGAGAGTCTGGCGCAGATCTCCGGCAAACCTCTGTATGATCTGACCGATTTTTAAGGTGCCTTCATTTTTGTGGTCCTGAACAATCCGATGGCTAAATTTCTGGGTGATCAGCTGGTTTTCTGGCTTTGGAGAACGACCTGACTTGGTAAACGGGCGATGGAGGATCATCCGCTGTGTGCGGCGCTGCGACTGCTGCAGGCGTTCAACGATGAGCGGCAGAGGTGTGGGTGGAGATGATTTCTGATCCTGATCCATCATATCAACAGCTTATGATAAAACGGAGGTTATCGGACTCATGGGTGTCCCTGCCTCATAGCTGAGGGAGATACCATGATGAACAATTTCGATGGATTCGAAGACGATTTCTTCACTGGATGTGTTAAGTGATGTGATGGACCAGCTGACCGGATAGGCATCTTCGACATCCCAATGCTTCAGTTTGCCATAGCCTGAACTGGCCATCTGCCAGTTGACCGGCCCCACTGCAGAAAGCATGTTGGCGCCCGGCGAGCCCTGGATGATGGAGAAATTGATCCGTTTGACATCCAGCTCATAGATACCTTTGTTGAACCAGTCCCAGAGCGCCCGAGAAAGAGAGAGGCCGCGTTTAAGGACGAGGTGTTCATAGGATACAGGGCCGGGAAGATTATTTGTCAAATAATTGACACCACCTTCGCGCACCGGTTCGACTTCGCGTTTCATGCCAATGCCGCTGCATTCACTGAAGATGCCAACAATCACCCCGGATAACTCAATAAAGAATAGATAGGCAGGTGCGGCATCAAAGCGAAAACCAAGCGTTTTTTCAAGGGCGCGCATTCCGGCAATGGCTGTGGTGGTGGCTGCGCCCGTTGCCCGGGTTGTGGCCAAAGTGGCCAGGCGGGTGGTGGATGAGACCGTCTCCCTTTTTTTCATGCTGCCAGATACGGATTGAATTAAGCCTCCCATAAACCACCTCTTTAAATAGAACGCCCAAGCCGGTTGGCTTCAATTTCAAGATCCCGCTTGAGCAAACGGAAAATTTCTTCAGCTAACAAGGCAAGGTTGCCAGGTTGATCTTGCGTTTTCCTGCCTGAACGCTCTTTCAACTGATCCTGTATTTGAGATTGAAGCTCTTTTTCTTCCTGTTCACGATCACTCATGTTTACTTGCCTTCATTTAATTTGCGGTTAATCCGGGCAATTTCTGAAACCCAGCGGCGGCGGAGAGCATGTTCCATATTCATAATCTCATCCTGCGGCCAGTGGAAGTGGTAAGCGACATAGGCTACCTCCTCGTAAAGCTGGTCGAGGGGATAGCCTATCAATCCCCCCCCAGGCTCGCCAAATCCACCTCCATTTTGCCGCTGCAGTGGGGGCAGATGACCGTGCGCGATGTTTTACCGGTTTCATTAATGGCACGGTAGAATTCCTGTAAATAGGCCAGGTCTGCCGCAAAGAGACTTTCAATCACCCCTGTATTGATGCTGCGCAGGGTCCCAAGAGAGGTAATGACCCGGGCAAGGAGAACCACAACGAGATAGGCTTCGTTGGATTGAACGCGCATATCGGTCATGGGAGAAATCTCATCCATGGCTGTTGCCAGGCGCATGGTGCCCTTTTTATGGAGGTTTCCTTCCCGATCCACATAACCCATCGGTAAAGTAAATTCAAATTCTGTTTGCAGACTCATTGGACATCCTCTCTTTCAATCACTTCAGCCACAAGGGTAACTTCAAAGCGCGCTGTACTGGTTGCACTGAACTGGTTCATATCAAAACCGGATAATTTGCTAGGCCAGACGTTTTCAAGATTCCAGCGTACCAGTGGCTTGTAAGTGCCATTGACAAATCCGTTCAGCGTGATGGTTCCATTGCGGCGGGCATGGTAGGTGTTGCCTTTGGCGGCCGCTACGAACCAATTGTAAAGGTTTTCGGAGCCGTTAAATCCTTTGGAAAGGACAATTGGCGAAAAGCGCGTGCGGCCGGGGATGAAGTGTGTGGTTGATTCACCGGACTCATAGGTGACTTCATGCTTAATGACGGAGATTTCGATTTCGCCGCCAGAGATGGAATAAAAGGAACCCATTGATACGCTGTCAATGGTCAGCTCATAATACGCATTGATTGGCGTATCTGTGCGTTCGGTGGACGAGGGTGGGGTAATTTTTTTCAGCATAGACATGGCTGAAACCATCCCGAATGGGGCTCCCGGATTGAACCGGAAACCCCATTCAAATCAGGCTAAGAAATTATTGGACGCGTTCCATCCCCTCATGGACGATGGTCATATCTTCGACCATGTAGGCGGTGCCGCCCGAGTCCATTTCAGGGCCGGTGACCTTACTGGGCCAGGCATTCACGAAGTTCCAGCGGGCAATTTCTTCATGAAGGGAATTATAGGCTACAATGGAGCAGTTTGTGCGAGCTTCTGCAATTTTTCCTTCCACCACCAGCTGGCGCCATTTCCAGATATCCAACTGACTGGTGACGCCGCGTTTGAGGGTCACTTCCGTCCAGGTTAGACGGCCGGGGATCTTCATGATGATGGTTTCGCCTTTTTCACTGACCACTTTATGATCGACGACTTCGGATTCAGAGCCGATGCCGCCGACATTGGTAAAATAGCCAGACAGCTTACCTTCAATTTCCAGGCCAAACTCAAATACAACAAGGGGATCTTCACGATCTGCCATAGTATCGTCTCCTTTCAAGAATTAGGTTTGAAGATCATCCAGCGCACTCGTTATTCAGAACCCGGGCCAGCCCACTGGCTGATACGGAAGATCACGAATTCTGCCGGTTTGACGGGGGACATGCCAATTTCGACGATGAGGCGGCCCATGTCGCGGACCTCGGGCGGATTGAGTTCATCATCGCATTTCACGTAGAAGGCTTCTGCGGGGGTGCTGCCAAAGAGAGCGCCATCGCGCCAGACTGTCTTCAAGAAGGCATTAATATCGCGGCGCACTCTGGCCCACAGTTTGCGATCGTTTGGTTCAAAGACCACCCACTGGGTGCCGTTCTGGATGGATTTCTCAACGAAGTTGAAGAGGCGGCGTACATTAATATAGCGCCATGAGGGGTTGCTGGAGAGGGTGCGCGCACCCCAAATGCGGATGCCGCGGCCCGGGAATGAGCGGATGCAGTTAACCGCGTTGGGGTTGAGCGTGTCCTGTTCGCCCTTGGTGGCTTGATAAGCCAGGCCGATGGCACCCTGAACCACTTCATTGGCGGGAGCCTTGTGAACGCCTCGTGTGCCATCACTGCGCGCCCAAACGCCAGCCACATGGCCTGAAGGGGGCACATAAATGGGCTTATTGGTGGCTGGATCCATGACCTGGATCCAGGGCCAATACATGGCTGCATATGAGGAGTCAAAACCTGCGGTTTCCATGCGCCATTTCTTGATTTCCTGGGGGTTCATATCTGGCGGCGCGTCGAGGATGGCCACGCGGTCTCCCAGGCGTTCGCAATGACCGATCATCATGGTTTGCACGGCTTTGATCATATCAAGGCCGACTTTTTGCCCAGGGATAGGCGACATCAAATCAGGAACGACGACCATGGTGACATCATCCAGGACTTCGAGCCCCTCAACGCCGCTGCGCTCTGTTACTTTGCCCTGAAATTCGGATGTTGTGGGGGCCGGCAGTTTGGCCTGTTCAATAACCAGGGTCTGTTCCTGGTCGCGCGGCCACAGGCGAGTGATGGGGGCTTTAGGATCAGGCACCACCAGTTCGACCAACCGAGGAACTTTGTTTTCCTTATATGAAACACGAACCTGCTTGACACCCTCCACTTCCACTTCGTGGAGCATCACCTCAGGGATGGTTTCTTCCAGTTTCCACCCGCCCGCGGCTTTTTCGCGCTCAACGATCAGCGTGAAGGAAGGGGCCGAGGCTTCGCCAGCCGCCGCAGCGCTATCAGCGGGCGGTGTTTCTGCAGGCTTATCACCTTCTTTTTTCTTATCAGAAACGGGGGCTGGGGCAGGCAGCGCTCCGGCGCCGGTGATACGAACTTTGAGGCGCAGGCCTTCATAGCCAGCCTGGCGGGCCCGCACAACAAGATCGGGCTTTCCAGAGGCATTGAGCAGATAAGCCTGGGCTTTGGGAATGGTGCGAACGCTGGTCACATAGCAGCGGGTGCCTCCATTGCTGAAGTAGCCATACACAGAATGGGGCATGTAAGCGCCAGGGACAAATTCACCAAAACGTTCCACATATTGAGACCAGCTGGTGACAAGCTGAGGCTTGTTGAGCAGGTCTTCTGTGACCAGTTCGCCGTCAATCTGGCGGACGATCTGCGCTTTTTCACTGAAGCCAACAAAGGCGGCCATCGCCGTGCCAACACCTTCGATGGGCTTTGGTCCGCGATCCACTTCTTCTACATATACACCTGGTGACAGATATTCGGGCATCTTTACCTCCTGGGGTTTGAAATGGGTGAAATGAGAACAGCATGTTTATGAACGATGGTTTTCTTGATGGAAAGACGGCGGAGGGCGTTGTGGATTCATGGCCGGTTCAAAGGGTCAGGTCATAATCTGGTGAAGGCACAGCCAGTGGGATTGATTTCAGCGGTTTCTGGTTCAGGCGTGCCTCCAGTGTGTATGCGCCAGCGCGCAGTTTGCCAATTGTGAAACGGCCGTCTTTTTGCAGTGTCACCTCCTTACCGGTTTCAAGCACAAACAACTCCAATTGATCTGAAGGAAGGTCCGTATGGATGGTTCCCCCAATGGTCCAATACGCATTTTCTCCCGCTTCGGCAAGCAATTCCTGCTGGTGAGCTGGAAAAACTGCCTGACCAACGCGAAGTTCCAGAGTACGCACCATTGGACCCACGAGTGGGGCATAGGGGTCCATGGTGATGGTGATGGTGAGGACAATTCCTGGTCGGACCTCGTTATCCAGTGCATTCCATAAATCAGAGGGGTTGGTGAGGGTTTCGGGTTGGGCGACCTGAATAGGCACCGGGGTAGGCTGGCCCTGCAGACTGCGGGTGAGCAAGTCGGGTGGAAGATAGGGCAGGCGAAAAAGGGCGAGGAGGGTTCGGCTGAGCAGGCTGTGTTCATCGTCAGAATCCGAAGCCCAGGCTGTGACAAGGTAATGAATATCCACCCGAACCGGGTTGCGTTTTTGGGTCACAGTGCCGTCGTTGTGGCGGGTGATGAGCCATTGCTGTGATCCACGCAGGCGCAAGTTTTCCCGAATATCGTAGAAAAAAACATTCAGAGTGGGCCGACTTAGTCGGGCAGACCATTCGCGCTTTGGCTGATTAAAGGAAATATCCACCTCATTGTGAGAAATGGGGATTTCCCGGATAAGAAGCTGGCGAATGGCGTCATCAAGGTCTTCAATCATGGTTATTTGCCCGTCGTGTTTTCTTTAAGCTGCGCAATGAGGTGGCCAATGGCACCAACGGAATCCTGGGCCACATTTTGAGCCAGGTCCATGGTGCTGGAAACGGATTTTGTTTCAGTCACCGCTTCTTCATCCAGGTCGGGCGTATCGCTCTTGGCTTTTTTGATACCTGAATCAACACTGCTGTTGTCTGATTTCCCTTTGGAGAAACGGCTGGCGATGGAGGCCAGTTTTGCCATGATGCCGCTGCCCATGCCGCTGGCTTTGATGGTTTGAGATTTGAAAGCATTGCTTTGCAATTCGTTTTGCTTTTTCATTTCTTTTTGCACCCAATCGGGGGTTTTGGTGTCGATGGGTGTGTCGCCTTTTTTGTTCAGCTTGGATTCATTTTCCCAGCCAGGAGAAGTGTTGCCGGTCTTGAAATCTGATTTTGTTTGCACGTTGTAAAGATCGGTAGTGGCGGCGCCAATGCCTTGAAGTACCGGACCACCGAGAGTCGGCGCGCCAATGGAAACACTTTTTGAGGTGACCTGCTGGGCGATTTTGGTGCCAATGGATGTGGTATGGCCGACGCCGTGGGCAATAAACGAACTGGATTGGGCCAGGTCAAACGGATTGATAAAAGCTCCACCGCCGGTGACAGAATTGACACCGGGTCCCAGGGCAGTGCCGGCAGTAGAGACCACATCCGAGATTGATTCGAGGCCAGTCTGGGCAAAACGGCCAGAAAGCATGTTTTGCAGCTTGGCATTCTTATTAAAGAGGGCTGCCAGGCCATCAAGGGTGAGGCGGAACCCATCGATGAGAATTTTCACGGCGCCAGCCGCCAGAGCCACCATGGTGGCAACAGCGGAAACACCCGCGGCAGCCTGGCAATAGGGGATCAAGGCGATCAGCCCACTCCATAAAGCGATGGTACCGGCCATTTTGATGATGGGGGCGAGGAACAGCTCGTTGATGCCGCGCAGGAGAACTGAAGCCCAATTGTATACAGCCATGCCGGTAGGACGTTGGGCGAGGTTGGCGCGCATTTCCCGCCACTTTTCTGCCCACTCATTCCAGAAGAAGGAGATTTTGATGCCCTGGAAAGCGCCTTTTTTGATGCTGGATTGTTTATCCAGTCCTTTACCCATGAACCCTTTGGCGTTGGTATCTGCTTTGAAGGTGATCAGGCCGCCGGTGAAGGCGCTGGTGGCCCCGCCAAGGACGCCCACGACAATTTTCCCCATCAGTTTTCTAAAGGTGCCTGGCAGCCGGCCGATCTTCTTCAAATCTTCAACGCGTTGATTGATGCCAGCGCGGCGAATGGAGATGAGTTTATGGCTCATCACGGCCTGCTGGGTGAGATTTTTGGCCTCATCTGTATATCGCTTTTCCAGGTTGGCCACCTCGAGACGGAAATTGGCGTCCTTCTTAACCTTACGGCTGGCCCCGGATAGTTTCTTGCTGAGGTTGGAGCGTTTATCTTCTATTTCATCGTAAATGTATTCTATGGTGGCCTTTTCCTGCGTGATATCCAAATCAGCTTTTTCACCAAATTCAGCATAGTGCCTGGCGGTGGATTCAGCCTTGGTGAAATTTTCTTCGTGCAGGTAGGAGAGCAGACTCTTTTTATCCTTTTCTTTTCCAGCAACCTGCTTTTTGAGTTTGGTGATCGCGTTTTCAAGCTCTTTGGTGGCCTTGGCATCTTTACCCGTTTTAGCTTTTTCGAGATTCTGCTCTATTTCGGGAATTTGAGCAGATTGTTTTTTGGATGTTTCATCCATTTCATCGTAACGGGTACGACCTTCTTTAACATCAAGATAATCCTGGTTGATGATATCCAGATTCATGCGGGTAACGCTGAGGTCTTTCCCTGCCTGGCGTACATAGTCCCAAAGGATATTACGATAACCATCCAAATTGTGCTCGGCGGTTTCTTCTCCTTCCTCTCCGGGCTTAATTACAATGTTTTCTGAAGAGGGTTCTTCGACTTCGGATGGTTTCTTTTTACTGGTTTCTTCAGTCCCTTCTTTTGGTTTGGGGGTCAGCTTCTGGTTCGCCTCTTCAGTTGTGGGCTTTTTGCCTGTATCTTCAGAAGGGGTTGTTGGTTTCTTTTCCACAACAGGGGCACTAATTTCCATCATATCCAACTGGGCAGTATAAACCTGCATTTGCTGTTTGACGGGGAGTTTTGCCAATTCATCGGGTTTGCCCTTGAGCTCAAGAGCCTTTTTTCGGGCATCTTCCGGCATCAGAAAACCCAGGGCGGTCAATTCTTTGGGAGCTTCTTTGGCAAGAAAATGGATGTCATTATCCTGCGATTGCCATAAGCGTCCAGACTGCCTGTCGAAGGTTACCTGAGAAGTGCGAGCAAAATTTTTGATGGAGAGACCTTTAAACTCTGCTTTCAGGCGGGCAATTGCTTCTTCCACGGGGGTCAGAGGGATGAGCCCGACCTTTTTTCCAAGATAGGTGCCGGCGGTTTCAACCCCGCCTTTAATCGCCTTACCAGCTGTAGCCAACCCACCGCCGATGGTTTTTCCAGCCTTGGTCAGTCCACCGCCAATGGTTTCCACGCCTGACTTGATGCCCTTACCCAGAGAAACAAAGCCTTTGCCGACGGTTTCCGCGCCAGATTTCAGGCCCTTACCAAGCTTGGAGAACCCGCCCGAGATGGAGCTTCCCACACGGCTGAGAAGGCCCGGCTTTTTTATGGTTTTCTGTTTTTCCTGTTCGGCCATCTCTTCCAGATAGGCCTTTTTCTGGTCTTCAGAAAGTCCATGCGTAGGATCCAGAGCAGTAAAGCCCTGTTCCAACTCCCGTTCATGGTATTCTTCATCGCTCACCTGGGGTCCTTCCACCGGAGGCGGGGCCTTATCTTCTTGGCCCTTGATACGCTGAATGCGGGACGGCTGCATCGGGCTGCTTTTAGCGCCGCCCTGCTGAACGACATGGGTCAGTTCATGGGCGAGCAGGCGCATGCCGTCCTGAGTGCCGTGGGAGTAATAATTCTGATCCAGAAAGATGTCGCTGCCAAGGGTGAAGGCTTTAGCCTGGATGGAGCGGTTCAATTGGGTTGATTGAGGGGAATTGTGAAGGCGAACCTGGCTAAAATCGGCGCCAAAACGGGGTTCCATGAAATCTCTCACATTGGCCGACAAAGGCTGCCCACCGCCGCGGGAGGCGTTGATGCGCTGCTGCACGTCATCCCCCACTTCAAAGCTGTCTTCGCTGCCATTCACCAGACGCTGGATCCGGGCAGAGGCGCTTTGCGGGCCAAAAAGGGTGGCGGGCATGCGCATGACCTGGTTTGAGACCCTGTCTGCTTCCTGTTCATAGGGGTCATGAGCTGCGCCGACTATCAATTTGGGCTGGATGAGGGCGCTGACTGCGCGGTTGCCAACAGCCTGCTGCAAATTGGTCATGTCGCGCGGAGCGGCCTGATTTGGATTGACGATAGCCTGCCGGAGGCGCAGGGGCGATTCAACGAGGGATGATTGTGCAACTGGCATGGCTGCAGGTTTTTTTCTTTTTTGTGAGGTTTGCGCCTGGCGCTGTTGGGTCGTATGTTGTGAAGTTGGTGCGGCCATACTTCCTCCAAACAAAGAGGGATCAAACCGGGGACATATCAGCTTCGTTGACGAGGCGTCCCATTTTTTGTAATTCACGGCGTGTGCTGTGGAGAAGATGTTTCATGCTGACTTGGCTTTGTTCAGCAGCGGCGAGATAGGCTGCTCCGACGATAATGTTGCGAATGCTGCCGCCAGCCAACTTGAAACGGCGGGCCATGAGGCGAAAATCCAGGTTTTCAGCACAGGGAACATGGGGAGGAAAAAGGGTTTTCCAGATCAATTCGCGGTAGTGTTCATCTGGAAAGGGGAAATCAACGGCATAGCTTAAACGGCGGGTGAAGGCTTCGTCAAGATTCGATCTGAGGTTAGTGGCCAGGATGGTCACACCATCATAGGCTTCCATGCGTTGAAGGAGGTATGAGACCTCAATATTCGCATAGCGATCATGGGCGTCTTTTACTTCAGACCGTTTGCCGAATATAGCGTCGGCTTCGTCAAAGAACAGGATGGCGTTGCTGTTCTGGGCCTCTGAAAAGATTTGTTCGAGGTTCTTTTCCGTTTCACCGATGTATTTCGACACGATGGTGGACAGTTCAATTTTATAAAGGCTGAGGCCCAGTTCAGAGGCGATCACCTCGGCAGCCATGGTTTTACCGGTACCAGGGGGGCCGGCAAATAGGATGGTCACCCCAGATGAGGCGGTCAGTTTTTGGCCCACTCCCCAATCATCGAGAACCACTGGGCGGCAGCGGACCGTGTTCACAATTTCATGCAGGATGGTTTTCTCATTTTCAGGCAGAACGATATCATTCCAGGAATAGCGCGGGGTAATTTCTCGGGCAAGCGTTCCTAGATGCGGATTAGAGGAAGCGCGTGCGGCGGCAAGGAGGGTATCGCCTGTGAAGGGGGCATGCTGCTGCAGAGACATGTCGCGGGCTGCCGCAACACAGGCACGGATCTGGCCGCTGGTGAGCCAAAACTGCCCGGAGATTAAATCCAGATTATCGGGCAGAGGGAGGCGGTTTTGGGCGAGGGCATCCTGCCAGAGGGCTTTACGCTCAGCGAAGTCAGGTATGTTAAAGGAATTCCAGAGGATGGAGCGATCATTGTGGTCGAATTGAGCTTGCCACGGATTGGTTGAGGTTAAAATGACCAGGCCGGGATGATGAGATATCAGGGAGAATATCTCCTGGCTGACCTGGCCGGAGTTTAGAAGGGTATCCCAGCTTTCAAAACAGGGGATGGCGCCGATCAATCGTGAATCCCGTAAGGTACGTTGAATTGCGACCAAAGGTGAAGGCGTTTCAGAGCGACATAGGTGATCCAGGTCAAGAAACAAGAGGGGGACGCCGCAGGTCAAAGCAATGAAATGGACTGCCGCGTTTATCCTGTCGCTATCAATGCCTGTAAATGCTAAAATCTGCCCGGAGGCAGCCTGTGATTGCAGAATTTTCTGCTGTGAAGAAGAAATCAGAGCTTCGGAAGGAGGGGTGCAGTTGCCAGGGAGCAGGCAACGGGTGAACAGTGAGAAGGCGCCCTGGGGCTGGTAATGACCAAGCAGCCACTCCACAACCGTTTTCTCAACCGTAAATGGCTGGCTGAGAAAAGTCCCCGGGCTTTTCTTGGGATCTATCACCTGTTCAATCAAGTGATATTTCAAAAGAGCGGCTCCTTCTTCAAAAAATTTTAAATGCTGCAGCCGGCTTCCCTCTGGTTCTGCCAGAATATCCAGGATCAGACTGATGCTGGCCTGCCGGCAGGTCACATCGTTTTGAAGAAAGCCATAAATTTTTTCATAACGCAGGTCAATACATGGTGCCAGGCAAAGCAGGAAGGCATCCATCTCAAAAGGGGAGAGACCAAAGGTGTGACGCAAATGCTCCAGTGGCAGGTGCTGTCCCTTTTTCTGGGCATCAGTAATGAATTCTTGTAAATGGTACTCAACCTTGCGGCGGGTGTCAGAGAACAGGGCTTCATCCCGCGCATCAAGGCGAGCTAATTGTCCCCAATTGCCAGCAAAGGTCTGTTTCAAGATGCCATTGATTTCCTGATCGTTGATGTGGAGGCCGCGAAAAGGATCTTGAATGTTCTGTCCGGCTGCCTGCCAGCGCTTAACCTGATGATGGACCAAGATTTCGATTCTGGCCATTTCAACCTGTAAATGGGTAATGGCGAGTGGGTTTGATACAGGCTGCATAAGTTGTTTAGGAGACATAATATTATGATATGCATGATTATTTATTAAGTCAATTGGATTTAACGGCAATATCTGAATTATTTGGATGGAAATCAGGGGTGTGAGAAATATAAAGTCATGGTATGATAATCTTATCTGGAGAATTGAGGAGGCACCCTGCAATGACGAAAATTATTTCCATTCATTCTTTTCGAGGCGGAACGGGAAAATCGAACACCACCGCCAATCTTGCCAGTCTCTTTGCACAGGAAGGCCTGCGGGTAGGCGTGGTGGATACAGATATTGCTTCACCAGGAATCCATGTTCTTTTTGGGCTGGCTGAAGAAGAAATGGGATATTCTCTGAATGATTATTTATGGGGGAAATGTAAAATCAAACAATGCGCTCACGATGTGAGTAAAAAATTAGGTTTGGATATCAAAGGCCAGATCTACCTTATCCCTGCAAGTGTGAAAGCGGGAGAAATTGCCAAGGTCTTGCGCGAGGGCTACGATGTTAATATGCTCAATGATGGGTTCCAGGATCTCATCGAAGACCTGAAACTGGATATTCTTGCCATTGACACGCATCCTGGGCTAAATGAGGAGACTCTCCTTTCAATAGCCATTTCAGATGTTTTGCTGCTGATATTGCGTCCTGATCAACAAGATTATCAAGGAACCAGCGTGACGGTGGAAGTGGCACGCAAGCTTGGGGTACCCAAGATGTACCTGGTGGTGAATAAGTTGCCGCTGCAATTCAACGTCAATGAAGTGAAAGCGAAGGTAGAAAAAACATACCAGGCAGAAGTAGCTGCAGTGCTTCCCCATTCCGATGAAATGATGATGCTTGCCAGCGCAGGGATTTTCAGCTTCAAATATCCAGATCATCCCATTACTGACCTCTATCGGCAGATTGCCCACAAGTTGATCAACGCCTGACAGGTCAATTGATTTGAAATATTAAAGAAAAGAGCTGACCGTTTATGGTCAGCTCTTTTGTGCGCCCAGCATGGGCGTTGACTATAGGGTGAAAGTCCCAAATGGAGGAGGTTGCACCAACCATTAGCGGAAGGCAATGGCGTTATCGCGAGGTAAGGTCAGGAGGAAGCCGGAAGCAAAACTGCGACTTGAAGGATATGAAGCCGATAAGAGGCTGTGAGATCGGGCGAATTGGCAAATGACAATGAAGCCCCAAGCAACCAAGGATCAAAGCAGTAAATCGGACAAGGATGCAGGGAAAGTCAACGCACTTACCTGGGGAGACCTGCTTGCAGGCCGGAAACGGTAACCCTGACCGAGAGGTGAGGCAGAGCGAGCAGGAGTCAGCAGAGGCCATAGTACCGGAGCCGTCGCGAGGGGAAGGGCCGAACATCAAGAGAGGATGAGTAGATTGAGCAGCTTGAGGGACGAGGGAAAACAGCAGAAAACTCCAGAGAGGGAGCCTACTGAGCGGAGGGAGGAAGTGAAGCTTCCGAAGGCCGAACAGAGGGCTGAGGCGAACCCAGCGCGAGACGAAGGAAAGTCCAGCACAGAAATGTGGGAAGAAGTGTTCTCGAAGGGGAACATGGAAACTGCCCTGGCACGAGTAAAGAGCAACGGAGGCGCCGCCGGGATCGACGGGATGACGGTGGAAGAGCTACGAGGGTACCTGGTGAAGCACTGGTTGGAGATCAGGGAGGCTCTAGAAAGTGGGACCTATAAGCCGAGCCCAGTGAGGCGGGTAGAGATACCAAAGCCGGACGGCGGGGTGCGGCAATTAGGGATACCGACAGTGATCGACCGGCTAATCCAACAGGCGATCGCACAGGTACTCACACCGATCTTTGAGCGGAAGTTTTCACCGAGCAGCTATGGGTTTCGGCCCGGGCGGAGCGCGCATGAAGCCATACTGAAAGCACAGGAATATGTGCAGGAAGGGAACGAATGGGTGGTGGATATCGATCTGGAGAAATTCTTCGATCGGGTGAACCACGACATGCTCATGGCGAGAGTGGCGCGGGAGGTGAAAGACAAACGGGTGTTGAAGTTGATCCGGGCCTACCTGAACAGCGGAGTGATGGACGGCGGGATAGAGGAGAGGACAGAGGAAGGGACACCGCAAGGAGGGCCGCTGTCACCGCTGCTGTCGAACATCATGCTGGATGATTTAGACAAGGAACTGGGAAAGCGGGGGCACAAGTTTGTGAGGTACGCTGACGACTGCAACATCTATGTGAAAACGCAGCGTGCAGGCGAGAGGGTCATGGAGAGTGTGAGAGAATTTCTGGAAAAGAAGTTGAAGCTGAAAGTAAACCAGAAGAAAAGCAAAGTAGAGCGAGCTGTGAAAGTAAAATTTCTAGGGTTCAGTTTCTACAAACGCAAAGGGGAGATACACATACGAGTATCGTCAAGGAGCTTGGAAAGGTTTCGGGAGAAGATACGAAACCTGACCCGTCGAACCAGAGCAGGCAAAGTGGAAGATCTACTGAAAGCGATGAGCATCTATATAGTGGGGTGGATTGGATACTACCGGCTGGCGAGGACACAGAGTGTGTATGAAGAAATGGACGGCTGGATCAGGAGAAGGCTGAGACAAATCATCTGGAAACGATGGAAGAGGGGAACAACCAGATACCGGGAATTGGTCCGGCTGGGAGTTCCTCGCTGGCGAGCGCAAGAGGGAGCTGGAAGTAAAGGTCCCTGGCGAATGGCCAACACGCCTGTGATAAAAGAAGCCCTCAGTAGCACATACTTTTGCGACCGAGGACTGAAAAGCATAAAAATGCGGTATCTTGAACTGTGTAGTGCTTGATGAACCGCCGGATGCGGACCCGCATGTCCGGTGGTGTGAGAGGGGGCGGCTAGCCGCCGCCCCCTACTCGATTTTTTTTGAGCCTTTGGTCGCTTTCCAGATCAAAAACATAAGAACATAAAAAATTGAAGGAGGGCCTGGTCCAGAAAATCAGATATAAAAAGTTAATATATTGCAAGTTCACTTGACAACCTGAGATAAATTATCTATACTACTCACATGCGAAGCTTATCAGCTTGTTCCGCAGAGCATGGCTGGGCTTCAAAGATTATCCCGCAGGAGGCTACTATCAACCATATACAACACTTCAGTTCTGTGTACCTGTCCTGTCGTCCCCTTTTTCCTGTTTCATAATTTCATAAGGAGGTTCCTAGCATGTTGCGCAAACTTTTCTATGTTTGCACCATCGTGGCGATGGTTTTTGGCATGACCGGCCTGGCTACCACTCCGCAGGCTGCCCCGGCTTCAGTTGAAGCAGTGCCTTCCGTTAAGGTGCTTGCACCCGTTTACGTCAGCTCGCTGCCGATGGCGGGCACGCACCTGGTTTCACCTCGCGATGAGGTGGTGGTTGAACAGATGAAGGCCATTGGCACGCTTTCAATCAATTCAACCCAGGAAGAAATAGACGCGGCTCTGGCCGATTACAAGGTTAAATTCTCCAAGCTTTCATCTGAATGGGTGAACCCGCAGATTGCCAACATGGCCCAGCAGCGCGAAGAAACACTGGCATCAGATGCGTTTGCCGCCAATGCCGCTGTGCAGCCGGTGACGGCGACCATCTTTGCTGTGGCTGTCGAATTTGCGACGGACGGCGTGGGTTTTGTGGGCACCGACTGCGACGATGTGACGGTCGCATTTGACGGCCCCAAGCAGGGCGAAGTTCCGCCCCCCGGTTCGAATGACAACGTTACCCTCTGGTACACCCCCACCCAGACGGCCAGCATGGACCTGTACCGCAACCTGACCTTCGGTTACACCGGCGCTGGCGTGATCCGCACCGACCTGAACGGCGGCGCGGGCGTGGATGTGAGCGGCTACACCGTGCAGGATTACTATGATCACGTGGCTGGCGCCACCGGTCTGGTGAAGCTGGAAGGCGATTACTTCGGTTGGTACACCGTGCCTCATAACGAGGCCTTCTACGGCGCGCCGAACTGCGATTCTGGCACGCACGATGTGGGCGCCAAACAGCTGGTGATAGATGCCCTGGATGCTTTCAATGCCGCCAACCCCGGCTTTGACTGGTCTGCTTTCGACAAGGATGGCGACAAGATCATTGACACCACCTGGATCATCCATGCGGGTGAAGGCCAGGAAGTGGGCGGCGGCGAGCAGGGCGGTTTTGCCCTCTGGTCGCACAGCTCTGACCTGCGCTACTACCTGCCCGAAGGGTACCAGGTAGCCGGCACCGCCACGACGGAAACCACCGACGATTACTTTGTCGGCCCGTACACCATGAACCCCGAAATGGCTGACATTGGCGTTCTGGCCGAAGAATTTGGCCACAACGTGTTCGGCCTGCCCGACATGTACACCACTGACGCGCAGAACTCGGTCGGCTTCTGGGGCATCATGTCTGCCGGTTCCTACGGCGGCGAAATCGCCGGCATGTCTCCTGTGGGCATGCCCCTCTGGTTCCGCATGATCGCCTGGTGCGGCACGGGCTACTGCAACTGGCAGTACCCCATGGCCACCCTCGCCTACACCGACCCGGTGCAGACTCTGGATATTGGCACGCTTGAAGAAACCCCCGTGGATACCCTCAAGGGTGTGCGCATCAACCTGCCCGCTTACCAGGAAAACATCCCCAACAATGCCGGCGACGGCAAGGGCGCCTGGACCACCCCCGGCCTGAATCAGACTGACATGACCCTCAAACGCGACGTGACCATTGGCGCCAGCGCGGCGGGTGTGTTCACCTTCGATTCATACTGGGATATCGAAGAAGACTGGGATTACGGCTATGTGACCGTGACCGACGGCACCGTCACCACCTTCCTGAAGGATATGGACGGCGTCTTCACCGACAGCGATCCCAATTCGCAGAACCTGGGCTGGGCCCTCACCGGCACCGACCACGGCACCCTGCGCTTCGATCTTTCGGCCTACAAGGGCAAGACCGTCACCCTCACCATCTGGTACCGCACCGATGCGGCTGTGACTCAGAACGGCTGGTGGGTGGACAATGTGAAGCTCGACGGCGTGCTGGTGGATGACTTCTCCGGCGCCAGCGGTACCACCTTCCCCGGCTGGACCAACTCGAACCCCGGCTGGCAGGTGACCCCCTCGACCAAGAGCTACACCAACTACTACCTGCTGGAATGGCGCGGCGAAACCAAGTACGACAAGATGGTCAAGACGGCCTACGTGACCACCAAGAACGACGCCAACGGCTGGAATGTGGCCCGCGTTCCCTATAACATTCCCGGCGGTCTGCTCTACTACCGCAACACCAAGTACCCGAACTCCTACTCGCAGCGCGGTTCTTATGGCGACGCCCCCAGCTACGGCCCCAAGAACAAACTGCTGGTGGTGGATATGAACGAAGAAGCCACCACGTTTAAGGTTGGTTCCACGACCTATTCGTTGAACAACCGCGTGGCGGCCTATGATGCCACCATCGCCCTGCAGGATGCTCCGGCCTGGTCGGCCAACGGCATCAATGGCGCAACCACCCTCACGGTCAACTTTGCCGCCGTGCCTTACAAAGACACCTTTGATGACTTCTACGGCAGATACCCTGGCTTCCTGCTCAGCCCCACCACGGGCGGCCTGTACTATGCCTTCCAGGACAGCTCTGTGGTCATTCCGGCCCGCGGCGATTACAGCACCCGTCTGCGCTGGCGTGTGACCGGCTATCCGGCCGCCGTCGAATACTACGGCGAAGCTTTTGCGCCGACCTGGTTTGGCTCTGGTAACCCGGGCGATGAAGGCCTGGCTTACGGCGTGGGCATTGAACTGACCTCCAAGAACGACGGCAGCTACGGCACCTTCGATATTGGCCTGCGCAACCCGCTGGCTGTGAAAACCGCCATCAGCTACGTGCCCGGTGTGGACGGCTGGGATATGACCTACACCTATCTGGTGACCAACAATGCCACCACCACGGTCAACTTTGCCGGCCTGGATATGATCTTCCCGACTGAATTCAGCCTGTCTTCCATCAAGATTGAGGATGTGGAAGCTGCTGGCGACGCCAAGATGTCCCCGCCGAGCGAGGTCTATGTTTCCCTGGGCAACATGCTTTCAGGCAGCCAGAAGACCGTCACCGTCAAAGGCACCCTGCCGATCGCATTCTTCCCGGATGTGCTCTATACCTACTTTGAACCGTATGCTCCTGGTTACGTATCTGACACGGGCTTTGTGAGCATTGGTTTAAAGGAAACCTACAACATGTTCGTCCCGATCATGATCAAGTAGGTCTTGCCTCTTTTGTGTCAACTTTTCAGCCCCTGCGAGAGCAGGGGCTGAATTTTAATCCATGAGAAAAGAATAAAAAAATCCCCCCTGGGCAGGAGGGGGGATGGAGAGGCTGAAAGAACTTCAGATTTCGAAGCCGAGCAGAGCCTTGGCCTCTTTGAGGGAGGCGATGGTCTGGCTGAGCAGTTTTTCGAGGTCGGGCTCTTTCAGTTCCAGGCGCTGCATGGCAAAGGGATCGAGGGAATATTGCAGGCCGTCGCGGCCGATGCCGATGCCGAGCATCATGATGAGGATGTCGGCGACATGCACAGCCGATGGCAAAACGGCTTCCTTGCTGGCCTGCGAGGGTTCATGGTGGAAGCAGATGGCCTCCTGCAAATTGAGCGGGAAACCCCAACGGCGGGCCAGTTCGGCGCCCAGGCGGGCATGGTCAATGCCCAGGTAGGCCTTTTCAAATTCCGAGAAGGGCTGCCCGGCCCATTCGGTATCATCGGGGTTGATGTCGCGCAGCGAGGTTTCAATGGCCAGCTTGCCCACATCGCAAAGCAGGCCGGCGGTGTAGGCTTCTTCAGCCACGCGCAGGCCAAATTTGCGCGTCACCAGGCGGGCGGCCACAGCCATGCCAATGGAATGCTCCCACAGCGCGCCGCGATCCAGGCAGTAACCGGGCAGGGAGCGGTCCAGGTAGGCGCCAAAGGCGGCGGTGAGGATGAGGCTGCGCACGGTTTTCTCGCCCAGGTAGGTGACGGCCTGGTGAATGGTGGAAATGGGGTAGTTGGCGCCGTAATAGGACGAGTTGGCCCACAGCAGCAGCTTGCTGGCAATGGCCTGATCGGAGGCGAGAATATTGGCCAATTCCTTCATGCTGAAGCCCTCTGTGCTGATCAGGCGCAGGGCTTTCTTGGCCACCATGGGCAGGGGCGGAAGGGTATCAGCCCGTTCCAGAATTTCCGCGATGGTTTTTTCTTTATTGGCGCTCATATCACCCGTTTTCTACAACTCAGAAAAAGATAGACTCGTGAAGAGACACGGCCTTTTATACAGTCTAACACAAATCAAATAAAAAACAAAGTAAAAGGAAAGTGAATCTGAGAATTGCGGTTTACACTTTTATCAGGCCGGGGGGCAGAAAATTGTGACTTTTGACGGGGGAGAAATGCGCCAAGCGGCCATTAATAACTGGACGTGAAAGTTAAGTTATTGTATAGTATTAAGAGAATGAAAATGACTTTGAAAGGAGATTGACATGCAGCTCACTGTTCGCGATTGGATGATTGACCTGGTGGTGATTGTGGATCCTGAAGCCACCGTTTCAGACGCCCTGGCCACCATGCGCCGCCGCTATATTCACAGTGTCATCGTGGCCAAAACGGCCAACTCTGATTACGGCATTCTCACCTCCACTGATATCAGCGATAAAATCGTTGCCCAGGATAAGAATCCAAGTCAGATCAAAGTAAAGGAAATCATGAACAGCCCGCTGATCACGATTGCCCCCGAAGCTTCATTAAAAGAGTGCGCTTTGACCATGAAACAGCATCACATTCACCACCTGCCGGTGATGAACGCAGATGGGCAGATTGTGGGCATGATTTCAGCCACCGACTTTCTGGTTGCGGCGGAAGCCATGGGCCGCGCCCCGGGTGAGCGGATCATTCAATAAGGCAGACGCAGACCTGCCGGCTTGGCGCTGGCCCGAAACAGATAGCTAAAGAGATTGAGGCAAATTCTCGCCTCAATCTCTTTTTTGGGGCAGCTGGCAGGGTAAGTGATTTTTGATGGCTTGTTTGAAGGGCATAAACCGGTAAAATGGCGCTGGAAGCAGACCGGAATGGTGAAAAAACGCTGTAACTGCTTTTTTGAACCGCCAAGCACGCTAAGGACGCAAAGGAAGAAAAAGAAAAGATCCAAATCTCATTTCTTTGGCTGTTTCTTCGCGGTCTTCGCGGTAAAAAATGAGTTCAATTTTGCGGCAGCAGATTAACCGCCAAGCGCGATCATCTTCGAAAACAGATCCCCGCAGTAACGGGGGCAAGCCGGAGCAGTTACAAAACACTTTTTTTGAGGGATTTTGGCCTGAAAAGTGGCGGTAATTTTTTAAAACAGGTATAATGGCCGAATGAAAAAAGCTTTTTCCCTTCTCCTCAGTTTGATTTTGCTGGCAGGTCTCCTGATGGTTTCGCCGCGGCCGGCGCTGGCCCAGGGGGGCTCGGCCTATGAACTGATCGATGCGGTCAACCAGCTGCGGGCAGCCAACGGCCTGACGCCTTATGAGATTGACGCCAGCCTGATGGCCTTTGCCCAGGCGCATTCCGATTACGCGGCGAGCAACCTTTCCTGCGCCAATTTCACCCATATCCGGGCTGACGGCACCCGCCCGCGCGATTACGGCATCACCGAAAACATTGCCTGCGGAACCAACATGGAAATCAGCGGCATCTGGCCCTATTGGGCAGATTATGACCACCAGAACACCATGCTGGGCTATAAGGACGGCTATGTGGGCGCGGGCGTGGCGGTTTCGGGCAGCACGGTGTTTTACACCCTGGATGTGCGCCAGGGCGCGGGCGGCAAGGTGAACCCGGTGGTCAACCCCACCGCATCGAACGGCACGCCGGCGCCAACCCTGCCCCTGATTGCCGCTATCACCACCAACACGCCGGGCGCCGACGGTTCCATCATTCATATTGTTGGAGAGGGGCAGTCGCTGGTCAACATTGCCCTGGCTTACGGCCTGAGCATGACGGAAATCAGAACCCTGAACAATATTCCCCTCAACTACAACCTGATCCGGCCGGGAGATAAACTGGTGGTGCGCGCCGCTTTCACGGCCACCCCCACGCCCACCATCACCCTGACCCCCACCAAAACGCCGCGACCCTCACATACCCCCAGCCCCACCCGGCCCACGCGCACGCCTGTGCCCACACGCACGCTAACCCGCACGCCTGCTCCGCCGACGCCTACGCCAGCGCCGCTGCTGCCCTTTTTGCCAGCCAATATTTCCAACCGGCAGATAGCAGGCGGGGCGCTGATCCTGATCTGCGCGGTGGGGCTGCTGGTGCTGGGTCTGACGGGCTTCCGCGGCCCCAAGAAACCCCCATCAGCCTGACGGCCTGCGCCGCACATGGAATAACATCACCAGGGCTTGTGACAAATTGCACCTGGTAAAACGGCACCTCTGAAGGCTTGCTTTTTAAACTTATGGTATAGTTAAACGCATGGTACGTAAACCCAAGCAAAATCCAAAGCCTGTAACCAAACCTGCTGCCCGCCGCACCACCCGCAAAAACGGAACGGCGGCTGAAAAAGCAGTTCCGCTGGCCGCTCCGGGGGATGACACCAATGGGGATGATGAATTAGCCCTGGGGAATGCGCCTTCGCAGCTGCTGCGCGAGGAGCCCGACGAGCGTCTGCTGACCCAGGTGGAAGACTGGAGCGACCTGACCACGGAAGATCCGCTGGAATTGCTGCAAGATCCCAACCTGGCGGTGGAACTCTCGGAAGACCCGGTGCGTCTGTATTTGAAAGAGATCGGGCAGATCAACCTGCTGGATGCAGACAGCGAATTCCGCCTGGCGGCGCGTATTGAAGCAGCCACGCGCGTGGATACACTGCGCGACCAGCCGGCTTTTGCCGAAGATCAGCCGGAATGGGCGCATAACCTTTACCTGGCTCTCTGCGAAGACCAGCTGACCGCCTGGGAAAAACTGAAAGAGGATGCGGCCCGTCTGAAGTGCGAGGCACCCGATTTGAGCCTGATGCTGGCCGAAGCCCAACTGCTGCGCCGCACCTGGCAGGCAGATGTGCCTTCCTATCTGCGCACCTTCCTGGACAACGGCCTGTGGGGCAAAGATGAAAGCTGGGAACGCCTGGTGCGCAATGCATTCAGCCTGTTCCTGTACCTGTACATTCTGCCGTCTGAAACGGCGGAACGGCTGCTGAGCTATTTGCAGAAGAACAGCCATTTTCCGCATCTCAAATCCTTTGATAAATACCTGCCGGTCGAATCCAAACTGGAAGATGAACTGCGCGGCCTGGCCATGCGATCAGAGGAAGCCACCCAGGCCCTCATTCGCGCCAACCTGCGCCTGGTGGTGAGCATTGCCAAGCGCTATATGGGGCGCGGCATCACTTTTCTGGACCTCATTCAGGAGGGCAACCTGGGCCTGCTGCGCGCGGTGAGCAAATTTGACCCCACCCGCGGTTTCAAATTCAGCACCTACGCCACCTGGTGGATTCGCCAGTCCATCAGCCGCTATATTGCCGAACAGGCGCGCACCATTCGCATTCCGGTGCACCTGTTCGAATCCATCACCCGCTTGCTGCGCGTGCAGCGCTCGCTGGTGCAGCGCCTCGGGCGGGAGCCCAACAACGAAGAACTGGCGTTGGAGGGCGGCCTGCTGACGGATGAGGATACGAAAGCTATCACCCAGGCGCGCAGTGAAAATGTGCCGGTGGATAAGGAAGTGCAGCGCCGCTGGAGCTGGGCGGCTGCCAAGGTGCAGCGCATTCTCCAATCGGCCGAAGAGCCGGTTTCGCTGGAACGCCCGGTGGGCGATGAAGACAGCAGCCAGCTCGGCGATTTCATTGAAGACGATGAAGCACTGGAGCCCATGGATGCGGCGGCCCGCGAGATGCTGCGTGAACAGGTGCAGAGCGCGCTGGCGAATCTTTCAGAGCGCGAGCGCCAGGTGCTGGAGCTGCGCTTTGGCCTGATTGACGGCAAGGACCACACCCTCGAAGAGGTGAGCCGCTATTTCAACGTCACCCGCGAGCGCATCCGCCAGATTGAAGCCAAGGCGCTGCGCAAGCTGCGCCACCCCACCCGCAGCCGCAACCTCAAGGAATACTTGAGCTGACGGCGCAACCATAAATTGAGACGGCCCTGAAAGCAGGTCTTTCAGGGCCGTTTTATTTTGGAGCGAAACCTCACAATCCTGCAAGCTGGCAGGCCCGCCTTTGCTTTTGGGACTGAATCATTGTATTATTATGGGTAGGTGACGCGATTTTCTTACCTTTAAGCCAGGCTTTTCAAGGAGTTTTCATCTATGTCGCTGCGTGTCCTGCTCCTGCAAACGGATCTCAAGGCTGCCAAACCGCTGGTGAGTTATTTTACCGATAAAGGGTACCAGATCTGGCAAATGACCGAAGTGTCTCAGGCTCTGGCTGGCTTGGAGCGTTTGCAGCCTGATCTGATTGTGATTGATCTGCATATGCCGGGCGAAGAATGGCTGCAGCTGATCAGCATGGCCTGCAGCAAAGACTCGCGCACCAAAATCCTCATCACTAACAAGACCCCCGATGTGACCCGCGAAACCCTGGCCCGCCAGCAAGGGGCAGATGCCTTTTTGCGCCAGCCCTTCACCCGCGACTGGATCAAGAGATCCATGCAGAAGCTGGGCTTTGAGGAAGGCGGCGAAAAGGCCAATGCGGTTGAATCGGGGCTTAAAAAGCTCAAAGTGCGCGTGCCGGTGCGCGTCAAGATCACCCTGCCCTATGCCCTGCTGGCTCTGCTGTTTGCTATTGCCAGCGTGTTTATTGTCGGTCAGGTCCTTCTGGAATCCATTCATGCTTCATTTATTAATCAGCTGGATGATGCGGGCGGCCTGGGGGTGGACGGCATGGTGCGGGTGGAAACCCGCCTGCTGGAAACCCTGCGCTTTGTGGCCAACACCAGCGGGGTGGTGGAGGCGGTGCAGGCTGGCGATTCGGCCGCCCTGCGCGAAATGTTCTACCCGGTGGCGGTGAACACCAGGGAAGAGGCCATTGAAATTTTGGACCCCAACGGGACCAGCCTGCTCAGCCTGCGCATGAAACCGGGCGGCCAGACTGGCGATTATGAATTCACCCGCGGCGAGACCATTTACACCGATTGGGACTTCGTCACAAAGGTGCTGGACCGCGATGTGACCAACGGCCGGGATAAATATGCCGGGCTGGGGACGGTGGGCAGCACGCGCTATTTTTACGTCAGCGGCCCGATTGTGGCCCTGGATGGTTCGCTGGCAGGCGTGGTGCTGGTGGGGGTTACCCTGCCCAGCCTTTCAAGGCAGTTGAGCGACATCAGCGCGGCCGGCATCACTTTTTATGACACCAGCGGCGTGCCGGGTATTTCAACCCTTTTCTCTCTGCCCGATCAATATTACCCGCTCAACTCGGAAGAAGTGCTGGGCGTGCTTTCCAACCGCGAACAGGCGCCTATCCGCGAGCTTCAGATTGGCGACCAGAAACACAGCGAACTGCTGACCACCTGGTCGGCGCGCGGTGAAACCGTGCTGGGCATCATGGGTGTTTCGCTGCCCCAGGTGTACCTGGTGCGCACCAGCCAGATCACCCAGATACAGATTTTCCTGCTGGTGGCGGGCGTCTTTGTGGTGGTGGTGCTCATCGGCATCACCCTGGCCAACCAGATCACCCGTCCGCTGCTGCGCGTGGTGAATGCCTCAGCCGAGGTGGAGCGCGGCAACCTGGATGTGAAGGTGGATGCCCAGGGAAATGACGAGGTGGCGGCATTGGGGCAATCGTTCAACCACATGGTGGCCGGCCTGCAGGAGGGGTCCATGTACCGCGACCTGCTGGGCCGCACCGTTTCGCCAGAAGTGCGCGAACAGCTGCGCACCACCTTCAACTCGGGGCACCTGCGCATTGAAGGCCAGGAAGCCATCGCCACCGTGTTGATGTCGGATATTCGCGGCTTCACCACCCTGGCGGAAAAAATTGACCCCACCAAACTGTTCCGCTGGCTGAATGAATATTTCGGCGTGCTGGTGCCGATCATTGCCGCCAACAACGGCGTGGTCAACAAGTTTGACGGCGATGCCATTCTGGCTTTCTTTGGCATTCTGCCCAAGCTGATTGATCCCAAGCGCGGCGCCTATGCGGCCTGCCTGACGGCCCTGGAAATGCTGAAAGCCATCGAGCGCCTGAACACCACGCGCATGGAGCGCGGCGAGCCGATCATGGCCACTGGCATTGGCATCAACACTGGCGTGGTGACGGCTGGCGGCCTGGGCACTTCGGACCGCCTGCATTACACCATCATTGGCGATACGGTCAACACCACCCAGCGCCTGGAGGGGCTGACGCGCCAGATTTTTGATGTTTCGGGCGTGGTGATCAGCCATTCCACTTACCTGGCGCTGGCGGAATACCGCAACCAGTTTAAGATTGAACCGCTTGGCCCGCATGCCGTCAAAGGCAAGGCCGAAATGCTGCAGGTGTACCGCCTGCTGCCGCTGGATACCGAGCAGGAACTGCTGTAAGGAGCAGCGCAATGAACCGCGTTTCGCGTCTGGATGTTGAGATACGCAACCGCTGGATCATGGTGATGGGTGTGGTCATTTTCCTCGGCCTGATCCTGATCGGCCTGCCGGTGCTGGCAGCCGGTTGGGGCACGGGAGGAGAGGATACCATCAATCACCCGGTGCGCTCGCGCCTTGAGGCGAACTATGACGTGGATCCTTATGCTGTGCGCATGCCCAAGGTGGAACTGGCCATTGTGGGCGCGGCGATTGTGGATGAACCCACCCCCGCCACCGGCGGCACGGAACCCCGCAATGTGATGGCCACGGTGAGAAATAACCTGCTGACCCCCATCCCCACCATCACGCCCATGCCGCCGGGCACGGGCACCCCGCGCGCCACCCCCACGCCGCGCGTGGGAACCCCCACGCCGACCTTCAGGCCCACTGCCAGCCGCACCCTGCCGCGCCCCACTGCCACACCCGAACCGCCCACCGCCACCCCGCGTCCGGGCGATACGGCCACGCCCACACCTTCTCCAACCTTGACCCCCACCTACCTGATTTACACCCCCACCCGGCGCCCGCCCACGGCCACCTCAGGCCCTGGCCCCACCCAGCCGCCGGAACCCACTTCGCCGCCGCCGCCCACAGCCACCCAACCACCGCCGCCCACGGCCACCGAACCGCCTTATATTCCCCCACCCACTGCGGTGCCGCCCACCCCGCCCTATCCATAGGCCGGAGAAAGAGTTTTTCATGAGCCTGCCGGAACGCTCTGCCCGCGTGCAGCATCTATTTACGCGCATTGCCAGCCGCTATGACCTGATGAACCGCCTGATGACCGGCGGGCAGGACGGCTTCTGGCGCCGCGAGGTGATTGCCCGCGCCGCCCTGCAGCCAGGCGCCTGCCTGCTGGACCTGGGCGCTGGAACCGGCGACCTGGCGCGCGAGGCGCTGAAACAGCAGCCGACCTGCCAGGTGACGGCGGCAGATTTCACCCTGGCGATGATGCTGGCCGGGCGCAGTAATAAAGGACCAACCCTGACCTTTGCCGCCGCAGATGCGCTGCATTTGCCCTTTTGCGATGCGCATTTTGATGGACTGGTTTCAGGGTTTTTACTGCGCAATGTGGTGGATTTGCCGCGCGCCCTGGCCGAGCAGTTCCGCGTTTTGAAACCCGGCGGACGCTGGGTGGCGCTGGATACCACGCAGCCGCGCTCGGGCCTGCTGACCCCGCTGGTGCAGTTTTACATGCACCGCGTGATTCCGCTGGCCGGCCGGGTGCTGACGGGCGACGGAGAGGCTTACCGTTACCTGCCGGAAACCACACAGCATTTTCTTTCTGCGGAGGCCCTGCAGGAAAAATTGATTGAGGCCGGCTTCAGGCAGACCGGTTTCCGGCGCCTGAATTTCGGCACCATTGCCATTCATTGGGGAGTGAAACCATGAACAACCGGCTTGTCATTGCAATGACCGGCAGCTCGGGCGCCATTCTGGGCATCCGTCTGCTGGAAAAACTGCGCCTGCTGAATTTTGAAACTCACCTGGTGATCAGCCCGGCAGCCCGCCTGACGATTACCCAGGAAACAGACTGGACCCCGGAACAGGTGATGGAACTGGCTGCGGTGTGTTATGAGGCGGATGATATTGCCGCCCCCCTGGCATCCGGTTCGTTCGCCACCCGCGGCATGGTGGTCATTCCCTGCTCCATCAAGACGCTTTCAGCGATTGCTAACAGCTATGCGGCGGACCTGGTGGCGCGGGCGGCGGATGTGACCCTCAAGGAGGGGCGGCCGCTCATTTTAATGGTGCGCGAAACGCCTTTCCACCGCGGGCATTTGCGCCTGATGAGCCTGGCCGCCGAGGCTGGGGCGGTGATTTACCCGCCCATCCCCTCATTTTATACCCGTCCCAAAACCATTGATGAGATGGTGGATCAGATGGTGGGACGGGTGCTGGCGCGCCTGGGGGTGGAAAATGACCTTTACCGGCCGTGGGAAGGGCTGACCCAGGAGGAATGACCGGAGCGCCGGTTCAGGAGGTGAGTCGTGAAAAAAGCGGACTGTGGACGGCGCTGCTGTGTTTCATGACCCTGTTTGGCGCGGTGTGCGATACCATCGTGCAAAAGGCGCCCTGTTCGGTGCTGGCGGTGCGGCGCCATCAAAGCGCCACCGCCGCGTGGCTGCATCACCAGGCGCGGCGGCTGTGGAAGAATTGAATGCCTCATCCCTTCAGCGGGATGGGATGGAACAGTACAGCGGGGCGTTGAAATCCGTTTGAGCTACGGCATTATCAGCCGAGAAGAGAATGGCAAATTCATCCAGTTCGCAGAAATACAGGCTGCGGGTCAGGTTGCTCTTGGCAAAGGCGATCCATTCGGGGTCGCTGAGGACGTAGATGGTGCGGTCATCGGCCTGGCCGGCCTTGAGCTGCGCCCAGGTTTCCTGCGCATAGGATTGGAAAGCCTGCACGTCAGAGCGGGCAAAGTAGCCCAGGTTGAGGGTGAGACGGTTGTGGGCGGCAAAAATGGCCAGCGGCTCATATTCCGAGGTGAGCTTTTTGGCCGGGATGATGACGATGTGCGCATTGGTTTGAGCCGCCGGCTCCCAGAATTCCATCAGCAGCCCGGATTCGTAGCGCGTGAAACCGGTTGGCGTTTTGGCCGTGTAAAGCGGCCGCAGGTCCACAAGCTGAAGCAGGACAGCAGCCAGCAGCACCGGGGCCGGGTGGCGCAGGTTGCGCGCCAGCACTGCCAGCCCGCCCACCATGATGAAATAAAACACCGGCAGGATGAAGCGCCCTGAGGTGCGGAACAGGTTGCAAAAGCCCAGCAGGGCATCGGGCAGTTCCAGGTCCCAGAGGGGAAAATTGCCCAGGAAGGCGCGGTTGGAGAGGGCAAAGAGCATCAAGCCAAGCGCGGCCAGGCCAAACGGCCAGAGGAAACCCAGCCGGCGGCGGGAAACTTCTTTTTCGAAGAAAAGATAGATGGCGGGGGGCAGAATCAGGAAGCCGCCCAGACCCAGGTAGCTGAAGCCTTCAAACTGGCCGTCGGTGCCGGTGCCGAGGCCCTGGACAAAGGCAGAGGCAAAATGGAAGGGGTTGAAAAAGCCGTCGAGGTTCCACGAGAAGAAGCCAAACCCGCTTCCCTGCAGGGATTGGTAGCTCAGGGAGAAAATGCCGAGGCTGTAACCGATGCCCAGCACCACAGCGGCCGCCGCCAGCAGTTCCAGAAGCAGGGGCCAGCGCCGCTTCTCTTTTTTATAATGGAAAAACAGGCCAATCAGCCAGAGGGGCGCCAGCATGGGAATGAAATAGACGTGGATCAGCATGGCCAGGGCAAAAAGCAGAATCCAGGCGCCGCGCCACAGGCGGCCGCGGTATTCCAGCAGGGCGAACCAGATGCCCGCCAGCAACAGCCACTGGGCTGAGAGCGAGCTGTGGTAGAAGGCGCGGAAGATCATCGGCGCGGAGATCGCCAGCAGCGACGCCCCCAGAATTTTAACCGCCCAGGAACGGGTGAACTCGGAGAGGATCAGCAGCCCAAAGAGGACCTGCCCGATAAGCGAGGCCAGTTCCCAGAAGCCGTAATATTGAAAATTGGGCTCCAGCCAGGGCGAGAGCAGCTTGAAGGGGATGGCCAGCAGGGGAATGGCATCCATGAAGGCTACGGAGGTGCCAAAGGGGTAGCCGTAGGCCTGGATGCTCCCCAGGGGAAAACGCCAGGGCTCTTGGCGGAACCACTCCCAGCCCAGCTGGTGCTGCAGCACGTCGCCGCGGGCATTGTAGAGCCAGTTGACATGCGATGGATAGAGGGGGTAACGCCCGTAAAGCAGCAGGTACCAGGCCAGGCCGAGAACCAGGCTGAGGGCCAGGAGAACCGCGGCATGACGGATGCGAGGGGAGATTTGGAAACGGGGTGAAGCTGGCATAAACCGGCCTTCTCTCAGGGGGTGGAGGATACGGGCAGCCGGATTATACCATACAGACCCGGAATCAAAAGCCAGGCAGCGCAGTTGGCGCTGCCTGGCTCTGAAGCTGTAAATGCGGATTAGCTGTGGATGGCGTGGCCTTCGGCGGCGTGCGCGGCTTCCATCAGCACTTCGCTGAGGGTGGGGTGAGCGTGGATGTTGCTGGCCACTTCTTCGGTGGTCAGTTCCATGCGCTGAGCCAGGGTCAGTTCGGGCAGCAGTTCCGAAACTTCGGGGCCAATGAGGTGCGCGCCGAGAATTTCGCCGTATTTGGCATTGGTGATCAGCTTGACAAAGCCGCCGTAATCGGCGAGGCCGAGCGCCTTGCCGTTGGCCTGGAAATTGAAGCGGCTGACCTTGATTTCAGCGCCGGTTTCGCGGGCCTGGGCCTCGGTGAGGCCGAAGGAGGCCACCTGGGGCGAGCTGTAAGTGGCGCGCGGCACCATGCTGTAATCAATGGGGGTGGTTTCAAGGCCAAAAAGGCTTTCAGCGCAAATCATGGCCTGGGCTGAGGCCACATGGGCCAGCAGCAGCTTGCCGGTCAGGTCGCCAATGGCCCAGATGCCGGGCACATTGGTGGCCATGGTGTCGTCCACTTCCACAAAGCCGCGCGGGCTGACTCTGACGCCCAGCTCTTCGAGGCCCAGGTTGGCATTGTTGGGTTTGAAGCCAACGGCCACCAGCACCTGGTCGGCCTTGAGAGTGGTTTCACCTTCGGGGCCGCTCACTTTCACCTCGGCGCCATCTTCAAGGGCCGTCACCGATTGCACGCGGCTGCCGGTCATCAGCTTGATGCCGCGCTTGGTGAAGGCTTTGGCGAGCTCGGCGCTGATGTCTTCATCTTCCAGGGGCACAATGCGCGGCATCATTTCGACGATGGTGACTTCGGCACCGTAGGCATTCCAGACGGTGGCAAATTCCACGCCGATGGCGCCCGCGCCGATGATGATGACGGACTTGGGCAGGGTGGGCTGAAGAATGGCTTCCTTGTAGCTCAAAATGCGCTGGCCGTCGATGGTGACGCCGGGAATGGCGGTGGAATGCGCGCCGGTGGCCAGGACGATGTGGCGGGCGGTGAGGGTTTTCACTTCGCCCTTGTCATCGGTCACCTGCACGGTGTTGGGGGCGCTCAGGCGGGCGGTGCCCATATGGACATCAATGTTGTTCTTCTTCATTAAAAAGGCCACGCCGCGGGTGAGGCGGTTGGACACATCGCGGCTGCGTTTGACGGCGGCGCTGTAATCGAGGGTGAGGTTGTCAAACGAAAAGCCGAATTCCTTGCCGCGCTCGCGCAGGGTGTGGGCCACCTCGGCATTTTTGAGCAGTGCCTTGGAGGGGATGCAGCCCACATTCAGGCACACCCCGCCCAGCCACTGCTTATCAATTACGGCGGTTTTTAAACCCAGTTGGGCAGCGCGGATGGCGCAGACATAGCCGCCAGGACCGGCTCCGATGACAATCACATCATATTCGCTCATAACACCTCTTGTTGACAAAAAAACTGGCGGCTCAGCCTGTTGAAAGTGGGTTGGGGGTGAGGGGGAGCCGGCATGGAAAGTTGCGTTGATATCGATTATACCCAATTTTGCAGGGTTTCGGCCACCTTTGCCAGAAAATGGTCCGCGGCGGCGCCGTCGAGAATGCGGTGGTCGAAGGTAAAGCTCAGGTATACCATCGGGCGGATGGCAATGGCATCGTTGATCACCACGGCGCGTTTCTGGATCCGCCCGGCGCCGAGGATGCCGGCCTGGGGCTGGGTGATGATGGGGGTGGCAAAGAGCGAGCCGCCGGTGCCGTGGTTGGTGAGGGTGAAGGTGCCGCCTTTGGTTTCATCGGGTAGCAGGCGCTTGCTGCGCGCCCGGCTGGAAAGGTCGTTGACCGCCCGCGCCAGGCCCAGCAATGAAAGGTCGCCGGCGCTGCGGATCACCGGCACGATCAGCCCGCCTTCGCCCAGGTCGGTGGCCATGCCCAGGTTAATGGCGTGGTGCACCAGGATGCCGTCTGCGCTCCACGAGGCATTGGCCAGCGGCTGGGCTTTGAGCCCGGCCACAATGGCAGCCATGAAATAAGCCGTGAAGGTCAGATGAACCCCTTCTTTTGCAAAGGCAGCCTTGTTGGCTTCGCGGTGAGCGCTGACTCGGCTCATATCGGCTTCCATCACCGTGGTGACATGGGGTGAGGTGTGCTTGCTGAGCACCATGTGCTCGGCAATGGCGCGGCGCACCGGCGAAAGCGGAATAAGGGTATCGCCAACCGCCGGGGCGGCAGAGGCAGCCGGCTGCGCAGGCAGCACGGAAACCGGCGCCGGAGCAGGCACCGGCGCAGACGCTGGCTGGGCAAAGACCAGCTCGGTGGGTCTGAACAGGTCGCCATCGGCAGGGGTTTCCCAGGCTGCCTGTACCGGGGCCAGGGGCTGGCGTTTTTCAACATAAGCCATCACATCACGCTTGGTGATGCGCCCTTTTTCGCCGCTGCCTTTCACCTGGGTGAGATCCACCGCATACTCTTTGGCCAGGCGCATGACAATGGGAGAAATGAAACCGAGATCAGCGGCCGGAGCCGCGGCCGGGCTGCTGGATGGAAGGGCGGCTGGCGCGGCATGACCGGCCGGCTGGGGCCGGGGCGCGGCGGGAATTTCTTCACCGGGCTGGCCGATCCAGGCAAGGATGGTGTGGGCGAGGACGGTTTTACCCTCTTCAACCAGCACCTGCAGCAGAATGCCGCTGGCCGGGCTGGGAATTTCAGAGGCCACCTTGTCGGTGGTCACTTCGAGCAGGTCTTCCAGTTCAGCCACCGGCTCGCCTTCTTTTTTGAGCCAGCGGGTGAGGGTGCCTTCAACAACAGATTCGCCTAACTGAGGCATAATCACCTGGGTGGGCATGGGTTCCTCCTTTCACCACTGCGCCAGCTTGCGCGCGGCGGCAGCAATCTTTTCCGGGTTGACCATAAACCAGTCCTGCATGGGGTGGCTGAAGGGCACTGCCGGCACATCCGGTCCGGCCAGGCGGCGCACCGGCGCATCCAGATCGGTGAAGGCCTCGTCGGCGATGATGGCAGCAATTTCGGCGCCGTAGCCGCCGGTGAGGTTATCTTCGTGGACGATGAGGGCGCGGCTGGTCTTGCGCACCGAATTGAGGATGGTTTCCTTGTCCACCGGGTAAAGAGTGCGCAGATCCACCACCTCCACATCAATGCCCTCGCTTTCCAGCTTCTGGGCAGCCTGCAGGGCATAGTGATGCATCATGCCGTAAGCAAACAGGCTCAGGTCTCTGCCAGGACGCGAGATGCGCGCCGGGCCGATGGGCACCACATATTCGCCTTCGGGCACCTCGCCTTTGATCAGGCGGTAGCCTTTCTTGGGTTCAAGGAAGATGATGGGGTTGGGGTCGCGCACGGCTGCTTTGAGCAGCCCTTTGGCGTCGTAAGGCGTGGAGGGAATGACCACTTTGAGGCCGGGAACGTGGGCGAATAGGGCTTCCACGCTCTGGGAATGATAGAGCCCGCCGCCGATGCCGCCGCCGTAGGGGGCGCGGATGACCAGCGGCACAGTCCATTCGCCGTTGGAGCGGTAGCACATTTTGGCGGCTTCGCTGATGATTTGATTGAGGGCAGGGTGTATAAAATCGGCAAATTGAATTTCAAGGATGGGGCGCATGCCGTAGAGGGCGGCGCCGATGCCCACCCCGACGATGGAATCTTCGGCCAGGGGTGAATCGATGAGGCGGTTGGGGCCGTATTTATCGTAGAGACCCATGGTGGCGCGGAACACGCCGCCGCGCACGCCCACATCTTCGCCGGTGATGAACACGTTGGGATCGCGGGCCAGTTCTTCATCCTGGGCCTGGCGGATGGCTTCAATGAGGGTCATTTCAGGCATGGCGCACCTCCTCGGCATAAACAGGGTGCAGGGCCTCTTCGCCGGCCGGATAAGGGGCGGCTTCGGCCTGTTTGACGGCTTCTTCGATGGAAGCCTTGATTTGCGTGTCCATTTCATCATATTGCGACTCGCTCAGCAGCCCTTCCTCCTGCAGGCGGGCGCGCGCCAGCAGCAGCGGATCGCGGCGCTTGTTTTCTTCCACCTCTTCGCGTGAGCGGTAGGTGCGGTCATCGTCATCAGAGGAGTGAGGGGTGATGCGGTACATGCGTGTTTCGATGACGGTGGCGCCGTTGCCAGCGCGGGCATTATCCACGGCGTCTTTCACAGCGCGGTGCACGGCAAAGACATCGGTGCCGTCCACCATGATGCCGGGCAGGCCCAGGCCGCAGGCTTTATCGGCGGCGCTTTGCACCGCCATCTGCTTTTCGGCGCGCACCGAAATGGCATACTGGTTGTTTTGCACGATGAAAATGACCGGCAGACGGTGCACGGCAGCCCAGTTGACGGCCTCGTACCATTCCCCCTGAGAGGTGGAACCTTCGCCGATGGTGGTGAGCACCACCTTGTCGTCGCCGCGCAGCTTGATGGCCAGACCGATGCCGGCGGCATGCACAGACTGGGTGGCGACAGGCGCAGAGTGGCTGACAGCGTTGGCGCGCCGCAGGCTCCAGTGGCTGGGCATTTGCCGTCCCCCTGAGTTGGGTTCGTCGCGTTTGCCCATCAGGCCCATGAGAAATTCGGCCGGGGTCATGCCGAGGGCCAGCATCAGGGCCAGGTCGCGGTAGTAGGGGGTGACCCAGTCGCTGCCGCGGCGGATGGCAAAGGCGGCGCCCACCTGGGCGGCCTCGTGGCCGATGCCGGAGATGTGAAATGCAATTTTGCCCTGGCGGTGCAGCACCCAGGCGCGTTCGTCCAACCGCCTGGCCAGCAGCATCAGGCGGTACATATCCAGTTTTTGATCGGGTGAAGGATCCATAATAAATACTCCTTTCTTACTCTATATTATCATATTTACATATGCATTGCATTAACAGCCCGGAAAGCAAAAGAATTGGCAGCCATTGTGTGCCGTGCTCGGCGGCTGAGCTGGTATCCAGCAAAACCGCTCACGGCCTGCTTTTCCAAATTCTTTCTGATATTTTTATCCAGAATGGATGTTATTTTTCTTGCCTCTGTTTAAAGGACGTGATAGACTCTTTAGTATGGCGGCAAACATCCTGATCCTGACCTCACATACTGCTTTTGGCGACCTGCTTCATCAAAGCCTGGAAAAAATGGGCGATTATCAGGCCGAACTTTGCGCTTCATTAAGTGAGGCGCTCGATTTGTGCAAAAAACGGCCCTTTGCCATTTTCCTGCTCGATTCAGACCTGGGCAGTGTTTCGGTGAACCAGGCCGGCCGGGAGCTGATGGCTGCCAGCCCGCAGTCCCGCCTGATTGTTTTTCCACCTGAAAACAACCCGCGCCATGCCCAGCTTGACGGGCTGATGCTGCACGATACATTAAAGAAGCCCTTCTACCTGCCTGATTTGCAGAAGGTAGTGGAGGACGCGCTGACCCAGGAAGGCATTCCCCTGCCGCAGCCCAAACATTATGCCATCACAGTGGGAACCCCGGCTGAACTGCCTGGCGAGCTGCCGCTGGGCCGGGCCGATTGGGCCGGAGAGCACCTGGCGCGTTTGATGCCGGCATCCACAGCCGAAGCAGCGCTGATGATTTATGAAAAGAAAATGTTCGTCTTTGTCAGCGATCTGCCCGCCAGTTTTGCCGCGGAATTGACCAAGATCATCAACCGCACCTGGGAGCCGGGGGGCGAGGATCTTTCGCGGTTTACCGAACTGATCACGGACGAGGGTGAATACGGCTTCATGGTGTATGCCACCAGCCTGGCACAAGGCCTGCTGCTGGCGATGATTTACCCTGGGGATGCGCCCTTCAGCCTGACGCGCAGCCAGACCCTGCGCATTGCCCAGACCCTGCAGACGATGCCCAAAGGCGATCCCAGCGAAGTGCTGGCGCAAATGGCGGCTGAAGCCGCCCTGGCATCGCAAATGAAGCCGACCGCCGTTGAAGAAGGCGATAGCTCTGGTGCCCAGCTGGAAACCGACTTGCTGGCCCTGTTTGGAGACATTCCCACGCCGGACCCTGCGGCGCGCACTGAAGTTGAAATTGAACCCCCGACCACCCCGCCTGCCAGCCTGGCCGGACCAGATGAACAGAAAGATGAGTGGGGCGGCCTGATTTCTGAAGCCGAAGTGGCTGCCCTGTTGGGAGAAGCCCAAAAGGAAGAGCCTATGCCGCAACCTCAAATGACCCTGCCGCAAACGGCCGAACCGCCGGCCGATTCACACGAGCTGACTGAGGCGGAAATTGCCGCCCTCTTTGCAGGCGAGGGCGAGGCGGTGGAAATGGTTCCACCGGTGCTGGAGATTGCAAAACCAGCCGAACCGCCAGCCCCGGCCAAGCTGACGGAGGATGACATTGCCCGCCTGTTTGCCGCGGAAGCGCCCGCCGCTGAAAAGAAAAAAGAACTGAGTCAGGATGATATCAGCGCGATGTTCGCGCAGACGGCGGCCGAACCCGAATCTGCGCCTGCTCCGGCTGCGCCTGAGGCTTTGCCGGTCAAGAAGGCCGCACTGACCCAGGAAGAAATCAGCGCGATGTTCGCGCAGACGGCGGCCGAACCCGAATCTGCGCCTGCCCCGGCTGCGCCTGAGGCTTTGCCGGTGAAAAAGGCTGCGCTGACCCAGGAAGAAATCAGCGCGATGTTCGCGCAGACGGCGGCCGAACCCGAACCTGCGCCTGCCCCGGCTGCGCCTGAGGCTTTGCCGGTGAAAAAGGCCGCGCTGACCCAGGAAGAAATCAGCGCGATGTTCGCGCAGACGGCGGCCGAACCCGAACCTGCGCCTGCTCCGGCTGCGCCTGAGGCTTTGCCGGTGAAAAAGGCCGCGCTGACCCAGGAAGAAATCAGCGCGATGTTCGCGCAGACGGCGGCCGAACCCGAACCTGCGCCTGCCCCGGCTGCGCCTGAGGCTTTGCCGGTGAAAAAGGCTGCGCTGACCCAGGAAGAGATCAGCGCCCTGTTTGCCCAGGAGGCAGAACCAGCTGTCAAAGCGCCGCCAGAAACGCCTGTGCATATTCCGCAGGTGATCACGCCGGCGGCGGCCCGTGAAAAGAAACAGCCCACCTTCTCTGAAGCAGAACTGGCTGCGTTGAAGGAGGCTGAAGAGGCCATTTCGCACCTGGGTGAAAAGCAGGAAGCTGCACAGTCATGGATTGACCAAATGGTCGGCCAGGCTGCCCCTGCAGCCCCAGAAGCAGTTTTGCCTGCCGCGCCGTCCGTGCCGCCCGCACCCCAACCCGCGGCGGCTTCGGCGCCAACCCGGCCCATGCCGCAGCCCATCCCTGTGCAGCCGCCTGCTGCGCCTGCCGATAAAAGCCTTTCGAGCTGGGAAGAGATCATGCGCCAGGCGCAAGCCGCGCCGGCCAAACCCGTTCCAGCCAGCCAACCTTTGCCCGAATGGCTGGAAAAGGCGGCCTCACCTTCAGCGCCGCCCGCTGAAAAGATGCTGCATGATATATCTGTGGACGAAACCCAACCGGCGGTGGTTTATTCGCCGCGCACCATCACCCCGCTGGAACCGGCCTCAGTGGGCATGGCCAACCTGACCTATACCTGCGTGTTCATTCCACGCCTGCCCCAGCATTACCTGGCAGGCAAGTTGCTGGCTTCCATCAGCAAGTGGATGCCGCAAATTTGCGTGGCCTTTGGCTGGCAGCTAGAGGGCCTTTCGATCCGCCCGGACTATATGCAGTGGATTATCCGCGTTTCACCGGCCATTTCGCCGGGCAAAATGCTCAAGATCCTGCGCCAGCGCACCTCGCAGCGCATTTTCAACGAATTTCCCAATTTCAAGTTGGAAAACCCCTCCGGCGATTTTTGGGCGCCGGGCTACCTGATTGTCAGCGGCGCGCGCACGCTGCCCACCCAGGCCCTGCGTGAGTATATTACCCAGACCCGACAGAGACAAGGAACATTCTAATTCATGCCCCCAACCCTGTATCTGATTGACGGCCATGCCCTGGCCTACCGGACCTATTTTGCCCTGTCCACGGCCGGCTCGCGCTGGCAAACCCGCTCTGGCGAGCCAACGGCGGGGGTTTTTGGTTTTGCCAGCGTGTTGCTGCGTCTGATGATCAACGACAGGCCCGATTACCTGGCAGTGGCTTTTGACACAGGCAAAACCTTCCGCGACACCCTTTTCAGCGAATACAAAGGCACGCGCGCCAAAATGCCCGATGATCTGCGCACCCAGATGGAACGCATCCGCCAGTTTGTGGACGCGCTGAACATTCCTCGCCTGGAGATGGAAGGTTACGAGGCTGACGATGTGCTGGGCAGCGTGGCTTCATGGGCTGCCGGCGAGGGGCTGGGGGTGAAGATCATCACCGGCGACCGCGACCTGCTGCAGCTGGTGACCGACCGCGTGGCCGTGAACCTGGCCGGGCAGAAGCTTTCGGAAGCGAAAGATTATTTTCCGGCAGATGTGGAAACCTACCTGGGGGTGCGCCCTGACCAGGTGGTGGATTATAAGGCCCTGGTGGGCGACACTTCAGATAACATTCCCGGCGTGAGCGGCATTGGCGAAAAAACCGCCATCAACCTGTTGAAAACCTACGGCACGCTGGACGCCATTTACGCCCACCTGGAAGAAATCAAAGGCGCCATGCGCAGCAAGCTGGAACTGGGCCGCGATTCAGCCTACCTGAGCCAGAAGCTGGCGCGGATTATTGTGGATTTGCCGATGCGCGTGGACCTGGAACAGGCCCGCCCGCACCGTTTTGATCCTCAGGCGGTGAAGGCCCTGTTTGCCGAACTGGAATTCCGCACCCTGATGGAAAAGGTGGATGAACTGAGCGCCCTGTCCAACCCGAAGGCCGCCCGCCCGCCTGCGGTGGGAGCCCAGTTGAACCTCTTTGGCGAACCCACCGCGCTGACCGCCCCGCCGCCCCCGCCCTCCGATTTGAAGGTGAAGGTGGTGAATACGCCGGAAGCGCTGCGGGAATTGACAGCAGAGCTGGCCGCGGCCGGCTGCCTGGCCTTTGACACGGAAACCACTTCCACCGACCCGATGCGCGCCGACCTGGTGGGCATTTCCATTGCCTGCAAGGAAGGCGAGGGTTATTACATTCCTGTGGGACACATCCAGGGACAGCAGCTTCCGCTGGCGCAGGTGATTGAGGCTTTGCGCGGACCGCTGACCGATCCGGCCGTTGAAAAGATCGGCCATAACATTAAATACGACGTGCTGGTGCTCAGCCGCAACGGCATTCAGGTGCGTCCATTGAGCATGGATACCATGATCGCCGAATGGCTGGTGGACCCGGGTTCGCGCAACCTGGGGCTGAAAAACCTGGCCTGGGAGCGCCTGGGCATAGAAATGACCCATATCGAAGAGCTTATCGGCAAGGGCAAGGCGCAGATCACCTTTGACGCGGTGCCAGTGGAAAACGCCGCACCCTATGCGGCTGCCGATGCCGAGCGCACCCTGCGTCTGGCGCCGCTGCTGCGCGCCGAACTGCAAAAGATCAATGCGCAGGCGCTGCTGGATGAGCTGGAGATGCCGCTGGTGAGCGTGTTGGCTGAAATGGAACGCACCGGGGTGGCGCTGGACCTGACCTTTTTGCAGCAAATGTCGGCGGAGCTGGGCGAGCGCATGGCCAGCCTGGAAAAACAGGTCCATGAAGCCGCCGGCATGCCCTTTAACCTCAACTCCACTCAGCAGCTTTCAACCGTGCTGTTTGAGCGGCTGCGCCTGGCCCCGCCTGACCGGCGCAAGCGCACGGCCAGCGGGCATTTTTCCACCTCAGCCGAGGTGCTGGAAGAACTGCGCGGCCAGCATGCGGTGGTGGATTTGATTCTGGAATACCGCGAACTGGCCAAGCTGCGCTCCACCTATCTGGAGGCGCTGCCGGCTTCGGTCAACCCGGCCACCGGGCGGGTGCACACCTCGTATAACCAGACCGGCACAGTCACCGGGCGCATTGCCAGCTCGGACCCCAACCTGCAAAACATTCCCACGCGCACCGAACTGGGGCGCAAGGTGCGGCGGGCCTTTGTGGCGGCGCCGGGAAATGTGCTGCTTTCGGTGGATTATTCGCAGATTGAACTGCGCATTGTGGCGCATATTTCCGGCGATGAAGCCATGCTGGCGGCCTTCAGGGCCAACCAGGATATTCATGCGGCCACGGCGGCGGCCATTTTGGGCCTGCCCCTCAGCGAGGTGACCAAGGATCAGCGCCGGCATGCCAAATCCATCAACTTCGGCCTGATTTACGGCATGAGTGCCTTTGGCCTGACCCGCACCACCGACCTGACCCTGGGCGAGGCGGAAGATTTTGTGGCCGCCTATTTCCGCCAGTTCCCCGGCGTGAAGCGCTACCTGGATGGGCTGCGCCGCCAGGCTTCCGAGCAGGGCTATGTGGAAACCCTGATGGGCCGCCGGCGCTATTTTCCCGCTCTGGCCCAGCTCACCAACCAGAATCTGCGCGCCCGCGAAGAGCGCGAGGCCATCAACGCCCCCATTCAGGGCACAGCCGCCGATATTATGAAAAAGGCGATGATTTTGCTGCCGGGCGCCATCCAGAAAGCTGGTTTGAAGGCAAAGATTCTTTTGCAGGTTCACGATGAAATGGTGCTCGAAGTGCCTGCGGACGAACTGCACGCCACGGCGCGCGCCGTCCAGCAGACCATGGAAAGCGCATTTCCTTTATCGATCCCTCTCACCACGGAAGCCCGTTGGGGATATAATTGGGGAGAAATGACACCCTTTGAAGCGCGAGGCGAGGCATGAGCGGCAATTCAGATATCTACCAGAAAGCAATGAATCAGGGCCATTCCGCGGCCTGGGACCGGCAGTGGGAACAGGCGGCGAATTTCTATTACCAGGCATTGACGGAATTTCCGGACGACGCCAAGGCATTGAGCAGCCTGGGCCTGGTTTTGATGGAATTGCAGCAGTACGACGATGCGCTGGAATGTTACCAGCGGGTTTCGGAGCTCACGCCGAACGACCCTCTGCCTTTCGAGAAATACTCCCAGCTGTGCGAAAAACTGGGCCGCGTTCCCGAGGCCATTCAAATTGGCCTGCAGGCGGCTGATCTTTACATCAAGAACCGTGATATTCAAAAAGCGGTGCAGAACTGGTCGCGGGTCACCCGCCTGGCCCCCGATAACATCACCGCGCATTCGCGCCTGGCGGCCACCTACCAGCACCTGGGCCGCAAGGCCGATGCGGTGAGCGAATATCTGACGGTGGCCAGCCTGATCCAATCGGCCGGCGACAGCGCCCGCGCCATGCAGGCAGTGAACTACGCCCTGCAGATTATGCCCGAAAGCTACGAAGCGCGCCGCGCCCTGACGATGATCTCATCCAACCAGATGCTGCCGCGGCCCGAAAAGCCGCGCCTGAGCCCTGGGGCGGCGGCTGCCCAGCCTGCTCCGGCCAAAAGCCAGGCAGCCCAGGAAACCGAGCCGGCCGAAAAGAGCCGCGATCCGATTTCAGAAGCACGGCAAAAAGCCCTGATTGTGTTGGCGGGCATTTTGTTTGAACAGGCCCAGGAGGCGCCGCCTTCACAATCGCTGCGCACCCTCAAATCCATTGAACGCAACAGTGACGGCGGCCGCAGCCAGCAGAGCGGCCCAAGCCAGTTCTGGATGATGCTGACCCAGGCGGTGGATTTGCAAACCCAGGGGATAAATGATCAGGCTGTGGTGGAACTGGAACATGCCATCGATGCCGGCCTGAACAGCCCTGCCGCCTTTTTTGACCTGGGGCTGCTGCAGTTCCAGTTGGGAAGGTATGATGAATGTCTGCAAACCCTGCAGGAAGCCGTCAAGCATCCTGATTACACCCTGGCTTCGCGCCTGATGCGCGCCGACTGCCTGCGCCAGGCTGACCGGCTGGGCGAGGCGGCGGTGGAATATCTGGAAGCGCTGAAAACAGCGGATTGCATTGTGGCCGGGCCGGAAAACGCTGCCATGTTGGCCCAGCTTTACGAACCAATGATTGAGTCGCAGCGCCGCCAGACGGATGAAAAAGTGCTGACGGAACTGTGCGACAAAATTTCGGCCTATCTTAACCGCGCCGAGTGGCGTTCCTTCCTCAGCCAGGCGCGCCACCAGATGAGCGCAGGCATTCCCATGCCGGTGGTGGACATGCTGCTGCAGACAGAAAACACCGCTTCCATGGACTGCCTGATGCGCGTGCGCACGCTTGCTGAAACGGCGCAGGTGCGCACGGCCATTGAAGAGGCTTTCTTCGGCCTGCAGAGCGCACCGGGCTTTTTGCCGCTGCACATTCAAATTGCCGAACTGCTGCTGAAGGAGAACCTGATGCGCCCGGCGATTGAAAAATATGCCCTGGTGGCGCGCAGCTACGCCATGCGCGGCGATATGGTTCAATCCACTCAGATTTTGCGCAAGGTGATCCAGCTCGACCCGATGGATATGGTGGTGCGGCAGGTGCTGATTGATCAGCTTGTTTCACAGGGCATGTTTGACGAGGCCATCAAAGAATACATGGACCTGGCGAACAATTATTACATGCAGGCCGAAGTGGATATGGCGCGCAAGACATACGCCAATGCCCTGCGCCTGGCGCCGAGATCATCTTCCAACCAGACCTGGAGCGTGCAAATTTTGAACCGCATGGCTGATATTGACATGCAGCGCCTGGATATGCGCCAGGCTCTGCGCGTGCTGGAACAAATTCGCACCATTCAGCCCGAAGATGAGAAGACGCGTTTCAATATCATTGATATGTATTTCCGCCTGGCGCAGGACGGCATGGCGCTGAACGAACTGGACAGTTACATGACCTATATGCAGGGCAGCTCGAATCCGCAGAATATGATTGCCTTTGTGCAGGGCGTGATCAACGAACATTCTGATAAGATTGAGCTGCGCAAGCGCCTGGCCACGGCTTACCGCAATGCCGGCCGCCTGGGCGACGCCGTGGCTGAGCTGGATATGGTGGGGGAACAGTTGATGCGCACCGGCAATTACAAGGATGCGGTGACGGTGATCCAGACGATCATCAACCTGAACCCGGTGAATGTGGCCGATTACCGCTCCCTGTTGGCGCAGATTCAGCGCGGCGCATAGCCCCGAAATTCCTGAACAACCCCTGCCTGTCATTCCTGGTGGATGACAGGCATTTTGTTTTTTGGTTAAGCTTTCCCCCTGACTCCCCGCTTTACAGTACAAAAAACGTAACCACCCAGGCTTGGCTCAAAAAGACCGGTTAGTCTGCTCCATCGAGGCCGCTGTGCAAAGGCCCTCGAAGTGGAAGGCGAAACAGCCAAAGAAATCAGATTTTGATCTTTTTTCTTCCTTTGCGCCCTTCGCGTGCTTGGCGGTTAAGAAAAAACATGGTTAAGCAGCAACCAAGAAACACGTGGGGTTAACTTCCTGATTGAAAACATAGAAAACACAGGGAATGTTGAAATATGACATGGTCATAATAATGACAGGAATCTAAATGATCAGCACCATGAAGGGGCAGCTGCGCGCCCAGACCCGTGCTTTACTTTGATTTAAAGCCCTCCAGGCTGAGCAGGGGATCGCCCAGCAGCAGGAAAGTCTGCATCACCTCGCGGTCATCGGCGGAACCGCTGCCTGCCTGGCGCCAGGCCTGCAGCAGGGCGCTGCCCAGGGTGGGGCAGGCCGGGTCCTGCAGGGCGCGGGCCAGAGCCAGGCTGAAGGGCGCCTGGGCTTCGGTGAGGGTCAGACCGGTGGGGGCCAGCACGACCACAGCGCCGGCCTGCGGCTGCCAGAGCAGGGTTTCATCGAGGGATTCTTCCTCGGGGTGGGCAAAATAGCCGGCCAGGCAGGTGAAATTGAACACCAGGGGCTGGCGGGGCTGCGGCGGCAGGGCGCGGGCGCTTTCGCGGGTGAGGGCAGCCTCCGGCGCCCACTGGGTGAGGCTGCCGTGACCAAAATAAACCACCAACCGGGCATCGGCGGTGAAGATTTGCCCGGCGGATGCATTTGCGGGCAGTATTTGCGCCTGCATGCCGGGGTCAAGCTGCCCTTTGAAGGCTTCAGCGGCGGCGGTGAAACTGCCCTCGGAGGCCTGGGTCAGCAGCAGCGTTTGACCCTGCGCACCGGACTGTTCAAAAGCAAGGATTTTCTGCACGGCGGCGCTCACCTGGGCGGGGGTGCGGGCGGGCAGCCGGCCAATGGGCAGGTCGGGCAGGCCGTCGCCGTCCAGGTCCACCAGCGGCAGGTCGCTGATGGTTTCGCCGCTAAAGGCCGCGCGGATGAAGACCGCGGGCAGGGCGCCGGCCGGCGGGGTTGAAAGATATCCGGCCGGGTCGGTGGTGGCGTCGCCTACCAGCAGCACGGCGGTGTTGGGCCCGGCAGCCTGCTGCAGAAAGCGGGTGAGAGCCTGCGGCTCAGAGAGCCCGCTGTTGAACTGGTCATAAACCGCCTGCAGGGAAGCGCTTTGCACGGCCAATCCCTGGCGCGCGCGTTCAGCCAGCAGGGGCTGGAGAGCGGCCAGCAGTTCAGGGCTGCCGATGGCAATGAGATCCGGCGCAGAGGCGCTGGCGTTCAGCTCCGCCGCGGGCCGGGCTGGGGTGATGGCCGCGGGGGCAGGCAGGGCGCTCGCGGCGGCGGCCCAGAGGTGCACCGCGGGAAGAGGGAGGCTTGAAGCCGCCTCAATCCGGAACCAGAGCGGGTTTTCAGGTGAAGAATCAAGATCCATCACCCACACTTCAGCAGCAGCGTCGAAACCAGCGGGCTGCGCCGCCCCGGCGGCGGTGTGCGCCTCAAGGCGGCCGTTCAGCGCCTGCAGGGGAAGGTCTTGCTGCAGGATGATTTTCTTCATATACAGGATATCGGCTGGAACACCGGGCAGGCCGGGGAGGGAAATATGCAGCTGGTTTTCACCGGCGCGCAGCGTGCCAGGGGCCAGGGGAATGTTCCAGGTGGTGAAATCTTTACCGCTGCCGCTCCATTCGCCCAGGGGCGCGCCGTTGAGTGACGCCAGCATCCGGTGGGCTGGGGCGCCCTCGGCGGTGGTGGCAGGCCAGAAGGCCAGGGTGAGGGTGGCTTCGCCTGCCGGGACCCGGGTCAGATTAAAAACGAGGGTGTCGGCGGCAGGGGCCACCCAGCGGCGGTCAAACCAGGGGTCACGATCAGCGGCCTGGGGGGCATAGAGACGCGGGCTGCCGAGGGTGAGGGTTTGCCAGCCGTGTGTGACGGCGGAGCCAGAAGGTTGGGAGGGTGCGGAGGGGAGCGGATTGGGAGCGCAGGGGGCGGGGGAAGCGCGCACCTGGTAAACTGCCTGCCGGGCATAGCGGCTCTCGAAGGGCAGGGCGGGGAAGTAGAGCGCTTCGCCGTCGCTCCAGGCGGGCCAGGCCTGGCCGCGGAAGGTGAGGTTGAGGCAGGCGGGGTCATCCACCGCCAGCCCTGCCCGGCGCAGGTCGGCCAGGGCAGCGCGCTGCACCCCTGCTTCAGCAACGGTGAGGTTGAGGGCAGCGGCAGAAGCTGGAACTGGTTGGCAGGCCGCCAGCAGCAGGCAGATTAAAAAAGCCAACCCGCAGGTTGGCTTTAAAAATAGCAGGAGATCAGAGTTTGGGCGTTTCATCCCGGCTTTGCAGCCATTTGAGGATAACCCACACAATGGCCAGAACCACAATGGCGCCGATGATCCACGGAGCCGACTTGGGGTCAGAAAGATCGGGCAATTTGGCGGGCTCGGCAGTGGGACTCATATTGCCAAAGCTCAGACCGGGCAGCATAATGTCGTTGGAGGTCTGGGTGGGGTTGTTGGTGACGCCCTGGATGAGGGTGGGCACCACACCCGGAGGGTAAGGCGGCACGGTGGGGCTGGATGTCACCAGCGGCTCGGGGGTGGCTGCCGGGTAAGCAGGCGCAGCCGTGGCGCTGGCCTGGGCGGAGGCGGCCGGGGTTTCGGTTGGAACCGGCTGGGGCGCCGGATAGGCGGTGGCCTGTAGGCTGACGGGTTGGTTTTGCACCGCTGACACGGACTGCGGGGTGGGGCTGGGTTGACCAGCCGCCGGATAAGGCTGCGGAGTGGCGGTGGGGGTGGGGGTTGCTGCGGTGGCCGCGGTGTTGGCCCGGATGGTCACGCTGGCCGGGTCGAAAAACTGCGAGGTCTGGTCGCTTTGCAGGGCCTCAAGGCGGTAATACACCACCTGGCCTGCGGCAAGGCCGGCCGAGTCTGTGGTCTGGTAGGTTCCGCCCATCAGCAGGTCGCCGGTGGCAGGGATGAGGGTGCTGGCGCGTTGGAAGGGACCGGCAGCGGCAGCCGCGCGCTGCAGGTAGAATCCCGTCAGGCCGTTTTCGCTGGCCATCTGCCAGCGGGCAGTGACAGACAGGTTTTGAGTCGTCAGGGTGAAGCTCAGCAGGGTGACGGAGGCCTGCACCGGCTGGAAAGCCAGCAGCAAGGCAGCCGCCAGGATGACCACAGCGGCGCAGCGGCAGAGCGCTGAGCGGGGAGAAATCGTCATTCAACCTCCAGGGTGATCAGTCCGCGCTCATGCAGGGACTGTAAAAATGCCAGGGTGTCGGCTTCGGCCTGCTCGCGGGGAATGGCATAGGTTTCGGCCAGGCGGAGGGCTATTTCGCCGGCTGTCAGGGCGCCATCCACCAGAGACCAGATGCGGCTGCCCGCCGGGTTGAGCACGCGCACCTTGCCCTGCGCCGGGGTGACGAGCAGGGTTTCGCCAGCGATGGGCTGCTGCAGGGTCAGGTCAGGGATGGGGTGGGGGCGCTGGTTGAGGGTGAGCATGGCAGGTCTTTCTGACCTATTTTACCCCAAATTGAGGCCGCGCGGCAGACGGGTTTTGGCGGGCCGGCGGGTATGTGGATGGGGGAAGAGGACGGGGCGCAGGGAGACGTCTTTTTTTTTCAGGGCGGGATAGGGCCAGGCCTTTTTCATCAGGGAAGGGGAGAAACCCTTTTGAGGATCCCTGCTGGCCGGGAAAGCAAGCGGGCTCGCCCCTACAGATACGGCCCGAAATGTGCCAAAAATGGTAAAATAAACACACTTTTTAGAGGATAAAATGCCCATGACCCGTTCCCGCATTCTGATTTTAATCTTGCTTCTGCTGGCGCTCAGCGCCTGCAGTCAGGCTTTTAAGTCTCCCACCCCCACTATTCAGCCGCCCACGGCCACGCAGCAGCCCACGGCCACCCTCACGCCCATTCCGCCCACAGCCACGCCGGTGCCAAGCCCCACGGTGATCCCTTCGCCGACGCCCACCCCTGTGACCATGGATGTGACCCTGTGGACCAGCGATCCACGCCTGGCCATCCTCACCTACCACCGCTTTTACCCCAACCGCTACACTGATTTGCCCCTGACCAAGGTGCGCCTGGAAGATTTCGCCAACCAGCTCCAGTCGCTCTATGACCAGGGCTTCACCCTGATTTCGCTGGCTGACTGGCTGCGCGGCGACCTGAGCGTTCCCGAAGGGCGCCGGCCGCTGGTGATCACCATTGACGACCTGTTCAACGCCGACCAGATCTTTCTGGATGCCAATGGCAAGCCCTCGCCGAAATCGGGCCTGGGGCTGATGTGGCAGTTCTACCAGCAGCATCCCGATTTTGGCTTTTCGGCGGCCATTTTCTACAACTTTGGCGACAAGTATTATTCCAACATGGAAGCCGGCGACTGGTTTATTGTTGGCGAAGGTTGGGAAGACAGCCTGGCGAAGGCCATTGTCTGGTGCATTGAGCACGACGCCATGCCCTACAATCACTTTTTCCAGCATCCCCGCCTCGATATGACCAATGCTAAAGAGCTGGTGTGGGCAGCCGAGGAAAACGAGCGCTGGCTGAAGAATTACCTTGAAAAAGCCGGCCGTCCGGAGCTGTTTGAGCAGGTGGATAATATCATTGCTCTGCCGTTTGGCCTGTGGCCCTCAGATGAAGCCGCCAAGAAGGCTCTGATCAGCTACACGGCGCTCAACGGCCAGGCTTTGCTGGGCATTCTGGAAGTGGACACCTATTACGGAGCAAAATTTTTGCCGCCGCCCTATGCCGCTGATTTTGACCGCAACCGCGTGCCGCGCATTGTGGGCAGCAACGGGGCGGTGGCGTTTTTGGCCGACACCCTCAAAGACGATCCGCGCGCCCAGAAATGCACCCTGGGACCGGTGGATATCAGCCGGCAGAACGACCCGCAGCACCTGCAAGAGCTGGTGGCCGCGGCCCCCTGCCCGGACGGCGTTTATGTGCTGCCGGGGCATCTCTTTCGCCGCGCTGGCGGCCAGGTCACGGACCTGACCCCAAAACCCTGAGGACAACATGATGTTCATGCCCCCGGTCACTGTCTGCCGCCCGGCCATGCCGTATGATAAAGCCGCTGTGCTTGAATTGACGCGCACCATCTGGCGCGGCAACGATTACGTGCCCTATGTCTGGGATCACTGGCTGGCCGACCCACGCGGGCTGCTGGTGACCGCTGAATATAAGGGCCAGGTGGGCGGGCTGGTCAAGCTCACCCAAATGTCAGCCGCGCAGTTCTGGATGGAAGGGCTGCGGGTGGCTTACCCACTGCGCGGGCTGGGACTGGCTTCGAGCATGCACGAATACCTGCTGGCGCTGTGGCAGAAATGGGGCGGCTCGGCCATCCGCCTGATGACCAGTTACCGGCGCGTGCGGGTGCACCACCTGTGCGACAAGCACGGTTTTACCCTGATCAATAAAATGCAATCGCACACAGCCCTGCCGCTGGCAGACCGGCCGGCGCCTTTCAAAGCTTTGGGTGCGGGGGATGCCGCGGCCGCGCTGGCGGTGCTGCAGGCCAACCCGCTCATCCCGCTCACGGGACCGCTGCTGGACCTGGGCTGGAAGTTTGCCGACCCCGAAGCGGAAATCATTGAAAATATGCTGGCACAAGGCCATTTATTGAGCTGGCGCGGCGGGCAGGGGCTGGCTGCCGTTTTTGTGGATGAGGATGAAGGCAGCCTGAACCTGATGCTGGCGGCGGCCGCCTGCGCGCCGGAAGATTTTCCGGCTCTGCTGGAAGACCTGCGGCGGCTGTGCGCGGAACGCGCCTGCGGCTGCGTTTACTGGCAGCCGGCCTGCCAGCCGGAACTGCTGGCGCTGATTGCTGGGGCCGGTTTCAGCCCCACCGATGAGGATCAGGTTTTCCTGTATGAGAAGAAGCGGTATTGATTGAGACAATGAAAAATTCCGGGGCTTTGAGCCATCAAAGCCCCGGTCTGCATTCAAGGTTTGATGATCTGTGGGAGCATCAGCTCTGTGCCGGGAACTTCGTGGCGGTAGAGCCAGATTTCGTAGCCGCTGGTTTCATTCTGTGCGCTGAAGAACAGAGCGGGCCCGCCAAGCAGGATGAAGGGATTGGCGGAGCCGATGCCGGGGAAGATATCCGCCACCATGTGCGTGCCTGCTTCTGTGCCGTCGGTTTGCCACAGCTCCATGCCGTGAACCCCGTCATCGGCCGCGAAGAATATCGTGCCAAGCACATTCCAGGGCCTGAGCGCCAGGGAAGAACCTGGGCCAGGGACGATGTCGCTGACCAGCACGGTGCCGGTGGGGGTGCCGTCGCTTTTGAAGAGCTCAAACCCGGCGGCGGCGGTGTAGGCAGTGAAGTAGTACTGGCTGCCGGCCGCCGTGGCGCCCTGGAAGGAGCCGTAAAGCGGATGACTGTCCACCGCCATCACCATATAGGTGCCTTCGGGCGTGCCGTCGGTGCGGTAAGTGCCGCGGAATCCATCCTCATTGACTTCAAAGAAAGCCAGATCTCCAGCCGGAATCAGAAAATTGGGGGAACCGTCGCCGGTTCCGGCAACAATATCCTTTACCAGTTCGGTCTGGGTGCTCACGCCGTCGAGCCTGAAAAGCTCATAGCCGTAGCTGCTGTGCGAGGTGACAAAAACCAGGTAGTCGCCGGCAGGGGTCAGCCAATCAACCTCACCAGAAGCGCCCGGCTCAATATACCCGGCCAGAACCGTGCCCGCCTCTGTGCCGTCAGTGGACCAGATCTGATTTCCGTCGGGCGTGGTGACGCTGAAATAAAGCCGGCCTTTCCACACCATCAAATTTTGCGGGTCTGAAGAGCCGCCGCCGGAATAGATATCCTTCACCAGGGCGGCTGTGGTACCGTCAAAGCGGTAAAGTTCCTGCCAGGTGCCGCCAGTATCCATGGCTGAGAAATAGAGCGCATCATTGTAAACGGTCAGATACTGTACATTGCCGGTATTATCCCCGTTCAGATCAACCGCCATGGTTGTTCCGCTTTCGGTGCCATCGGTGACCCAGAGCTCTTTATTTCCCTGGTTGTAGGCCGTGAAATAAAGCTGGCCGTTAAAGAGGGTAAATTCATCCGGATCTCCATCCCCGCCGTCAGGGTTGATATCTTTCAACAGGGTGGGTGTGCTGCCGTAGATGTCCGTGATCCAGGGCTCGCTGCCCAAAACCCCATCATTGGCCACAAAAACCACCTGAGTGCCCAGTTTGCCTGTGGCGCTGGGGGAGGGGCTTTTCTGGCTGTCCTGGGTGGACGGGTTGACGTCCTTCAAGGAGACATTGAATGTTTCAAAGATGCCGCCGCCGCCGCGGTGATACAGCCACACTTCTTCACCGCGGGCTGCATTTCTGGAAACATAGAGCACATTCAGGTGGCCATCACCGTCCACGAAATGGGCAGGGGTTTTAAACCGGCCGGATTCTGAACCGGTGAGGTTGTCGGCCAGCATGAGGGTGGAGGTGACGGTGCCATCTGATTTCCAGGGTTCCAGGCCATGCACCCCATCTTCGGCGCTGAACAGCAGCGTTCCACTGGCGTTATAAAACGTGGTCGGGTTGGAGCTTTCTGTGCCGGTAATGATGTCTTTCAGAAGCTGGGTGCCGGTGGCCGTGCCGTCGCTGACCCAGGGTTCGATGCCGGCAGAACCGTTGTTGGCCGTAAAATAGAGCTTGCCATTTGCGACGGTTAATTCCTGCGGGTAGCTGGAACCCAGGCTGTTGATGTTTTTGAGCAGCAGGGTGCCCGGGGGCAGGCCGTCAGAAACATACAGCTCGTTGTCGCCGCCGCTGGTGGCAGAAAAGTAGAGTTTGTTGTTAAGGACGGCAAAATTCCTGGGGTAGCTGCTGCCGGTGCCGCCCACGATATCGCCCAGGAGGATGGTGCCGGTGCCGGTGCCGTCGGTGCGGAACACTTCGTTGCCGGATGCCGGCGAATTGGCGGTGAAGAATAAATAATGATCCGAAACAGCCCGGTTGTCCAGAACATTGGAATTGCCTGTGCCGGGGTTGAAGCTGAAGAATTGAGCTGTTCCCGAAGCGGTGCCATCCGATTTCCAGAGTTCCTCGCCTTCGCTGGCAGAATAAGCCCTGAAGTAAAGGGCGTTGTTGAAGGTAATCAGGTTTTTAGGAGCACCGCTGCAGCTTCCCGGGCAGATATCCAGGGTCATGGTGGTGCCCGCTTCCAGACCATTGCTTTCCCAGAGCTCCGTGCCGTTAACACCGTCAAAGGCGGAGAAATAGAGCCGGTCATTGAAGATCACCAGCGAGGAAATGCTGCTGCTTTTTTCGCCGGGGTTGATATCCCTGACCATGATGGTGTTGGTGCTGGTGCCGCCGCTGCGCCAGAGTTCGGCGCCGGTATCTGGCAGGGTGGCGGTGAAAAAGAGGACGCCGTCTTTTTCAATAAACCTGGCAGGGCTCGAACTGCACATGCCCGGGCAGATATCCATCACCAGTTTGGTGCCGTTGGCTGTGCCGTCACTTACCCAGAGTTCCTCCCCGTAGGCGGGGGTGGTGGCGCTGAAAAAGACCAGCCTGCCGTTGACGGCCAGCAGGTTCTTTGAATTTGACGAAGCCGGGAAAGTGTTGATATCCATGATCAGGAAAGGAGGATCCGCTTCCATTTCCATGCGGAGCGTTTTTTCTGCTCCGGGCTGGATCTGGGCGCTCACGGCAGGCTGGCCTGAGGCGGCCAGCAGGACGCCGGTCAGCACAAAAATCAAACAACGCAGTGATAAACGCAATAAGCCCATCATCAGATCCTCCTTTTCTTTCAGGCTGGTCATTTATCCGGCAAAAAAAATGGAATGTGTGGAAAACAGGAATGAACTCTGTATTTATCCTATCACGCTGCAAGCCTTTTTTCAACGGCATAAAAACGCCTGGGGCCGGGCACCCCGGGCGCGTTTTCAAAAATTTTTGCAGCTGCGCAGTGGAGGCCCATGCCCACTTTGCCAAATAACTTAAATGCATTTGGAAAAGCGCCAGCCTGGCTGAACGGTTAATGATGTTCGACGAACAAATATACGTATAGAAGGTGAAATTTACAGATAGGAAAGAAAAACCTGTCCATCCTACCATGATGCAGGTTTATGTACACCGGCTCATTGATATGGGGTTATCAGCGGTAGGGCAGGTCGTTGAGGAGGTTGAAGAAATGTTCCACCACCAGGGGGTCGAAATGCTGGCCTGACTGCTGGCGGATGTGCTGCAGGGCCTGTTCTTCCTTCCAGGCCTTGCGGTAGGGCCGGTCAGAGGTGAGGGCATCCCACACGTCAATGATGGCGAAAATGCGCGCCGCCAGAGGAATTTGCTCGCCGCGCAGAGCGCGCGGGTAGCCGGAGCCGTCCCATTTTTCGTGGTGGCAGTAGGGAATATCGAGGGCGTCGCGCAGGAAGGTGATGGGGTAGAGCATGTCAAAGGCATAGACCGGGTGCTTGCGCATGATCTGCCATTCTTCGTTGGTCAGCGGGCCGGGTTTGAGCAGGATATTATCGGGCACGCCCATTTTACCGATATCATGCAGCAAGGCGCCGCGGCGCACGTGCGCCACCTGCTCGTCGGTCATGCCCATTTCGCGGGCCAGCTTCACCGACATGTCGGTTACCCGGCGCGAATGGCCTTCGGTTTCCTGGTCGCGCAGGTCCAGGGCGTTGGACCAACCCTCGATGGTTTCTTCGTAGGCATGCACCAGCTCGCTGTGTGAGCGCTGCAGCTTTTCGAACAGTTCGGCGTTATCGATGGCAATGGACACCTGCCCGGCCAGGGTTTCGAGAAACTGCAGCCATTCAGGGTCGGGGGCAAAGGGGGTGCGCTGAAAGATCTCCAGCACGCCCTTCACCTGGCCTTTGGAGATGAGGGGCACGCCGAAATAGGAGATAAAATTTTCCTTTGCAAAATCAGTGTTGCTCAGCAGGCTTTTGAACTGCTTGAGATCGGGAATGCTGAGCAGGCGGCGTTCCTGGGCCACAATACCGGCGGCGCCGTCGCCCAGGGCCACCCGCGACCGTTCGATGGAGCGGGTCTCAAAACCAATGCCGGCGGCGTATTCCAGAATCTGGGTGAACGAGTTGAGCATGAGCACATCGGCCGCATCCACATGCAGCTGCACGGTGACCTGCTCGAGCAGGATGTTCAGAATGATGCGCAGGTCGAGGCTGGAGCTGATGGCCAGGTCAATGGCGTGAAGGGCCGAAAGCTGCATGAGCTGCTGCTGAATTTTTTCTTCGGCCCGGCGGCGTTCGGCCAGTTCGCGGTTCAGTTCCACGGTCTTGGAATCCACCTGGATGCGCAGGGTGCGGTTCCAGACGATGATCACACCAAAGGCCAGGAAGAGCACGCTGAGGCTGATGCCCACGGTCACCCAGAATTCGCGGGTGGTCCAGAAGCGGTCTGAACCGAGGCTCACCCAGCGGCTGTAAATGGCGTCGCGCTCAGACTGGGTGACGGCGGCCAGGCCTTTTTTCATGATGCTGTTGAGAAGGGGCACATCAGAGCGGGTGGCAATGGACAGGGAGTTGGTTTTGCCTGAATCGCCGACCACGCGCAAATTGGCGATGCCTTTTTCACGGATGAGGTATGAGGCGATGGCCTGGTTGACCACGGTGGCGTCGGCGCGGCCAAAGGAAACATCCTGCAGCGCGGTCAAATCGTCCTTCACCTGCATGATGGTGATTTCAGGGTAATTGGTGCGGATATATTCATCCAGCGCGTTGTTACGGGTGATGGCCACCGCCATGCCGCCCATGTCACCCAGCTGGTAGGTCTGGTCGCTGTCATTGCGCATGATAATGACGTTGGGAATATCGAGGATGGGTTGGGTGTAGAGCAGGTATTCAGAGCGCTCCGGCGTGATTTGCGCCGCGGTGATGCCGTCAATTTGGCGGGCTTTGGCCTGCATGATCACATCATCCCAGGTTTCAAGCCGCACAATTTCAAAGCGGTAATTCAGGCGCTGCTGAATGACTTCAAAATAATCGGCGACCACGCCGCGGTAATTGCCCTGTTCATCAAAATATTCAATTGGGGGAAAATTGGGGTCAGGCGCAATGCGAATGCGGGGATGTTCTTCAAGCCAGGCGCGCTCGGCCGGGGTCAGAATATCCTGACTGCCCGCGCCCTGACAGCCAGCAGTCAGCCCGGCGAGCAGAAGGGTGATTAGAAGGGTAATAAAAAAGCCAATGCGAAGGGAATGTCTCATATGCCCTGTTTTGTGGATGGGACGAATATGATGTTTAGGCTTCACGATATGGTCCTTAACCATTATACTACGCAAGAGATGATCCTTTTCAATTGTACAGGCGGAATTGCCAGGATATTTTCTTACCCGCCTGCACGGCCCGGTTATTGGAAACGGTGGAAACGGACATTTTTTTGAACCGCTGCCAGAACAGGGCTTTTTTTGCGCAGGTTGGATGGATTTCCCTGCCTTTGACCACTCGCAAGCATCAGAAAGGTTCGCGTTCAGGCAAACAATGGGCGCCCCGGTATTATTATTTGAGCTGATCAAAAAATGCTTTCCACTGCGCTTTTTGGGGGCGCAGATGGCCAGCCTGCCATTAATGGACCGGCTGGTTAACCGGGTGTTCTTTAAGAATGACCGCATTCTCTATGTGCCCAAGCAGCGGGTGACGGTGCGCGAAGCGATTAACGCCCCGGAAAACGCCATGGTCCCGGGAGAGCTGGCCGCCCATTTTATCCGCACCGCCAGCCACCGTTTCATCATGAAGGAATGCCTCTGCCGCACGGCGGCCGGCTGCCATGATTATCCCCAGGAGTTGGGCTGCATCTTCCTGGGCCCCTCGGCAGCCCACATCAACCCGGCACTGGGGCATATGGCTTCCGTGGAAGAGGCTCTGGCTCACCAGCAGCGCTGCGCGGAGGCCGGCCTGTTTCATATGATCGGCCGCGGGCGCATCGATGCCATTTGGCTGGGGGTGCGGCCGGGCAAACAGCTCATGACCATCTGCAACTGCTGCCCCTGCTGCTGCCTGTTCCGCATGCTGCCGCACCTGCCGCCGGTCATCCAGCCCAAAATCAGCCGGCTGCCGGGGGTGGAGTTTGAGGTGAGCGGCGACTGCGTGGCCTGCGGGCGCTGTGCCAGCCAGTGCTTTGTGCAGGCCGTCCAGATTCAGGACGGCCGGGCGGTGATCAATCCGGAAGCCTGCCGCGGCTGCGGACACTGCGCGGATATCTGCCCCAAGAAGGCCATCCACTTGCGCCTGACGCGTCCGGACGTGATCGAAGCGGCCACCCGCATGCTCTCAGAGGTGGTCAGCGTGAACCCGCCCCGGCCCAATTGACCCGCCCAAACACGTGATTAAGGCTGTTCCAGTGGGGGAATCCAGCTGAACACGGCCGTGCCGGCATCAGAGGGGCTGGCCAGGTCGCCGGCCAGCTTCTTCAACCCGTTGCCATTGGGTTCCACCACCAGCAATGACCAGCCGGCTACACGGGCCAGGAAGGCAATTTGCCGGCCATCCGGCGACCATTTAAGGCTTTCAATTTTTGAAGAGGTGGCAATCTGGCGGATATTGGCACCGCTGGCATCCATGATGAACAGGCTGCTGCCATCGGTAAAGGCAATCAACTGCCCATCGGGCGACCAGTCAGCGGTGGTGGCTTTAGACGCGCCGAGCAGCGTGGCGACCTCAGCATCCGCAGACGTCAGGTACAGGTTTCTTTCGGTTCCAATGTGGCAGACCATCAACAGGGCTTTTCCATCCGGCCGCCATGCCGGACGGTCGCAGGCATCGTTGGGCTGCATTTCGGGTCTTGGCAGCACCTGGCGTTTACCGGTATCCATGCTTTGAACCACCACGCCAAACTGATTCTGCGCCACCGGGGCCACATAGGCAATTTCATGCCCCTGCGGGGACCACCGGGCTTGCACGGCAAATTTATAGATATCTATGACGGCACCCTGGGCGGAGAGGATGTGCAGCATGGGCAGTCCCATCTGGTTGGCGTTCACTTCCACAGCTTCAATGGTCAGGTAGCGCCCATCAGCGGACCACTGCAGGTTCATCGCCTGTTCATAATAGATCTGTGCATTCATGGGATATTCAAAGACCAGCTTCATCCCGCTGCCGTCAGCGCCGCCCACAAAAACAGCCTGCCCGATTTCTCCCATGCCAATGGCAGCCAGTTTTTTCTTTCCGGCATGGTATGCCGGGCTGGCATAGGGCGGCACCGGACCCGCCATATTGGCTTCAAGCTGGCCGTCGCTGGTCATCCAATTGATGGCGCCGTTTTCCAGCATGACCATCAGGCGGAAAGCGGACGGGTTGAGCGGCACCGGCGTGGCAGTGGGAAGCGGCGTGGCGGTCAGGGTGGGGGCGGGTGTGAGGGTTGGCGTGAGGGTGGGCGTGAAGGTGGGCGGCAGGGCTGTCGGGGTGGCGGTGGGGGGAAGGGGTGTGCGCGTGGGTGGAGGAAGGGCGGCGCTGGGCTGCGGCAGGGTGGCCTGGGCCGCGGTCTCCACAGCGGCCGGCTGGCTGCAGCCGGCGAGCAGGGCGGTGAGAAGGAAAGCAACCATCAAAAGGCGCCTTTTCATGAAAGCCTCCGGAATTTGATCTCAATGATTGCGGGTGGGTCAGCATTAAAAATAGCATCAAATTCCATTTCGGGCAAATAAAATTCTCCCAAATCTTGCATTTCCCATTTTTCCTTGAATCGTGTAGAATAAATTCAGATCGGTTTTGAGGAGCATGTTCATGGAATTGCAGCCAATCACCCGCCGAACTTTCCTCAAAGGCCTGGGCGTCACGCTCACCGGCCTGGTTGTGGCCGGCTGCGAACGCAGCGCCACCACCGCCACGCCGGTGAACCCGCTCAACGAACTGCCCATCACCGCCCCTGACGGCGCCATCCGCCGCCTGTGGGAAGGCGGGCAGCGTTTTGTTTCCAACCAGATGATCAGACCCAACCAGACCATGACGCGGCGCAAGGAGCTGACCAAAGGTCAGAAGCCTTTTGCCACCATCTTCAGCTGCGTGGATTCGCGCGTGCCGCCCGAGCTGATTTTTGACCGCGGCCTGGGCGATCTGTTTGTCATTCGCACCGCCGGGCATGTGCTGGATAGGGCCGCCCTGGGCAGCATTCAATTTGGCGTGGAAGAGCTGGCCATTCCCCTCATTGTGGTTTTGGGTCATTCAAGCTGCGGCGCGGTGAAGGCCACGGTTGAACTTACCGAAAAGCAAGGCAAAGCCGCAGGTTCCATTCAATACCTGGTGGATTACATCACGCCAGCCGTCCGGGAAGCTGAAGAGCTGCCTGGCACCCTGCTGGATAATACCATTTCGGTCAATATCATGCGCACGGTGGAATCCCTGGCTGAGTCGCCCATCATCAAAGAAGCCGTTGAAGAGGGACGGGTGAAAATCCTGGGCGCGCGTTACGACCTGACCACCGGCGGCAGTCAAGGTGTGATCAGCAAACCCTGAAAAGCGCCTGTTCATGCTGGGTCATTTTGCAGGAGGAAACCATGTCTGTTTGGGGTATTGATATCAGTCATTATCAGCCGTCCATGCCGGCTGTCCAGATGGCGCAAAACGGCGCCAAATTTGTCATTGTCAAAGCCACTTCCGGCGCCAGCCTGGTGGATGACCGCCTGCTGCAGCATGTCACCGCGGCTCGCAGCGCCGGCCTGAAGCTGGGCCTGTATCACTGGGTGGATCCCATCCAGAGCGCTCCGGCCAATGCCAACCATTTCCTGAACCAGATCAACACCCTCAGGCCCGATTTTGTGGCCCTGGATGTGGAACAGTGGTGGGCTGACTGGAACAAGTTCTGGAGCTTCAATCGCAAGGAAATTCCGGCCACGGCTGTGCCGCGCCTTTCGCCAGACGTGATCTCGGCGGTATCCAAGGAAACCGTGGAAATTGTGGCCGCCCAGGCCAAGCTGCCCACTCTGGTTTATACGGCGCGCTGGTTCCAGAGCTATGCCCCCGGCCTGGCCGGCTGGATTGGCAGCTGGCCGCTGTGGGTGGCCAGCTATTTCGATTACAACAAATCGAACTACACCCAGACCTGGGCGCAGTTCCAGACCACCCTGGGCTCGCTGGGCAGCAACCCCACCCTGCCCAACGGCGCGCTGAGCTGGAAATTCTGGCAGTTTTCGGCTAAAATCATCCTGCCGGGCGTGACCTTCCCGATGGATATGGATGTGTTCAACGGCTCGCAGGCCGATTTTGACGCTTTTCTGCAGCCTTCAGGGCCGCGGCCGGTGGGCAAGCCTTACCGGGTGCTGGCCGATAACCTGGTGATTCAGGGCGGCCCGGGCATGTCGTTCCCGGCACTGGGTCTGGTCCATAAAGATGAAATCATTGAGGTCGAACGCATTGAAAATGATTATGCCAAAATTGTCGCTCCGGATGAACGCTGGGTGTGCATTGGCATTCCTTACATCAAGGAAATCTGATCGCTGCGGCCAGACCGTAAACTGTGATTTTTATCAGGCCGCCCGGTTTGCGCCGGGCGGTTCGCCATCCTGCTCTGCAACCCTGCTGTTTTGAAAGGATTTGATCCATGCAAATTTTAATCACCAATGATGACGGCGTCACCCATCCCGGGCTGCTGGCCCTGACCCGGGAGATGCGCCAGCTCGGCGAGGTGACCGTTCTGGCGCCAGACCGCAACTGGTCGGCTTCGGGCCATGCCAAAACCCTCGACCGGCCCATGCGCGTGCGCGAAACCCGCCTGGCCGACGGTTTTCCGGCGTGGATGTCGGATGGGGGGCCTTCAGATTGTGTGGCCCTGGCCATGCTGGGCCTTTTCAAGCATCCGTTTGACCTGGTGGTTTCGGGCATCAACCCCAACGCCAATGTGGGACACGATGTGACCTATTCCGGCACGGTGACGGCGGCCATGGAGGCGGCGATTTCAGATGTGCGCGGTTTTGCTGTTTCGCTGGATCGCCCCGGTGAACTGCCGATCAGCGAAACCGATTTTGGTCCCGCGGCGCGGGCTGCCCGCCGGGTGGTTGCGGCTGCCCTGGCGCATGAACTGCCGAAGAATGCCATTTTGAGCATCAATGTGCCTTACCTGCCGGACGATCAAATCAGGGGTGTGCGCGTCACCCGTATGGGCACCCGCATTTACAACGACGCTCTTGACAGCCGCGAAGACCCGCGCGGCCGGCCTTACTATTGGATTGGCGGCGCCAGCCCAACCGGCCTGGCCGAAGACGGCACCGATTATGGCGCACTGGTGGAGGGTTACGTATCCGTCACCCCGCTGGAACTGGACCTGACGGATTATGCCCTGCACCGCACTTTGCAAGAATGGAACCTGGCATGAAGGCAGATTTGGGCCGCAAGGGATGGATTCTGATGGCGCTGCTGGCCCTCTTGTGGCTGGCAGCCTGCACCCCGGCGGCGGCTGGCGAGGCGACGCCCTGCCCGGCATGCGCCACCCCTGAACCCGCGGCAACCTGCCCGGCGGAACCTGTCAGCACGCCTTCTCCCTGCGCGGCGCCCACCCTGCAGGCAAGCCCCACACCCACCCTTCCGGCGGCCGTGCCGGCTGGAGCCGGCCCCCTGGTTCCGCTTGCCCTGGCTTACCGCAGCCTGAATGACAGCGAAAACGGTCAAACGATGATGACCCCTGCCTGGTTCAGGGAACAACTGACCTGGCTGGCGGATAATGGTTTCACTGCCCTGGATGAACCTGCCCTGCTGGACCTATTGAAGGGAAAGCCGCCTATGGCGGAGCGCCCGGTGATCATCACCATCGACCTGGACCGGCCCTGGCGAAAAATGTTCTATGACGAGGTGATTCCCACCCTGCGTAACACCGGTCTGCACGCCCTGGTTTTCCTGACCGTAAGGGACAGCGTGGTGGGCAAGGAATGCGACGATAAATCAGACCGGTTTTGCTGGAAAGAGCTGACCAACTGGGAGCGCGAAGGACTGATCACCCTGGGGAGCATGGGCATGGGTCCCAGCGACTACCGCGGCCTGACCCCGGCAGATTTGCAGAGCGAGCTGGCAGCGGCGCGCAAGGTGATGGCCGGGCAGTTGGGCCATGCGGTGAACGGCTTCAGCTACCCGACGGACACAGTTTCTGAAAAGCTAGGGGGGCTGGTGCACGGCGCCGGCTACAGCTACGGCTTTGGCCTGACCACCCGCAGCGACCTGCTTCTGAAAGCAGGGGAAGCCAACGCTTACCTGCTGCCGCGGTTTTACCCGGCGGCCAGCCCAGCCTTTTACCCGGTGCTGCATGGCACGCAGGGGCGCAGTTTTGCCGGTTTTATGCTGAACCAGGCGGAGCGCTCGGCGCTGCCGGTGCCGGCAGCCACGCCGATGCCATCGCCCACCACCACGCCAGAGCCGCTGCAAAAATTGGCCGATTACTGCAAGCGGCCGCAGCGGGCCAACGACCCTGAGTGGCTGGCGGGTCTCGATGCGATGGCGTTTCCGACCGATTTGAGCCTGCAGGCGGTGGTGGATTTACCGCGCAGCCTGAGTGTGAGGCCTTCGTGCAACTTTGTGCGAAATAACGAACCCAAAGCCATTGTAGTGCATTACACTGACGGCGACCTGACGGGCTCCATTGCCACTTTCCAGCAGCCCAAATACACCAGCATCCATTACATCATTGACCGCAGCGGGGCGGTGGTGCAGATGGTGCCCGAAGAGCTGGGTGCCATGCATGTGTCCTGTTACGGCTACCGCACCGGCTGCCGCGAATCGTGTCCGATCTGCGACCTGCCCAACGGGCGCATGATCGAGCCTTACCAGCAGTCCATCGGCATTGAACTGGTCAACACCGGCCCGATCCTTTATCCAGAGGATTTCAACGGCCCCATCTATGAAGATTATCTGAATGCTTTCCGCTACCGCTTCTGGGAGGAATATCCCCCGGCGCAGCTGGCGGCCCTGCGGGTGCTGGTGGCGGATATCCGCGCGCGCTGGAACCTGCCGCTGGAGGCGGTGATGGGCCATTACCGGATCAACGACAAGCCTGACCCCGGCCCGGCGCTCAATTTGCTCTGGCCGCGGGTGGGAAATCCGCCGGCTCCAGCCATCCTGGGCGAGCCGTGATGACGCTGGTTTGAGCCGGAAATGGGAGAAGAAATTGGGCTTTGATCCATGAACGTGATCTTCACATCAGGTTTTTACTGATTTAAACCTCGTACGACCCTGAAAAATGAAAGGGAGGGATGATGTCTCAACGGATTATGCGTCTGGTTTCTTTTTTGTTGATTCTGGCTGCGCTGATCCCTGCAGGGGCGGCGCAATCGGCTGTGCAAACAGCGGTTCCTGGCGTTCCGAACGAAACCCGCCTGTTTTTGCCGATGGTGGTTGGGCCGGAATCCAGCATCCCGGTTTCCTCGGTGCTGACTCCATTTGACGTCAATCTATACGACCTGAACGGTCCGGAGAGCTGGTCTTCCAATTACGGCATGACGCCGCAAATCATTGTTGCCTCTGATGGCACTGAACTGGATGTGCTGGCGCAGGATTACAACGATGCCACCGCCTGGAAGGCAGTGCTGCTGCACGTTGAACCTGTCATCACCGGCTCCGGTTACAAGGTGACCCAGGCCCTGACGAACATGCCGTTTATTGATTTGGTGATGGGGCTTTCCATCGACAGTTCCGGCAGCCGCTACTACGCCACGGGGATATATGAAGATGACGTGGTCAATGCCACCTACCCGCCTGCTAACACCTACCGCAGCAACATTGTGCGCGTGGTCAAGCTCGACGCCGCGGGCAGCGTGCTGTTCAATATTGATCTTGACATCGCCCGTCACAATTTTAACGCCAATGCGGAAATGATCATCAACCCCATGGTGGCGGCCACCTCGCGCCTGCTGGTGGGTGGAAACGAGATCGCTCTGGTACACGGCATCAACACCGGGCCTGACCCCAAGCTCAACGGCACACGCCACCAGAAGGCCCTATCCACCCGCCTGAACGCCGCCACCGGCGCCGTCACGCGCACTTCGTCGGTCTGGGTGAGCCACTCCTTCGATGAACGCCTGCTGTACGACGGCGCCGGCATCATTGAGCATCACCTGGGCGACGCCTACCCCCGCTATATTGTTTTTGCCCGCAACCACACCAGCTACCCACTCTTTCACATCAAGGGCAGCCTTGGCGATAATGTCACCTACACCCGCCTGGGCAACCTCGCACTGATCGAAGGGGATCCCACCTACAAATACCTGGCCCTTTTTGTCACCGAGGGCAATGCCGCCACCGCCGAAACCATCAACGGGGCGCGCAACCTGGCCATGGTGCGGGTGAAGGGCAGCGACAACAGCATTGACCCCAACCTGCCGGATACCCTGACCGTGACCTCCTCCGGCACATCGCGCACCAACCGGCTGAAATGGCTGACGGCCTATTCGGACGCCTCCAATTTGCACGCCGAGCGCCCCAAGCTGGTGGCCCTGGGCGGCGACCGTTACATTGCCCTGTGGGAAGAATGGCGGAACACAGGAAACTGGTGGGAAAGCGACTACCACGGCGTCTATGCCATGCTGATAGATGACGAAGGGACTATTCTGCGCCCGGCCACCCTGATCACCAGCGACTACCACCTGCCGCGCGGCGACGACGCCTTTATGCTCGACGGCCGTGCCGCCTGGATGACCGGGAGTGAAAACCTGAAATGCCTGTATCTCCACTTTGTGGATGAAAACCTGAATTATGAGATGGTGACGCTGAATTGAACTCCGCCAGGCGAATTTTCGAAACCCCTTGACAGGGGCCGGACGGCTGTGATACACTCTGACTGTCTGAAATTTTTTGCGGATCTCTAAAGAAAGGAGCGCGTTTTATGTCTAATAAATACAATGCATCGGTGCTTGTTTCCATACAAGAGACATGGACGCGCCTGTCCTTCTAGGCTGAGATCCGTCTTTATTCCTTAAGAATAAGACCATCTGGCCACGGGCGCGTTCATGTTCCCGTGGCTTTTGATTTAAGCCTGTCCAGAGGCCGTCCCGCGGCCCTGTGACCCTGCCGCGCATCCATGCATGAATCAAAACACCGCCAGCCACGGGATATCTCGTGGCTGGCTTTTTTTCTTAAGGAATTTCTACGATGAGTACTGACCGCATCACCGACCCGAACAAGGGTATCGTCTTCAAAAAGAACACCGGTATCTATACCGTTCACCTCTCTGACCGCAGCCTCAACTGCACCCTTTCGCCGCGCCTGCGTGCCAAAACACCGCCCGAAGGGCGCGGACGCCAGAAAGTGGATCACACCTTTGAACACACCGATCCGGTGGCCGTGGGCGATGTGGTTTTAGTCAGCGAAACTGGCGGCGGCAGCGGGCAGATCACTGCCGTTGAGCCGCGCCGCAACCACCTTTCGCGCCCCACCGCCACCCCCATGCCCGGCGCCCATGCTTTCGAGCAGATCATTGCCGCCAATGTGGACCAGGTGGTGCCGGTGTTTGCAGCAGCCAACCCGGCCCCAAAATGGGGCATGCTTGACCGTTACCTGGTGATGGCTGAAGCCGCCGGCGTGCCTGCCGTCATCTGCATCACCAAGCTGGACCTGGCGATGGACGAAAACGGGCGGGTGGAAGCTGACCTGCTGCAGGCAGCCGCCGAGTACCGCCAGGCGGGGTATCCCGTGCTGCTGGCCAGCGCCAACAGCCGCGCCGGCCTTGATGAAGTGCGCGAGACGCTAGCAGGGCGCATGTCGGTGCTGATGGGCAAATCGGGGGTGGGCAAAACCTCCCTGCTGAATGCCCTGCAGCCCGGTCTGGGCCTGCGCGTCAACGCCGTCAGCCAGATCACCGGCAAGGGGAAGCACACCACCACCCACCTCGAAATGTTCGAGCTGGATTTCGGCGGTTCCATTCTGGATACGCCGGGGGTGCGCGAATTTGGCCTGTGGGATATCAGTGAAGATGAACTGCCTGGCTGCTTCCCTGAAATGCGTCCTTACCTGGGGCAGTGCCGCTTTGGCCTCAACTGCCGCCACGATGAAGAACCCGGCTGCGCCGTGCGCAAGGCGGTCACCGCCGGGCAGATCAGCCCGCGCCGCTGGCAAAGCTACTTGCACCTGAGGGCCGAAGCATGAGCCGCCATCTTTACGACCACCCCATGCTCACCGGCCCGCACGGCAACCCCAATTATGGTGGTATCAACAGCGATTTCAACTGCGTTCACTGCCGCGCCTATGTCACCGCCAACCCGCTGGTGTGCGGCGTGCACAACCGCAACCACTGCCCCTTCTGCCTCTGGTCGCGCCACATGGATCTGTACGCCGCGGGAGACCGTCTTTCGGCCTGCCGCGGCGCCATGCGCCCCATTGGCCTGACTCTGAAGCAAAGCCGCAAAAAATACGGCGCCAACCAGGGCGAACTGATGCTGATTCACGGCTGCAGCGACTGCGGCGCCGTCTCGATCAACCGGATTGCCGCCGATGATGACAACGATGCCATTTACCGGCTCTTTGAAGCCTCATTCAATCTCGATGCCCAGGCGCGCGCCTGGCTGGATGCCAGCCCGGTGAAGCTGCTGGCGCCTGCCGATGCCTGGCTGGTGGAAAGGCGGCTGTGGGGAGGCCGCCTTCCCGCCTGATTTTGCCCGCTTGATTTGTTAGCGAAAACGAAAGGGTTTTAATGCAAGCCACAACCGTCGTAACCCTGTCAACCAAAGCCTGATTGATCTCAAGGAGGCATCAGATTGAAAAAAACACAGCCTGCGCGGCAATCAGCGTGGCTGCATCTACACCGAACCGCTGTGGGCCATTCCTGATAAACTGATCATTCTGGCAGTGGCTGCGGCAGAACGCACCCGCATCCAGTCCACCTCCAGCTGAACATGGCGTTCAAAGATGCGCCGGCCGAGAAAATGCCTGAAGCGCAGGCAGCCTGAAATGATTCTGGTGATAAAAAAGACCTCCGAAAGCAGGACAGCCTCCGGAGGTTCAGGTATAAAGGCTATGGTTCAGGCCGGTTTTTGCAGTGGAAAGACGATGCGCGTCTGGAGCTGCTCAGGAGGCGTTTGAGCGGGGCTGTTGAGGTAATATTCCACAGATACACCGGTGGTTTCATAGCCATTATCCACGACCCAGGTGGTCAGCGCTTCATAGGCCGGGGCGCAATCGGCGTAAGGCCCGGTATAAAGGCAGGCGGCCATGGGGCCGGCCGGCAGGTGCGAGAGCTGCACGTCACCGCTGCCGGGCAGGGAACTCTTTACCGGATAACCCATTTCCACATCCAACGCCTGCATATCCATGTTGTAATAGATGACAAATGGATCGCCGGCAGGCTGTTGACCCAGGCTTGAAAGATGCGCCATCACCTGTTCATAAGCGCTGCCGATCAGGGAAGGCAGCTCGCTGACAGAAGTGGTGGTGCGGATGGTGAGAACAGGTTGTTCAATCTGTTCAAAGGTTTCACATTTGAAAAACATGATCTTAGCTCCTGTAGGAAAAGTGAATGGTCAGGTTGATAGATTTATTTTAGAACAATAGTTCTACTTTGTCAACCGGGACATGGGGTGAATTTTAATGACCAGGCAGATGAGCAGCTTTGCCGCCCATCTTTCAGGGCCATGTTTTTTCCTTCCAGCGTATAATAATCATGGCGTCTGTCTTGTCTCGTTTATTATTACCTGGAGGAGGTTATATGGCGTCTGTTGCACCCTGCCATGTTTGCGGGCTGCCGGTGATGGAACCGGAAGGTTATATTTTTTCCACCGTCCAGGTGGTCAGCAGCCCGGGATATTGGGAAAAATACATTGCCATCCACCGCTATGAACTGGCTCAAAAGAAGATCAGCACCCTGGATGACCTGCTGATATCACCGGCGCGGTTGGATATTGCCCGTGAATCTGCCCAGCGGCCGCTGCCCTGGCTGGTATGCGATGACTGCGTGAACTGCATAGCCAGCGACCATGCGGCGGCGCGCGCCCAGGCTGCGGCCTGGTGGCAGGCCGCCGATAAGGCATTGCTGCCGCTGGCAGGCGCTGCCCAGATCGAACAGGTGCGCATGAGCGCCAGCCAGCCGCCGCTGGTGATTCCTCCGCCGCCCCAGACCCAGGCTGTGGGCCGCGCCAACAAGATGCCGCCCGCGGCGCCAGTCATCCAACCTGCGCCGCCGCGCCCAACCCCTGTCGAGGCAGTGACCGTTCCGCAGCGGAAAACGCCCCCGCCGCCCCCAAAGCCGCCTGTGACGCGCGCGGTTTCTCCCATTGGCGCTGCCCTGCTCAACCTCAGCGGTTTGGGGCTGGGTTATGCTTACCTGGGTCAGTGGCTGCGGTTTGTCATCTATTTTCTCCTCTTCAGCGGGCTGGCGCTGGCGGCCTATTTCACCGGCGGCGCGGGGGTTCCGGGCATCTGGCTGCTGGGGCTGACCTTGCTGGCCGCCTGGGAAGGCATCGATGCCTGGCTGCTGGCCTCCAAACAGGTCACCTGGCGGCAGCCCAAGCATGTCTTTCCAGTGCTGGCAGCTCTGGTTGTTCTGGCCGTTGAAACAACCGGATTGTATCTGTATTACGATGCCGGGCAAAAGATCTATGAAGCCAGTCTGGCTGCTTACCAGGCGGCGGATGACCGCGCTGCTTTTAGCGGAATGGAGCGCATGGTCCACTGGTTCAGCCTGACCCTCAATCCAAATCTGAAGGATGCCAGCGATAAGATGGCTGAAACAGCCCTGCTGATTTCTGCAGATAAGGCTTATGCGGATAAAGATTTTGCCCGGGCGGCCCAGCTCTATGAAGTGCATGCCAGCCGTTTTGGCGGCAGCGCCCGGCTGATGGGCGCTCGCCTGAGCAGTGCCAGGGTCTATGCTGCCTGGGGAGATGAATTATCGGCGGCCGGAAAATACAAAGAAGCCATTGACCAGTACAAACAGGTCACCGCCGCCTACCCGGAGGCTCCTGAAACGGCCGATGCCCGTCAGAAACAGGCGGTCAATTTTCTTGCCTGGGGCGACAGCCTCTTTCAGGCCGCCGACTATGAACAGGCATTGAAACAATTTACCACGGTTTACCAGGACTATCCGGACCTGAAAGAAGCCAAAGAGGGCCGGGAGAAGGCCGCCCTGAGCATCCTCTCCAAGGGAGATGCCAAAGCAGCGCAAAAAGATCATGCCGGCGCGGTTGAAGCCTTTGAACAAATTATCGCTGATTACGCAGACACCAGCCTGCTGGAAACCGGTCAACAGCGCGCTGCCCAGACTTACCTGGATTGGGGCGAGGCGTTGTTTGAGCAAAAAGAATTTGAAGCCGCAGTGGAAAAACTGGATGTGATCGAAGCTCAATATGCCGCCCAAAAGAACACTGCCGCCGCCGCCCGCAAAACCAGCCTTGCTGTTCACAGCGCCTGGGCGGCCAGCCAGTTCCAGGCCGGGCAGTTTGAGAAGGCTGCCGCCATCTATGAGACCATTTTCCGGCGCTTCACCGAAACCGAAGCCGCTGATCTGCGCCCGCTGGCTGCGGAGAGTCACCTGCGCCGGGCCCAGCAGCTGCGCCAGCAGGGCAGCCTGGATGATGCGATAAAGCAATATGACCTGGTGCTGGCTGATTTTGCCGACACTCCCTCCACGGTCACCGCCCGGGTGGAAGCGGCTGAGACGCTGTTCAGCCGGGGTGCTGAACTGCGCCAGGCGGGCCAATTTAGCGATGCGGTGGCCCGTTATGAAGACATTGTGATCCGCTTTGCTGATCAACCGCCGGCCACCCTGGCCCGCGATGAGGCGGCCTCTGCTTATATGGAATGGGGCAGCCAGCTCAAAGACCAAAAAAATTATGCCCAGGCTGTGACGGCCTACGAAGCTGTGGTCAACCAGTACAGCGACCTGCCGTCAGCAAAGCAGGCGCGCGAGGCCGCCGCCGCCACCTACCTGGAATGGGGCAATCAGCTCAGCGATCAAAAAGCGTATATTGAAGCTGTGACCGCCTATGAAGCCATTATTCAGAATTACAGCGATCTGCCTCAGGCCAAGGAGGCCAAAGCGGCCATCCCGATGATGTATGTGGGCGCCGCCAATGATCTGGTGGCGAGCGGCCGGTATGAAGAGGCCATCGACAATCTCAACCAGGTTCTCACCGGCGCCACCAGCGCTGATCTGAAAAATGCCGTGGCTGATGGTCTGGCCAATGCCTATATGGGCTGGGGAAAAACCTTCCTCGATCAAAGTGATTTTATTGGCGCCATTGAAAAATACGATGCGGCGCGCAAGGCAGCTCACAGCGCGTCGGTGAAGCAGCTGGCCCAGGAAACCTACCTTGAAGCCGTCTATGCCCTGGCCCGCGACACTGGCTCTCAGGGACAGCAGGTGCTTTCAGAGGCGCAAGCCGCGGCCTGCGCCAACAGGCGCGCCGCTTCTCCGGCGGTGGGCATTCTTGGCGAATCACCCAAGGCCATCGTCTGCAACGGCTCAGTGAGCCTGCCCTCTTCTTACTCTCCAACATACCCGGGACATTTCCGCTATGCTGTGCGCATGAATGAGAGCAACAACGAGATTCAAAGATGCAGTTATACTGGCGGTCATACGCTGGTCCGTGTCCAGGTGGTCTGGACCTACTCGGTGCGCGATGTGACCACGGGTGCTGTGGTGGCTTCACGCAGCTTCACCGGCGGCATGCCGGGCGACTGCCCTGATTCCCGCTATTTTTACAGCAGCACTGATTACCTGAGCGGATCAGGCGCCAACACATCGGATGTCTATAACTGGCTGGTCAGCGTGATCCGTTAAGGAGGCAAAAGAAGATGAAGCCCATTTTAAAACGTTTGTTGATCGGCCTCACCCTGTTGAGCCTGCTGGCCTCCAGCGGCTGCGCGGCCCTTTCTGCTGAAGAAGCGGATGCGCGCGCGGTTAAAATGGCGGATGCCATGCTGGCTGAACACCTGGCCGGTACCCGCCAGCCCACCCCGCAGCCCATTGTGGCCGGCCAGGAACCCGCCTCCACGCCGCAGGAGTCTGCCCTGAAGCCCACAGAGAAACCGCTTTCCACCCCCACCCCTGCCCCCACAGCCGGGCCCAGGCTGGACGATGTTCAGACACTGCGCATCGGCGACGACAGCCCCTACTCCATTGACCCGGCCATGTCTTACGGCGCCTCGAATCAGGCGCCTTCCGAACTTTTTGTCGGCCTCACCCGCCTGGATGAGGTCAGCGGGGCGGTGCAGCCGGGCCTGGCCGCCACCTGGACTGTTGCAGCGGACGGCCTGACCTGGACCTTTACCCTGCAGGAGGATATCTCCTGGGTGCGTTTTAATACCATGTCGGGCAAGGTGGAACAGATCATGGAAAACGGCCAGGCGCGCATGGTCAGAGCTGCCGACGTGGAATACGGCATCCGGCGCGTGCTGGATCCAAACCTTGATACGGGGAATGGTTTTGTCTTTGAGGATATTGAAGGCGCAGCCGATTACCAGGGGCCGCAGAGCAGCCTGGGCGTGCATGCTGTTGATGACCGCACTCTGGTCATCAAATTAGTGCGCCCCGCCAGTTACCTGGGCGAACTGGCCGACAGCGTCTGGATGGCGGCGCAGCCGGCTTTTGCCATCGAACTCAGCGGGGAATTCTGGACCCAACCCGATTTTATTGCCACCTACGGCCCATTTGCCTTGAAAGAATGGACGCCGGAAAGCAGCCTGACGATGGTGCGCAACCCGTTCTGGAAAGGCACAGAGGCCGTTCCGGCGCCGACCCTTGATGAGGTGCACATGACCCTGGCTCAGCCGGATGTTCGCCAGGGCCTTTACCTGACCCAAAAACTGGATGTCAACTGGCTGGGCCAGGAGGAATATAACACGGTCAGTCAGGATAAAACCCTGAGCAAGCAGCTCACAACCTCGCCCGGAGCCTGCCTGTATTATCTTGGTTTTAACACCAGCCAGCCGCCGTTTGATAACCCGGATGTGCGCCTGGCCTTCTCGCTGGCCCTGGACCGCAGCAAAATTATCGCCGATGTGGGGCGCATGGGCAGTTATCCGGCGGAACGCATTGCCCAGCCCTGGCTGACCGGCGAACCGCTTGAGACAACCATCACATTTGATCTGCAGAAAGCGCAGCGCCTGCTGAAACAGGCCTATGCCAACCCGCAGAAAATACCTGTGCCGGTGTTCACCCTCCCTTCCACCGCCAGCGATTTTGCCCGCCTGATGGCGAGTTCAGCTGCGGCGCAGTGGCAGGCAAACCTGGGCGTGACGGTTGAAATTCAGGAAGTCAATTATACCGCCTATGATATCTGGAGCAGCTCTGCGCCTAACCTCTGGCGGCGCGGCTACTGCTATGACTTTTTTGCCCCCGTCAGTCTGTATATGAATTTGTGGGATGCCCGCGGTGATAGCGGCATCAACAGCGGCTGGGATAAAACTCGATTTGACCGTTATCTGACGCAAATTCGTGCGGCGAATGATGCGTATATGCGCACCAAACTGTATAATCAGGTAGAAAACCTGGTGCTGACCGAGGCGGCTGTCGTCATCCCCCTGTTCTGGACGAGCCGTTCGGCGCTCACCCGGCCTTATGTGGACCGCACCTATGCCCGCCTGGGCTCAGTGGAACGTTTTGAAAAATGGAAGATGCTGGCACACTAATATGACCCTCACCATCGCTGAAATCAAACCTCTGTCGGACCGCATTCTGGATAACCTGGAAAAGGTCATCGTGGGCAAACGCCCGGTTTTGGAGCTGACCCTGGCCTGCCTGCTGGCGCGCGGCCACCTGCTGATTGAAGATGTGCCCGGCGTGGGTAAAACCATGCTGGCGCGCAGCCTGGCCCAATCGCTGGGCTGCGGCTTCAACCGCATTCAGTTCACCCCCGATCTGCTGCCGGGCGACCTGACCGGCACTTCCATCTTCAACCAGGCCACGCGCAGTTTTGAATTCATCCCCGGCCCGCTGATCAGCCAGGTGGTGCTGGCCGATGAGGTCAACCGCGCCACCCCAAAAACGCAGAGCGCCCTGCTGGAGGCCATGGAGGAACACCAGGTGACGGTGGACGGCGCGGCGCATATCCTGCCGGAGCCTTTCATGGTGATTGGCACCCAGAACCCGATTGAATACGAAGGCACTTTTCCCCTGCCGGAAGCCCAGCTTGACCGCTTTCTGCTGCGCCTGAGCCTGGGTTATCCTGGCCGCCAGGATGAAATTGCCATCATGGACCGCCAGCAGTTTCGGCATCCCATTGAAACCCTGGAGCAGGCGGTCAGCCAGGCTGAACTGCTGGCCATGCAGGAAACCGCGCGCAGCGTGTTTGTTTCGCCGGCGGTCAAGGAATACATTGTGGATATCATTGGCGCCACGCGCAAGAATGAAAACATTGACCTGGGAGCCAGTCCGCGCGGCAGCCTGGGGCTTTACCATGCCGGGCAGGCGCTGGCAGCGGTGCGCGGGCGCGAATTTGTGCTGCCCGACGACATCAAAGCCCTGGCAGAGCCGGTGCTGGCTCACCGCCTGGTGGTGAATCCGGCGGCGCGCCTGAACAACCTGACGGCTGCCCACCTGGTGCGCATTCTGCTGCAAACCGTGCCGCTCCCCGATTACGGCCTGGTCCATCCCTGATTTTATGCGCCGTTTGCTTTTGCCCGCCTCGCTCTGGCAGCGCATCCGCGGCCTGTGGCAGTACAGGCAGCCTGGCCTTTCGGCTGCCCTGCGCCTCACCCCCACCGGCTGGCTGGCTTCAGTGCTGCTGCTGGGCGGCCTGCTGTTCTGGCTGGCCCGCCGCGATGCGGTGATGGGCACCCTGCTGGTGGTGCTGCTGCTGCTGTGGAGCGGCGCTTACCTGTGGGCGCGCGCCATGATGCGCCAGGTGCGCGGCCGCCGCGCCCTGCGCTACCTGGCCGTGCAGGTGGGAGATGTGCTGGAAGAGGAGTTGGGCCTGGCCAACCGCTCTTTGCTGCCGGTGCTGTGGGCCGAACTGGTGGACCACACCCCGCAGCCGGTCTATGCCCTGCACCAGGTGCGCCTGGTGGACGGGCGCAGCGTGGAAAACTGGGCGGCCAGCACCGTCTGCGCGCGCCGCGGCGTGTATACCTTTGGCCCGTGGGAAATTCGCATGGGCGATCCCCTTCATTTTTTTCAGATCAGCCAGATTTATGAAGACCGGCGCGAGATTCTGGTGTACCCGCCGCTGGCGGTTCTGCCGCCGCACCTGCTGCCGCGGCGCAAGCGCACCGGCGACGCTCTTTCGCTGCGCCTGCCGCTGGCTGCTGAGACCATCAATGCCGGCGGCACCCGCCCCTATGTGCCGGGCGACCCGGTGCGTCACATCCACTGGCGCACCACAGCCCGCCGCAACGCCCTGCATGTGAAAAATTTTGATCCCGAAGCTTCCACCCGCCTCTGGCTGGTCCTGGATGCGGATGCGGCGGCGCAGGTGGGCGAGGGGAACGGGGGCTCTTTTGAAGTGCTGGCCACATTGACGGCTTCGCTGGCCTCCAGCCTGCTGAATGAGCGTCTTTCTGTGGGTCTTTTTGCCGGCAGCGGCCTGGCCATCCCGCCGCGACCGGGCAAGGCTCACCTGTGGAATATTCTGCACGCCCTGGCGCGGCTGGAGCCTCAGGCCCTGCCCCTCGAAGCCACTCTGGCGCAAACCCGCGCCCTGGTTTCGGAGCGCGATTCGGTGATTGTGCTGACGGCTTCGCTGCAGGCGGAATGGCGCACGGCCCTGCGCACCCTGGCGCGCGGCGCGCGCGGGGGGCCGCAGGTGCTGCTGCTGGACCCGGCCTCCTTCGTTCACCCGGCTGCCCGCGGGCAGGCCGGGCGCGCCGCCCAGCTGGCTGCCCTGCTGCAGCGCGACGGCGTGCGCGCCGCGGTGATTGCCCGCCAGCAGATCAGGGTGATCAGCGGGTCTTACGGGCAGCTGCGGCGCTGGGAATTCACCTCATTTGGCACCGGTCGGGTGGTGGTGCGCCGCACGCCGCGCCTGGCGGGCGAACCGGGGAAGCCCGCATGATGGAGCGCTTTCAGGATGCCTTCTGGAATTTTCTGCGCCGCCATGCACCGCTGGCCGCCCTGATGGGCTGCCTGGTGGGGCTGACGGCGTCCATTCTGGGCACGGGGCGCTGGCGGGCCGATCTTTCGGCCCTCTCAACCTGTTATCTTCTGGGGGCGCTGTGCGGCTGGGCCCTGGTCCGCTCGCGCCTGAAGGGCTGGCTGGCTGCTGCCTATTCGCTGGGGCTTTCCCTGCTGGTGTGCTTTTTCCTGGCCGGGCAGGTGGGCTCGCTGACCATGTTCCGGGCGCTTTCGGGCGATGAGCTGTGGTGGATGGTGAATCTGCGCACGCTGACTGCCCTGGACCTGCTGCGCGGCGGCTGGTGCCTGCCGCTGACCGCTGGCTGTCCTAACCTGTCTCTGTTTTATTTCACGGCGGCGTTTCTGGCCTGGAATGCGGCTGCCTGGCTCTTGTGGATGACTTTCAGACGCTGGCAGGCGCTGCTGGGTCTGCTGCCCAGCGCGGCGCTGGTGGTGCTGGCGCTGAACTTCAACCGCGACGGCAATTTCCCGCTTTACTGGCTGGTTTGCGCTGCCCTGCTGCTGCTCTATGCTGCTTACCGCGGCCGCCTGGAAACCTGGGCCCGCCTGCAGGTGGATTACCCTGAATTGATCCTCGAAAACTGGCTGATCACCGGGCTGGTGACGGTGGTGCTGGTGTATATGGTGGGTTGGGCCGCTTCACCGCAGGGCTGGGAGCTCGTTCGGGACCTGCTCACCCCGCGCCCCACCCCGGCGGCGGTCAGCCCGGCAAACCAGAAACCGGATGGCAAAACGCCCACGCCCGCGGCCACCCAGGATGTGCCCGCCGTCAGCGGCCTGACCGTGCGCATGCCAGATATGGAAAACATTCATGTGCCGCTGCCAAAATCAGATGAAGCGGTGATGTGGGTGACCCTGAATGAACCGGCGCCGCTGCCTCCGGAGGCCGGTGAAATGGCTGAACAGGAACAGCCGCCCCGGCATTACTGGCGGGCAGCCATCTTTGCTGAATATACCGGCACCGGCTGGAAGGCTGCCCCGGATGCCAGCCCTGAAACCCGGCTCAATCAAACGGGCATTGGGCGCTACAGCCTGAAACAGCATTTTGAGATCACGGCTGAATACGGTGACCTGCTGTTTGCCGCCAATGCTCCGGTGAGCACCACCGCCGGCCTGAGCCTGCGGGCGGTGGCCGGCGACGGCCTGGCCCTGGTGAGCGGAGAACCCACGCAAACGGATGGCGTGGCCGTATATGATGTGTTTTCAGAGGTCAGCAACGCCTCAGGGTTGATGCTGGAAGAGCCGCGCGGCAGCATCCCGGATGCGGTAAAGGCCGTCTATTTGCAGCTGCCCGAAACCCTGCCGCAGCGGGTGCGCGACCTGGCCGCCCGCCTGACCGAAAATGCACCCAATGTTTTTCAGAAAGCCCAGGCGGTGCAGAATTACCTGCGTTTTTCTTACCCTTACACGCTGGATGTGCCGCCTTTGCCCAGGGGCAGCGATTTGGTGGATAATTTTCTGTTTGAGTCGCAGGGCGGCTTTTGCAGCCACTATGCCTCGGCCATGGTGGTGCTGCTGCGCGCCAGCGGCGTGCCGGCCCGCCTGGTGACCGGCTTTGCCATGGGCGAGTATGATTATGATCGCAAGGCGTACCGCGTGCCGGCGCGCGCGGCCCACGCCTGGGTGGAGGTCTATTTTCCGGTTTACGGCTGGGTGGAGTTTGAGCCCACGGCAGCCTTTACCCCCTTCGACTTTTCCTCTCCCGAGATGCCCACCCCGGCAGCCGCACAAAAAGGCGGTGCCCTGGCGCCGGTGTTGAACCTGCCCTGGCAGCCGGCGCTGATTGGCCTGGGGGTGCTGGCCGGTCTGGTTTTGAGCGTGCGCCTGCTTCTGCGGCAGCGGGAACGGGTGCGTTCAGGCTGGTACCTGCCTGAAAACCAGGTTCGCCGCCTGTATTGGGAACTGCGCCGTGGGCTGCGCGCGGCTGGCCGCAGCGGGACGGCTTCGATTACCCCGCTGGAATACCTGGCCGCCATGCAGAACCAGCTGCCAACAGGTCTGCTGGCAGCCCTGACCAGAGCCACGGCCCTCTACGAGCAGGCGGTGTTCACCACCCGGCCGGTGAGCGCGGAGCAGGTGCGGGCGCTGCGCAGCCTGGTGCGGCGCACAGCCTGGGCGCGCCTGAAACTGCGCTGGCAGCGCAGGGAAAAACAAAAAAGCTGAGACAGTTCTGTCTCAGCTTTGATTTTCTTTGCACTGAAGCGTTTGAATTACTGCTTGAGCAGTTCTTCCATAATGCTGCGCGCCAGCGCCGGATCGGCTTTGCCGCGCATTTTCTTCATCACCTGGCCCACAAACCAGCCCATCAGGGTTTCCTTGCCTCCCTTGAAGGCCGCCACTTCCTTGGGGCTTTCGGCCATCACTTCCTGGCAGACGGCGCGAATGGCGCTGTCGTCGCTGACTTTGGCCAATCCTTCAGCCTGCACAATTTCAGCCGGGGCCTTGCCCGTTTCATCCACCTTTTGCACCAGGGCCTTGCCGGTGGAGGTGTTGACCGTACCGGAATCCACCAGCTTGATGATCTCGGCCAGATAAACCGGGGTGAGTTTCAGTTCTGTCACCGAAATGCCGCGGTCGTTGACCATGCGCAGGATGTCGTTCATCATCCAGTTGGAAACACGCTTGGGGTCGCCGCCGTAAGCCTTCACCGCGGCCTCAAAATATTCCGAAAGGCGCCGTTCCGCTGTCAGGATATCTGCATCATATTCCGGCAGGCCAAATTCGCTCATAAAGCGGGCGCGCCGTTCCAGGGGCAGTTCGGGCAGCCCGGAAAGGATTTGACCCTTCCAGGCGTCATCCAGGCGCAGGGGCAGCAGATCGGGTTCGCGGAAGTAGCGGTAATCGGCCTCGGTTTCCTTCGAGCGCATCTTCTTCAGCACGCCGCGGTCCTCATCCCATTCCAGGGTCCAGGCTTCAATGCGGTTGCCGGCATCCACCTCGCGCGTCTGGCGGTCAATTTCCTTGAGGATTGCTTCGCGCACTGCGTCAATCGAGTTGACATTTTTGATTTCCGTCTTGGTGTTCAAATAGGTGGCACCCACCGGCCGGATGGACACGTTGGCATCGCAGCGCAGGTGGCCTTTTTCCATATCGGCCTCTGAGATGCCCAGCCAGCGCAGCAGCTGGCGCAGGCGGATGAGATACTGCGCGGCCTCGTCGGCGGTGCGCAGGTCGGGGCCGGTGACCATTTCCACCAGCGGCACGCCGCAGCGGTTGAAGTCAATCATGCGCCGGCCGTGCTCGTTTTTGGTTTTGCCGGCATCTTCTTCGAGATGCAGCTTGGTGATGGTGATATGGCGCACACCGCCGCTCTGCGGCATGGGCAGATCCATATAACCGCCCTTGCCCAGCGACATATCGTATTGTGAAATCTGGTAACCTTTGGGGAGATCGGGGTAGAAATAATTTTTGCGGTCAAAAAAGGACACCGGGCGGATTTCGGAGTGCATGGCCGCCGCCAGCAGCACCCCTTTTTCAACCACAGCGCGGTTCAGCACCGGCAGCACACCCGGCAGACCGGTGCAAACCGGGCAGATGTTGGTGTTGGGCGGGTCAAACCATGAATCAGCCTTGCAGGAACAGAAAATTTTGGTGGTGGTGTTCAGTTGGATGTGGGTTTCGAGCCCAATAACAGCTTCGTAAGAGGTCATCAGATTTCCTCGCTCAGGTAAATTCCAGTCAAATTCGTGTCATAAGCCTGCGATAATTATACCAAAAAACCAGATATATACCTTTAAGGATTACACGGGCCTGGCAACTGGTGGACAGGCGGATAATAAAAAAAGATCCGGTCCATGACCGGATCTGGAAAGGTTGTTATATCTGCCGGATGAAGGCGCAAATTTCATTCATATCGCGCACAGCTTCCGGAAAAAGCGGGGCACAGGCCGGGTAACAGTGAAAGAGTCCTTCGCCCACCGTCAGTTTCACTTCCACGCCGGCGGCCTGCGCCTTTTCAGCAAAGCGCGTCGAATCATCGCGCAGCAGTTCATCGTTGCCCACGTAAAGCTGCAGCGGCGGCAGGCCGTGCAAATCGCCGTACAGCGGTGAAATCCAGGGGTTGCCGGGATCCTGATTGCCCACGTAATACTTGCTGAACACTTCCTGCGAGCCGCGCCAGGTGAGCGTATCCACCTTTTGATTCGTCTCGTAAGACTGGCCGGTGTTCTTCAAATCCGTCCACGGCGACATGGCCACCGCGCCGCCCGGCAGGGGGATGTTTTGATCGCGCAGGGCCAGCAGGGTTGCCAGGCACAGCCCGCCGCCGGCTGAATCGCCCACGAAGACCACTTTTTTCGGCGTGGTCCCCTGTTTCAGCAGCCACTGGTAGGCGGCCACAGCATCATTGAGCCCGGCCGGGAAGGGCTTTTCAGGCGCCAGGCCGTAATTGAACACCAGGGCCGGCGTGCCGCTGTTTTTCACAAATTTGGCCACAATCGGCCGGTGCCCCAGGCAGGATCCGATGACGTACCCGCCGCCGTGAAAGTACAGGATGACTTTATCACGGGCGGCGCCTCTGGGGGTTACCCACTCGGCGTAGAGATCCCCGATTTGCACCGGTTCAATGGCAATATCATCAGGCAGTTTGCCCATCAGGCCCGTGCCTTTTTCCGTTTCCGCGCGCAGGGCCACCATGGAGGTGTTCCAGTCGATGGGCGGCTGGGGTTTCAGCTTGCCCTGCAGCAAGTGGCGATTGCGCATGGCAAAAACAAAGAGGCGGCTTTGTAAGCTTGGCATTTTTTCTCAACTTTCAAAAAAGCAGCTTTTCGCGTTATTTTCCGCGCTGCATAAATTCCTGTTTGCGCCGGGCAATCTCTTCCAGCCCGGTCTGGATCACTTCCACCACGTTCAGTTCATCCACTTCCGCGCTGAACCAGTCTGCATGCGGGCCGGGTTGGGCCACCTGGTAGCAGGTGCCGCCGCTGTTGCGGGTGATGTAACCGGCGTCAATCAGCCAGCGGCGCAGGCTGGCATGGTCCAGCTTTTTGATGCTGCCGATCTGGTTGATCCACTGTTTCAATTTTTCATCCATCTCCTGCCCGCTGAGCGGGCCGCTGCGGCCCACCAGCAGCATCATGCTCTTGAACAGGATATGCTGGTCAATCTGGTCTTTGGGCAGGTCGGCCAGCCCGCTGCGGCAGCATAAATCAACCAGACGTTTGCGAAAAACGGCGGCCGTGATGGGTAATGGGGTATTCATCATCTTTCTCTCTTTCCCGGAGCTGTGTTTTCTCCGGTTCAACTCCGGCTGGCGGCCCCGTTCATAAACAGGTCCACACAGTCTTCAATGGTCTGGCTTGCCTTGAAGGTTTCAGGGGCGCGGTAATACTGCTGCGCCACCTCGATAAATACAAATTCAATCAAAGCCAGCAGCAGCGCCTGCGGCAGGTCTGCACGCAGTTCGCCGCTCTGCTGTCCCAGCTCCAAAATCGCCTGCTCCAAAGAAATCAGGCCGCTGTGGGTGCTTTCATCCTGGCGCAGGGCAATCATGTTCTGAATGCGGTAGATAAAGTACTTTTCAAAGATCACCGGCTGGTTTGCCACGCCTGCCATCAGGTCTGTCAGCATCTGGATCATGCGCGAGCGGGTGTCGGGCAGGGCGTGCATGCGCGCAATGCGTTCAGCGTTTCTTTCTTTGAAACTTTGCTTGATGAAGGCGTCGAGGATGGCTTCCTTAACCGGAAAATAGTTGTAGAGGGTGCCTTTGGCAATATCTGCCGCCGCGGCAATCTGTTCCATGGTGGTGGCGTCATAGCCGTGCTGCCCAAACAGCCCCATGGCGGTGGCAATGATTTTTTGCCGGTTTTCCTCTTTTTTACGTTCCATCCGGCTGGCTGCCGGGTCGTGGTGTTCCATCTTGCACCTCTCTTGAACCCTGTCTATTATTGAACTATGTATAATATTATACTTCGTCTATTTTATCTCCTGCAGAGGAATCTGTCAAGATATCTGGCGAAGGCAAGGGGGCAGGCAGAGGATCGAAGCCAGCGCGAAAGGTTTGCCTGTACGGCAACTCCCCTTCCAGAGCAGGAGGGCGGCACGCTTCGCATTTTTTGCGGTTTTAAATCAGACTTATGCCCGGGTGGTTATCCAATTTCTTTGTTATCTTAACTGCTTTAAGGGTACAATAATCCTGGATCATTTTCTCCACCATCTCTGCGGCAAGAAAAGGAAACTGTGCATGAATCATCAAATCCGCTGGACTGACCGCAAAATTGAGCGCCGATTGCAACTCATCACCCCCCTTGTTTACCGCCAGCAGCAGCCCCTGCCGCCTTTCCGTTTCACCGCCATGCCTGATGCTTCCACCCCGCCGCCCGTGCAGCCGGAGGTGGATGACAGCGCATGGGAGGTGATCAATCCCGGCGATTATTGGGGCGGCTGGCTGTGCAATTACACCCTGCGCAGCAGCTTTCAGGTGCCGGCTGATTGGTCGGGGCCGGCGGCCCTTTTCCTGCCCCTCGGTGAAGCTGGCGATTTCAGCCATCCCGAGGCCCTGGTTTATATTGACGGCCAGGCCTGCGGTTCCTGCGACCGCCACCATCAGGAGCTGCGCCTGCCAGATTTTGCCTGCGACGGGCAGCCCCACACCCTGGCTCTGCACGGCTGGACCGGCCTTTTTAACGGCGACCCCCTGATCAAACTGCTGATGCGTCCCTGCATGGTGGTGGAACTGGACCCTGCCACCCGCCGCTTCATCACCCGCGCCAGCGCCGCCCTGACCATTGCCAAACAGCTCGCTGAAACCGACACCGAAAAAGGCCGCCTGCTGAGCGCCCTGGATGAAGCCTTCAACCTGCTCGATACCCGCGAACCTTTTGGCGCAGAATTTTATGCCAGCCTGCCCACTGCTGCAGCCGCCCTCGATGAAGGACTGGCGCAGGCTGGCGCCCCGCTGGATGTGGATATTGAGGCGGTCGGGCATGCCCATATTGATGTGGCCTGGCTGTGGACCCTTGACCAGACCCGCCAGAAGGCACGCCGCACCTTTCACAACGCCGTCCGCCTGATGGAACTTTATCCTGCTTTCAAATTCAGCCAGAGCCAACCCCAGCTTTATGATTTTGTGCGCCAGGACGACCCCGCCCTCTTCGAGACCATTCGGCAGCGCGCCGTTGAAGGCCGTTGGGAAGTGATGGGGGGCATGTGGGTGGAAGCCGATTGCAACCTTTCAGGCCCGGAATCGCTGGCGCGCCAGTTTTTGCTGGGGCGCAGCTTCTTCCGCCAGCATTTTGGCCCCGGCGCCGATTCGCCCGTGCTGTGGCTGCCGGATGTTTTCGGTTATGCCTGGAACCTGCCCCAGTTGATCCGCGAAGCCGGCTGCCGCTTCTTTTTCACCATCAAAATCGGCTGGAGCCAGTACAACCGCCTGCCCTGGGACAGCTTCTACTGGCAGGGGCTGGACGGCACCCGCGTGCTGACCCATTTCAGTCCGACTCCCGAAAAAGGCAGCATGTTTGGCAGCACCTACAATGCCGACGCCTCTCCTGACCAGATTCTGGGCACCTGGACCAATTACAAGCAGAAGGATTGGAACAAAGACGGCCGCGCCCTGCCCATGCTCATGTCGTACGGTTACGGCGACGGCGGCGGCGGCCCGACCCGCGAGATGGTGGAAAACGTGGATACCTTCCAGGCTTTTCCGGCAGCGCCGCGTACCCATTTTTCCTCGGTTAGGGCCTTTTTTGAACGCCTTGAAGAAACCGCCGGCGGCGATTTGCCGGTCTGGAACGGCGAGCTGTACCTGGAATATCACCGCGGCACCTACACCACCCAGGGACGCAACAAACGCGCCAACCGCGAAGCTGAATTTTTGCTGCACGATGCCGATTTTCTCTCGGCGATGGCAGCCCGCATGGACGCTGCTTATGCCGCGCCGCGGGAAACCCTGCGCAAAGGCTGGGAAGTGGTCTGTCTGAACCAGTTCCACGATATTCTTCCCGGCAGCAGCATCGGCCCGGTCTACTGGGAATCGCAGGCGCAGTATGCCGAGGTGCGCGAGCTGTGCGCCGAAGTTTCAGGCCAGGCGCTGGCCTCCCTGGCCGGGCAGACCGGCGGCGCGGCCCTGGCGGTCAATCCTTCTGCCTTCACCCGCTCTGACCTGATCTTCTTCCCCGGCGCCGAAGCCCTGCCGGCCCTGGCCCGCCCCGATGGAACCCCGGTGGCGGCGCAGCCGGTGGCTGGCGGCGTTTTACTCGACGCCGGCCCCCTGCCGCCCTTCAGTGTCACGCCGCTGTGCGCCGCACCGGAACCGGCAGTCCCGCGCCAGAACACGCTGCAGGCCAGCCCCACCCTGCTGGAAAACGACCTGCTGCGCGTGGAATTAAACGCCGATGGCGACATCACCCGCCTGCTGGATAAACGCTGCCAGCGCGAGGTGCTGCCCGCTGGCGCGCTGGCCAACCAGCTGCAGGCCTTTGAAGACCGCCCGATGAATTTTGACGCCTGGGATGTGGATATTTACTACGAAGACCGCATGTGGCTGGCTGATCCGGCCGTTTCCATCACCGTCATCGAAGCCGGGCCGCTGCGCGCAGCGCTGGAAATTAAACGGCGCATCCTCCATTCCACCTTCACCCAGGTGCTTTCGCTCGAGGCCGGCAGCGCCCGCCTGGATGTGGACACGCGCATTGACTGGAGTGAAAGACATATCCTGCTCAAAGCAGCCTTCCCGGTGGATGTTTTTGCGCCAGCTGCCACCTATGAGATCCAGTGGGGCAATGTCACCCGCCCCACCCACCGCAACACCAGCTGGGATTGGGCCCGTTTTGAAACCTGTGCCCAAAAATGGGTGGACCTGAGCGAAGGCGATTACGGGGTCAGCCTGCTGAACAACGGCAAATACGGTCACGATATTCACGACGGCGTGCTGCGCATCAGCCTGCTGCGCAGCCCCACCATGCCCGATTTTGACGCCGATCAGGGTGAGCACAGCTTCAAGTACAGCCTGCTGCCGCATGCCGGCAGCTGGGGCGCCGGCACCATCAGCCAGGCCTATGCCATCAACGACCCGCTGCGCCTGCACCTGTCCGCAGAGCCGGCCCCGCTGCGCCAGGTTCCACCGCCTTTCATCCAGGCTGACCGCGACAATGTGGTCATTGAAACCATCAAGCCGGCTGAAGACGGCCGCGGCGTCATTGTGCGCCTGTACGAATGCCAGCGCCAGCGCGGTCCGCTGACCCTGCGCGCCGGCTTCCCCCTGGCCGGGGCCTGGCGCTGCAATTTGCTGGAAGAAGACCAGGAAGCCCTGCCCTGCGCAGATCAGGCGGTGCAAACGGCCATCCGCCCCTATCAAATTCTGACCCTGCGGCTGCTGCCAGCATAGAAACGAAGGATAACCCCGATGAGAAAATCTGAAATGTCCCCCCTGCAGTTGCAGGAACGCGCCCTCTTTGTGCAAAATCTCACTTCGGCTGGCTGGAAAGGCCGCCCGCTGAACGCCACCTTTGATCAGGATTTCTGGCTGTCTGAAGCAGCCGTGATGGATTATGACAACAGCGAGGTGAAATTTGTCCTATCGTACTGCGCCAAGGATCACTCGATGGAACTGCTGGTGGATCAGGATTGGCGCTATGATTTTGTCATCCACTTCGGCCAGAAACAGGCGGAAGTGCTGCAGGCCATCATTGCCTTTCAGGACCGCCTGTCGTTTGAAAACCTGGCGGAAGAACTGCCGGTGCTGATGCAGCTTTGCCCCGGCAACTTTTTCATCTATTCTGACGAATACGGTCTGGTGAAAATCGATGCAGAGGTGCTGGCTTCGCTGTAACAGGGCGGCCGGGCAGATTCTTCAGCCAGGCAGGGTGCTTCTTTTGCTAAAATTGGCCTCCACAGACTTGCCCTGTGGCAAATTATGATACAATAAAGGTTATAAAGACAAATTTACGAAGATTTTTCGCTGCTCAGATCCATTGTCAGAAACCACCGGATGGCAGGCTCTTTTAATGCAGAGACCTTTGAACCCCGAAACAACTGTTTTTCGCGCCTTGACCTGCGGCTGAGCAGCCAGAAAGTTTTATTTACGAGGATAGACGTATGCAAATTACGCGTCAGGCTGATTATGCCTTAAGAGCCATGCTTTATTTAGCCCGGCTGGGCCCTCATCAACGGGCTGCCACCAGTCAAATTGCGGAAGAACAGCACATTCCGCCTTCTTTCCTGGCAAAAATCATCTCTCAGCTCTCCATTGCCGGGTTGATCCACACTTCGCGCGGCGCGCGCGGCGGCGTTTCTTTGGCGCGCATGCCTGAAGAGATTTCCCTAATCGAGGTGGTGGAGGCCATTGATGGACCGGTTCAGCTTAATGAATGCACCAACGATCCGCATAACTGCCCCTTTGGCGAAGACTGTCCCCTGCACCCGCTGTGGTGCGAAGCCCAGGAAGCTCTGGTCGAACGCCTGCGCACCACCTATTTCTCTCAATTTATTAAAGAATATCCTGCTGCCTGATCTTATTCGCCGTTGTCAGGCCATTTTTCTGCCGCTTTTTAAGATTAAAAAGCGGCAGGTTTTTTATCTCAAGGTGGATCAGCATGGACTCAGATGATCGTGTTTCTATTTCCACAGATGAACGTCTGGCGGCTTTGCAAGCCGAAATACTGAATTTGCAGGCACGGGTGACCCGCCTGGAGACAAGCACCCTGCAGGTGGATCGGTTATTTCAACCGGCAGCCGGCTTCGTTTTGGGCTGCATTTTGATGTTTGTACTTGGAATGGGGTGCCTGTTTCTTTTCAAAGGCCGCGACCTGACCCTTTATCTGTTTTATTTCACCCCAATGGCCCTGCCTTTTACCGGGTTTATTTTTGACCGCATCCCGCTCTATGCCCAGGCTGGGCGCCGCGCCATTTCAGCGCTGACACTGGATGCCATTGTGACTGTTCTGGCGCTTATCCGCTCTTTTTATGCCCTGCCGGTCATTTCAGGGCACGCCTTTTTTCTGATTTTTGCACTGCTGACGGTTAAAAGCAACTGGGTGAGGATTCCGGTAACGGTGGTGCTGGCAGAGGTGGTGTATCTGAAGGCGTTTGTCTGGCAAGATCCAACCCTGCTGGGTGGGGCGCTGGCGGGTGGTTTGGCGGCGGCGCTGTGGTGGAAGGTTCGGCCTGGTCAGGCTTAGGCAATAAAGGGTAGGGGAGAACGAACAGCCACTCACAAGATATGTTCCTGGGATTGTGCGCCAATGGATGCCACGGAACGCTTCTCTGCAGTGGCAGCGGCGGGCAGTTACCCTGTTTTCATGAGGATAAAAAAGGCAGGTCCCCTTTTCAGGGACCTGCTGGGGAGAGCAACATCATTTGACCAGCAGCGGCAAATAGACCTGAATGGCCGACTCATACGCGCCCAGGTCGCAGACAGCGCTGCCGTCAATATTGCCGTCCAGCGGGCGGATCATGCCGCGTTGATCTGTTGCCGGGCAGGCGGTGTTGTCGCCTGCATCAATGGCCGGGCTTTTGGGTTTCAAAGGGTAGAGCATGCCCGCATCATTGGCCCCGAACGGCTCCAGCATGGCATTCTGGCCGGTGAGGTTGTTGTTAAGATTATGGGTCAGACCGCAGGCGTTGGCTCCGCTGTCTTGAAGCAGGTTGTGGTGCGCGGTCAGTGTGCCGCCGCTGCTGATGCAGTCGATGGCACCGCCGTTGGTCAGGATGGTGTTGACTAACGTCAAATCACCGGTGTTGTGAATTCCAGCGCCGCCTAAAATGGCATAATTATCGGCAAAAGTGCTGTTGGTCACAGTGAGTACGCCGGCATTATACACCCCGGCGCCGCTGTCTGTGCTTGAGTTATTTGAGAAAGTGCTGTTGATCACCCCGGCATTGGCGGCGTTGTAAATGGCTCCGCCGCTGCTGCCGGTGGCATGCTCACCGGAAAAGGTGGTGCGGGTCACGGTAAGGCTGCCGTTGGCATGATAAATACCGCCGCCGTGGATGTCGGCATAATCATTGTTGAAAAAGGCATCAGATAACATCAGGGTGTTGTCATTGTAGATGCCTGCGCCCCATTTGGCGGTGCCGTCAAAAAAAGTGCTTTTGGATACCGTCAGGTTGCCGAAATTGAGCAGGGCTCCGCCAGCTTCGATAGCGGCGCTGCTGAAAAAGCTGCTGGCGTTGATCACGGCTGTGCCGGCATTATCCACAGCTCCACCGCTCACAACCGCCTGGTTGTACATAAACCAGCAGTTGTTCAGGGTGGCCGAGCCGTCGGTGTAAACCGCGCCGCCGTAATCGGCTGAATTGCGTTCAAAGGTTACATTGGTGGCGGCCAGGGTGCCCTGGCTGACCACGGCGCCGCCGATCAACAGGCCGCTGTAATTTTCGTGAGCTTTGCCGCGGCTCAGTGTGAGGTTTTGCAGGGTCAGGTCTGCCCCGCTTTCCACAATCAGCAGGCGCACATCGGGCGTGTTGTTGCCGTCAGAATCGCCGCTCAGGGTAAACTGGGTGTTCCCATTCAGGGTTAATCTACCGCCGCTGCCAGTGATGGCTGGCAGGGTGGCATTCAGGCGCAGGGTGCCTGTAACCGGAATATTAATGGTGTCGGCAGCCGCAGATCCCGTCCCGCAGTCGTTGCTGGCGGCATTGTTAGCGGCCAGCACGGCCTCGCGCAGGGTGCAAAAGCCGTCGCCGTTGGTGACGTTATCGGCCAGGGTGTTGACGGTGTAGGTGGCAGCGGCCAGGGCAGGAGCCGGCGCGCCAGCCAGAGATAGAATCAGTAAACCGGAAAACAGGGAACGGAGAAGCAGTGATAAAATTGGCATATCCATTGTCTTTGGCCTTTCTGATGATCAGGGGCATCTATTTCGATAAATAAGACTTTTATTATCCGATTATAGTCAGATTCAAGGGCAAATGCAATGGGTTGAAAAAAAACAATCCAAAATTGCAGATATTGACCCTGTTTTTTGGGAAAAAGCCCTGCAAACGTCTTGACAGAAAAGGGCCTCTCAGGTAGAATATTGGAACGTTTGACACGGGCCTGTAGCGCAGTTGGGAGCGCGCTTCAATCGCACTGAAGAGGCCGGGGGTTCGAATCCCCCCAGGTCCACAGTGTTCTGGCAACAGGACCGTCGTTTTACCCGGGCCCATAGCGCAGTTGGGAGCGCGTCTCAATGGCATTGAGAAGGCCGGGGGTTCGAATCCCCCTGGGTCCACTAGAGCAACAACGGGAGTAGTAAGCCATCTGGCAGCGAGTCGGGAGAGTGAGGTGTGAGCCCGGCGCAGCGCCCACAGAGCGCAGAGGTTGAACTCGCCCGCCGCCCCTTCTGGGGCTAGCTTCACCGGTGAAATCAAGTAGCCGGAGACGGCTAACGCCCGTTACAGCGTCCCAGAGCGGCCGGTTTCCGGCAAGCAGGGTGGTACCGCGGAGCAATCCTTCGTCCCTGTATGGCGAAGGATTTTTTGTATTTTCTACTGGAGGTGTATCATGGTTCAAAAAGTTTACAACCCCGCTGAAATTGAGGCCCGCTGGCAGGCCAAATGGGAAGCCGAAGGTCTCTATCACGCCGATGTGGATCCATCCCGCCCCAAGCACTATGCCCTCACCATGCTCCCCTACCCCTCCGGCGACCTCCATATTGGCCACTGGTATGCCATGGCGCCATCTGATGCCCGCGCCCGCTTCATGCGCATGCAGGGCTTCAACGTGATGTTCCCCATGGGCTTCGATGCCTTTGGCCTGCCGGCCGAAAATGCCGCCATCAAGCGCAACATCCACCCCAAAGAGTGGACCTACGCCAACATTGCCCGCATGCGCAACCAGTTGAAGAGCATGGGCACCATGATTGACTGGCGCCGCGAGGCCATTTCGGCTGACCCGGAATATTACCGCTGGACGCAGTGGTTTTTCACCCAGCTCTTCAAGAAGGGACTGGCCTACCGAAAAAATTCTCCGGTGGATTGGTGCCCGGCCTGCAATACCACCCTGGCCCGCGAGCAGGTGTGGGGCGATGACCGGCACTGCGAACGCTGCGGCACCCCGGTGATCAAAAAGGAATTGAACCAGTGGTTCTTCAAGGCCACCGCCTATGCCGAAGAATTGCTGTGCTATGACGGCATTGACTGGCCCGAGCGCGTTCAGACCCTGCAAACCAACTGGATCGGCCGCTCCGAAGGCGCGGCGGTCACTTTCCACACCGAACAGGGCGATCCGCTGGAAGTATTCACCACCCGCCCCGACACCCTGTGGGGCGTCACCTTCATGGTGATGGCGCCCGAACATCCGCTGGTCGGCAAGATCACTACGCCGGAACGTAAGGCGGAAGTGGAAGCTTACCAGATGGCCGCCTCGCGCCAGAGTGAAGTGGAACGCGAAGCTGCCGGCAAGGAAAAATCTGGTGTTTTCACCGGCGGCTATGCCATCAACCCGGTTAACGGCGAGCGTATTCCGATCTGGATTGCCGACTATGTGCTGATGACCTACGGCACCGGCGCCATCATGGCCGTGCCCGCCCACGACCAGCGCGACTTTGAATTTGCCCGCGCCTTTGGCCTGGAGATCCGCGTGGTGGTTCAGCCCGCAGGCGAAGCCGCTGTGGATCCGGCGGCGATGACCGAATCGGTGCCGGCACACGGCACGATGATCAATTCTGGCCCGCTGAGCGGCACGCCTGGCGAGCAGGCCTTTGAGAAGGCCGTGGCTTACGTTACCGAAAAAGGCATTGGCCACCACACCATCAATTACCGCCTGCGCGACTGGCTGATCTCTCGCCAGCGCTACTGGGGTGCGCCCATCCCGATCATCAATTGCGGCAGCTGCGGCGCGGTGCCGGTGCCGGCGGCAGACCTTCCCGTAGTGCTGCCCACCGACGTTGAATTTGAAGGTGTTGGCTCGCCACTCAAAAAGATGCCGTCGTTCTACGAAACCACCTGCCCCTGCTGCGGCGGCCCGGCCACGCGGGAAACGGACACCTTCGACACGTTCATGGAATCGTCCTGGTACTACGCGCGCTACGGTTGCGCCAACAACGACACTGCCATGCTGGACGGCGAGGCGAATTACTGGACGCCGGTGGACCAGTACG
>JAKQJC010000018.1 GCA_029561345.1 Chloroflexota bacterium | reverse complement strand
GGCAGCGGCGGCCATTTCCTGCTGGTAGGCGATGACCTGCCTGAAGGCATTGGCCAGGGCGCCGATTTCGTCCTTGCCGGTATGGGTCACTTCCACGTCAATATCTCCGGTGGCAATCACCTGGGCCGAGCGGGTCATGGCAATGATGGGGCGGGTGACGTTGACGGCGATGAAGGCCACCAGGGCCGCCACGGCGGCAGCAGCAACCACCATAACAATAAGAAGAATCATACGCAGATCGTTGACTTCCTGGAAGGCTTCACTTTCATCCTGTTCCACCACCACGCCCAGCGGGTAACCTTCAACCGGGTGATACGCGCCAACCACGGGAATTTTCCGGGCATTGAGGTATTGACCAGAACCTGCTTCTGGCTGTGCCTTTGCCAATGCTTTACCGGCATCCGTTGTAACCAACTCTTCAGTCCCTATTGCCTGTTCGCCGATGTTTAATTCCATGGCAACGGTATTGCCCTTGATGATACCCTCTGATCTATATTTTTCGTCAAAGCGGGATGGTGAAACCAGAAGGCCTTTTCCATTGACCAGGTAGGCATCGCCTGTTTGAGCGATTTGAGAGGTTTTCAGAAGATCGAGAATGACTGTGGTCTGCACTGATCCGCCTATGACGCCTGTGATTTTGCCGTCACTTGAATAGATAGGGGCGGCTGCGACGATGATGATGTTGCCGGAAATCTTTGAAACGACGACATCAGAGATGACCGTTTTACCAGTCATGGCTTGCTGGAAATACGGCCGGTCGCTGATATTCATTGCACTGCGGGTGGTGATGTAAACCGCGTCTCCGTTGGTATCGACAACAAAAGCATTTTCAAATGCGGGAGCCTTGGTGAGAAAATCGTCCAAAATCGGTTGGATTTGTGCTACATCCATGGAACGGATGCCGGCCAGGAGAGAAAGTGCGCCAACATCCTGTTTGCGTTCATCCAGCCAGGTGACAACGGTCTTTTGTTGTTGTTGTGTGGTTAAGAATAGATCGGCTTTAATGCGTTCACGCATGGCATCTGAAGCGCGGATGAGCGAGAAGAAGCCCACCCCCAACAGGGGTACCATGGCGACAGCCGTGAATATGAGAATGAAACGCCAGCGCAAGGACTGGAAAAATGGGATTTGCCCCCCTATGGGCCGAGAAGAAAGGTTTGTGCTCATAGGTCCTCCGTAAGTCAGGCAGGAAAATTAAGGGTATGTGTCCTGATATTCATTATACGAAATTGTCCAGACAATTGCCATACCCATTTGAAATGGTAGACGATAAATGATTTATGGTCGAATTATAACAAAGACAGTCGCATTTGTCACCTTACAAAAATGTTAACTGTGAGAGAACGGCAAACCAATCGCGGTTAAAACCGGTAAGAGCCCCCCGGTGATTATTGCAGAAGGGGTAATTATGCTACAATCATTTCAGAGACCCGATGGCGACCCATGGTTTGAATGTGTGTGGGAGGCTGTGATGGCGCGATGGACTTTCCCTGACCTGGTGGATGTGGCGCGTTTGCAACGCATGGCCAATCATCTTTATGCGGCTGGCGGCATACCGGTGGGCATTTTGGATCCGAATGACGGCACCATTTATGTGAAGGCGGGCTGGCAGAACCTGTGCGTCTATTTTCACCGCACTCATCCGGTGGCTGGCAGGCGCTGCCTGCGCAGCGACGCATTTATCAACCAGCACATCCTCAGCCATCCCCAAACACACAGCCTGGCCTATAAATGCGAAAACCACCTCTGGGATATTGCCAACCCGATCATTATCGATGGACAGCATGTGGCCACCCTGTTTGTGGGCCAGTTCTACTACGACGATGAAACGCCGGATCTGGAAATTTTCCGTCAGCAAGCCGCAGAATTGGGCTATGACGAGGAAGAATATATGGCCGCGGTGCGGCAGCTGCCGGTGTTTTCGCGGGAGCGGGTGGATGAGATGATGGCTTATTACATGGATCTCATCCAGACCCTGGTTGAAAACGGGGCAGCCAAAATTCAGATGCAGCGAGCCAATGAAAAACTGGCGGCAGATCAGAAACGTTTTGAGGATCTGGTCAGAATGCTGCCCGTGGGGGTATATGAAACGGATGAAGATGGCCGTGTGATTTTCATCAACCAGGTGCTCTGTTCCATGTTGGGAGTGAAAGAAGGGCAGCCTGATGCGCTTTCTTTGAGTATTCAGACAATGATGCTTCCGCAGGATGTGGAACGCGTCCGGACTGACTGGGCCAAAGCCATTGCCGAGGGTGGACTGTACAACCTGAGCTATACCATTCGGCGGCAGGACGGAAGCACTTTCCCGGCCATGCTGAGCATCACGCCGGTGCATCCTGGCGCAGAGCGCAGCGGCATGCGCGGCGTGGTGGTGGATTTAAGCATGCAGGCGGCTGCAGAGAAAGCGCTGAAAGAGAGTCAGGAACGCTTTGAGCTGGCAATGGAAGCATCGCGCGACGGCATTTGGGATTGGGATCTGGAAAGCGGTCTCATCTACTTCAGCCCCAATTACACACGCATGTTGGGGTATGATGAAGGGGAGATTCCGAACCAAATCACGCGGTGGCAAACCCTGATCCACCCAGATGATGTGGGTGCGTTGATGCAGATGGCGTATGATTGCATTGACGGGCGCCTGGATTTTCTGGAAAATGAATTCCGCATGCGGGCAAAGACCGGGAACTGGTTATGGATTTACTCGCGCGGCAAGGTGGCGCGTGACCCGGCAGGCAAAGCTGTGCGCTTTATTGGCACGCAGGTGGACCTGACAGAGCAGCGTTCAGCGCTGGAAGCGGTGCAGCGCAGCGAGAAAGATTACCGCATGCTGTTTGAAACCATGGCGCAGGGCGTGGTCTATCATGCCCCTGATGGGCGCATCGTTTCCGTCAACCCCGCCGCCTGTCGAATTTTGGGTTTGAGCGAAGACCAGCTGCTGGGACGGACTTCAATGGACCCGCGCTGGTGCTGCATTCACGAGGATGGCAGTGATTTCCCCGGCCCTGAACATCCAGCCATGCGTTCTTTTGCCACAGGGCAGCCGGTTGAAGGCGTGATCATGGGGGTTTATAACCCAAAGCTGGATGCATACCGCTGGATGGTGGTCAATTCGATGCCTGAATTTTTGCCGGGAGAAGTCCAGCCTTACCGTGTTTTTGCGACCATCACGGATATCACGGAATTGCGCCAGGTGAAGCTGCAAAAACAGGCCAATGAAACCCTCTTTATTTCCTTGTTCAATAATATGGCGGAAGGGGTGGCCTTACATGAGCTGATTTATGAAGATGGCCGCGCCGTGAATTACCGCCTGATTGATATCAACCCTCAGTATGAGAAGATTCTGCATCTTGATCGGGAAAATGTGGCCGGAAAACTGAGCACGGAGGTTTACGGCACCTCAGAGCCGCCTTACCTGTTCTCTACCGGACAAAGTTCGTGTAAGCATGTGAAAAATCCGTGAACGAAACAGGGATAGGCAGATTGAAGTCCAAAAGATGCTCAAGGATGCGCAAGCCGAGTTGGAATAAGCTGAGATCACAACGGTCAGTGCGGTGAA